>JAZUDI010000046.1:0-74525 GCA_045639525.1 Paludibacteraceae bacterium | reverse complement strand
TGTTAAGAGCGTAAAGAGCATGCTTTGCTTGCGTTAAACTAATTATTAATCGATTGCTTAGCATGAAGTTCTCATTCAATTGAGGCGCTAACGGTCACAAAAATTTAAGAAAATGCCAAGATCAGTAAATCACGTTGCTTCAAGAGCAAAGAGAAAGAAAATTTTGAAACTCACCAGAGGTTACTATGGTGCAAGAAAGAACGTTTGGACAGTAGCAAAGAACACTTGGGAGAAGGGTCTTTTGTATGCTTTCCGCGATCGTAAGAATAAAAAGCGTAACTTCCGCGCATTGTGGATCCAACGTATCAACGCAGCCGCTCGTTTGGAGGGTATGTCATACTCACAATTGATGGGCGCTATCCACAAATCAGGTATCGAGATGAACCGTAAGGTTTTGGCTGATTTGGCCATGAACCAACCTGAGGCATTCAAGGCAGTTGTTGCTAAGGTAAAGAACGCTTAATAACGGTTTTACCCATATAAAAAAGAGGTTTCCATGCGGAGACCTCTTTTTTTTGCGCCTTAGCCAACGGATGTACACGGATACACTACCTACCCTCCATAAAACAATGCGGGAGACCCCAATTGAGATCTCCCGCATAATTGTGCCATACCTTTATAGGCACACATTACCCATTATCGACTTACCTACGTGGACGATTATTCAAAATAAGTTTGTTGCGCGTCTATCGCAGATGATGAATTGATGATGGATGAGAACAATTGATCTCCACCCAAAGTTTCTTCTACTGGCTCTTGAAGAATCATGTCTGGCTCTGGCTCCGCGTTTGCCGCACTAAGCTCACAAGTATTGTTCAAGTGATTTTGATAAACTACTGCTGCGATAGCACATACACCCAACACTGATAAAATTGCGATTCCTTTTCTCATGGCCGTAAAATTTTAATTAGACTTACCATTAATAACACTGATTTGAGTGACATCATCATCAACTCAACAATTCAAACTTAGTCTATATTCTCTCAACATCCAAACTTCCGGACGGTTATTTTCCCACATCCATTCACTATTTATCGGATAATAATTGAACCCATTTTTATAGGCATATATTCCTCTGAAACCTATTAGAATCCCTCAATAAGCTTTTTATAGGGACAAAATCAATGTTAAAAAACAACTTATCGGAGAGATGCCCATGATTATATGTTATAGAACAATAAGCAAAAACACATTGTGGCGAGAAGCGTGATTATACACCTCATTATTATATTCTCACGCAAAAAAACAGAGCGCAGCGGTCGATAAAAAAAAGTTCCGTTCATTACGCTTTGTGAAGTTCGGCAGACACTTTATCAGTTCAAAAGCGGTCATTCTTCGTCCGAAAAGATTATCTTTGAATATTGGTTTAGTAAATAATAATATCAGTACAAGAAAATAGTCTATGAATCGGCAAAAGATTTCCCCTTGGGCTTGGGTCCCATCTCTCTACTTCGCGGAGGGCATTCCCTACGTGATCGCTGCGACCACCTTCGCACTCATTATGTATAAAAGGTTAGGCATGTCCAATGCGGATGCGGCGATGTACACCAGCTGGCTTTACCTGCCATGGGTTATCAAACCCTTTTGGAGTCCCTTCGTTGACGTCATGAAGACCAAACGGTGGTGGATCATCACCATGCAACTCTTGATCGGCGCCGGACTTGCTGGCGTCGCATTCTGCATACCGACAGACTTTTGGATCCAAAGCACCTTGGCGATTCTCTGGTTGGTAGCCTTCTGCTCCGCCACACACGACATCTCTGCGGACGGATTCTACACGTTGGCCCTGAACGACAACCAACAGTCGCTCTTCGTAGGTATCCGCAGCACCTTCTACCGTATCTCCATGATTGTGGGACAGGGTGCCTTGGTGATGTTGGCCGGCTATTTGGAGGAAAAGAGCAATAACATACCTATTTCATGGAGCATCACCTTCTTGACTAGCGCGGGTATCTTTCTGGCCCTTGCGGTTTACCACTTTTTTGTATTGCCCAAGCCAAACAACGATCAAAGCGTACAAGGAAAGGAGCCAATCAAATCTTTCTTCTCCTCTTTCGGCAGTTTCTTCTCCAAGAAGGGCATTCTGCTCTCATTGGCATTCATCCTGCTGTTCCGTTTAGGAGAAGCCCAACTCACGAAGATAGCCACCCCTTTCCTATTGGATAGTCTGGAGGCAGGAGGTCTGGGCCTCTCCACCAAAGAGATTGGCTTCGCCTACGGCACCGTCGGTGTCGTAGCTTTGACATTAGGAGGCATCCTAGGCGGTATCATGGCTGCCAAGGACGGTTTGCGCAAATGGCTCCTACCGATGGCGCTCGCAATGAATGTACCGAACCTTCTATATGTATTCATGGCCTACGCGCAGCCAGAGAGTTACAGCCTCATCTGCGCATTCGTGGCAATCGAACAGTTTGGTTATGGATTTGGGTTCACCGCTTTCATGCTCTACCTCATCTACATCTCCAGAGGAGAATACGCCACATCGCATTATGCGATCTGTACTGGATTCATGGCCTTGGGCATGATGCTCCCTGGTAGAGTGGCAGGACAAATCGAGGAATTTTTAGGATACAGCCACTTCTTTGTCTGGGTATGCCTCTGCACGATTCCCGGCATCGTGCTTGCCACAATGCTGAAAATCGATCCTTCGTTCGGAAAGAAGGAGGAATAAGACATCACCTGTAGGGGTGTATCCATCAGGGCGTATGCAATACGCTCCCACGAGCGGGCAAAAAAAAGGATGCACTAACAGCACATCCCCTTTTGCTCATTCCATAAAAGGCATCCTGCTATCCCACCGAAAGCAGGATAATCACCTGCGCGCAGAGGATACGGCAGAACATCGTCAACGGATAGACTGTCGCGTATGACAAAGAGGCTTTGCCCTCTGTGATTGTATTAGAGAAGGCCAATGCCGCAGGATCTGTCATACCACCTGAGAGAAGGCCAAGCAATTGCGGCACCTCCAACTTGCAGAAGAATCGACCAATCAAGGAGATGATCACCACAGGAATGAGGGTAATCATAGCACCCATCAAGAACCAAGACAAACCGTGCTCCATCAAAGTGGAGAAGAATATCTTTCCTGAACTTAAACCGACCGCCGCCATAAAGAGGGTGATACCCACCTCTTGCAACATCTTCTTCGCGCTGTGGGTAGCATAGGTGACAATACCCATACGGGTACCGAAACGGCTCATCAAGATAGCCACCACCAACGGACCGCCCGCCAATCCCAACTTCACAGGGATAGGCACACCAGGAATGGCCAAAGGCACACATCCCAATATCACACCCAACATAATACCCAAGAAGATAGGCATCAGGAATGGTTCGTTCAACTTAGCCTTGGCGTTACCCACATAGGTGGCCGCCTGCTGGATACCTTGTTCATTACCAACCACTACAATGATATCGCCCAAAGCGACACGCAAACCAGTGGATGGGAAGATGCTGACATCACCACGGATGACACGGGAGATATTCAAATTGTAATTGCCGCGGAAATTCATCTCGGCAATGGTCTTACCCTCTACCTCAGCACGAGTCACCTTCAGTTTCTTGGAGATCAAACGGTTGTCCAACAAATCCCACTCATCCAAATCCATCTCGATACGGTTACCCGTGCACATTTCGACGTTTTGGGAAGATGACTTATCGCAAACGACATAGATTCTATCGCCAAGAGACAAAACTGAAGAGTCGTTCGGCACCTCCATGAATTGTTTCTCCGGATGATACAAACGTGTCACCACGAATTTTACGCCTAAAATATCCTTCAACTTTCCAATGGTAATATTGTCGCAAGCATTGTTTCGGATCTCGATGGTAAACATATCCATATTCTTCTGATCCATCACCTGCTCCACCTTCTCCTTGTCCTTACACAACTTTGAAATAGCCAAACAAGTTAGGATCACACCTATCACACCCATTGGATAGGCAATGGCGTAACCAGCGGAAAGAATAGAGGCAGACTCGTGGTACAGATCGTAGTAGGTTTGCTGTGCGGCGCCCAAACCTGGTGTATTGGTCACCGCACCCGACATGATACCGGCCATAGAAGCCAAGTCCATATTTCCCAACACACCGATCAGCGCGGCTGTGACACCACCCAATGCGACGATGCCCACCGCCAACATATTCAAAGTGACACCTCCACTCTTGAAAGAGGAGAAGAAACCAGGTCCCACCTGAAGACCAATTGAATAGACGAACAAAATCAATCCAAACTCCTTCACGAAATGGAGCACTTCATCATCCAAAGGAATAAATTCGAACTGACCAATCAAGATACCGACGAACAAAATCCATGTCACGCCCAATGACAATCCCTTGAATTTCAACTTCGCCAACGCTAATCCGCCAAAGATGGTGGCTGCCACCAAAATAATGGACTGCGCCACGCTCGTGTGCGTAAATAAATTCACCAACCAATTATCCATATAACACTAAAAATTATACTATTTTATCCAATCACCAAGACAGAATATTTCCTCCCTATGATTTTGACGCGAAATTAGGATATTTTTTTTCTTTTTGCCACCTTTGCGACCGATAATATTCGGCATTCTTGTATATTCATACATCGAAGCCATCAATAAAATAATTGGGTTCGTAACAAACGGCCCATCAAACCGAAAAAAACAAGATTTTTATGAAAGTTATCATAATGGGGGCGACATCAGGCATCGGCTTGGAAGTCGCTAAAATCATGAGTCAACAAGGCCACGAAGTCGGTATCGCCGGACGACGATCGGAGCACCTTGAACGCATCAAGGGAGAACTACCCAACGTGAAGGCAACCGCCTCGATAGACATCACCCAAACGGAGGCCACCCAACCGCTCCAACAACTAATTGACGATTTAGGGGGCATGGACCTCTATTTCCATAGTTCCGGTATAGGATACCAAAACCAAGCGTTGGACGACACCATAGAACTGAATACGGTCCGCACCAACTGCGAAGGGATGACACGCATGTTGGACTATGTGTTCAACTACTTTGTGGAACAGAAGCGAGAGGGACAGATCGCTGTCATCACCTCCGTGGCGCGCACCAAAGGCATTGGCGTGGCTCCCGCCTACTCCGCCACCAAGAAATTCCAAGGCACCTATGTGCAGGCATTGGCGCAATTGGCGACCATCAAAAAGGCGAAGGTACACTTCTCGGAGATCCGTCCAGGATTTGTCGCTACAGAATTATTGAAACACAACTACCCTATGCTGATGAGCGCTGAATATGTGGCTAGCAAGGTCGTCAAAGGCGTCATGAAGCGGAGAAGGATCATCACAGTGGATTGGCGGTACAGACTCCTGGTGAGTTTTTGGAAGATGATACCCGATTGTATTTGGGAAAGAATAAACATCGCGAAATTCAACAAATAAGGAATCGTATGGATTTGAAATATGCAGTCATCGGAACGGGTGCCGTCGGCGGATATTATGGCGGCCGTTTGGCCCTCAACGGAAAAGAGGTACACTTCCTTTACCATAACGAATACGACTATATCAAGGCTCATGGATTGGAGGTCAAGTCAGTAAAGGGGGACTTCCACCTCGACCAAATGAATGTTTACCGAAACAGTGCGGATATGCCTACATGCGACGTGGTATTGGTCTGCATGAAGGCGACGCAGAATGGTCTATTGCCTGAGATATTGCGTCCTTTGGCAAAAGAGGGAACCACCATCGTCCTGATCCAAAACGGATTGGGTGCGGAGGAGGAGTTGGCGAAATATTTCCCGCAATGCCACATTGCAGGTGGCATGGCCTTCATCTGCACATCCCGAATCAGCGCCGGACATATCCTCCACGCGGACTACGGAGAACTTACCGTAGGATACCTGAACAATCAATACAACCAAGAAGTGGCCGAACAAATGGCCAACGACTTCAACGATTCGAATGTTCCCTTCAGACAATGCGAGGACCTCAACCTATTCCGTTGGCGGAAACTGGTTTGGAACATTCCATACAATGGCCTCTCCATTATCCTCCATACCACCACCGACAAGATGATGCAGGATCCAGCCGCCCGACAACTGATCACGGATTTGATGCAGGAGACGGTGGAGGGCGCCAGGGCTTGCGGTGCGAACATCAAAGATGATTTCGTGGGGAAGATGCTGGAGAGCACAGACCGTATGGAACCTTACGCACCCAGCATGCGACTGGATTATGACAACCGTAGGAAATTGGAGATCGAGGCGATCTATTCCAATCCTATCAAAGCCGCCCAAGCAGCCGGTTACCACATGCGGAAGGTAGAGGCTTTGGAACAACAGTTAAGATTCATTCAGAAAAACGAACTGGGAATCCAATAAGGCATCGTTTCTACAATAAAGATTACTGAGAAAACGAAAAGGGGGCGTCTTAACTTAGTAAGTACGCCCTCTTGCATTATATTTTCATATACCGTCAATAACATTATTCTGAGACTAAACGCACTGAATATCCTTTACTATTGGAGTCATTCCAGTTGCCACGAACACAACCACTGTCACCATCGAGAAAATAGGCCGAGTAGCCTTCGCTATTACATGAAGTGGACGACCAGTAATAGTGATAATAGTAGTCATTATAGAACTTTCCGTTCTCTCGATAACCAGCACTAGGCAAAAAGACAGCTCCGAGAGATTCCATCTCACTCCACTCGTGCTTACTGTAGCCATTGTCCTGTGGTGTCAAGTCCGAAGGCAACTCTCTTCCGTCGGGCAACAGAACAATACCATCTACACCGTTGACCTTTGCATAAAAACGCAAACTGTGGGCATCTGTACGGGTATCGAGCAAATAGGTCCATTCCTCCATAGTCAGAGTGCGCCACATGCCGGCTTTATTACCGCCATTGCCAATGGCATTATATACGCCCCAATCGTACTTGGTGCCAGAAATATCAGTAGTTCCATCCCCAAAGTTTGAATTAGTGTAGGTCATGTACGGTGGAAACATCTCATTGTAGCCCGATGTGCCCCAACAGAAGAGATCAATCCATCCGCTATTATAAGATGATATTTTTGAATTATCCGCACCAACTATATCGTACTGACATTCAGCAAAACGCCAGGTTTTGGTGCTAGCTTGATACTGCAAATTACCTTGAGAGAAACAAACTTGCTTCGTAGCTGACACAGAGAATTTTCCAGGTAGTTTACCATTAGGTTTCTCCGTTACAATATCTGCCGGCGACTGTAAAACTGACAATACGCAAGATCTCCTCTCCGGATATGTCTTTGTCACCATAACCACATTAGCTATTCTGCTTTCCTTTGTACTTGGATTTTTTTCCACCATCACAGTAAAACCTCCTCCCTTCTCTGGATTTTTAAAAACCACACACCATTCCGCCGAAGATTTGAAATTGTAATCTGTATAAGAGAGATCTCTGCTTGTAGAGCTATTGTATGAATAAAATTTCTCAATACTAGTGATTATTTGGGAACCTCCTTCCCCGGACATAACCAGTTGTATAAACTCTGAATTTTTAAAATCATCATTCGAGCATGACACTAATAGCATCACCATCGACACTATTGCAAAAAATAAACGCTTTACAGTTCTATACATACTTTAAACATTTTAAAAATTCAAACCAACAGAGAATGACAAACCGAAAATAGTACTATATTTTTGTCCTCCTTTAAACTTAGTTGATAGATCCATATCATAGCCCAAACCGAAATTCATTACTTTATAGCCTAAGTTTAATCCAAATTGGAATCCCAATTGAGCTCGTTTCATGGCAGGATTAGTCTCTTCATCGTTGAGCAGACTATATTTCAACTCATCATCGAAAGAAAACTCACCATAAGGAGCATCCAAATGGATTTTCACCTTTTCCATGCCCAATATATTTAGTCTTAATTGCGGACCTACATAGGGAGCCAAATAAAAACCGTTGGCAAATGTCCGTTTATAAGTAAGACTAACAGGTATGGACACAGCAAGCAAAAAACTATGAAGAGATGAAACTTGTTTCCATATAGCATTATAATCAAGATTACTGCCGTCATGATCAATATTATATGGAATAAAAGAAATACCTTCATAAGACTCTCCCACACGGTAAGTGTCAAAGGATATTCTAGTACCCAATTCCAAGAAGAGCGGACATTTCTTTGTCAGACTGACACCTCTAAGATATCCCAATTCAGCTCCATTACAGATCTTACTTCCATGAGTCCATGACGTAGAAAAGAAGTTTTTCGTTAGGCCAGCATACATTCTATTATAGCTTGCCGTATCATTCACAAAATTCCTTTTTCTCGCTTCTTTTGTGATTGCAATCCTACTGTTTGTAGAAGTGTGAATTTGGGCATATGTAGTCGTAGAGGGAAAAGCTATGGCGCATAGCAACAGTAGTAAATATTTAAGTTTCATAACATCTCATTATAAGGGGTTATCACTTACCTGTTTTCAGTTTCGCATCGATTTGACTCCTATTACCAGTCGTTTTCGCTTTATCAATCCAACTCACATCCTCATCACTCATGGTTTTCCAATTGACAAAGTCGGCCGCATAGCCTACTACCTCCAGGGTATAACCTCCTTTGTCATTGGTGTACAAGTGGAAAGTTGGAGCTACGATTACATCACAATTCGCATCGGCAGATGCTCTGAACAAACCGTACGAACGGACATTCTCCACATCGCCCTTCATATCATTCTCCACAAAATCCTTGTCCATGTCATACGAAAAATGTTGTCGTCCTTTTGCATCATCCACTTTCAATTCTACTGTCAACGGCTTTACATAGCCAGACGACACAACATCCATAGCACGAGCTTGCGTGTTCTCATAACGATACGATACCGTCTTCTGGGCATTTGCAACCATAACACACATTAGCACAATCACAGTTGTTAAAATTTTCTTCATGATAAACGTATTTATTCTTAATAACTATCTTGCAAGACAGAAAAAGCAAGCCAGTATATTGCCGTACAAACGAAAAAGAGTGAAACCCGACAACATTTTATCATTAAGTATTTGGCGTAACCTTTTATCGACAATAAAATAAAGTTAAACCAACGCTTAGACAAGAGCATCAGAAATCTTCAGATGCGGGAAATCTCCACACTTAACTGATAGATAAATCTAAGCTAAAATGATTTTATTATGTGTAGCAATAAATTCAGTTATTGTTTCCGGCTCTTTTCTATTTGTTTTTCGTTAGCACTGACTCCAAAACAAAGCAAAAATAATTTAATTTGTCCAAATTAGCAACATTGAACAGAGATTAAATTTCATATTGTTAAACGTCCTCTTCTTTCGATGCACCTCCCGCAGATAACAACCTGCTGATTATGTTTCTTGCGTTGTATGCAATGATGTAGACACCCAAAATAGAATATTTCAGAAGTTTTGCATTACCCCAATTGGTCGCATACCAATAGATCATACAAAAAACAAGAAAGGCGAGAACCCAAGTTCCCGCCTTTTCTTATCATAGGATCAGACCTAATCTACTTATCTAAGGTAAACCACCTCGATGGTTCCCTTCATCACCGTACCGTCGATCATCACCACGCTATAGTAGTAAACGCCTGGATCGACACGAGCACCCTTCTTATTGGTACCATCCCATCCATTCTCACCTTCAAATATCTTCTGTCCGTAACGGTCGAAGATAGTGACTGGATGACGCTCCATGAAGATATCGTTCAAACCATCCTTCACATAAGGGGTAAAGGCAGTCGGCAATTGCGTAAGCACATCGACTCGGATCAAACTACTTGCCGCGGCAGGACAAACACCGTCATCGATCGTCACATAGTAGAATGTCGTATCCTGAGGGTTATCCTCTACATAAGAGTCTTTGGATGAACTTGTGTACAACATCACATCCTCCTCGTCGTCCAACTCAAATCTTGTCGAGTCAGCTCCGAAATAGTAGTCTTCCGTCGCTGTAGTGATGTCGTAGAACTCACGGTCGTAACGACCGACCACCTTGTACCAAGAAGAATTGAGATAAGGATATTGAGTCTTCAATCTCAAAACGACGGTCTCACCTCTCCAGATTCGTGTAGGATCGTGAGGTTCAGTCTCAACCAAGAGGCTATCAGGAGCATAACGTCTGTGAACATCCAAGACAACTGAATCATGGGTGTAGAGACGATTCTTATTGTACAGCGCCAAATTTTCCGCAGAACCGAAGTACTCGATGCTATCCGCCTTGGTTGGATTGATGTCGTCGCCGCAATTCAAGAACAACGAATTGAGGGAAGAGGTTGAACCGCATCGGTTCTCGGCAACATAAGCGAGCGTCGCATGGTTGTAGTCATACAACAACTTGCCCTTCAAGGTGTCGTCGAAATCGAAACGCTCACCATTCAATGTCCAGTAGGTGTCACGGATGGTATCACCCATAGCAGACTCGCAAAGCACATGAGCGTTCAAATCGATCATATTGCCCTCACACTCATGCAAAGTCGCGCCCGCAATCCTAACACGAGGAGTCTCGGCGATATTAACATAAGCGGTGGCGGTTGCGGAACATCCTGTCATGGTATCCATGGCCATAAATGTGTAGTAACCACTCTCAATGTTCTTCGACAAACCTGTATAGTCAACCAAAGCATCCTCCAAAGAGGTATATCTGTTACCAACCAATTGCTCAAACTTGCTACGGTAGGTAAGCGGGTTATCACTAAATATCAAGTTCTTCTCGTCCATGGTGGTACCACGATAGTAGTCGTAGTTGAACACACTCGGAATCTCTCGAATAGAACCGTCATAACGCTCGATCAAGACACGTCCGGTCGCGAATCTGACACTGTTACTTGACAATGGGAACTTCTCGTCGCCAGTGATACAAGTATCGACATCCGTAGTGACCATCGTAACGACATTCTGAGGCTCTTGTACCTTCGCGAAGGTGGAGATACTATCTACATTTCCACAACGGTCATAAGCGTAAATCCAAACCACCGAAGAGTGTTCCAAGACAGTGCCAGGAGCAGGAACCTGCTTAATGGTAATGTCATACTCGGAACAGTCGTCGTAAACGATATCACCCACCTTCAACTCCAAGTTTGGCGCACCGAATGTACACGACTTGAGGTTCTTGGCAAGAATGGTGTCTCTCCAACCTGTAAGGTCAAACTTAGGACCCGTGGTGTCTCGTACTGAAATACGTTGCTCCACCTTGCTCTCGTTGCCGCATCGGTCAACGGCCAAGTAGGTTCTCAAGATATCATAATTGTAGTAATCACAAGCATGAGGATCGGTTCCTCTGTTCAAAACCTTATCGCTGATGGTGATCTTCGGACTTGGGTCACAGTTATCGGCGACGCTGTAAGACATCGCATTCGGAATGGTGTCGGTACAAGACACGATGATATCTTCCGCATCACCATTGAGTTTAATCACAGGAGCGATGGTATCCTTAACAGTAAATACCTGTTGACAAGTAATGTCATTGTGACGGAAGTCCTCCACATGGTATGTACGGGTATAAACCATCTCGCAAGAGTCACCCTCAAATCTGTTTTCGAATGAGAAGCTATTCTCCAACATCTTCGCCTCATTGCTGAACGATCCGCCGGCAGCCTTGAACTCTTGGTAGGTAGCGTATGGTGCAGGAACATCCTCCACACAAGCGAATACCTTACCATTCAAATCATCAGGACAGGTCAACTCCTCCAACAACCAGTCTTCCACAACAACCACTTGAGAACATTCTTTCTCATTGCCGGAAGAGTCGCGGAAGGTCCAGGTAACAACAACAGGATCTCCCAAAGAGAAGTTAGACTCCAAAGCCTTACCATCGCTTCGAGAACCAAGTGCCACCAAGAGGCCATCACAAGTATCATCCACGGATGGAGTCTCCAAACCAGCCTCGACCACCTCATCGTATGATACCTCTGTGTCGGAAACGGAATTCATGGTGATACGAACCTTAACGGTATCCTTCAATGTGCTACAATCGAAATCAGGAGCAATGCTATCCGTTACGATCACCTTCATCGAACAACTCTTCGAGTTGATGCTATGAGGAGAGGTAAAGGTCCACTCCACAACCGTCTCACCCTTAGGATAGATATCTGTCATCTCCTTTCCATCCGCACGAGTAGGAACACCTGGATAAGCGGCTCCCGTACAAGAATCGGTAGCATACGGCGTCTCAAGAACCAAATTACCCGCAGACAACTCACACTCGTCAGCAGCAAGGTAAACAATCGTATCCGTCAATGTCTTACAATCGAATTGAGGTAACGCCGTACCCTTCACCACAACAGTTTGGTCGCAGATCTTAGGAACCGCATTCAACAAACTGTCTTGGAAGATCCAATGAACATACAACGTATCTCCCACCTTTGCGGAAACCTTATTGACAGGAGTGCAGCCAGACAAGTCGGAAGGAGAGTAAGTATCACAGATATATGCTCTACCTGGCACCTCCTTGCCGGTACAAGAGTCGATAGCCGCATGCTCGCCTAAGAACGCTTCGATCTCCTCAGCAGAGACATCGCATAAACCATCCTTAGCAATCAACGTCGTATCCTTCAATGTGCTACAATCAAATGATGGTGCGACTGAATCCAATACCAAGATGCCTTGTTTACAAGTAACCACCTGTCCAAAGAAGTTGTAATTCCAGAAAACCGTATCAGGACCAACGGTGAAATTCTCCTCCATGCTCTTGGTTGACCAACGAGTCAATGTCGGCGTAATCAACGAGTCGGAGCAGAGATCTCTTACCTCAGGCACCTTGAAGTTGATCGCATCCCAAGAGATCTCGCAATCCTCAGGAGAGAGAACAATCGTCGTATCAGGCATATTGCTACAATCAACCGGCATCTTGTTGACATCACCCACCTTCACTACCGTGTAGCAGGTGTCGATTGGCTTCAACATAGTACCTGAAGTATCTGTGAATACCCAAGTTACAACAACGATACCCGTTCTGAAAGAATCGGTGATCGCCAAATTATCGGAACGATATGGAACACCCATAATGGTGTCAACACCCGATTGATCCGGACATGGATGAAGCGCAAACGGCGTCTTCAAATCAACCTTGGCGAAGCAGTCACCCTCCTCCACATCTACGCTGACCGTATCCTTATTCACATCCAAGCAGTGAAGGTCAAGCAATTGCTTGGTCAAGATAGTCACATCCTGCATACAAGTATCAGACAAAGATGAGAAAGGACTGGTGAATACCCATTGAATGGTAGTGGTACCTACCGGATAAACGCCGTGAAGCGATCCGCCATCCAAACGTGTTCCAACGCCCGCGACAGAATCCTTTGTACAAGCGTCCAAAGCGTAAGGCGTAGGAATTGTCTTCTCTGAAAGTGTCGTATCACAACCCTCGATCAAGATAGGTTCGCTCTTCAACGATTCGCAATCAAAGATTGGCGCTTGGTCGCCCATCACTACCAAACTTTGCTCACAAGTATCACCTATCTCATTGATGACAGGATCGATAAAGATCCATGTCAATGTGTGTTGTCCCACAGAGATCTCATAAGAAGAACTATTAGTCAACTCTCTACCATCCTCCAAGAAGACACGGCCGTCGATCATATCTCCCGTACATGCCTCCTTGGCTTGAGGCCAAGGATTAGGAAGCGAGTCGAACACAGCGTTCGCATTGACGAAACACTTGCCCTCCTCGGAAGGAACGACAATAGGTGTCAAGCTTTCGCAATCAAATATCGGAGCCATGCTATCCTTCACGGTAATCACTTGCTCGCAGACGAACAATTGACCTTGGAAAGAGTAACTCCATGTAATCGTATCCACGCCAACCGTGAAATCATCCGCGGTAATTGTCACAACGGTATCACCATCAGCTACTGTGGTAACGGCGGTCAATGACTTGCCTGAAGATCTGGTGACAACAGGATCAATGATCTTATGAGAACAGAGGTCTACCACGCCTGGCACCTTGATTTCCATCTCTTTCCAAGAGATCTCGCAATCATCTGGGCTCAAACGATAAACCAAGTCTGGATAGTTCTCGCAATTAACCGGCATCTCATTGACGTCACCCACTTGTACCCATTGAGAACAAGTCATGGTATCCTTCATCAAAGTGTGAGTGGTATCAACGAAGGTCCAAACAATCTCCGAAACACCAACATAGAAGGATGAATCCATAGACATACCGAACTTTCTGGAAGGAACACCCCAAATGGTATCCATACCAGACTGGTCTGGACAAGGATGAAGCGCGAACGGCGTCACAATCTTCTCCTTCACCTTAGATGCATCCACGGTACACTCACCAGTGGCCACCTCCACCTTAATGGTGTCGTGGTTCAAAGAGTCACAATTAAAGATCATCTCCAAATTGGTTCTTACCACCACATCTTGGTGACAAGTATCCGTAACCGTATTGGTAAAGTCGGTGAACAACCACTCGATAGAGGTAGTTCCCAACGGATATGGATCAGTCAACTCCTTGTTATCGGAACGTGTACCCACTCCTACTCGCCAATATTCAGGATCCTCCGTATCAACGATACATGGGTCGGCCACGCGTGGCGTGTCGATCACAAAGGTCAACGGATCGGTAGGACCGCAATCCTCCAATGTATCTTTTCGTGTCGGAGTGAGAACATCACAATCCAAATCAAAACGCTTATTTCCGCGAACAAAGACATCTTGGTCACACCACAACGTGTCGTGCAAGTTCCATGGGCTGACGAACATCCAGTTGACTGTTGTATGACCGGTTGGGAAGTCCGCACTCATAGGAAGACTATCCGAACGAACACCGACCGCCTCAAACTCTCCACCAAATCCAGACAACACCGCGCAAGAGTCGATGGCAACCGGAATAGGCAAACTCAAACTATCGGAAGAGATAGCACAAGTACCCTCCACAGCCACAACCACCGTGTCCTTAATCGTCTCACAATCGAAGTTCACAGGGTTCAAATGAGATGGCAAAATGTATTGCGGACAAGTTGTCTTATTACCATCCTTATCTTGGAACAACCACAAAAGTTTGTAGGTGATACCAACCTGCATGGTGTACTCATCAGGAAGCTCCATATCGCCGTTCAAGGTAAGAACACCCGGAACAGAATCGTTCTCACAAGCATCCCATGCCTTATAAGCCAATTTATCCAAAACGTCACGTTTCAAGTTGCCGAACTCCACCTCGCAATCGCCCACATAGGCCTCTGGACGCAAGGTATCTGGATCGATATCGTCGCAATTGAAGTATGGTGCCGTATAATCGTGAACGGTTACCGTCTTCTCACAGAATACCGAATTACCCTTTGAGTCGGTGAAGATCCACTTCAAAAGAGTCAATCCCTTAGGGAAGACATCCTCATCCCACATGTGGGTGATACCATCCGCGATTTGGGTAGTATCGTAAGCGATACCAGTCGTGTCGCCAGAAGCGTTGATGATGAAAGTAGAGTCGATAAAGTATCTCTCCACAATAGGCGTCATCCAGGTAAGACCTGCACCATTGGTATAGTCATCACACTCATCGTAAGCCTTAGGCTCACGGATGTAAGTCTTGACATTGGCTGGGTCCATCGCGCAGATATCGCCATCGACGGTCAAGTCGATCTTCGGATCCACATCACAATCCTCCAAGACAGGTGGAATATCATCATCCACGGTCAATAACATGGTACAGGTATCCTTGTTACCCGCCTTGTCCTCATAAATCCAGAGGAATGTATGCGTACCCACCGGATAGGTGACACTCTTCACGTCGTCATCATAATAAACCTTATAAGTTCCATCAGGAGCATATACCTTGGCGACAACTGTCGGATAGAGGTCTCCGTCGCAAAGATCGGTAATCTTCATATCCTCCAAAGTTGGCAAACCTAATTCGTCATACTCTACGGAACATACCGTATGGGCAGTAACCGTCTTGGTCGGAGGAGGACAAACGCCGGATGGATCCGGAGCAGTGGTATCCGCAATTGTCAATTTTTGATAACACTCCGTAATATTGCCTGTGGCATCCGTAAATACCCATACGACCTTGTAGGTGGTATCCTTTTTAAACTCAGCGTACAGTGGCACATAATCCACACCGTTCGGCAACATCACATGTGGCACACCAGGAATTTCACCGTCACAATCATCGACAGCGGTATGAGTGCCCAAGTTTGCCTCCACTAAATCCTTGGAAGCGGTACATTGGTCTGCCGCCAACTCGATCACAACCTCCGGTAACTTATCACAATCATCGAAGACTGGAGCCGTACTATCTGATACGATCACATTTTGCGTACATACCGTCTTATTGCCCAACGCATCCTCGAAGGTCCAAGTAATGACGGTTGTTCCTCTTGGATAATCATCCGTAAAGAGGCCCTTGCCATCGCTTCTCTCACCCTTGGCAGGGATCGGCGCTCCTGTTGGAGAGCAGACATCGTCCGGAGCAACAGGTGTCTCAAGACCTGCCTTGATAACCGATTCGGCGGAGGCCTTACAGCCAGCCTCGGTCTCAACATTGATATCCATCAAAGTAGAGCAATCGAATACCGGACCGGTCGTATCAACTACCGTAATGGTCTGTTGACATTGGCTGGTGTTGCCAGACGCATCCGTCACATACCAAGTCATGGTGGTTGTACCCATCAACAAAGGATCGGTCAACGCAGAGGCCGATGTGTTAGTGATGATACCATGTTTTCTACTCCAAGTAATGGTGAACTCGGTTGGATCCTTCGTACAGTTGTCGGTTACCTTCAAGTCAGCCAAAGTCGGCATCTTGAACCAGGCAATCGTATCAACAGGAACCACACATTGTCCATTCGCGTAATAAGTGCCTGTATTGTTCCAATCGCCGCACTCCAGTTTAGGCGCAATCGTATCTACCACAGAGATGATGGTCACACAACTATCCTCCTGCAGACCATCCTTCTCATTTTGGAAACGATAAACCAAAGTATAGGTTCCCTTTGTCAAAGTTTGGGAGAATACAAGATCATCAAAGTTATTCTTCACCTTCACTGGCGTATTCGCACAGGCATAGTGAATATCCGGACACTCGTAAGTGTTGGCACCACTCGAGCCAAACCAACGAGGGACAATGACACGAGAGGCGGCCACGTCCTCTGCGGAATAATCATTCTTCACGGATTTCAAAACCTTACCAGTCGAGTCGCGCAATTCCACCACATAAGGATAACCTACATATTCAACCACGGTGGTCAACTTATCGTTTCTAGAAAGGATGGACTCATCTCCGCCAGGGCCAGGGCCAACGCCATCATAAGCCGATGACCACTTTTTCCACTTATTCAAATCGCTGGCAGGTCCAGCGCCCAAGAATCCATCAAAATCCGCAGATAACCTCTCGCACAAGAAATCCAACGACAAGGCAGTAGGCTTGCCACCGACCATAACGGTACGCATGCCATTCAAACCACCTAAGTTACTTGGGAAGAACTCCGCAGCTCTCGTACACTCTTGATCAAAGTGCAAACCTTGGATGACCTTATAACGGAAGTTGAACCAGATAGCCTCCTGGTTGACAGGAATCTTGGCAGTAGGAACCTCCGTTTTATTCAATTTAAAGAGATACTCACAATCATCGTTCGCATAAACCTCAATGGTCGAGGTGGCAGGACAGTCAGGGATTGGCGTCGTACCTGCGGTAACAATGATGTTTTGGGTACAAGATGTCTGGTTGTCGCTCGCATCGATGAATGTGAATGTGAGCGTGGTCATACCGATACCGAACTTATGCTTCTCCAAATCAGACAACTTGGTGATTAACTTATGCACGCTCTTACCGGTCTCATCCGGACCATCCAATTCAACCTCCACAATGATCTCACCATCACAATTGTCCTTCACCTCATCAGGTGCGATGATTCGGATATCACCATTGGCGAAGGCATCCTTCAATGTTCCCGTGTACTCCTTAGCACCAGGACCTATTCCTTCGATCACATTATCCTTCGTAGCATACTTCAAATACTCGAAACCTTTGTTCTTTGGTTTGTACGAGTTAGCGGTCACGCGGACGGAGTGCAAAGTGCTGCAATCGAAAGATGGCTCCTCGGTATCCACTACCCTAAAGTTTTGGACGCAATCCTCGTAAACATTGTTCAAATCGTTCAATTTGTAGAAACGCCAAACGATTTCGTAGGTCTCGTTTACATAGAAGATGATATCATCGTAGTTCGCCTCATTCACGACAATCAAATCATCGTCATTGATATTGCGGTACAAAACAACTGGCGTCAATTTGGAACCGACCGTACAAGTATCGTGCGCCTCAGGGAACTCATCCATTTGGGAGATCAAACCATTGACAGACAAACCGCACGCACCCGGAAGGTTGGAGACATCTCCCAAATTCGCTTCAGGACACTTCACAACTGGTTTACGGTCGTCGATCACTTCTATCTTCTGAACGCAATACATCTTGTTGCCCGACTTATCCTCGAACTTCCACAAGATGTAAGTGACACCCACCGAGTAGTTGGCATTCAAGTCAATGTCCTTGTTGAACTGCGCAAGATTAGGGTTTGCCGTGTTTGGAGCGGTCACCAATCCCTCGGCACGACCCATATAAGTACCTGTGATGTCACCATCCACACCATTCTTATCGGTAAGGACAGGCGCGGTCAACTTCGGTAAAGAAGTATGGTGGTCGGTCGCCGCGTCACAACCATCTTGCAATGTCAACTTAGTGGTGTAATTGTAATCCTCAATCTCGGAACAGTCGATGTCCGGAGGAGTCACATCACTCACCTTGATGTTTTTGCTACAAGGAACTGAGTTGCCACAACCATCGGTGACAGTGTAGGTCACCGTACCGGTTCCGGCAGGAAGGTTAATGGATTTGTCCATCCTATCCATCTCGGATTTCTTTCCTTCAAAAGTCTTGCTGATAGGCGCACCCTCCACAGGCGTGAAGTTAACCTCTATCTTTTGCATTGGGTCCGTCTCACAACCAGCGGTGAACTCAGGGAAGGTAAAGGATAGCTTAGTCGTTTTCTCCTTAGCACCTAACTTGATGTCAAAATCCTTGATATTGTCACAATTGATGGTTGGCGCCACCACTCTACCGACATTCCACTCTTGAGAAGCCGTATTTGGACAACCTACCCCATCGATCTCCACCTCTACAGAGACCGAATGTTGCTTATAACTTCCATCACAAGCGCCCTTTCCTGGCAAATCAACAATAGCCTCATCCCGCTGACCTGTCGCACCGGAATACCAGGTATAGACATACTTGTTTTGGTAAATGGATTGGAAGCCACTCTTCACATCCGCTATCGCCACCACCTTCTGATTGTGGTCAGTCGGGCAGAGTTCAACCTCCGCTTGATGCAAAGGATCAGTACCCTCCTTGATGATTTGGATTTGCGGGGTACGGTAAACATCAAAAATTTTAGAAATTGGAGAACCCGCAGTCTTCTCATAAGTACCACCATCCGAACCAATATACTCCATCATCGGCTGAACGGTTACTTTATAAGGACCCTCTTCCGCATCGCCATTCAACAACAAATAAACGGTGCCACCTCTACTCGACACATCCAAGGTACCTCCATCAAACAAAATACGATCACTACCGAAAACCTGTCCACTTGGCGTTTCAAAAGACCAAGTGTATTTTACCTTTTCGTTGGCATCCATAGGGAACACCTCGAATTTTCCGTCTTCCTTCGTATTCGGAACACAGAAAGGATTGGCAGGTCCCTTGATTTCAGAAGGTTGTACCGGATCACAATTCTTACCTGTCACAAAGAATTCGATTGGTTTGTCCAATGGGTGATTATCATCACTCCTTACACGGAACTTTCTCTTTCCCAAGAAATCCACAGGGATAGAAATAGATTGCTTATCTGCTCCTTGCTGAACAAATCCGCCTACACGAAGTGGCTCCCATCTGTTGGCCTGTTCATTCCAACTCTCCCAAATATAAATAGCGTTTCTTGGGAAACCGGCTGCATTGATGGTAGCACTCTTTCCTATACAGACTGCGCCATGATCCATACAAACATCCGCCGCCTCACCAGAGATATAGTCCACCGCAATTTCCGCACAGTTATTCCACTGTTGGAACTCAGGATAAATAGTCAATTTCTCTTGGTTTTGTGTCTTAAACAATCCATAAAAGACAAACTCCATACGGATAATGTTATGTCCCTGTTGTTTCATTCTCCACACATCACTACCTAACACGAAATCCTGGTCAAGGTGTTGACTATTAGCACAAAACGCATAATCTTTCAGATGTTCACCACTCACACCATCATAAAACTCACCATCCACGCACAAATCCACCGGATTACCGAATCCTGTACGGAAGTTCATCTTCGCTTGGCTATCAAAACTACCACAATTCGTCACATCCAAATAGAGACGCATTGTAAAGCGGAAAGTCTTATTCAAATACTTACCTCTATCGAATGTCAAAATAAAAGGGGTATTGTTACAATTACCGCCATGGAACACATAATAATAGTTGTTTCCTACCACACCAGCGGCAGCATCCCTATCAGTCGTTTTCCAACCCTTCTGGACATGACCAGCGTTACATCCTTCGAAAGCAATACCATTCACCTCAAAGTGGTTCTGCAAGCAATGGTTGTTCGAGAAATCAATCTGATTCACATTACAACCATCCTCTGGATTAAAATCCGTACCCAAGTAATATTCACCAGTGGTCGTTGTATGACAAATTCCAGGACAATCCGTACTTACCGACACAGTAACAGGATTACTCTTTATGCTAGGATTATTTTGGTCAACAAATTGGTAATAAAGCGTATGGCTCATCATATCATCCACATAGGTATAAAAGCCCGCACCATCTTTGATCGCCGTTCCAATTGGATACCACGCCGACCCATTATTGGATCGATAAACATCCACAGCATCACTTGCCAATGGATTTGTCGCAGAAGCATTTAGAACAATTGGCTCATCCACACAAGCCGAAACATTCATTGAGCCATCAACCATCAAAGTATATCCGTAACTTTGAGCATAAGATGTCCCTACGCTAACGCACATAAGCACCAACGCCATGACATATCTACCTAACGATTTCTTTACAAACCGTTCGCCAAGTTTCTCAATTAGTAAAAATCCCATTCTGCTCATATAATTTTACTATTCTAATCAACAAACAACATATACTGGCATACCATTCTCTCTAGGCAAACCAATAGAGTAACACCCCCAATGTAGGCAAATTCTGTGCGTGTTTTTAGGCATTCGAAGTCACTCTACACATTCAAACAACAAAAATAGGCAATAGAAATCAATTTTAAAAGAAAAAAAAGCAAAAAAGGTCGCCCCAAAATTAGGAGCGACCTTATAGATAATTTTCGGATAAACCTTAGTTCAGAAAATCCTTCATTCTTGATTTGAGGACAATATAACCCGTCTTGGTAAGGTAGAATCCGTCAGCGCCACCTAAATCGAGCGCCAAGTTCCCCTCATCCGAGAACTCGTCGAAAAGATCCAAGAAGGGATAATCGTTTTTATAGGCCATCGACTTCACCAAAGCATTCAATGTCTTGATGTTGGTAGCCATCTTTTGACTATAAGCGGGATCGTGGAAGCGGGAAATGGGAAGCGTGGAGATCACCACCACTTCCGTAGCGGGGAAACGACGCTTCAACTCATCCAACAACTTGCCGTAATTGGCGGCTATCGTTCCGACAGGTTCATCGTCCACCAACTCCTGCTCGCCATACATCAGGAAAAATTTCTGTGGAGCAACCCCGTTGAAATTCATATCCATCCGCTTCAAATCGTCGGCAATCGTATTGCGGTTGACCGCCAAATTCTTCACCCGATCATCCGCCAGGAAAAAGGACCACTTGCAATCGGCCATACGGTCGGAACCCATCACCACCACATCGCCGTCGTTCACCTTCACGTTATAGGCGACATCCTTGTTGGAGAGGCTTGCAGACTTATCGGAGGAGGATCGTCCCATCCATACCACCACGAGCAGAACCGACAAAAGGAGATTCGCCGCCAACGATATGTATAACAACTTATTTTTCATCGCACCTAAATTAAACTTTAAGTTACATCGCGTCGTAATAGTCGCTGTATTGCTCTATCTTTCTCTTCAACGCCTCCATCAACCACTTCGGCGTGGAGGTGGCGCCACAGATGCCAACCGACTTCACATTCTTGAAAATCGTATAATCGACATCTTCCAAATCGCTCACCATATAGATATTCGGATTCACCTTCTTGCACTCATCGAACAGCACCTTACCATTGGAACTCTTCTTTCCACTCACGAAAAGCACCAATTCATGCCGGGAGACAAAATCGACAATCTTCGGTATTCTATTGGCCACTTGACGACAGATCGTATCGTTGTGCTCGAAAGAGCAACCCGCCTGAACCCGTTGGGAAATCGCCTCCACCATCTTATTGAAACCATCTATCGACTTAGTCGTCTGCGAGAACATTCTGATGTTCTTGGAGAAATCAATCTTATCGATGTCGGGAAGCCCCTCCACCACCACAGCGGAACCTTCGGTCTGGCCCACCAGGCCATTCACCTCGGCATGGCCGTTCTTGCCGTAAATTACAATCTGTGTATCTTTCGGATCGGAAGATTCATACGCCTGCTTGATCTTCTTCTGCAAATTCAAGACCACCGGGCAAGTGGCGTCGATGATCTCCAAATGGTTCGCCTTCGCGTATTCGTATGTCACAGGGGGTTCGCCATGTGCGCGGAAAAGCACCTTCTGATTGCGAAGGCCAAAATAGGTCTCCCGATCAATGGAGATAAGTCCCTTGGTGGAGAGACGCTCCACCTCCATGCTATTGTGGACAATATCACCCAAGCAATAGAGCCGAGAGGTGCGGGAGAGTTCCTCCTCCGCCTTCTTAATGGCGGTCACCACCCCATTGCAAAATCCTGAATTATCGTCTATCTCAATAATCATTTGGTTCTCTCCGCAAAAATATTGAGCAACCACTCGCGTTGCTCCGCAATCGTCATCTCGCCGTTATCCAACTCCACGGCATCCTCCGCCTTACGCAAAGGGCTCTCCGCACGGGTCTGATCGAGATAATCACGTTGCTTCACATTTTCCAAAATATCCTCGAAAGGCTCCTCCATTCCCTTCGCCTTCAACTCGTCATAACGACGCTGCGCGCGGATTTCAGGAGAGGCGGTCAAAAAGATCTTCAACTCGGCGTCAGGGAATACAACCGTACCGATATCACGTCCGTCCATGACAATCCCCCTATCCTTGCTATACGACTGTTGGATAGCGACCATGGCACGACGTACAAAACCAATCGAACTGACAATGCTCACCTGATTGGATACCGCCAAAGTGCGGATCTCATCCTCAACATTATCACCATTCAGATAGGTCTCATTGCGTTGTTTCTCCTCGTTGAATTTAAACTCAATGCGGATATCATCGATACACGCTTGAAGAGCAGCCTCATCCACCACGCCATCCGTAATCAAACCATTGCGTTGACAGTAGAGTGTCACGGAACGATACATCGCACCGCTATCCACATAGGCATACCCAACACTCTTTGCCAAGTCCTTGGCCATCGTACTCTTTCCGCAAGATGAGAAACCATCTATCGCTACAATTATCCTTTTCATTTCTTCTTAAATTTTTCAATGTCCGCAGACAATGTCAATGTGAAATTATTGGCCGCTGGAGCGTATTGGGAGAAGGCCGCATCCAAACTGAAAGCGAAAACCTTCACGCCCGCGCCAAACGAAAATCCATTAATGGATCGGGCATCCGTCAACTCAAACTCACGTTTCCTTCTGTGGTTGTAGGCCGCCTCAACATAGAACACCTTGCCAATGTTGACCTCCACACCGAAAATAAGATGTCGGAAAAACATATCCACGCCCTTGATTTCATTCGTTTTCGGCTCCTCGCCGATAATTTGCTTCACCTCCAAATCACGGTAGTAATCCAAGTTCCAGTCGTTCAAGCGGTCATAGGTAACCGAAATACGCAACGGCGCATGCTGGAACCCTTGCGTGAATCCCAACTGGACGTTCAGAGGCATCTCCTCTCTACGGTCGGAATCGTAATATTTTTTACACTGGACACCGAAATTGCGGGCCGCGATACCTACAGAGAATTTTTTCTCAGGATTGTAATAGTTGAAACCGACATCAAAGCCCAAGCCGAAACTCGCGTAATCCTCGATGTGGGAGTAGATAGGCTTCATCGAGAGTCCCAACTTCATGCCATGGCCCAAATAACGGGCATACGAGAGATTAAGGCAAAAATCTCCCACTTTGAAATCGCTGGTCGGATTACCCAACTCATCATACCCCTCAAACTTGCCGAAGCCCATATAGACGAAGCTCGCGCCAAAATAGTTGAAGGTATCCATCGCGTAGGAGTAAGAGAGCGCACCTGCCTTGGCATCATCCAAATAGTTCACGAACGATGCGGAGATCTTGTTATGCACATCTTGGGACAACAGCGCAGGATTGACGTAAGCCATGTTGACATCGGAGGCCTGCAAAGAGACATTCTCGCCGCCCAATCCAGTCAATTTCGCATCATAAGGGAAATTCAAGAAACGATATACACCCTTTCCTGCCTCGGCGTTAACCACCAAGGAGGCGCACAAGAACGAGAACCCCATCACGAGCCTCATCACAATTGTTGTCAAATCCTTTTTTATCATACGGAAGGGGGCAATCACCCCCGCAATTTATTTCCATCAAAACCAAGCGAAGGAGGAAATACAATCCCGACACCTCACGCTCTTTCGGTTTCAAAGATAGTTAAAATTCAATTTACACTCTCTTCACATAACGGAATTTTGACATAAAATGTTGTGCCCACATTCAATTCCGTCTCAAAATTTATATCACCACCCGCCGCGTCGATCACACTCTTCACAATGGCCATTCCCAGTCCCATGCCACTGGTCTTGGTAGTGAAATTAGGAATGAACATCTTTTCACGAGCCTCCTCCGCGACTCCTGATCCGTTGTCATGGATTGAGATGACGACATCGCCCTTTTGCTTGTCAAGCACCACATTCACCTCGCCAAAAGTCTCTTCCGGAATAGCCTGTATGGCATTACTGAAAAGGTTAGAGAACATCTGCATGGACTGCTTGTCGTCTATCATCACATAGGCAGATTCGTAGCCATTGGTATCTAACGTGAATACCACCCCATCCTCGTTGTTTTCAAACAAGGAGACCGCTTGCTCCAAATTCTTTAAAATATCCACTCGCTCCAACTTCGACTGCGTCGCCTTGGCGAACGAAGAGAAGGAGGTGGCGATCTCCGCCAACGTGTCGATCTGTTCAATCAAAACATTGCACGTCTTATCAAAATAGGCATCGAAATCAGCGGATCCGTTCGCCTTCTTCCGTTGGCACTGCTGGACACATAGTTTCATAGGCGTCAGCGGATTCTTCACCTCGTGGGCGATTCTTCGGGCCATGTCGCGCCAAGCGAAATCTCGCTCGGACTTCACCAATTTCTTCGCGCTCTCCTCCAACTGGACCACCATCTTGTTGTACTGCTGCACCAAGTCGCCCAACTCATCCTTCGAATGGTAATCGATGGCGGAGTTCTCGCCAGTCAAACTCACCTCTGCGAATCGCTGCGTTAAAAGGGAGAGCGGTTTGGCGGTTCGTTTGTTGAGCATCCAGATCACAATAATGGAGAAGACCATGACAAAGAGGTAGATATCCAAAATCACCACCATGATATTGAAGAGTTGCGTCTTCACATGATAATATCCCCAAATGGAGGTTAACTTCAGATAGCCCACACATTCGTTACGGTTGTTAAAGACCGACACATAATTGGAATAACACTCCATCTTGCCCAACTTCTCCAAGACATACAGGTCTTGGTAATCGCAGAACTTCATCAAAGGATTCATCAGATTCAACCCCAAAAACTCCGGAGAGGAGAGCACCGGGCGTGAACTGGAGAAGAGCCTACCCTCCTCGTCATAGAGAGAGACATCCATTTGGTAATAATCCGAAACATTTCGGACAAACTCATCCAACGTCTTTTGGTGTTTGGTCAAGGTAGTGGCATATCCCAATATATCCTGCAACCTATGTTGCGCCACATAAGACTTATCCTTCATTTCGGAATGGTGCGTCTGTTCGTACTGATCTGAGAAGAACGGGAAGGTGACGGCCGAAAGGATAAAGAATGAGGCCACCATCGGAATGACGAAAATGGTCTGCAATGTCGCGACAAAAGAGCGGCGTCCATCCGTTTTAGCCCGCTTCACATTAATGTACAAAAAGTAACATACCGTGATGAAGAGGTAGATGGAGAACATGAATGTCACAAATATCACATAGATGTAACTCTGCCTCTCCGGCACACTGGTCACCGCATAGACATCATTCTCCTTCAAATAATAGACATAGTGTTTATATCCATTCCCATCCATGGTGAAGCCCGGGTCCTCCTCTTCCGAGACCAACGGGACAGGCAACCAGTTGGAGTTAGCCGGGTAACGGAATATACCATCCGAATAGCACAAAGCGCCACCGCAATACTTGGCAATGGAACACTCCTCTCCAATATTATCCTTCCGTTGGAAAGAGGAGAATCCATGTATCTCCCGCGACAACTTCGGATAGAACTTCACATAGAGCAGTTTATCTCCGTAAGGGAACGCACCCAAGAAGGTGACAGAAAAGGCTTCGTCCTTACAAGCGTAGAAATAAGAGTTCTCTCCCAATCGACTAAACGAGGAGGCCACCACCGACAGCGAATCATACTGGAAGGACCCCAAACCGGTCCGCCAAATATGGAACTTCGGATCATCAACATCGCTGATTTGAATGCGAATATTGTAGAAGTCCTTGAACATACGGAGATAGGAGTTGCTCAAATGAACCGTCACCAAAGAGTCCCGTTTCGCCGCATTGCTGACCACCAACCGCTTTAAAGTAGTGTCGGATGCGATGCGTCCCTCATAATCGGTCAGCACAATCTGGGCGATCGGATCCTCCCTCACACTATTATTTTCGGCCACTTCCCTCGCCTTTTCCGCATAATTGACAACGCTTTTCCGCTCACTGTGCCAATAGGTGAATATCACAATCATATTGATCAGGACAAACGACGTGATCACAGTTCGGACAAAACGGTTCATTCGTAAATAGACCAAATCCAACTCCTCAAAAAGGAAGATCAGGGAGAAGAGAATCAACAGTACAACATCAACATAGGTGCCGAAGTAGGCGAAGACCGCGCCCGAGACGACGGTCAATATCACATGCGACCAAACAATCGCCACAAGGTTCTCCTTAGAGACATACATCAACATGAATTTGCTGGCGCATCCATAGAGCAAATAGGCCCACAGCATCATCAGCAAAACGGCGCAGACAGTCATCTGGTTCACCTCTTGGATGGAGGATACCGCCACATTCACATTGGAGTCATAAACCAAACTGATCAAATATCGGTAGAGAACCACAAAGGCGGCGAACACGAAAAACTTCAAGAATAAAACCATGAAGAAGGTGCGTGCCTTCGTCATGGAATAGATCCGCAAAGAGAGCGACAAATTACGCCTTATCACCGTCAAGAAACCTGTGAAAAAGACAGCATAGACGAAAAGGTGTTCGGCCGTCGGCGCAAAAATGGAGGAGTAGGACAAAGGATTCCAGACACGGTAGAAAAGAATCGTCGGATAACGGAAAATCAGGAACGACGCTAACAAAGCGGGGAAGAAGAGCAGAATCCCCAACCAAACATAGAACCGTTTCTTCGTATCATACAATTCACTCCACCGCAGCATCCTGTCCGCAAACACGAAGAGGAATGCAACTCCCATGAGCCAAAACAAGACGCAGATGACAAAGATGATAGAACTACCATCCCGAAGCGGCTGCTGTTGAATGGAAAAGAGATAATTGCCCGAACTGGAAAATATCGGAGAGAAGGAATCCAGATGCACCTCCGAGATGGAGACGTTACCAGGTATGCCAAAAGACTTGGCGAAAAGGTTCCATTTACTATCCTGATTCTTTCCGTAAATCTCCTTTATTTTAATCAGCGCCACACACCTGTACTCACGATAAAATGATTGGACTGCCACCAAATAGGCGTTGTCCACACGCAGGAAAGCGCTCTTCTCCAGATCGAAATTGATGCTGTTTTGGACACCAAACATATCGCTACTCCAATAGAGCAAGGAGTCTCCCTTATAGACATGGAAGGCGATTTCGTTCTCCCTAGACTGATCATACAATAGACGATTCTTCCGAACCGCCGACAAATCATTCGAAGCGAGGTTGTCTCGAATATACTTCATCCATTTGGCGGAGAACGCCTCCTTTTCTCCAAGTTTTTTTTGGAAAGCAGCCACATCCAACGGCTTCAAGGCGTCAACATAATAGAAGTGTTGCGTCAACAATCCCATGGAGAAACAGAGCAACGCGACCACCATAGCGGAGACCAATCCACGACGCTCCTTTGTCTGAAGAGATCGGCAGACCATTCCCTTGATTGTATCGAACATAGATTTTTTATTCTCCTTGCCCATGGATGTTGTACTGGTGATATCTCAACCTTAAGTTAATACACTTATGACAAAGTTACACTTTTTTAAGATTTCAAACATCTGATCGGAAGAAAAAATAAGGGAGTATGGATAAAAAAACTATCTTTGCGGCAGCGGCGAAAACAAGTCGCCCAATTATTAACACAATAGATTATCACTATGGAACAGAAAAAGACATACCAATGTTATGGCACATGCTCAAAAATGATCAACGTCAGCGTTGAAGATGGCATCGTGAAGAGCGTGCAATTCTTAGGAGGTTGCCAAGGCAACACCCAAGGCGTAGCCGCTTTGGCACAAGGAATGAAGGTAGAAGATGCTATCGCGAAACTTTCAGGTATCGATTGCGGAGGAAGAGGCACCTCTTGCCCGGACCAATTGGCCCAGGCATTAAAGATGTTCCTCTAATTTTCTCTATTATTTCAAAAAGCGTCCGCTTCCTTTGCTCTGCAAATAGGCGTCGGCAATGACAAGCGCCGCCATAGAATCCACGATAGGCACGGCCCGAGGCAATACGCACGCGTCGTGCCTTCCTTTTGCCCTATAGGTCACAGGATTGCCGTTGACATCGACAGACTCTTGATCCTTCAACAATGTCGGAACTGGCTTAAAGGCCACCCTAAAGTAGATATCCTCACCATTGCTGATGCCGCCTTGGATACCGCCCGAATGGTTGGTACGGGTACCCACACTTCCATCCGCCTTTCTCACAAATATATCGTTCGCTTCGGAGCCATGCTTCGCGACACCCGCAAAACCACTTCCATACTCGAATCCCTTTACCGCATTGATGGACATCATCGCATAAGCCAACTTGGCATGCAACTTGTCGAACTGAGGCTCTCCCAAACCAACGGGGCAACCCTTGATCACGCCAGAGATGACACCGCCAATGGTATCGCCCGCCTCTTTTGTTTTCAAAATCTCCTCCGCCATCACCTGCGCCATCGCCTCGTCCGGGCAACGGACTGGGTTCGACTCGATTTTAGTAAGATCCAACTCCTGGTAAGTCTTGTCCAAGACGATGCTTCCCACCTGTGAAGTGTAGGCATAGACCTTCACACCCAACTCGCGGAGCAACAACTTCGCGAAGGCGCCACCCGCCACTTGGGCGATCGTGGTGCGGGCAGATGCCCTACCGCCACCCGTATAATCTCGGATGCCATATTTCTCCGTATAGGTATAATCCGCATGGGAGGGACGATACAAATCCTTCAATGTGGAGTAGTCGCCCGAGCGTTGATTCTCGTTTCTCACCTCAAAAGCGATGGGTGTACCCGTGGATTTTCCCTCAAAGACACCCGAAAGGATCTCCACCCTATCTCCCTCCGCACGAGCGGTCGTCAAAGCGGACTGGCCTGGACGGCGTCTGTTCAACTCGCCTTGAATAAAGTCGAGATCGATTGTGATTCCCGCAGGGAACCCATCCAAGACACCACCGATCGCCACGCCATGCGACTCACCGAACGTGGTTAATCTCAATACCTCTCCAATTGTATTCATACAAATCGATTAATGACAACATTTACCATCTCCGCAACCACCGCAGTCGCCTTCACCGCAACTACCGCCACCACAGCCGCCGCAACTACCGCAGCCACCACCACAACGATGAGGGTTCAACACAACAGCGATCTCCTCTTCCGTCGCGTCACGCAACTCCAACACTTTTCCCTTGAAGTTCAAGTTCTCGCCTGCCAAAGGGTGGTTGAAATCGACCTTCACCTTGCTCTTGCCGATCTCCAAGACAATACCGTTCACACGTTGTCCGTCGGCATTGATCATCTCCACGATCTTTCCCTCTTGGACATGTTCATGGTCGAACTCTCCGTCTGTCATGAAGATTTCACGGTCGAGATCCAACACCAACGCCTCCACATAGTCGCCATAGGCCTCCGCGCAAGGAATTGTGAAGTCAAACGAATCGCCCAACTTCAAACCTCTCAAGTTGTCTTCGAACTTCTCCAACATCATGCCCAATCCGCATGTGAATTTCAACGGAGCAGCCGCTGGCGCGCTCTCCCACAACTCTGGTTTTCCGTCCTCGCCCTCTACATAAAGGTCATAAGAGACGGCCACAAATTTTCTGTCTTCGATTACCATATTTTTTCTTTTAAATTATTATTCTAATCAATAAGCGGGAGAGCATCAATCGATCCGCAACTCTTCCTTGTCCTCCTTCTTGAACGATATACGCTCGAACGGATTCTTCAAACGGGTACCAAACTCAGGCATAGCCCAACCGAAACCGGCTTGGAAGCACTCCACATGCAGCAAGTGCGTCTTCAAATCCATCACGACGAAAAATTTAGGTGTGATGTAATACCGGGTCACCAACTTGGTGTAGAGATAATTCTCTATGCGATTGCCGTTCTTTCCGCCATTTTCATTCTCTTCAGGCACCTTGATTTTGGAGTAAAAATAGAAACCGGCATGCAAGCCCACATTCACCTTGTCCATCTGCAACTCATTCGCCAAGGCGATACCACCCCTGATCTTGTTGCGGAATCGATCCTCCTTGATGAAGTTGTATCGAATATTCACATCTCTTTGATCCCCATTGTAGGCACCATTGTAGAAGGCATCCGCGGAGAGTCCTAAACGATAGGCGTTGGTAATCGGCATATAAAGGCCGGCGCAGATATTAGCATTCAAGAAATACTTCTCATCACGTTGCAACTGGTTGACCAAAGCCGCGCCATAGGCCTCGATCGCCAAGATATGTTTCACCTTTTTCGCTGGATAACGGATAGGCAAAGGCCATACATTCGGCGTATATTTAGCCCCCAAGAAGACATCCGCAAAATAGAGATCATGCGATTTCCTGGTAATATGTCCATTATGGTAAGCCGTCAGATTGGCACCCAAGGTGATACGCCACTGGGAGAGGGGTTTTCCATACATTTTAGAAAGCTGAAAATCCATATTCACACCACCCGTCCAAACACCGAACACAGGGACAATGGGATGGTCCTCTTCCCCCCTTGAGGTATAACCGCCGATACCGCTACCCCACTTCAAGTTCAACGCGAAGACATTGGTATGGATGACAGGAAAATGGAAATAGGTCACCGCATCGAGTCCCATCCTCAAATAGGCGGGCTTTTCGAAATGGTAGCCACCGATAGCAAATCCCACAGAAGGGAAGTGGTAGGTGTATTCCCAGTTATGGTTACCATATAGCGGAAGTTCCATGCCGACCTCACCACCGACAACATTTCCCTTGTCAGTCAAATTCCAGCCATAATGGCCCTCTGCCTTTGCTCTAAATATCGTGTTCTGCTGCGCATTCACCCATAGAGTCGTCGTCAAAAGGAGAGACAACGCGCACAAAATCCTCTTTATCATACCTACTTTATATAAAAAGTTGGTGCAAATGTAATAAAAACTTATCCGTTTTCCCTATCTTCGCGAAGTAAAAATAGAGGTACGATGAAAAGATTGGAAGAACATCCCGAAATAGAGTTAGGAGAGATCTTGCGGGCGAAGGGAAAAACCATCGCCACAGCGGAGAGTTGCACAGGCGGCAACATCGCGCACAGACTCACACAATGGCCCGGCAGTTCCGACTTCTTCCTCGGCGGAATTGTCTCATACGCCAACGAGGTCAAAATCAATGTCTTGCAAGTAGAGTCATCCGCCATTGAGCAATACGGAGCGGTCAGCCAACAGGTGGTCGAACAAATGGCGAAAGGGGCGGTCAAGGTGATCGGATCCGACTACGCCGTGGCGACATCGGGTGTTGCCGGACCTGGAGGAGGCTCTCCCGAAAAGCCAGTAGGGACGGTTTGGATGGCCGTGTCGAACGGAGAAAAGACGGAGAGCAGATGCTACCACTTTGGCACCGAGAGGTCAGCAAACATCGAAGACGCGACAAAAAATGCAATATTTTTTATAAAAGAATTTGTTGAGAAATAAAAAAGTTGTACCTTTGCACACCGATTGAGGAGTGTGGGATGCAACACGCTTTTCCTTCGAAAACTGAAACAAAAGGGTCCACTCATATTTGGATTTCTGATAGTTACGCTGCTTTCTCAGAGAAAGATCAGGATAGGATTTGGCCCGCTTTTTATATGTAATAACTTATAAAGATTTAACAGCAATGTCAAGAGTTTGTGAAATTACTGGTAAAATGGCGCAGAACGGCAACAACGTTTCTCACTCAAAGAGAAGAACGAAAAGGTTGTTCAATGTGAACTTGTTCACAAAAAAATTCTACTGGCCAGAGCAAGATTGTATGATTAGCTTGAAGGTTTCAGCTAAAGGTCTTCGCACTATCAACAAGAAGGGTCTTAACGCAGCATTGGTTGATGCAGCTAGAAAAGGTATTTTGTAATTAAGGAGGAATAGATAATGGCTAAGAAGAGCAAAGAAAACCGCGTACAGGTTATTTTGGAGTGCACAGAGCACAAGGATAGTGGAATGCCAGGAACTTCCCGTTACGTTACCACTAAGAATAGAAAGAATACCCCAGATAGATTGGAGTTGAAGAAGTACAACCCTATCTTGAAGAGATACACTATTCACAAGGAAATTAAGTAATAACTTACAAAAGATTTTAAGCTATGGCAAAGAAAGCAGTCGCAAGTATGCAGAAGGGTGAAGGCCGTTCTTATGCTAAGGTGATCAAGATGGTTAAGTCTCCAAAGACTGGTGCTTACATCTTTGATGAGAAGATCGTTCACAATGATGACGTGAAGGCTCATTTGGCTAAGTAATTAAAGCTTCGCTTTTAAATATAAAATGGCGCTCGGATTTCGGGCGCCATTTTTTTTTGCCATCATCGGCGTATTCACACTTTCAAGGCGGACTTTTTGTACATCTGCAAAAAAAGAGGACAATGGTACTCTCTCCCTTTCACGGCAAGCTCGGCGAACCGCTATAGCACCACATTGAATGTCCAACCGAGCAACATGATCATCAAGGCTACCGTACCGAAGAAGATGCCTATCAGACGCCAGGTCATGACCTTCTTGAGCATGGTGGCTTCGGGAAGAGAGAGTCCAACCACCGACATCATGAAGGCAAGGGCTGTACCAAGAGGGATACCTTTGGCAACGAAGACCTCCACCACAGGGACAATTCCTGCAGCATTGGCATACATCGGCACGGCAATGAGCACGCTGGCTGGAACACCTAAGACGCCAGCCTTCCGCATAAAGTCCGCAAAGAAATCCTCTGGCACATAACCATGAATGCCCGCTCCAATGGCGATACCAAGAAGGACATAGAGAATGACCCCGCGGACGATTCCGAGCGCATCTTTCGCAATGATGGGCAGTCGTTCCAAAAATGGGACATGCTCCGCCTCGAACCCTTCGTCGGCCTGCATCTGCATCTGCTGCATCTGGATGATCCACGGAGACAAGTATCGGTCCAACCTCAATTTACCCAAAACGAAACCGCCCATCGCACCCATCAATATGCCGCAAACCACATAGATAGCAGTCACCTTTACGCCAAACGTGCCAAGGAACATCGCCACAGCCACCTCATTGACCAAGGGAGAGGTGATGAGGAAGGCAAAGGTAACGCCAAGGGGTATGCCTCCTTTCACAAAACCAATGAACAGTGGTATGCTGGAGCAGGAACAAAAAGGAGTAATGGCTCCGAAGATGCTGGCCACAAGGTATTGAAAACCGTACATCTTGTGAGAACTGAGGTAGTTGCGCAGTCGATCTACAGGGAAGTACGCATTGACCACCCCCATCACAATGCTGATGAGAAAGAGCAGCAAAACAATCTTCAAGGAGTCATAGACGAAGAAGTTGACCGCTTCGCCCAGACGCGTTGACGCGTCAAGACCTATAAGGTCGTAGATAAGCCAGTCGGCAAATGTCTGAATCATAATTACATTTACTATTTAATCATTTACAATTTTGAGTTTGCAAGTGTTACTCTGAAAACAAATGTCGTGTATTATTGGCAATCTTTACCAGGCAGAGCATTACTGGGACTTCTACCAGTACGCCAACAACTGTAGCAAGGGCAGCTCCAGAGGTGAGACCAAAGAGCGAGACGGCGACAGCTACTGCTAGTTCGAAAAAATTGCTTGCACCAATCATTCCAGCAGGAGAGGCTACGCTATGTGGTAGTTTCCATGCCTTAGCCCATCCGTAGGCAATGCCGAAAATGAGGAAGGTTTGTAAGATAAGCGGCACGGCAATCAGCACGATGTGTAATGGATTCTGCAGAATGACATCGCCTTGGAAGGAGAATAGGAGAATGAGAGTGAGGAGCAATCCACATGGAGTGACGCTGTCGAACTTGTGCACGAACACTTCTTCAAAGTATTCCTTGCCTTGTCTTCCAATAACAATCCAACGTGTGGCAATGGCTGCAACGAGTGGAATGACCACGAAAAGCAGCACCGAAAGCAACAGCGTAGCCCAGGGAATAGTGATGCCTCCAACACCTAACAACAACGCCACAATCGGCGAGAATGCCACAAGGATGATAAGGTCGTTGACGGCAACTTGCACCAGTGTGTATGACGCATCGCCCTTGGTGAGACTACTCCACACGAAGACCATGGCGGTACAAGGTGCAGCTCCGAGCAACACAGCTCCCGCCAAATAGTCGGCCGCAAGTTCCTGACTGAACATACCGTTGAACACATGGTTGAAGAACACCCATGCGATGCCGAACATTGAGAACGGTTTTATAAGCCAGTTGGTTATACAAGTCACTATAAGCCCTTTGGGTTGGCGTCCTACATTCTTCACGCTGTTGAAGTCCACCTTCAGCATCATAGGGTAGATCATTACCCAAATAAGTACAGCAATAGGGATGGAGACGTGTGCGTATTCCCACTGTTCCAATGCATGAGGAATGGAAGGAGCGAACCTTCCCACAAGTATGCCTATGGCAATGCAGATCATCACCCATAGCGTGAGGTATTTCTCGAACGTTTTCATACGACAATTTTAATTTGTTGATTACTAGCCGCAACAACTGCACTTAGGCAGGCGAAGCCCTTTCACCTCCACGAGATAGAACTTCTGCATCTCCCTTCTTATCTCATCCCTTACCCGACGGAACTCAGCCAAGAGCTCCTCGTCGGTTCCTTGGAATGCATCAGGGTCGTCGAACCCAATGTGGAGGCGTTTGCCGACTTTTCCTGAAAATACAGGACACGATTCGTTGGCACCGCCACAAACCGTGATCACATAATCCCACGATTCGCCAATGTATTGATCGACTGACTTGGGATAATGGCTGCTGATGTCTATGCCAATCTCTTCCATCACCTTCACCCCCAACGGATGCACCTCCGAAGCAGGACGTATGCCAGCGGAGTGAACCGCCAACTGAGGATCTAAACTTTGCAATATGCCATGCGCCATCTGGCTACGGCAACGATTGCCTGTACACAATACGAGTATTCGCTTCATAATTTCTAAGCTATGAAAATCATATAACAATAATATAAACCTACCGCTACAAAAAGCACCGCCACAATACGGTTGAACCACTTCTGCACGACCGCTATCTTGCCTAAGAATGAGCCCAACGACTGCACGCTGAAAGCGAGAAGCCAAGCGACGATCAAAACGGGCAATGCGGTCGCTACGGCATAAACCACGGGCATAAAGTAGCCTCCGCTGGCTGATGCCGACATGGGAATCAACATGCCGAAATAGAGCATTCCACTTGCGGGACAGAAGGCAAGCGCGAACAAAACACCTAAAAGAAACGCTCCGACAGGACCTCTCAAACGTTCTGTCTTACTTCCTGCCTGAAATCCAAATCGTCCGCCTAGATCGACAAATTCGCTAACAAACATCAACACTCCTATCACCACAAGCGCCGGTCCGATAATGAGTTCGCCCCATTCGCTGACCATCAGCTGAAGATTGAAAGTGTCAGCTCCTATCCGAAGGATATAAATCAGGACAGCACCTAAAAGCGAATAGGAGAGCGTGCGTCCCAACGCATATAGTATTCCGCTCCACAACACCTGCTTACGGTCTTGAACACCTTTGGAAATGAATCCGATAGCCGTCACGTTCATGGCCATCGGGCAAGGGTTGAGGGCTGTGAGTAACCCCAAGAGAAACGCAGTCAGGACGGGAATCTGGCTGCTATCTAATAAGTTGTTGAGAAAATCCATAAGGGGATATGAGTTAAGAATTAAGAGTTAAAAAACGAAGTTCGACGAAGTCAACCAAGAGTTTATTGGCCAAGCATAGCCGTTATCTTTGACCTAAGTTCTTGGCGGAATCCTTCCGCATCACTTCTCGCCTTAGAAAAGCCCAAATTGGTCAGGTTCTCCGCCTGCTCGTTTTCGCCGGGATTAGCGACTACAAATAAAGAGGAGAAGGTAACCTTGTATTTCTTCGCCAACTCCTTGCCCTCTTCCTTCGAGAAATCCACCACACGCATCTTCACACTACCCGACACGAACAGATCCGCTAATTCTCCTTCCACCACATTGCGCGACTCCTGCTCTATCGCCACACAGGTAGGACAGCGTTGTTTGCCATGGAAATAGATCACCTCCACTTGCGAAGCCGTTTTTCCAGTCGATTGTGCCACCGCACACTTCGCACTGTTGCCGTTTTTGCAACATTGGGCCGTCGCCATCAGGCTACAACCTAGAAATAAAGCAATAAAAAAATTCTTCATATCGCATCATTATTTTACTTGGACAACAATTCCTTCACCTGCTCATAAGAGAGTTTCCCCTTGGCCACCACCTGCTCGTCGATGACCAAGGCAGGTAATGTCATCACGTTGTACGCCATGATTTTCATGATATCCTCCTCTTTTACGAGATTTACGTTCAACCCAAGATCAGCCACAGCCTTTTCGACTGTCGCGTACAAAGCTTTGCATCCTGCGCAACCTGTACCAAGCACTTTAATTTCTTGCATAATTCAATAATGTTAAATGTATATCAATAAATATTTGTAATTCGCAAAACAACGAACAATTAATCTTTTATAAAACCCTCGAAGTCGCAACCGCGAGGGTGAGGATGTCAGTAGCAACAACTATTGTCGCCCTTTTGCAACTCCATATCGAAGAACTCTCCAAACAACTGTTTGGCATATTCCCAATTCTCCTTGTTGATACAGTAGCGCACTTTGGGCGTCTCGATTTCGCCTTGGATAAGGCCAGCCTCTTTTAGCGCCGCGAGATGCTGACTTACGGTTGCCTTGGCGATAGGCAGTTCCTCGTGGATGTCGCCAAAATAGCAGGTGTCCTGTTTGGCGAGGAACTTCATAATCGCTATGCGCGCCGGATGTCCAAGAGCTTTCGCCATCTGAGCCAACGTTTCCGTCTTTATGCAGTACTTTTTTTCTGTCATTTGTATTGTCGTCATATAATGTTCGCAAACCTACGAACAATTTTCGAAATATACAAGAAGTGAAACAAAAAAAATTAATAGATTAAATTCCAAAACACACAAACACAAACCAAAGGGAGAGACCGGACCACCCAATCTCTCCCTCTATTCATTTTCAAAAAAGAGCCAAATTAATATTCTTAACTCCTTAGAGCTTTGCGGAGATCGTCTCCACGCTCTTATCGATCTTCTTCACCAATCCTACCAACACTTGGCCAGGGCCCACCTCCGTGAAGCTTGTAGCGCCAGCGGCGATCATGTTTTGAACAGATTGTGTCCACTTAACCGATGAGGTCAACTGCTTCACCAAATTAGCCTTGATAACCTCTGGATCGGTCTCTCCATTGGTGGTCACATTTTGGTAAACAGGACAGACAGGAGCTTTGAAGTTAGTAGCCTCGATAGCCGCAGCCAACTCCACCTTTGCAGGCTCCATCAATGGAGAGTGGAAAGCACCGCTTACAGACAACTTCAACGCACGACGCGCGCCCGCCTCTGTCGCCAACTCGCAAGCCTTGTCGATACCGGCCATAGAGCCTGAGATTACCAATTGACCTGGGCAGTTATAGTTAGCAGGGACCACCACCTCACCCTCAACTGATGCGCAAATCTCCTCCACCTTCTCATCCGCCAAGCCAAGGATAGCCGCCATCGTGGAAGGATTCATCTCACAAGCCTTCTGCATCGCCAAAGCACGCTTGGAAACGAGGCTCACACCATCCGCGAAATCGATCGCGCCAGCAGCCACCAAAGCGGAGAATTCACCCAAAGAGTGACCTGCCACCATATCAGGCGTGAACTGATTGCCCAACGACTTCGCCAAAATAACAGAGTGAAGGAACACCGCAGGTTGTGTCACCTTGGTTTGCTTCAAATCCTCCTCCGCACCGGAGAACATAATATCAGTGATTCTAAATCCTAGAATATCATTTGCTTGCTCAAACAACTCCTTAGCCAATGGGACGTTCTCGTACAAGTCCTTTCCCATTCCAATAAATTGGGCGCCTTGCCCTGGAAAAACAAATGCTTTCATTTTCAAAATTATGATTAATGATTAAATGTATGCGTACTTGAATAATTGATGTAGGTGGCTTCCGGCCATTTCGAAAGGTCGGAACGGCTCTCGCATCTGCGCTCCACCTCCTCATCCAAATTGGTGAAGAAATCAATGCCGGTCACCTTCTCCACCTCGTCCACAGAGGTGACGAATGTCGTGAAAGGCATATGCGTGTCTTGATTAGGAATCACGAAGGCGAGCATCTTCTCCTTACCCTTCTTGGTGAAATCGAAGAGAATCTTGTAGAAGTGGGTCGGAACCGTCACATTGGTCTTGTAATCTTTTCCCCTCTCGGAGGCGTACATCTTTCTGGCATTCTTGCTATCCTTCGGCAAGACAGGACCTGTCACCACATAGATTGTGCCATATTTATGGGTCCATGCGCGTGTCTGCATCTCCAAATCGTTCCAAACACCATTGTTGAACTCCTTCACTTGAGGAGAGACGTTACTCATATAGAAGCACTCCTCCATAGCGGTCTCATCAAACTTCATATCCGCCGCAGGCGCCAAATGGCCCCTGTCGTAACCGCTATTCTGATAGTCGGAAGGAGAGGCTGATTTTGTCGTAATGGTTGGATCCTCGTCGAACCCCTCCTTACGATCCAACTTGCCATTCACCTCCTCACGCGTCAATTCGTAGGCCACCCACTCCGCCTGCTCATCCTCTTCGGAATAAGAGAGCGAATAATTGGCGTGTCGATAGGTTTTCCCCTTGAAATTCGAATGCGTGAAGATCGCGTCACCACCCTCCTGCGCCGTCTCATCCTCTGAAGGAGGAATGTTCGGGAAGGCATGGTTCAGACCATCCGTCTCCAAAAAACGGTCAGCGGAGGTTCCACCATTGCCGGTTTGGTTAGCCGATGGGTCGCAGGAATAAAAAAGGGCGGCAAATGCCGCCACTAATATCGTGATTTTTCTCATTTAACAGCCTTCAAGCTCATATCCAACCCCTTTACGGAATGGGTGAGCGCACCAACAGAAATGAAATCCACACCACACTCCGCATACGAACGCAAAGTCTTGAAGGTGATGCCTCCGGAAGACTCGGTCTCGCATCTTCCATTGATGATCTCCACAGCCTTTCGGGTGGTTGCGGTATCAAAATTGTCGAGCATGATTCTGTCGACACCGCCGATCTTCAACACCTGATCGAGCTCATCCAAGTTACGGACCTCCACCTCGATCTTGATGTTCTTGCCCTTCTCCTTCAAATACTTCTTCGCATTTGAAACAGCGTTCTCGATGCCGCCAGCGAAATCAATATGGTTGTCTTTCAAAAGGATCATATCGAACAAACCGATACGGTGATTACCACCGCCACCGATCTTCACGGCTCTCTTCTCCAAAATGCGGAGGCCCGGTGTCGTCTTACGGGTATCGATCACCTTTGTATGTAGATCCTCGATCTCCTTCGCATATTTATTTGTTTGGGTAGCGATACCGCTCATGCGTTGCATGATGTTGAGCACGATGCGCTCTGTCTGCAACAAAGATTGCTCTTTTCCAGTCACATAGAAAGCTATATCTCCTGGCTTGACGTGCGCGCCATCCTCGATAAGCACCTCCATTTGCAACTCAGGATCGAATTTAGCGAACACACGTTTCGCGATCTCCACGCCGGCAAGGATACCCTCCTCCTTGATCAAGAGTTGAGCCTTACCCTTTTGGGTTGCGGGAATACAACATAGTGTAGTATGGTCACCATCACCGATATCTTCTGCGAACGCGAGGTCCAGCAAATCTTCAATCAATTCATTTTCGCTTTTCATCTTTCGAAACAAAATTAATAGGGATTTACCCCTTGATTATTACTATTATAATAATGGCCTTTCGAACGCACTACTATTTTCCTTCAATTTTCAATTGGTGAATGATCTCCTTGAAACCATCCTTCTTGGTCAGAATCAGGACTTGGAAATTACCCGAACTCGTATAGAGCATTCCCATCATCAAACCAGACTTCTCCTTCTCCGTCTTGTGCGTCACCGAGAAATTGGATGGACGGTGGTTTCTGAAAAATGAGGCGATCGCGTCTTGCGCCTGTCCCCTACTCTTCGTTCCGCCATTGTTTTGTATCGTCAAATCCACACTGCTATCCAAAAATGAACTGATCTGTTGCATGTCACCATTGGAAAAAGCGCGCACGATATCCGGATTGGCTTGCGCTACCATCGCCGCTGAGCCAAACAAGAAAGCAAGAATTATTTTTTTTCCTAATCTCATACTCCTCAAAATATTAAGGCACAAGGACAAAACACTACAAGTCTGTGCCATTTTTTATATTTTCGCGTAAAATATCACGCGGTTATGAAAATCACTCTTCTAACAGTTGGCAAAACTAACGATTTATCTTTTAAAAATGCAATTTCTGAATATCAAAAGAGGTTAAAATTCTACATTTCTTTTGACATAGAGGAGATACCTGCTCTAAAAAACACGAAAAACTTGACAGAAGATAATCAAAAACAGAAGGAGGGGGAACTCATCCTGAAGAGCATCCAAAACGACGACGAAGTGGTTTTACTGGATGACAAAGGAGGCGAATTCACCTCGAAACAATTTTCCGCTTACATCGAGAAGAGAATGTCGTCCGGGCTGAAAAGACTCGTATTTGTAGTAGGAGGCCCCTACGGTTTTTCGCAAGAGGTTTACAGCCGCGCCAACGACAAGGTATCCCTCTCCCGCATGACCTTTTCACACCAAATGGTCCGTTTGGTCTTCACGGAACAACTCTACCGCGCGATGACCATCCTTAAAGGCGAACCCTATCATCACGAATAACAAGTCACTTTCTTGCGATTTTGTATCATTTACAACCATTGACTACATTAATATTTATCACAAATTATTGATAGATATATATCAAAATGACGCCCTTCAACACATTTTAAGGGTGGCAGAGTTGTTATTCACTCCTTTTTTACTAAATTTGCAACGAATTTTAGCGTCCCTAACCGGACGTTAAGGAAAAGAGAAATCAACTGCGGGTTTTCAATCCGCCAATAATATTTAAAATGAAAATTTTAGGAACAGGAAGTGCCATTCCAAAATTGGAAGTGACCAATGACGACCTAACAAAGTTCTTGGACACAAGCGACGAGTGGATCTCCACCCGTACCGGTATCAGGAGCAGACGCATCCTCTCTGACGGGGAGACGCTTACAGATCTAGCAGCAGAAGCGACCAGACAAGCATTAGCGGATGCCAAAGTTGACGCCAAGGATTTGGATTATATTATCTGCCATAACATCATGAACGACAGATGCATTCCAGGCATGGGATGTATTATCCAAGGAATCATCGGCGCAACATGCCCATGTATCGACACCAACGCAGCCTGCACAGGTTTCATCTACGCCCTCGACCATGCGGACGCTTTGATGAAGGCAGGCAAGGCTAATAAAATCCTCATTATCTGTGCAGAGCAGATGAGTATGATGATCGATTGGGAGCGGCGCGAAAGCTGCGTACTATTCGGTGACGGCGCAGGCGCTGTTGTCGTATCCAACGAAGGCGAGGATTGCGCTGTGAAGGTGACCGCATGTTACACCCCCGCGCTCAATTGCAACGTTAAACAAGGTGACACTCCTTTCAGAAAGGATACCACCACCTATGACAAATTGGAAATGGCGGGACGTGAAGTGTTCAAATTGGCCGCCCACAACTCTTGCAACGACATCCAAACCGTTTTGGACGCATCCAAAGCGACCGCAAGTGACGTGAAGTTCTTCATTTTGCACCAAGCGAACTTGAGAATCGTCGAAGCGATCCGTAGTTTCTTGGATCAACCCGAAGATAAATTCCCACACAACATCGAACATAGAGGAAACACCTCTTCCGCCAGCGTTCTTCTCCTTTTGGACGAATTGAACAAAGCAGGCAAGATTCAAAGAGGCGACACCATCGTATTCAGCGCGTTCGGTGCGGGATTCACCTCCGGCGCATGTTTAATGAAGTGGTAATTATTAGATAATAAGAATAAAATTATACGATATGATTTCAAGCAAAATTTGTGATTTGATCGGTATTCAATACCCAATTTTCCAAGGTGGTATGGCGTGGATTTCCGACGCCAAGTTGGCCAGCGCAGTTTCTAACGCAGGTGGTTTGGGACTAATCTCCGCCATGAACGCAAACGCTGAGTACGTTCGTGAGGAGATCAAAAAATGCAAAACAATGACAGACAAGCCATTCGGTGTGAACATCATGTTGCAAAGCCCATTCGCGGACGAAGTGGCAAAGGTTGTCATCGAGGAGAAGGTGGCAGTTGTCACAACCGGTGCGGGTAACCCATCCAAGTTTATGAAGGATTGGTTGGAGGCAGGCATCAAGGTGGTTCCTGTTGTCGCATCAGCCGCTTTCGCCATCTTGATGGAGAGAATCGGCGCAAGCGCAGTAGTTGCAGAGGGTTGCGAGTCTGGTGGTCACGTAGGTGATTTGAACACCATGGCATTGGTGCCTCAAGTGGTTGACGCTGTGAAGATCCCAGTTTTGGCAGCCGGTGGTATCGGTGACGGTAGAGGTATGGCAGCAGCTTTCATGTTGGGCGCGGAGGGCGTACAATGCGGTACTTGCTTCCTCGTTGCGGACGAGTGCTGTGTCAGCCAAACATACAAGGAGAAGATCATCTCCGCAAGCGACACCGCCACTATCGTAACAGGAAAGCGTTTGGGCCACCCAGTTCGTTCTTTGAAGACTCCATTCTCAAAGAAGTTCGCTGACATGGAAAAGGATACCAACATCACCGACGAGGAGATCATGAAGTTCGGTGCCGGATCACTTAGAAAGGCAGTGGTCGATGGCGACGCTAAGGGAGGATCATTCATGGCTGGACAAATCGCTGGTCTTATCAAGGAGCAACGCTCCGCAAAAGCAATTGTAGAATCAATGGTGAACGAGGCTGAGGCACTTTTGTCAAAGGCTCAAAACAGAACAAAATAATGAGAAGAGTAGTCATCACTGGTATGGGCGTAATCTCGCCTATCGGTAAAGACATTAAGACATTTTGGGAGAATCTTAAAAGCGGTACCTGTGGTATCGATTTCATCCAAAATGCCGACACAACAGGATTGGAAGTAAAAGTCGCTGCTGAAGTGAAGGACTTCCGCGCAGAGGATTTCGGAGTAGATAAGGGAATGGCCCGCAGAGCAGACCGTTACTGTCAATTCGCGCTCGCTGCCGCACAACAGGCAATGGACGACAGAGGTGATCTTGGATTGCCAAGCGACAGAATCGGTGTTTATGTAGGCTCTGGTATCGGCGGTATGAACACCTTCATCACCGAGTGCACCAAATGCAACACAGATGGTGCGGGACGCGTTTCTCCGCTCTTCATTCCAATGATGATCTCCAACATCGCCGCTGGAAACATCGCGATCGCCCACCACGCAGAGGGTCCATGCTTGCCTGTCGTTACAGCTTGCGCAACAGGTACCCACGCAATTGGAGAGGCATACAGAGCAATCAAATACGGTTACGCTGACGCCATCATCACGGGTGGTGCGGAGGCAGCCATTACCCCATTGGCCATCGGAGGTTTCGCAAACGCCAAGGCGCTTTCAAAATCCGACGATCCAAAGAACGCTTCATTGCCGTTCGATGCGGAGCGTAAAGGTTTCGTAATGGGTGAAGGTGCTGGTATCGTCATTTTGGAGGAGTACGAGCACGCTATCGCTACCGGCGCCAAGATTTATGGCGAGATCTGTGGATACGGAAATACTTGCGACGCGCACCACTACACCGCACCGAAGCCAGATGGTTCTTGCGCTGCGAAGGCAATCAAGCAAGCGCTTGACGAGGCCAACTACAGCGAGAAGGACACCTTGTACATCAATGCCCACGGAACAGGAACCCATATGAACGATATGTCGGAGACCGCTGCCATCAAGATCGCCATGGGCGAGAAGGAGGCACGTCGCGCGCACATCAGCTCATCCAAGTCCATGACAGGACACATGTTGGGTGCGGCAGGAGGTGTGGAGGTGATCGTTTCCGCATTGTCCGTACAAGAGGGTATCGTCACTCCTACCATCGGATTGAACCATCCAGATCCAGAGTGCGACCTCGACTACACACCAAACAAGGCACAAAAGGCCGACTTGACCATCGCCCTCTCCAACTCTTTGGGATTCGGCGGTCATAACGCTTGTGTAGCCATCAGAAAGTTCGTTAAATAACAGAACATCTCTATCCATAAACGGGGAGGATTCGAAAGGATTCTCCCCTTATTTAATTTAAAATCCGCTATCTCTATGAACGATCCAATGGGCAGTGCCATTTCCGAATATTTTCATACCGGAAGGGCAAATAAATTAGTGGTGCAATCGTCGCTCTTCGACGACGACGAAATCCCAGTCCCACACCTCTTCCGCAACTATAAGCAAATGCCTCCCTTGGAGAAGAAAGCCTTGGATCTCACCCAAGGGAAGACATTGGATGTGGGAGCCGGAGCCGGTTGCCACTCCCTTCATCTGCAAGAAAAGGGCATCGACGTCAAAGCGATCGACATCTCCAAACTCTCTTGCGAAGTGATGAGAGAGAGAGGCATAAAATCTGTGGAGTGCATTGATTTCTTCGATGTGACCATCAAGGAGTGTTACGACACCATCCTCATGTTGATGAACGGAACCGGCATTGTCGGTAAGATCAGCAATCTCCCCCACTTTTTCCAAACCGTCAAAAAGAGATTGACGCCCAACGGGCAACTTCTCATCGATTCCACCGACCTCTGTTACCTTTACGAGGACGAAGAGGGGTTCATCGAATTGCCGGAAGAGGGTTATTACGGGGAGATTGATTTCCGAATGAAATACAAGAACGTCCAGGGCGAACCGTTCGATTGGCTATACTTAGATTTCGAAACGCTTGCGGCATCAGCCGCCAGCGAAGGACTACATTGCGAGAAGGTTATGGACGGGAAGCACTATGATTACCTTGCGAAAATCACATTTTAAGCAGCACCAACCGCATCATCAACCAACAGAGATCATCATCCCATGAAAAGAGAATCCGGGTTTTCCTACATCACATTCGCTATCAGAGTCATTGTGTTTTTCACTATGATGGCAGGCATTTCTTGTTACGCCGCAAAAGACAACATACCAAGCCGGACCGTAACGATGACAAACATCGGTCAAGACACAACCTTCCAAGTTTTCATAAAATTCCATGATTACAGAAGTAATACTGAATCAAGAACCGAAATAAGGGAACTGGATGAGAACGTAATAATCGATACCGGCCATGAGATGATAGTAGAAGCTTGTTTTGTTATTAGCGATAACTTGTATGAGAAACATGAAATCCTCAACGTCACCGATGGGTATGGTAACGTCTCATTTAGAAAAGCATATAATCCCCTTAGAACTGTACTGACAAAAAAAGCGCTGATGAGCGGGTTCCTCAAACTTGAACTTGCTGGAGGAACTCAAACGGTTATGTTTACACCATTAAAAGACAACAATTTCCATCAAAAAATTGTCGTAAAACAAGATTACACAGGTATCGTTTCAATGTATGTCATAGCATTCGGGTTGCTCGCCATTTCTGTCTGGATAGGCATATCGAGCTCTCGAGGTTCCAAAGACAAAGAGACCAACAGATACTTATCCCACTTCACCTCTAACCTATTAAAATATGCGCCAGAGGAACCATCCTCTCGTGAGGAAGATATCTTCAATGACTACCTCCACAATCACCCCAGCATAGAAATCACGCACGACACGTATCTTGACGAAAATAAAACAGGTGAGTATTACGCCTATCTCTGCAAACAGCTCTCCTTCGAAGAGCGTAGAGACTTTATCCTCTTCCTATTCAAACTGGCCATTGACCAGGATGGCATCAAAAACAAGGAATGGAGCCTTCTTCAACAAGCGATGACGGGGCTCAGGATGAACAACATCACCATCAACTACTTCAACCAGAAGTATGGTCCGCTGCGCACTGAGTACGATGATTACACCAAATATTACAACTCCCAAAGAACGAGCGCCACATACAGTAGAACGCTCTCTTCCGACTATGCGACATTAGGCATAACAAGCAACGCTGGGAAAGAGGAGGTACAGCGGGCCTACCACAAAATGGCGCTTCAATACCACCCCGACCTTCCTCAAAACGCGGGGAAGGAGGATTTCTGCACCCAAAAGATGACGGAAATCAACGAAGCCTACGAACGCATCATCAGCGCCCTATAGAGTGCAAATAACGCATATGACGACTGATACAATATTGATAGACACAATGAACAATACCATAAAAATTTTACTACTTCTTCTTGGAGCGGCTCTCTTATCTTGCTCACGGGGAGACAACTCCGCAGAAACAGACATTAAGATAGAAAACAGGGAGCTCGGGGCACCCACCCTTTCCATCGCCACGGCCAATAGGGTCATCGGGTTTTCCACCTACCAGAACAATTTCCACATCCCCTATTTCAAGGCCAAGGAATTCAACGCCATGTTGAAAATCAGCGGCTCCCAAGACATAGAGTATTATTGCACCACCAGCAGGCATCCGAAGAGTTTACGGTTATTGGGAAGGATGGATATGGTCAGAACCTTGAATTTCATGAGCTTCGAAGATACGCTTCACGTCGCGACCAACAAGGATTCCCTAAGGTTGGAGGCTAAATACAATCGGTTCTCTATCGTCGATAACATGAACAATCCCTATTTCGGAAATGTCGTTTCGGAGATCGTATTTCCAACAGAGGAGGAGATCCCGCACATTTTCGGCATACAACCAGGAGGAGAGATTTTGGAAGAATTCGCAGGAAGAAAAGTCAACCACTACACCTTCGCACTTTTCAAAATCGAATTGTTATCGAAGGAGAGGAGATTGCCACTGAAAAGTCAAACACCCATAATCGTAAAAATAGGAAAGGAATCAAAGGACGAGGAGAATAACAATTCCTCAGATAGGATGGCTATGCCTTTATGGTATTTTGACGAAGAGTTAGGCACATGGACTCAAAAGGGAGTGGCTACTCCAACAGGAGAGAACGCCTACATCGCCCAAATCAACCAATCAGGTTGGTGGACCATCGACCAACCGGACATAGACTATGAAATCCGTCGCATTCAGACAATCGACGCGCAGAGTTATCAACTCCCCTACGCCACCGTAACTATTTCAGGAGATCAACGCCATGTCCAATATACAACCAACGACAAAGGCTTGGGCTATTTTTGTATTCCGAGCAATACGCAACTTCTCGCATCTCTCAAATATAACGTGGACCACTACACAATATTCAAACCGTCAAATTCCAATCCATTACGAGAGTATCCCTTCTCCATCTCCAACAACAAAAGCAAGATCATACAAGGGAGATCCGGCAGCATTGAGACCATTCAAGCCCTCGATATCCAATCCGCTTTAATCAACACACAACACCAGACCATTTCTGTTGCCTCAAACTCGGGATACAAGGCTGAAATGTTCGGCCCATCATCCAAAAGGAAAGTTGTAAAGGGGGAAGCATTCACATACAGAGTCGGCGCCTTCTATTCCGTCCCGTCTATGGAGTCTCCCAATTTCACCAACATAGCGATTCCAACGTCGAGAATGGCGATACTATGCCCATCCGACCCGCAAATCAGCAAATGGAAAAAGTCGTTAGATTGGTCGTTCCCCTTGAACAAAGATACGGAAATCATCATTGACGAAAATCTTATTCAATACAAAACCAAAGAGTGGGAACTAACATTTAAACCATCGCAAACCATAATCAAGGTGGACACCATCCACATATTCGACCAAACCAGCAAGGCATGGTTTTGCAAGTTCATCGATATCATCATCCAACAACCGGAAAACCACTTTTCGTCGCGTCAAGAATTCCGACAATTCTCCTATATCGCTTCTCTTATGACAAAGAAAGGCGAGGTTACTTCCACGCAAGAAGAAGAGAATCTTCTCTTTCTAACAGATAGCGATCCATTCGCCTACTCATTACAATTCACGACCGATAACGGGCGTTTAGAAACCTACTTTTCCAACCAAACATACGATCCTTTCCACGAAATCGACCTAAGTCGGCCAATCACTTTGAATGCAAAGGTTGAAGGGTATATGTCATCCCGCACCCACAAAAACAAGTGGAACCTCCCCATCTACAGCGTCAAGGACATGTGGGGGAAAAACCTCATCGACCATTCTTCCCAAGCAAAACAACTACGGAGAACCGCATGGGATTCCGACAAATTGTTTTTCGAATTTGAAGGAGAGTGGGCCCCATTGAACGGTTCGCACAAACTTGATAAAAGCAAATTTCTTCTCCTCAACAATAACTCATCCTCTTCTAACGGGGAAAACAAAGGATTAGTACTCCCTATATTAATAACTATATTTGCTATAATGATTGGATTCGAAATCTTCCATGCCACAGGAGGAATTAGTTCCAAGGATGAGAACAAGAAAGATAAGAGATCAACACTGCAACCTATACTCTCGACATTGGTCGCCAACCTTGTGAAATTAGGGCCAAAATTCACCAAGCAAAGAAAAGAAATCATCAAGGTTTTTCTCCTGAAACACCCTGATTTACCCATCAATTACAAGGGATATATTAAAGGGGATAATTTTGTCACTGATCATGCTTTTGAAACGATCAAATCATTCACCAATTCCACTGAACGACACGATATTGTCGAACTTCTGTTCAAACTTGCCATCGACACGGATGGCATCAAATCAGACGAGTGGAATTACATTTGGAAGGCGATGATCGGACTGGGTCTGGACAGTGGCACCATCCACTCTTTCGCCAAACGGTACAATCCGCTCCGCGAGGATCAAGAGGACAATTCGCAGGAAGAAGATTTCTCCCACCATTCCAAGGGGAATTCGAAAGAGAAGATGCAAAAGGCGAGCAATGCTGATTACGCGCTGTTAGGACTCAATCCGAACGCGGACCTATCGGAAGCAAAAAAAGCGCATAAACGGCTGGCAAGGATGTATCATCCAGACCTCCCACAAAACAAAGGCAACATCCAGTTCTGTACGAAAAAGATGGCGGAAATCAATGCGGCATATGATCGGATCATCGATAAGTTGACAGCCCCAAAGTGATTTCCCCGTTCGAGACTTTTCCCAAAAAAAAATTCCACTTTTACTGATTATTTTTAATAAGAAGTAAAAAAAAATTGTATATTTGAGGAGTTACACTTTTAAAGGGAAGTCCATGAAAAAAAACACGCTTACATATAGGATCGTCATGATCCTTCTCCTTTTGTGCCAAGCTGGATGGATACAGGCCATGGTTTACCATAGGACGCCCTATGCCATGACGCAGCCCAACGGTGAGCGTGTAACCGTTTACCTTTACGGTAACGATCTTTACATCGATGCGGAAAGTGTAGACCGCTATACCCTTACGAAAGATGAAAAAAGCGGAGAAATATGCTATGCCTTGCTCTCCGCGGACAAACGAGAATACGCCTCCTCCGGCATCGTTTACAAAGGGGGAGAGGCTCCCGATGCGGTGAAAATGATTGTCGAGCCGGCCATCCGCATCTCCCAAGAGAGCCGAAACGAAAAAATCCAACAGACCAAGGAAAAGCTTAACAAAGAGGCCGGGAAGTCGGATCAGCCCACTTTGAGAGCCGCGACCGTACTGCCAGACACCGTATACGGAATCTGCATCATCATTGATTTCCCCGACGAGAAATCGACGGTCACCAGAGATCAAATCGAACAATTCCTGAATGGAGACAACAACCCGCAATTCGGCAATGCCCGCTCCATCAAAGAGTATTTCCAATGGATCTCCAGTGGCAAGCTCACCTACATCAACTATGTGCCGAAGAAGTTCTACACCGCTCCAAACAACAAATCGTACTATTCGCCTGATAATGCGACCACCTACACCATAGACAGGCTCTACCCTGTCATCGGCAGCGCACTCAACGAATGGAACAAGGAGCAGGCTGGCAACCTCTCCAAACTCACGAGAAACATGTATGGAGGAATCATGGCATTGAACATCCTCTACGCAGGCACTTGCAGGAACCAATGGGCCACGGGACTATGGCCACACCAAAGTTCCATGCAAGTCTCCTTGGACGACAGAACTTTTAGCCGCTCCGCCTACCACACCTACCAAATCACAGACATCGACAAGAAATTGACGATGGGCACCTTCGTTCACGAAAACGGACACCTCGTCTGCGGATGGCCCGATTTTTACCAGTATGAGGAGCACGAGGCCAACAATGCCTCCAAATACAATATTGGAGACGCTTTCTCCATCTCCAGCGAGACCAACCCCACCTACCCTAACGCTTGGGCGATGGATCAACTGGGTTGGCTGACTGACAAGCAAGACATCACCCAAGTGACGGGAGGAAAACAAATCACCCTCAAACAAGGCGTCGGACACGCCGCCGTTTACAGAGGCAAAGGGAAAAACAGCCAGGAAACCTACTACATAGAGGTGCGGGACAGACATTTCGCCACCTGGTACAACAACGACAAGGGAATCTTCATTTGGCATAGCAACGCGAGGGGCGACAACAATTATCCAGGCAAAGACGAGCTGCTGGATTGCCGTCCCGCAACCGACAACAACCCATTCTGGGCAAAGGGGAACGGACCCGACCACTTCAGCGATGACTCCAAGCCAAGCGCAAAGTGGGTTGACGGCAGCAATTCAGGCATCTACCTTTGGGATTTCAGCGCATACGGGGAGAGCATGACATTCCGATGCGGAGAATTTATCGAGACGCCGGAATTCACCAAGAAAGAGTTGAAGAAGGGAGGCATCTACAACCACTATGTGGACACATTGACCGTCGAAGGTGGCGTGGCGCCCTACCGCATAATCGTTTACGAAGGCAAACTACCCAACGGCATGACACTCAATGAGAATGGTGTTTTGACGGGTGCGCCTACCGAGGTGGGAGAAGAGACCTTCACCGCGCAAGTAATCGATTCAAGAGGCAAACAGGGATTCATGCGCTACACCCTCTCCGTCATCACATCCACGCCTTTCTACGATCAACCGATCGCCATCCCCGGCAGTTTCCAGATGGAGGCGTATGACAAGGGCGGATATGGCATATCCTACCAATCGGATCGCTCAAGCAACTACATTAGAAACGACGAGGGGCTCTTCCCTCTCTTCCAATTCATCAATCGGCAAAACAACCAACCTATCGGCTACACGATCATCTACGGAGAGAACAATGAGTGGACACAATACACGATCAATGTGGAGGAGGAAAGACTCTACAACCTGAGCATGCGTAACTCCACCAACTACGATGCGGTATTGAGCATCTCACTCGATTACGAGCCACTTGACACGATGTTCATCCATGGTGTTCCAGACGTGAGGGTAACCAGCAATAGCACAGGATATAAATACACCAACAAACAAATAGAACTGCCACAAGGCATACACACCCTTCGTTTCACGACGGAGAACACGACGCATCCGCTCTACGTGGATAGTGTCTCCATTACCCCTTTGGCCGCTCCAACTCACATCGAGGATATCACGACAACAGAATATCACCTTTCGCAAAATCCCACAACGGAAGCTTTCACGCTGATAGGAACAACGGGAGAGGAGACCATCTACGTCTATGCCTCAACAGGAGAAATGAAGGAGATTCTCTCTTCCGGAATGGGGTCAACGACCTTCGGCGAGGATTACGACGCAGGATTGTACCTATTGCGGATTATTTCGAATAGGGTTCAACTCACCCTCAAGGGCATAAAGAGTTCTAATTAATTAGTTTCGAACGACTTATACAATATAAATTTTAACTAAAAAAAATCGGCCAAACATTTTTTTATACAAGATATATCTATATCTTTGCAGTGTAATGTTGTGAAACATGATTCTTTATAGATGTAAGGTTTATGGTTTTCTAAAAGCAAGCAATTTATAGCTTGCTTTTGGTTTTTTATATGGTTCACAAAATAACTCACAACAACATGGAGGAGGAGAAAAACAATAAATGGATCACCAAAGTCATGGCGGCCATAGCGATGGCTTATCTTTTACTTCCCAGCAATAATGCATCTTTGGACGCATACGACTACGCATGCAGCGCCAAATATGGCGTGGATCTTTTTCATCCCCACCACCTCCTCTTCAACGGTTTCTTCCATTTGGAATACAAGATTTTAGGATCTTTGTTCCCCTCTATTGATGTGCTAAAAATGATGCAAGCCACCAACGCCTTGTTCGCCCTGGCCACATTATTCGTCGCCTACAAGGCGCTAAAAATGGTTTGCTCCACCATCAAGAGCCGGACCCTCATCTTTTTCTGCGCCAGCACCTTTGGTATGCTTCGATTCGCCACAGATGGAGAGACCTACATCATTCCGCTCTTCTTTTGCCTACTGGCAACACTATTCTTTATCAAGGGAATCCAGGAGGAGCATACAACATTCGCCTTTTTGAGCGGATTATCCTTCGCCGTAGCTTGCCTCTTCCATCAGACTGCCCTCTTTTGGGGATTGGGCCTATGGATGGGATATTTGATCGACCGCAGAATGATAAGCCTGACATTGTTCACACTTGCCTCGCTGACGATTCCCCTCGTATACCTGTTCGCAATGCCAAGAAACGAAGAGGGTCATCTCCTATTGGATTTATTCAGATTCATGACAGACTACTACCACTCCGATTCGGCTGATATCCATTTCGGATGGACCAATATCATACTGACCCCTATCAATCTATTCCGCACCATTTACCAAGTCCACGGGAACATACCGATTATACTCAAAGGAAATCTCATACTCGCTGTGATTTGCGTCGTAGCCATTTTGGTGGCATTGGTTTGTCTTGGATCCTGGATATACGCTTTCGTGACAGACATAAAGATCGGCAAGCGTTTTTCCATGCCCGATTTGAATGTCATAGAGATCAGCCACATCATCGCGTTCACCCTCAGTCTGCTCTTCGCCTTCTTCTCCCACGGCAACGCTGAATTCATGGTAATGCTACCTCTCTGTGCAGCCTTCTTCCTACACCCTTTTGTCGGCAAGGAATCCATGCTCTACGGCCTTGCGTTCTCCGCCTTCCTGTGGAACATGGCTACCGCAATCGTGCCATCCTATCAACTCAATTACTACAACGAGGAGGCCATTGTCGAGCACATCCACAACCATCCACAAGCCACCTATCTCTTGCAGGAGAAAAACAGCGTGAGCAATAAATATTATTACCGTTTCGGAGAGAGGCCAGAAGCAAATTTGGTACGAGCCGACAGAGAGAATAGTGTGGCGACACTACGAAGTGAGAACCTACACAATCCCACTATGGAGATCTACACGGACGTGATCAGCCGACCATCACCACTCTCCAGAGGAACCATGTTGAATAAGAATAAAATCTCATGTAAGAAAATCGAGGAAGTGCTCCCAATACCTTGCGCCATGGGCGATTACACCTTGGATTTGATTACATTTAACGAAGAATAAAGGGATCAACGCCCTTTTTTCAGAAAGATATTCAGGACATCCTCCAACACGGTAGAACCTAAGATTTTAGCAGGTAATAAATAGGTCACACCACCGACCACCAGTTGTAAAAGAAGCTTCAGGTGGACCTCCAAAGAGAGTGTACCTACCAGATAGACGCAGCCACCCATAAAGAGGGAGAGAACTAAATAGGGGAAGATATCCTTCAATTGATGATAGATCGAATAGGTCACCACCCTTCTCACAAAGAAGAGGTCCACCATATATGAGAGAAGGTTCGCCGCCACGATTCCCCACAGAATCATATAGACCGAATCATGGGAAAGAAAGAGGAAGAGAATAGTCAACACATTTCGCACCACCTCCAACAGAAGATTAAATTTGGTGAAGCCCTTCACTACCATTAAATTCAGATACATGATATGCATAGGGCCAACCAATCCCGCAACCGCTAAAACCCTGAAATAGGGCACTATCTCCGCCCATTTCTCACCCAAAATCACCATCTCCAAATTGTCGAAGCAGGCCATCGCGCCCATCATCACAGGAAAGATGGCGAAGGCTACCACACGCATCATCTTACGCAAGTAGGTGAGTTGTCGGGAGGGTTCCTCATTCAACTTGGACAAGACAGGCAAAGCGACGCCTGCAAAGGTGCCGGAGATGATATTGACCGGCAAAATGTAGAATTTATACGACTCCGCATAATAACCCAAACGCTCCTCGCCGAAGTAGCGTCCTATGTAGGGGTTATAGACATATCGGGCCAATGTATTCAAGAGATTGGTGCCTATTAAGGAGAAACTAAAAGAGATGAGTTCCTTCAGCACCTCGAAACGAGGCGCACGATTGGGCAACCATCCGCAGAAGAGCCACAAAAGAGTCGTCTTCACCGCACTCTGCAAAACAATCTGCCATGCCAATGCCCAATAACTATACCCTTTCAGAATCAATAGAATCGTCACGATTCCCGACACCAACGCCCCCATCAAACTGGCGATGGACATCCTCTTGAAGGACAACGATTTGGTCAATTGAATGATCGGAACAATACCCAAGGAGTTGAAAATCACAGATAAAAAGAGCAAGTGGGAAAGAGACTCCAACTCAGGCATATTGCAATAACTCGCTATGGCTGGGGAAAAGAGGAATAGTAGGACGTAAAAAAGGAGACTTAAGGCCACATTGAAAGAGAGGACGGCCACATACTCGCCATCACTATTCTCTTTGCGTCGTATCATCGCGGAGGAGAAACCACTCTCCACCAAGATATTGGAGAGGGCCGTGAAGATCGCCAAAGCGCCGATCAATCCGAACTCACGGGGAGACAAAAGCCTCATCGTGATCAAACCTACTCCTAAAGCCACCATTTGGAAACCCACCTTGTCCAAAGCGTTCCACAAGATGGAGCGAGCCGTCTGTTTTTTCAAATCCTGTTCCATATCGAACGCAAAGATAGGTTTATTTCGTTATATTTGCGAAAGAAAATAAGGAATGACATGACAAAGAGAGTGTGCGTTTACTGCGCATCCAGTTCACAAGTGGATGACAAATACAAAATGGCGGCCCGCCGTCTGGGAGAGATCCTCTCCGAAAACAAGATCGGATGTAACTATGGAGGTGGCGCCATCGGTTTAATGGGTGAATTGGCCCAATCCATGGTGGATCACCACGGTGATATCACGGGCATCATCCCCCACTTCATGGTGGAGCGAGGCTGGGACAACCCCCTTGTGAAGGAGGTGGAAACACCTGACATGCACTCCCGCAAGGAGCGTATGGTGCAGGATGTGGACGCGGCCATTGCCCTTCCCGGCGGATGTGGCACATTGGAGGAACTACTGGAGATCATCACATGGAAACAACTTGGCCTCTTCCTCAAGCCCATCATCATCCTCAATGTGGACCACTACTTCGACCCGCTGATCGCCATGTTGGACAAGTGCGTGGAGGAGAATTTCATGTCAGAACAGTTGAAAAAGACCTGGACGGTCGTCTCCTCCGCGGAGGAGGTGCTGCCCGCCATTCGAAACGCGCACGGTTGGGAGGAGAAGGACTCCCACAAGTACGCCAGTCTATAACGCACAAACACGCTATACAATATGGGGAAAGAGCAAGAATGGTTTGACAAGCTAACCGCCAAACGCTCCCAATTGGCCAAACAACTCAAGGATCCAGCAGCCGCAGGTTTCTGGCACTCAGTCGTGGACAAATATTCGGATGAGGCGCACTTCATCAACGAATTATTACAAAATTCAGACGACGCACTGGCCAGTACGGTGAACATCAGACTCTATGCCGACCGTATCGAATATAGTCACAACGGCACCGTCGCCTTCTCCATCAGCGACCCCGACAAGGAGGGGAAAGATGCGGAGCGAGGCCACCTCAACGCCATCACCTCCATCGGCGCCAGCACCAAAGGGGGCGGCAATGCCATCGGAAAGTTCGGCATCGGTTTCAAATCTGTATTCCGATACACTGATTGTCCCCACATCGAGGACGATAATTTCTGTTTTGAAATCCACGACTACATCGTTCCCGTCAAAGCCGACAGAGGAGAGATCCACCGCGCAAAGGGTGAGACCACCTTCTCCCTCCCGCTAAAAAACGCAGAGAAAGATTATCCGGACATTCTAAAAAAATTGCAGACACTCTACCGGCCACTGCTCTTCCTCTCCCACTTACAAAGAATCCATTGGGAAGCGGAGGGGAAAGAGGGGAACTACCAACTCAACATCCTTGCGCAAGAGCGGATCGACCAGATCCAATACGACTTCGTACAACTGAAGAGAGAGGTGGAGGGAACGTGTGAATCATTTCACTACCACCGCTACAAAGCGGGATGCGCCATCGCCATATCCGCTACCGAAACCGGAGAGCCTCAACCACTATCACACGAAGAGAACATCTTCTGCTTCTTTCCGACAAAGGTGAGAAATCCATTTCCTTTCGTGATACATGCGCCATTCCTCTTGACCGACAACCGAGAGGGCATCAAGTTCCACGAATCATGGAACCAACAGCAGATCCGCCTTTTAGGAGAGATAGTGGGCGACGCCTTGGAGCATCTGGCGAAAAAACGACTTTTGGGCGACCATCTGTTCCAAATCATACCGACGGATCGAAACGAGTTCAGCAACAAAAACGAAGACGCACCCTTGGCGCCTATCTACGACGCCATCGTCCAAAGGCTCAAAAGCGCCGCACTTTTCGTGACGGATGACGGAGAATATGTGGATGCGGCACACACCCGATACAGCAGCAGCAATACCCTCCGAGAACTTTTCATCGGAGCGAACGAATACACCATCGATTTGACGGAAGAGCCTATGAAATGGGCGTTCCGAGCAGTCACCGAAGCGGAAGACGAGGTGAAGAAGAGGTGGTTGAAATACCTACAGGAGAACCAACTCATTGCCTATCAACCCTCCATTTCGGACATTGTGGATTCCCTCTCCATCGAGGAGTTGGAAGAGCAAAACATCGACTGGTTCAAGGCCTTCTACATCTGTCTGGCGAAGAGCAAATACCAACTTTCGGACGAGGCGATCTTCCTCTGTTCCGACAACAAGGTAAGGCCGTTGTACGAAGAGGGCGACCCCATCCCCCGCATCTTCCTTTCTGAAGGAACCGAGCGAAAATTCATCGCCATACACCCCGCACTGGTCCAAGACGAAAAGTGTCGGACCGCTTTGCAGAAGATCGGCATCAAAGAGCCTGGACTGGAGACTGAGGTGTTTCAGAACATCCTTCCGATCTATGCGGGAAACAGAGGCGGAGAACTCTCCCGTGAGGAGCATGCCAAACATTTGGTTCTCCTCTACGAGTGCTATCTATCCTACCCTCCCTTCGGAGAGGAGCAGCAGCAATATCTCCAACAGATCAAGGAGATCGCCTTCCTCCCAGCATCCGATTACCAAGGGAACTATTTGCTCAAGAGAGGCTCGGATTGCGTTCTGCGCAGCCGACTGCTCAACGACTACTGGGAGGGGTGTCCAGCGGTATATTTCGTGGAGAGGGAGACCATCCTAAACCATATTTCTCCAGAGAAGAGAGAGCGCTTCTATGTGTTTTTGGAGGGACTTGGCGTCTCCTCAGGACTGGAAATCCAAGAGGTGGAGCGAGTGGTCAACAGCGAGATTTCGCAAAGGCTGAACCTCCAACCGATCAGCCTCCGTCAATACGATAACGGAGCGCAAATCGTCATCGACAAAGAGATCCGCGGATGGGACTACTTCATCCAACATCTGACACCCAAACGATCACAAGCCCTCTTCCAACTGATCAACGACGAGATCCAGAGAAGTACCTCCTTCCTCTTCGCGCAATCGTTAGTGGGCCGTTATAGTTACATCGAGAAGGGCAAACAGGGCAGAACTGAGGAGCGGCTCTCCCCTACCACCGCCAGCAAGGTGCTTCACGAAGATCCGTGGCTCTACAACCAAGCGGAGATCGCCTGCGCGCCCAACTCCTTCGCGGACACCTCACAACTATCCACCCTATACAGCATCGCACAAATGGACATCTTCTTTTTCTTAGGCATCAAGATCGCCGAAGAACTCAAGGAGCTGAACCGGGAGCAGAGGGAGGCAATCGACATCGTCAACAAGTTCAAGGCGCACGGCTTTACCATCCGCGACATGGAAGAGATGCTCAAAGAGCGAATCGGGAAGGGAGAATAGTTCAGGATGGCCGTAATTGTTAAACATTGAAAAAATCAACGGTTTCATCGTAAAAATTAGCGACTTATTGCCCGTATTATATACAATCGTATTGATTATTTCCCTATTTTTACATTTTAGAAATTGAAGTGGAATGATCTGGGAAATAGCCTACATAATCATTTATGCGGTGTATGTCTATACGATATGCGTCACAATCTTCTTCATGCTGGTGGAGAACCGTAACCCGGTGAAGTCCATCGCATGGATTATGGTGTTGGTATTTCTCCCTATATTAGGATTCCTTTTCTACATCCTTGTGGGTAGGAAATTCAGAAAACGACACATGATTTCAAAGCGAAGTTTGCTCATCAACAAGAAGAGCAACACCATCGACCTCACCGAACTGCCTAGTTTGGAACTCACCGACGAACAACGCAGCATCGCTACCCTCGCCTTCCGCAACAGCGACGCCATGCTCCACGAGAACAACGCCGTGACCATCTTCACCAAGGCGAACGATCTTTACAACAACATCATAGCGGACCTAAAGGGCGCCAAACACCACATCCACATGGAGTATTACATCTTCCTGGCGGATAAAATCGGTCAACGCATCATGGATGTCCTAAAAGAGAAGGCGCAAGAGGGAATCATCGTCCGTGTCATCATCGACGATGTGGGTAGTTGGCAGTTGAAAAAGAAAAAGATCAGAGAGTTACAGGAGGCGGGCATCGAGATCAGGAGTTTCTTGGAGGTGGGACTTCCCTACATCAATAGCCGCGTGAATTACCGCAACCACCGAAAGATCATCGTAGTGGACGGATTGATCGGCTATACGGGTGGGTTCAACATCGCCGACCGATATGTGGAGGGACTCAGTTGGGGTTGTTGGCGCGACACCCACATCCGCTTGGAGGGAAGCGCCGTATTAGGGCTCCAAAAGAACTTCCTGACGGACTGGTTCTTCGTCAATAGGGAACTCATCCAAGACGCGCTCTACTATCCCGCACAAGAGAAAAAGGGTAATTGCCTGACACAAATCGTGATCAGCGGACCTGATATGGCATGGGAGAGCATCATGCAGATCTTCGCCAAGGCATTCATGGAGGCGAAACAGAGAATCTATGTCGAATCACCCTATTTCCTTCCGCCGGAAAGCCTCATCACCGCCCTACAGACCGCCGCATTGTCCGGCATCGACGTTAGGTTGATTCTCCCGAAGAAATCGGACGCGAAAATCACGCTCTACAGCACCTTCTCCTACATCGACCAGATGTTGAAGGCTGGCATCAAAGTCTATATGTACGATCCGGGGTTCATACACAGCAAAATCGTCATCACCGACGACATATCCTTTATCGGTAGCGCCAACATGGATTTCCGCAGTTTCGAGCAAAACTTCGAGTTGAACGCCATCATGTACGATTCGGAGGTGGCGCGACAAATGACAGATATATTTATGGATGATGTCAATCATTCCGTTGAAATAACCAAAGAGACTTGGACGACACGCAGTCTTACGCAAAAGGTGAAGGAATCCTTCTCCCGACTGCTTAGTCCGTTGCTCTAACAAATCTATAACAGAGGAAATGAACGAGTTTCTTGAATTAGAAGAGAAGATTGTCTCCGTATTGAAGACCGTATTCGATCCAGAGATCCCCGTGAACGTCTATGACCTCGGTCTCATCTACAACATCGAGACCACAGAAGAGGGCATCGTGAACATTGAGATGACACTGACCGCGCCTAGCTGCCCGGCCGGCGACTTCTTGGTGGAGGATATCCAGCAGAAGGTGGAAGGCATTGAAGGGGTGAAGAAGGCCAATGTGAACATCGTCTTCGAGCCTGAATGGACCAAAGACCGTATGAGTGAAGAGGCTATGCTCGAATTAGGATTTCTATAACGGATGAATCAGTCAGAGAAGAAAATATATTTCGCTTCCGACGCCCACCTTGGATTGAGCATCTACGAAGAGAGGAAAGTGGCGGAGAGAAGGCTTACCCGCTGGATGGAGAGCATCAAGCCCACCTGCAAGGCCCTCTACTTCGTCGGCGACATGTTTGACTATTGGTTCGAATACAAATATGTCGTACCTAAAGGCTTCGTCCGCTTCATCGGGAAAATAGCGGAGTTCATCGACGAGGGTATTCCCGTATATCTCTACACAGGCAACCACGACATCTGGATGTTCGGTTATTTCCAAGATGAATTGGGCGCCACCATCCGAGAGCAGGATACCATCGAAGAGTTTGACGGCAAGCGGTTTTACATCGGCCACGGAGATGGATTGGGAGATCCAAGCCTATCCTTCCGTTTCCTGCGCGCGTTCTTCCGCAACAAGGTATGCCAAGCGATGTACAAATGGATACACCCAGACGTGACAATGCCTTTCGGCTTGTCCTGGTCTAAATTCAACCGCAAGAAGAAGCAGGGGAACGAGGCGGAACAGTTCATGGGTGAAGAGCGGGAGTTCCTTGTCCAATTCGCCAAACGCCACCGCAAGGAGAACAAAATAGACTTCTATATCTTCGGTCACAGGCATATCCTATTGGATCTGCCCATCGAAGAGGAGAGCCGAGTAATCATCCTTGGCGATTGGATCACCAACTTCACCTATGCGGAGTGGAACGGTTCCACCCTTGAACTGAAACGATACACGGAATGAGATTTCCAATTGATATTATAATAACAGAAACGATATAGGCATGTCACAACCCTTGGCAGAGAGAATGCGTCCGAAGACATTGGACGAATATGTGGGCCAAAAGCATTTGGTCGGTGAGAATGGTGTGCTCCGCAGAATGATAGAATTGAAGAGAGTTCCCTCTTTCATCCTATGGGGTCCTCCCGGCGTGGGAAAGACCACACTGGCCCGTATCATCGCCAATCAGTTGGAGCGTCCCTTCTTCACCTTGAGCGCCATCAGTTCAGGCGTGAAGGATGTGAGGGAGGTGATCGACAAGGCGAAGAACTCTCGCTTCTTCAGCAATGATCCACCGATCCTCTTCATCGACGAGATCCACCGATTCTCCAAATCACAGCAAGACTCGTTGTTGGGCGCTGTGGAACAGGGCGTAGTGTCACTGATTGGCGCCACCACGGAGAATCCTTCATTCGAGGTGATCACGCCATTGCTTTCCAGGTGTCAAGTCTATGTGCTAAAACCGCAGACAGAAGAGGATCTTCTAACCCTCGCCCATCGCGTGGCGGAGAAAGACTCGGAGTTGAAACAGAAGAAGATCTTCTTCGACGAGACAGACTCGCTGCTCCGTTTCGCAGGTGGCGATGCCCGTAAGTTACTGAACATCATCGAACTAGTCGTCGGAGCGGAACCCGATGCCGGAGAGATACACTTCACCAACCAAATCGTGACGGATCGATTGCAGGAGAACCCGAACGCTTACGATAAAAACGGAGAGATGCACTACGACATCATCTCCGCCTTCATCAAGTCCATTCGAGGTAGCGACCCCGACGCGGCCATCTACTGGTTGGCCCGAATGGTGGACGGCGGAGAGGATCCCAAATTCATCGCCCGAAGATTGGTCATATCCGCCTCGGAGGATATCGGACTGGCAAACCCCAACGCTCTGCTGTTGGCCAACGCATGCTTCGACACCATCCATAAAATCGGATGGCCGGAGGGACGCATCGTTCTGGCGGAGACTACCATCTATTTGGCCACCAGCCCGAAGAGTAATTCTGCCTACCAGGCTATCAACAACGCATTGGCCTTCGTGCAGCAAAACGGCAACCAGCCCGTTCCGCTACATTTGCGCAATGCGCCCACCAAGTTGATGGAGAAGTTGGATTACGGCAAAGGTTATAAATACTCGCACGACTACGAAGGCCACTTTGTCGTACAGGAGTTTTTACCGGAAAAAATATCAGGAACCCGTTTCTGGACACCTCAAAACAACGCCGCCGAAAATCGTTTGGCGGAACAGATGACCAGACTTTGGGGCGACAAGAAAAAGTACAATATGTAATCACAAGTAGCATGAAACATACCCTTTTCACCCTCGCGGCGATCTGCTCCGCACTAAGTTGCTGGGCAACCGGAGCGACAAGCAACAAAAACATCGAGATCGCCAAACATTTGGATATATTCAACGCCATCTATAAGGAGTTGGACCTACTCTACGTGGATTCCATCAAACCGGAGAAGACCATCAAGAGAGGTATCGACGAGATGCTGATGTCGCTCGACCCCTACACCAACTACATTCCCGACGAGGATATGGACAAGTTGAAGCTAATGACCACAGGCGAATACGCCGGCGTGGGATGTGTCATCGGGAAGGTTGACGAAGGCATCCTCATCACCAATGTTTACGAGGGAATGCCTGCCTTCAAAGCGGGCATAAGAATTGGCGACATCATCACTGCAATCAACGGCAAGGAGATCAAGGGCATAGGCGTTTCCCAAGCGAGCGAGCAGCTTCGTGGCGAACCCCACACCCAAGCCACAGTGACAATCAAGCATCCAAACGGCAAGAAGGAGAACATCACCGTCACCCGCGAGATCATCTCTCTTCCCGCCATTCCTTATGCGGGCGAGGTGGCTCCCGGTATCGGCTACATCTACATCAGCGGATTCACAGAAAACGCCGCGGTCCAATTCAAGGAGGCCTTCTTGGACCTAAAGAAAAACAACAAGATCAAGAAACTGATCATAGATGTCAGGGAGAATCCCGGCGGCATCTTGGACGAGGCGGCCGATATCATCAACCTATTCGTGGATAGAAAATCCACCCTTGTCTTCACCAAAGGCAAGAACGAGGCGATCAACAAGACCTACACGGCACTAAGGGATCCAATCGACAAGGAGATCCCGATCACCGTTCTCGTCAACCGCAACTCCGCCTCCGCTTCCGAAATTTTAGCGGGCACGCTGCAGGATCTGGACAGAGCCGTCATCGTGGGAGAGCGATCCTTCGGAAAGGGTTTGGTCCAGACCACCAGAGATTTGCCCCATGGCGGAAACCTAAAACTCACCATCTCCAAATATTACATTCCGAGCGGCCGCTGCATCCAAGCCATCGACTACTCCAACAAAGATGGGAAGGAGTATTCCCAACGAATTCCGGACAGCCTCACCCACGAGTTCAAGACACTTCACGGCAGAAGCGTCAGGGACGGTGGCGGTATCTCTCCGGATGTGGTAGTCACCGACTCCACCTCCTCCACGGCAGAGTATTACCTCTACGAGAAGAACATCATCTTTGATTTCGTGACCGAATACCAAAAGAGCCATCCGACGATACCCGCCATCAAGGACTTTAAATTCACTGACCAAGACTACGAATCGTTCAAAGAGTATGTCAAGCAAAGGAAGTTCACCTACAAACCACTTTCGGAAGATGTCCTCAACGCACTGAAGAAGACACTGAAAGAGGAGGGATACGACAAGTACGCGGAGGCGGAGATGAACGCTTTGGAGGCGAAACTCAAACCCAATATAGAGACGGATCTCACGCTCTTCAAGAAGGATATCATCCGAAGCATCAGCACAGAGATCGTGAAGCGCTACTACTTCGAAAAGGGGGTTGCGGAAGAGTCCTTGAAGTTTGACGAGTGCAAAGAGGAGGCGATTAAAATATTGAACGACGAGGCTCGTTACAAAGAGATATTAACCCCTGCCCACAAGGCGGAAGAGAAGAAATAAATATGAAAGCCATGATTTTTGCGGCGGGGTTAGGCACTCGCCTTAAACCGATCACAGATACGATTCCCAAAGCGTTGGTCCCCGTTGGCGGCAAGACGCTATTGGAACATGTCATTCTAAAATTGGGCCAACAAGGTTTTGATGAGCTCATCATCAATGTCCACCACCATGCGGACAAGATCACTGAATTCTTGAAGGAGAAGAAAAATTTCGGTCTACGCATCGAAGTCTCCGACGAGCGGGATCTCTTGTTGGACACAGGAGGAGGCATCCGCAAGGCATCACATTTCTTCGACGACGGAGAACCCTTCTTGATCCATAACGTGGACATTCTTTCAGATGCGAACCTTGCGGAGTTGTACCAGATCCACAAGAGTAGCGGCAACGACGCCACCCTACTGGTCAAGGAGCGAGAGACCTCCCGCTATCTCTATTTCAACGAAGAGAAGAGATTAAAGGGTTGGATGAACACCAAGACAGGAGAGATCAAATCACCCTTTGCGGATTTCAATCCTAACAAGAGCCTCAAATTCGCCTTTTCCGGCATACACGTACTCTCTCCCGCCATCTTCAACCTCATGAAAGATTATCCAGCAAAATTTCCTATCATGGATTTTTACATCGAAAATGCGGCGAAGGCAAAAATCGGTTACCATCTGAACAATAACCTACGCATGATTGATGTGGGCAAACTGGATAGCCTGAAAGAGGCGGAAGAGCACTTCAAACAATTCTGAGGAAATTCAACGGAGTTCGTCGAACTGAACTTTCTTAACTTTTGACCACATAAAAGAAGTGGGCTAGATTTTCACGAATCCAGCCCACTTTCTTTTCGTATTGCCTCAAAGGCAATACCTTATTCTTAAATTTCGGTTCAGATTATTCGATAGGAACCACGCGGAAGTTATCCACGCACATCATGATTTGAGGCTCGCCCTCTGGTTGACCGAATTGCAAGAAACTCAAGTTGGTCGCCTTCTTCAAATCGAAGTCAACATCGAAAGTATCGGTATCGGTCTTGGTATTGTGATAGAACTCCGACAATGGAATGGTAACAGTGGTCCATGAATCGGTAGAGAATGAACCATCATTCTTATAAGGCTCCCAGAAACAGATTGGAGAGACATCACGACCATGCTTGTCAGGAGAATCGATAGGACCGAAGAAGATCTCAGTCTTGATACCCTTGTAAGCGCACTCTTTAGGAACGAATACCTCAAACTTCAAAGCCAAAGAACTCATGTCATATGATTCGAAAGCTTTGGAAGCAACGGAAATTCTACCTCTACCACCCTCCATTGGGTTTGCCACATATTGGATATACATACATTGGTTCATCATCCAAGGCGTGTTGTACTTTCCATACAACAAACCATAGTTGCCACTACAAGACTCTGGCAATTTAGCGCCATTGGCGAATGGTGTGATCTCTGTACCCATCTCCAATGTTCCAGTGATCAACTCACCGTTCTCATCCTTTGGATTGTAACCGCCCCAAGTTGCAAGACGATGGTCGAAGTTGACAATGATGTTACGGTTATCACGGAAGAAGAACTTTGACAAGACAGTCTTGTCTCCGCACTTGATCTTCAATTGACCATCCTCAGAACCTTCCGGTACGATTACCTTGATCATCGTATCGCAAGAAGAGACAACCTTTGCAGGATTCTCCGCACCTGGGAAGATGATTTCCGCCCTTTTCAAATTACTACCGTAGATGATTGCCTCTTCTCCGTCAGGAACGAATTCGCAATGCATTCTTTTCATTTCAGGGATAGAACTACCTGAACCGCCATTACTATTGCTACAACTTGCGAAACCTGCCGCAAGCGCAAGCGAAGCCAAAAAGAATCTGTTCATTTTCATGATATCAACAATTTAAATTATTACCCTATGAAGGCCGCGCTACAAACGCTACAAACGCGCGGTCCAAAACTCACTAGACTAATACAAAATTAAGAAATTAGGTCTGATTCCCAAATATTTTTCAATAAATATTGCGGAAAATCTACTCTATCGACTTGGCAATCTTCTCGTCGCGGGACGCCCCCTCGGTATTACCATCGGCGTTGGTAGGGATAGTGATACCCAACTTCAAGCCAGCGGAGAAGAGTTTTGCCTTTTCCGTCACCTTTAAACTGAACGCACTCTCGTTGTCCACCATGAAATCATCCCACAACGATGGTTCGTGTTTCTTATCCGTAATGATATTGGTGATGCCATAATTGGCATAAAGGCCCACATGGAAGAGCAGATGATCCGACATGGCGAAGTTCATACCGACCTCTCCATAAACGGAGAATGCGACACGCGTATTCAAGCCTCCATTCGCAATAGGCGCACTGCCAGAGAAACCATGGTGAGGCAAATCCTTGATCGTGACATCCGTCTGAGGATAATAGCCGGATACTTCATAAACACCATCGGTGATTTGATAGCGGGAAAAGGCGGGAACCACCAACTTTCCACCAAGGCCTAACACCAGATTGGATTTCTCCGAGAAATTGGCCTTATAATAGATTCCCAATGGAAACTCCAAGGTGAACAGACGCTGCTTCTCTTGCCAACCGACATAGGATTGAATCAAGTCGAAAGCCTGTCCATTGATGTCATCATAAGATGGGGTAACCAGTTCGCCGTCTAATTGAAGGGAGGATGAGTAGTGGATGAAATCAGCGCCACTTCCCAAACCTAAATGTCCGTTTCCGAAGAAATAGAGGAAACGGGAACTGATCAAGAAACCAGGAGAGAGCCGCGCATCCGCGTCACCCTGACCGATACCGCTCAACGCTCTATCCAACTTAGGATCCGTAAGGATGGTGTTCAGACCGCCACCCACGCACACAGAGAGTTCGCCTTGGCCCCAACTGGCCAACGTGAACATCAAACCTCCTATTATCGTTAGAATCTTCCTCATAATCTAAATGCTTTACTATCTTAACTCGACCGCATGGGAGACAAAACGACATGACGCGCTCCGCTGATCTTCCAATACCACCAAACAAATATAGCGTCCAGCCCTTACACGGACCTCCGTCTCTTTGCTGACCACATCCGTCCAGTAGGTCAAGATACCCTCCGTCGTATAGACATACATACGTGCCTTTTGCATCTCCTCTTCAGAGAGACCCTTCACATAGATGGTCACCTTTCCGCTATTGGTATAAACCGGATAACTTGAAATCTCGAAATTGACCTCCTGCGGTTCAAAATACCTTCCGCAGACATAGAGGGTATCGTGGTCTTTCGTCACCGCATCCAATGAGTAGAAACCGTCCAAACCGTCGTATTCGCAATAGTATTGGCCTGTCGCATTAGGGATGTCTTGGTTATCTTTCTTCCACTGGTAAGCAATGAACTCCCTATCCGAATTGTCGAAGACGACAACATCGCCCCACATGCGGGTAACTCGTCGGTAATCCATTCCCATATTGATCTTCAATGGAGTCAACGTACTAGACTTGCCCTCTCCAAAGAGTTGGACAAACACTTTATAGGAGCCTGGCGCCACACCATCCGGCACAACGAAGGAGATGTGTCCGACCGAGTCGGTATTGTCCAAATGACCGGAGACATTCTTAAATCCTTGGGCGATACCCTCATGGTCGAAGGAGATCTTGAAGGAGTCAGGCACACCGGATTTGATCTTGTAGTTCGCAAAATACTCATCGCTCGCACAGAACTTACGCTCCCAACGCTCGCCGTTCAAGTAATCGACGACACCGCCCGAAACGTTGGTCCACCTTACATTGATGTCGCGACCATCCACGAAGAGGGAGAGATGCACCAAACTATCACATCCGTAAACTGACTTCAGCATCACCTCATACTCATAATCACCTATCTGTTGCGCATCTACCGTGAATCCATTCTTCTCATAAATGGTTCCCGCAATGGTGGTATCCACCAACTCGACATAGTATGGATGGCTGACAACCAAGTTCAAGGTTACGATGGAGTCGCAACCACCCATGGTGGTGAAGGAATCCACATACGTTCCGGAGACAGTCAAGAGTTTGCCTTGCCAATAGAAGTTTCCGCAAGCTACCTCATTAAAGATCAAATTGTACTCTTTGTTCACCGTCAAATCCACCTTGATGATGGAGTCGCAACCATTGTGGCTTGGGAACACCATAATGGTATCCCTATAGAACTCATACTCATTCCAACGGATAGGCAACTCGCTCTCACAAACCGTACGGGAGATCACCGTCACGGATGAATGTTTCAAATCAAGAGAAAGGGTGAAGGTGCTGTCGCAACCATGAATGGTCTGGAGCGTATCACGGTAAGTGCCGCTTCTGGTATAAGTCTTGCCATGCCATGTGAAGGAGTCGCATGCCGTCGCATACTCCAAAGTGTCGTAGGTTGGCAATATGTGAAGTCTGATATTGATGAATGAGTCACAACCCTCCACCGTCTGAAGAATCACGCGGGAGTACTCATTGCGGATCTCATAGCCGTTCCATACCACTGGCAACTCATTCTCGCAGACGGTATAGTAAACCGTGTCTGGGTTTACCTTCGGCTGATGAATGGTCAAATCGATGGAGACGATACTATCTTCTCCAGCTACACTCTTCAAAATTTCGTAGTAGATACCACTCTCAGTCAACGTCTTGCCAAACCAGTTATACGAGATACAAGAGCTAACCTTTGTCGGTGCGTCCGCTGGCGGATCAAGAATGGTCAAATGGATGGTCACCGTAGAGTCGCAACCCAATGCGGAGGTGAACTTTTGCGTATAGGTTCCCGTCGTTTCATACTTCACACCATTCCACTCATAGAAGGAAACCGCACTATCCTGCAAGAAGATCTCGTAGGATGGCAAGATGGTAAGGTGCAAGGTCTCGATGGAATCACAACCAATGGAAGATATGGTGTCGAAGTGGAAATCACCTGAGACCAGATACTCCCTTCCGTGCCAATAATATGGCGCACAAGCGGTGTCTGACACCTCCGATCTGCGAACTGGCACTCGGATCACAGAGATATCGACAATGGAGTCGCAGCCCATACTATTACGGATAGACAAGGTCGTGTCGGATGAGACCTTATAGTCGTGCCAAAGCACATAAGGCGCATTCTCACACAACATCACGGTATCCTCGCCGTATGTAGGCTCCAAAATGGTCAAGTAGATGGTCAAAATGGAGTCGCAGCCCAATGACGAAGTTAACTTTTGCTGGTACTTACCACTCTTGGTATAGAGGGAATCGTTGATCAGATAATCGCCACATGAGTTAGCGTACAAAATATCGTACTTAACTGGCAAGATCGTCAAATGGACGGTGATGATGGAGTCACAACCCGTTGGAGAGTCCACGCGCTTGTCGAATACGGTGCTCTCGGTGATCACCTCGCCGTTCAACGTGTATGAGGCACATACCGTATCATAATAAATTCTTGTCGGCGAACTCAACACCACCAAATTCAATCGAACAATGGAGTCGCATCCATTCTGCGCTTGGAACATCTGGTCGTATACACCACTCTCGGTATAAATCGAATCGTTCAACTTGTACGAGATACAAACCGTATCGTGGATCAATGTGATTGGCGCCTTCAAAATGGTCAAATCCAATTGAACCACGGAATCACAACCGTTTGCCATAGGGAAACGATGTTCATACACGCCACTCTTGGTATAGACGCTGTCATTGTAGGTATATGAGGAACAAGCCGTATCTTTAATATGGGTAACCGGGATATCCAACACCGTCAAATCCATCGTGACGATTGAGTCGCAACCACGAGCGGTCTCAAAGTTTTTGGTATAGATACCACTCTCGGTAAAGAGATCGCCCTCCCATAAGTAAGGGCCGCAAGAGGTATCCTTCACCACGATGTCATAAGTTGGCCAAATGGTCAAATCCAACACCAATGTGGAGTCGAGACCATCCTCTCTCTTCAAATGTTGCTCGTAACGTCCGCTGACCGTATAGACGGAATCGTTCACGACAATGGCGCCACAGCCGCTTTTTGTGAGGTATTCAACTGGCAACGCGTTGACCTTCAAATTCAGAATCAAGGTGGAATCGCAACCGTTGGAGCCCCTCAACACTTGGGTATAGATACCGCTTTCGGTATAAACACTGTCGTTCAAGGTATAGGAGACATAAGCCGTATCGTAGATCGTATAAGAGCTCGTAGGCAAAACGGTCAAGTGCAAGATGGTGGTGGAGTCATCACCAAAAACAGTTGTTTCGGTCTTCGGATAGACACCGCTCTCCTTGAGTAAAACACCATTCCACACAAGTCCCTCGTTGCTACATACCGTATCCTCCACTATTACCTTCGGAGCCTCCAAAATCTTCAGATCCAAGGTCACGACAGAGTCGCAGCCAGCCTTAGACTGGAACTTTTGTTGATATTGACCACTTACGGTATAAACCGAGTCGTTCCAGTGATATGCGCCTCTCGTACTATCCTTGAAACTATACTCCAACGATGGCAGAATCTCCAAATAGAGCATCACGATAGAGTCGCAACCCCGCTCTGTTTGTAACAATTGAGAATAGACACCACTCTCCGTATAGACGCTGTCATTCAAAGTATAGGAGCCGCAAGCGCTCTCGTGTAAATTGGTTTGTGGCGCTGGCGGTAAGATCGTCAAGTGGAGGTTGATGATGGAATCACAACCATTCTGAGCCGTGAGTCGTTGAATGTAATCGTTAGACTTGGCGTATTCAATACCATTCAAGGTGTAAACGCCGCAAGCCGTATCCGTGATCTCCATCACAACCGAATGGTTGATAATTACCTTGACATCCACTATGGAGTCGCATCCAAACTGGTTCACGAAGGTCATCAAAGTATCACCCTCCACGACTCTGTTGTGCCATACGATCGGCAATTCACCCTCACAGACGCGGATGGTATCTTTGCCATCCGAAAGTGGGCGGACCGTCAAATTCAAGGTCAAAATGGAGTCGCAGCCCGTCACATTCGATACGAGACGCTGTGTATAGACGCCCGTTTCGGTATAGACGACATCATTCAATGTAAACGATCCACATACCGTCTTGGTCATTTCAGACTTGGCCACATCATGGATAGTCAAATGCAAAGTGAGGATGGAGTCGCAACCGGTCACATTGGAGGTGAGCACCTGCTCATAAGTTCCACTTTCGGTATAGACGGAGTCATTCAGCGTATAGGAGACGCAAGCCGTGTCATAAATGGTCTCGGTCGCGATCGGCAAGATCATCACCTTGACATTCACAAGCGAATCACATCCATAGACATTGCGCAGCGCCAAGACAGAATCTCCCGTCAAGGAGAATCCGTTCCAATTGTAAGGCAACTCCTTCACGCAGACCACAATGGAGTCGCTTCCACTGGAAGGGTTCAACACGGTCAAATTCAAATGGATCAATGAGTCGCACTCTCCTGGTCCATTGTTGACATAGAAGATTGGCGCTTGGGTGCTATTGGTGTACTCGACACCATCACGCCAAACAAAAGACTCGCAAACGATCACCGTATCGGTCTTTTCGTATCCCTCCGCCACATTCAAGGTCAAGTGGGCCGCACCCACCACCTTGGAGGATCCAGATTCAGTGAACTCAACACCGTGCCATACATAAGGCATCTCCCGAGGGCAAACCATCGTGTCGCGGACCACTGCGAAGGAATCATCTCCGACCAAACTCTTCCTCTCGATACGGTACAAAACGCTGTCGAGCGTCTCGTTTCCACTTCTATCGCTGATCGTATAATATACCCACTTCGTCGGTTGGGTATATACATTCATTTCAACATCAATGCCCGCAAATTCATTGTAGTGAAGATTATCATAACTATACTTCACCGTCAGATCATCCACCGCATCGCAATTGTCGGAGATATGATCGGTCACATCGGTCAAAGGAACCGTCAAGGTCACATCACCCACCACTGAATCGACAACCTCCTTGAATCTGTTTTGGTAAGAGATGCCCAACGCATCGATTCTTGGAGAGGTGGTATCTCTCACCGTCACACGTTGGTGGAAACTTGGATTGCTGACCGCATAGTTCACACCATCGTTACCAACCACACCCACACGCCAATAGATAGAGTCGCCATCCACAAAGGTGTAATAGTCATCCGGTCCGGCCATCATCTCGCCCAAGCGATTGACATTATAGCCACAGACTGTATCCGCATAGTCAATAGAGCACAAGTCGTTGAATCCAGGCATATAATCACGCAAACGGATCGTCGCCTTGCAATCCTCTCCAGCAAAGAGTATCATTGGCTTCACATCACCCGACTCGACAGAGTGGGTTGAATTGCAGATATAAACGGTGGTATCTGGGCAGTAACCCTCTGGCGTGGTGCGGATGAGCATATATTGGTAATTGTCGTTACCCGTGAATTCAGAACGGACGCGGGTGGATACCCAAGGATCCTCTGTTTGGAGTTCTCCCTGAATATACCATTGGAATGCGGTATAAGGTTCGCTGGTCGTGAATCCGAATGTTGTACGGACGCCCTTACATCCCCACTTATAGACAACATCCGGATCTGGTTTTGAAGCGGCAGGCACCACTACCAAATGGAAGTTGACAACAGAGTCGCAGAACTCCTCTCCATTCGGAATGTTATATGTAATATCGTGCGTACCTCTTGGATAGTTGACACCTCTGAAAAGATAAGAGGTTTGGCCACAGACCACCAAGGTATCGTAGCGGATACCCATAGGCTCCGTATAGATCGTCAAGTGCAATGTCACGGTCGAGTCGCAGCCATTGGATGCGGTGTAGCGTTTCGTATAATCACCCGTCTCTGTATATTCCGTACCATCCCAAATGTAGCTTTGGCAAGAAGATTTACTGATCTCATTGGATACGGCGTGGAGAAGTGTCAAATGCATAATCACGGTCGAATCACAACCGGCTACCGTCTGGTAAAGCTTCGTATAATCACCAGATTCGGTGTACGTTGTTCCATCCCAAACGATGCTGTCGCAAGCCGTTTCCGAAAGTTCGATCGTCACAGGTTGGTTAATTGTCAAGTGCAAGGTCACAGTTGAATCGCAGCCGTTCGCAAGGGTATAAACCTTCGTATAATCGCCCGATGCGATATATTCAGTACCATCCCAAACGAAACTACTACAAGCAGACTCATCAATCTCCGTCTTTGCGGAGTGGTTGATTGTCAGATGCAAAGTCACCGCGGAGTCGCAGCCCGCCACCGTAGTAAAGTGCTTGATGTAATCGCCTGACACGGTATATTCCGTACCTTCCCAAGTGTAACTATCACACGCCGTCTCGCTGATTTCATTGGCTACAGACTTGTTGATCGTCAAATGCAAGGTCACTGTCGAGTCGCAGCCGTTCGCGGTCGTGTATTGCTTCACGTAATCGCCTGACACCGTATATTCGGTGCCATCCCAAGTGTAGCTATCGCAAGCCGTCTCCGAAAACTCCTTGGTGAAGGCATCAACAATCGTCAAATGCAAGATCACGGTAGAATCGCAACCCTTTGCGGTCAGATAATGGTTTGTATAATCACCTGACGCAGTATAGACCACTCCGTCCCAAGTATAAGAGACACAAGCCTCCTCGAAGATCTCCATCTTCGCGGAGTGGTTGATGGTCAAGTGCAGCGTCACTGTGGAGTCGCAACCCGCTACAGTCGTAAAGTGCTTGGTATAGTTGCCCGACTCGGTATATTCCGTGCCGTCCCAGGTGTAACTGTCGCACGCCGTCTCGCTGATCTCGTTGGTTACCGACTTGTTGATCGTCAAGTGCAAGGTCACCGTAGAGTCACAACCGTTCACAGTCGTGTATTGTTTCACATAATCGCCAGACACGGTATATTCGGTACCGTCCCAAGTATAGCTGTCG
>JAZUDI010000045.1:0-108915 GCA_045639525.1 Paludibacteraceae bacterium | reverse complement strand
TTGTAAACGCAATCAATTACCTTCTCAAAACAGGGTGTCAGTGGAGGATGCTCCCAAAGGATTTCCCTCCTTACAACCTAGTTTACTACTATTTCTCCAAATGGAAGAACGAAGGTGTTTTTGAGGATTTGTTCATCAAACTACACATCTGGTTACGCATCATATTGGGGCGTGCCGAGTGCCCTAGTTTAGGCTTGATTGATTCCAGAAGCGTCAAAACTTCGCACCACGTTGATAGATGCAGAGGCATTGACGGCAACAAGAAAATCAAAGGTCGGAAGCAACATCTAGTGGTTGATACGCTAGGCATTCCCCTTGCTATAGTTGTTCATGAAGCCAACATTCACGACAGCGTAGGTGCACTGCAAGTGTTTGAGGACATGAGGTTTAAGTTCCCTCGCCTAGCAAAAATCATCGCAGACGGAGGTTACAGAGGCGAGCATCTATCCAACACGCTAAAAGCCACTTTGGGCTGCGATTTGGAAGTTGTCCTTCGGCCCGATGAGTGTCCTTCGAAATTCCAAGTGGTACCAAAACGATGGATTGTTGAAAGATCCTTCGCATGGTTGGAAAACTTCAGAAGGCTGGTTATCGACTATGAGTTTCATGCGGAAACCGCAGTGGCTATGATTCAATTAGCCTTCTGTTTTCTGATGCTTAACAAAATATTTTAGAAAAATTTAAACAGCTTCTTATTGATTTTTTACGATGCGAAGTTAATAAAAAAGGGAATACACAAGGGGATCCTTACTCCCAATTTAACAGTCCGAAAAACCAACAATATTCTCAGCACTATTCATTCCTGGAATTTCGTACCTTTGCACCCAATAGAAATCAGATAGGAACGAATAGCCATGGAGTGTTCACCTTTCATCATCGCGTCACTTTTCAGCCTCGCTACGGCGGCAGCCTTTATCCAAAGGGTGTGCGGCTTCGGGTTTGGGATTTTTATTATGACCATGCTCCCCTATTTGATGCCCTCCTATGGAGAATCGACGACGCTTTCGGGCATGCTCTCCGCCGCACAATCCGTATTCATTCTGGCAAAGGCCTATAAGTATGTGACCTGGAAACGGATGATACCGATTTTGGCCACCTTCCTCGTGGTCGCCTACGTCTCCATCCAGTTCGTCTCCACAGTGGCAGACACCCACCTAAGGCTCCTGTTGGGCATCATGCTCATCGTCATGAGCCTCTACTTCCTGTTCCTGAACCAAAAGATTAGCATACGCCCCACTATGCCCCTTCAAATCTCCATGGGTAGCATCAGTGGCGTCATGGGTGGATTTTTCGGTATGCAAGGTCCGCCAGCAGTCCTCTACTTCTTGGCCTCGGAAAAGGATAAGGAGCACTACCTCGCCATGGCGCAAATCTACTTCTTCATCGGCAATGTCGCCATGACGCTTTTCCGCGCACAGAACGGGCTCTTCACACAGGAGGTACGAATGGGGTGGCTATATGGTATCGCAGGTGTGGCCGTGGGCACCTACTTAGGCAAACTGGTATTCGACCGCATCTCTACCGAAACGCTTCGTAAGATCGTTTATATCTATATGGCGATCAGCGGTGTTGTGGCGATTTTGATGTAAAACGATCTTCTACATATCATCTGGCATCGACGCCAAATAAGTCACAACCGTTGAACGCATCACCACAAGATCAGTAGTTACCGTATCCCAAACACGAGCAGGCGTAATCTGATAATAACCATGAACAAGCACATGTCTCATTCCCGCAATATCATCCCACGGAAGTTCCGTATGACTTTCCTTAAATTCCTTTGAAAGCATATAGACAGCTTCTCCGATTATCTCTACATTCTTTACTATAGCAAAAAAGACTAATTTGTTGGACTTAAAACCATCAAAATCCAATCCTTCCTTAAATTCCATCACATTATCAATCGCCTGAATAATATGCTGCAGACGACCTTTGTCACGAGGCTTTTCTCTCATAGATCAATATTTTATCATGTTCAGCAGACTCAGCAGCGAAAGGCAACAACGTGCCCTCTTCCACCAAATCCACATCTCTGTTTAATAATTCCCTCAATTCCCTCGTCATACGAGAATAGGCAAACAAACCAATAGTGACACCTGGAGTGAAACGGACAAGAATATCCACATCACTTTCAGGAGTCTCTTCGCCCCTCGAAAATGAGCCAAACAACCACGCCTTGTCAATCGGTTGTTTGCTTAAATATTCTCTAATTATGTTATAATATGTCTCACTCATTTCTCCTCCACTTGGTTACGCAAATAAAACAAATATTTTCATCAAAAACAAGGGCGACGAAATCATCTGATCTCACCGCCCTTAAAAATTCCACCCCAATATCTTACTTATACAAGCACAAATAAGGCGTATCCTCCGTACATTTCACCTTGTACTTCACATCTTTCGCAACAACGAACGACTCGAACTTCTTGTAGGTCTTCCACTCGGTCTCTCCTGGTTGTTGGATGGTGAGAGCACCAGAGATCACAGTCATGATCTCCAATGTAGAGGTTCCGAACTCATATTCACCTGCGGCCATAATTCCTACAGTAGCCTTTCCTTCAGCGCCGTTAAGAGCCATTGAGACCACGTCGCCATTAAAATACTCATTTACCTTAAACATAACTTTTTACTTTAAAATAAAGAAGCGCACTCAGGTAGGGTGCGCTTCCAAGATTAGACTATTTTTTGTTTTGCTCGATCCACTTTCTTGCGTTGACGAATGCCTCCAACCATGGAGTCACCTCATCAGTCGCCTTGCGATCCTCTGGGTAGTAAGCCCATTGCCAAGGGAAGATAGCACGCTCCAAGTGTGGCATCATCGCCAAGTGGCGGCCATCCTTAGAACATACACCCGCTACGTTGTACATGGATCCGTTAGGATTTGCAGGATATCCCTCGTAGGTATATTTAGCGATCACGTTGTACTCGCTCTCCGCATAAGGGAAGTCGAACTTACCCTCTCCGTGAGCCACCCAAACGCCCAACTTGCTGCCTGACAAAGAGCCAAACATCACGGAGTTGTTCTCCGGAATGGTCAAGCCGACGAAGTTAGACTCGAACTTGTGGGAGTTGTTGTGCAACATCTTATGCTTCTTATCATGCTCTGGGTAGAGCAACTCCAACTCCGCCATCAACTGGCATCCGTTGCAGATACCCAAACTCAAAGTATCCTCTCTTGCGTAGAACTTAGCCAATGTCTCCTTCGCCTTCGCGCTGTAGCGGAAACCTCCGGCCCAACCCTTAGCGGAACCAAGCACGTCTGAGTTAGAGAATCCACCGCAGAATACGATGATATTCACATCCTCCAAAGTCTCGCGGCCAGAGGTCAAGTCTGTCATGTGGACATCCTTCACATCAAAGCCTGCCAAGTACAATGAGTAGGCCATCTCACGCTCTCCATTGGTACCCTTCTCACGGATGATCGCCGCCTTCACACCAGAACGGCCTTTACGGTCGGCTGTCAAGCCCATCTTAGAGAGTTTACCAGTAAAGTCGCTGTTGAACTTCACCTGCAATGGTTGGTTCTTATAGTTATCATAACGCTCTTTCGCGCAAGTCTCGCCACTTTGCTTACGATCCAACAAGTAAGAAGACTTGTACCATACATCACGCAATGCGTCGATATCGAATACCTCCTTCTTGCCATCCTTCTCCACAACGATCTTGCGGTCGTCGGATGGTTTCGCGATCATAGCGAATCCTACACCCGCATCTTGGAGGATCTTCTCCACCTCCGATTTCTTCTCCACCTGGATCAATACACCCGGATTCTCGGAGAACAAGATCTTCACCAAGTCATCCTCGGCGATGCTCTTCAAGTTCACATTCAAACCGCCCTTGGTATTAGCGAAGCACATCTCGAGCAATGCAGTGATCATACCACCCTCCGAGATATCGTGACCAGCCAAAATCAAGTCCTTGGCAATCAACTCTTGAACCGCACCGAAGGCAGACGCGAAATACTCGGAATCCTTCACGGTAGGAACGGTTTCACCCACCTTGTTCAAGGTAGCCGCCAAAGCGGAACCGCCTAAATTCAAGCTGTCGAAAGAGAAGTCGATATGGTAGATGTAAGAATCCTTCTTATCCACCAAAACTGGAGAGACAATCTTACGGACGTCTGAAACCTCAGCACCTGCGGAGATAATCACCGTTCCAGGAGAGAATACCTTGTCTTGACCATACTTCTGAGTCATAGACAATGAGTCCTTACCGGTTGGGATGTTGATACCCAATTCGCAAGCGAAGTCACTACAAGCCTCGACTGCCTTATACAAGCGAGCGTCCTCGCCAGGGTTCTTGCAAGGCCACATCCAGTTAGCGCTCAAAGAGACGCTATCCAGACCGTCTGCCAATGGCGCCCAAACGATGTTGGTCAACGCCTCGGCGATCGCCAAAACCGAACCTGCGGCAGGATCCACCAAAGCGGCGGCAGGCGCATGACCGATAGAGGTGGCGATACCGCTCTTTCCTCTGTAGTCCAATGCGACAGCACCCAAGTCATTCAAAGGCAATTGCAACTCACCGGCACATTGCTGACGAGCGATCTTACCAGTTACGGAACGGTCCACCTTGTTGGTCAACCAATCCTTACAAGCGACAGACTCCAATTGGAGCACATCGTTGATATATTGTTGGATATTCTTATCCGATGTTTGGACAGCGGCGAACTTCTCCTCCACTGTGTTGTCCTTGATCACCGTACGAGGTGGCTTACCGATCATGTAATCCAAACGGAGGTTGATTGGTTGGTCACCGCTGGCGCGTTGGAAGACGAACTGCATATCATCTGTCGTCTCTCCCACCACATACATTGGGGCACGCTCACGATCAGCGATTCGCTTGATCAATTCAAGATCTTTCTCCTCCACCAAGAAGCCCATGCGCTCCTGGCTCTCGTTTCCGATGATCTCCTTGTCAGACAAGGTTGGATCACCGATAGGCAATTTATCCATATCGATCTTACCACCCGTAGCCTCGACCAACTCAGACAAGCAGTTCAAGTGTCCACCTGCACCATGGTCGTGGATAGAGACGATTGGGTTGCTATCAGACTCCGCCAATGTACGAATCACATTAGAGACACGCTTTTGCATCTCAGGGTTGGCACGTTGTACGGCGTTCAACTCGATCGCATTGGAGTATTGACCTGTCTCCACAGAGGAAACAGCGCCTCCACCCATACCGATGCGGTAGTTGTCACCACCCATCACTACGACCTTCTCACCTGGCTTAGGATCGCCCTTCAAGCTATCCTTCTGCTTTGCAAAACCGACACCACCCGCCAACATGATCACCTTATCGAAGGCATATTTCTTGTTGTTCTCAGCGTGCTCGAAGGTGAGCAACGAACCACAGATGAGCGGTTGACCGAACTTATTACCGAAATCGCTGGCACCATTGGATGCCTTGATCAAAATTTGCTCAGGAGTTTGGTACAACCACTTACGAGGGTCGATCGCATCCTCCCAGCTTCTCTTCGCGGTTCTTGGGTAAGCGGTCATATAGACAGCGGTTCCCGCGATTGGCAAGCTGGCCTTACCACCACCGAGACGGTCACGGATCTCACCACCCGTTCCGGTAGCGGCCCCGTTGAAAGGCTCCACGGTTGTAGGGAAGTTGTGTGTCTCCGCCTTCAAAGAGATGACAGACTTCATCTTCTTCACCTCGAAGAAATCAGGCTTGTCACCACTTGCTGGAGCGAATTGCTCAATCTCAGGACCATCGTTGAAGGCAACGTTATCCTTGTATGCGGAAACGATCTTATTAGGGTTTGTCTCGGAAGTCTTCTTAATCAAACCGAAAAGGGAACTCTCCTTCTCCTCTCCGTCGATGATGAATTGACCACCGAAGATCTTATGACGGCAGTGCTCCGAATTCACCTGTGAGAATCCGAACACCTCACTATCAGTCAACTTACGGCCTATCTTCTCGCTCACACCATTCAAGTAGTCCATCTCCTGTTGGCTCAAAGCCAATCCCTCTTGCTGGTTGTAAGCTGCCAAATCGTCGATGTAGACAATTGGATCAGGTTGTTTGTCAATGGTGAAAATGGATTGGTCCAATCCATTGTAAACGCGTTGCAACATCGGATCGTGCTCCGAATCCTTACCCTTGCATGCGAAATACTCCTCAATACGACGGATTCCCTTCAACGCCATGTTTTGGGTAATCTCCACCGCATTGGTACTCCAAGGGGTAATCATCTCTCTACGAGGTCCGATGAACCACCCCGCAATACTCTTCTCGTCCACGAACTCAGCGCCGCTGAAAAGCCATGTCAACTTTTCAATGTCCTGAGCGTCAAACTTTTGGTCTGCGTCAACGGCTAAAAAGCCAGCATCCGCTTTTTTGAAAAATAGAACCATTATGTATGTGTGTTAATATTTTTTCTTCTAAGGTACAAAAGTAGTCATATTTTCAGTGCAAAACAACAATATAAGTTAGAACATTATCCGCACGTTCCACCAAGGCGCACATAACGCTTCCACACAACAAATAATCCTCATGATATGACCTGAAACAAGCGGTCAATCCTTAATAAAAATTAAAAAATCACCTTATACCGAAAAATATTTTATAATTATGTTGTAAAACATAAAAATACCCCTTACATTTGCACTGTGTTTTTCATGGTATTAGATTTAAGGTTAAGGAAATGAGGATGTCGAGATGACATCCTTTTTCATTTTAAGCCCATTCGTCGGAAAAAAACAAAAAAAGCGGGAACACATCCCGCCTTTATGAATTTCAAACTAGCACAGTCAGATCAACCGCAAGCAGTATATCCCCGCTATCTGAACTTGAATCCCATAAATACCCTAAACGATCCCGCCTTGATCTTACCTTCACTGAGATCGTCAATCATCTGATCCACAACATCCACAGTGCTTCCTTTGGATTTACCCCAACTCATCGACTTCAATTTGCCGAACTTGGCCTCCACACCCACTTCGATCACTTTATGGCGGAAAACACCACCTATGCGATGTGACGCGCCCAATGCGAAGAGGTTGGTCCTGTCATCGCTCTGTTGCTCCAATAATTTCATGTAATAATCTTTGAACAAATCGCTGTCGGAAGACAACTCCGGCTTCTTCATGCTGCGCAAGAAGAGATTAGGCATTACGATATAATACATATCGACAGCAGTTTTATAGTTGAAATAGTAGGTCACGATAGGTCCAACACCACATATATTCAAATCGTAAAACTGTGTCTTAGTCGTCGCTGTATAGGGCAAAATCATACTCACACTGGAGACATTGGTCTTCACCTCATACTCAAGATGCATTCTGGAGACACAATTGGCAAATGCGAAATCTACCCATCTCGCATTTATTCCAATTCCGAAGCTCCCGGGATTTCCCAAATACCACCTGGAATCCAATGTGAATCCGATGGTGGGCGTCGCATTTTTAAATGGATAGTCACTCTTCAAAAATCCAAGTTTAGACAAATCCACATCGGAAAAACCGTATTTTTTATTGTGGAATCCAACCTGCAATTTCAGATCCAAACCGTTATCCTCCCCCTGGGAACCCGCATAGGCACCCATAATCGCGAAAAGGGAGAGTACGAAGAGTATTATTTTTTTCATTTTGTAATTTCCTATTAATCTACACAAAGATAGTAAAAGTTCGGTCAGCAAAGTTGTATATGGCGCACATCTATCTGTTCGGAGAGGAAAATATTAGCCGACTTCTTAAACTTCTCCTCCGACTCAGTCGTGTAGAAGCGGCACTCTCCGCCCCGTGTCAGCCATGCCTCCAAATCGGTGTGGCGAGACAAGTAATCCTCAAGACTTGAGGCCACAATGGCGCCTTGCGAAATCACCCGAATGTGGGGTGGCAGGTACTTCTTTATCTTCGCCAAAAGCAAAGGATAATGGGTGCATCCCAATATGACCGTGTCGATCAGCGCATCCTGGGCAAGCAACTGATCTACATATTTCTTCACGAAATAATCGGCCCCGTCGCCATCAAACTCGCTGTTCTCCACCAACGGCACCCAAAGCGGACAAGCCACGCTTGAGACTTGGATATCAGGGAAGATTTTGTGGATCTCTATCGGATAAGACTCTGATTGAACGGTTCCGACCGTAGCGAACAAACCGACATGACGTGTCTTGGTAAACGAGTCGATCTCCTCAACCGTAGGGCGGATAACGCCCAAAACGCGTCGATCCGGGTTCCAAATCGGCAAATCGCTCATCTGGATGGATTTCAACGCCTTCGCGGAGGCGGTATTACAGCCCAAAATCACCAACGGACATCCCAACTCAAACAACTTCTCCACGCACTGACGGGTATATTCATAGACCACATCGAACGACCTCGTTCCGTACGGGGTACGAGCATTGTCTCCCAAATAGATATAATCATATTGGGGCAAACGTTTACGGATCTCAGAAAGGATCGTCAACCCGCCATAACCGGAATCGAAGACTCCGATCGGACCGTTTTGATTCGGGAACTGCACCATAATCTCACTCATTTAGAAAAAAAAAGAGGGCGGAACCCTCTTTTTTCATATTGGTCTATAAAGAATTACTTAACGCCCAATTTCTTCTTGATCAATGGAGTCACATCAATCGCATCCGCTGACTTGTAAAGCAACGCATTCAAATCATAGATGTAGAGGAAGCCATTCTCAGCACCCACCTCATCAATGGTTTTACGCAACTTCTCGCGGATAGGAGCTTGCAAATCCTCTTGCTTTTGTTGCAACATGGTTTGAGCTTGTTGGTAGTAAAGTTGCACCTTTTGTTGGATAGTTTGCAACTCCTCCATTCTATTTCTCTTGATCGCTTCGTCCCATTTTGCCTCGCCCTCTTTGTACTCCATCATCTTACGGGTGTACTCATCTTCCATTCTCTTGATCTCAGCCTCGTGTTGAGACGCAAGTTCCTTCAAAGAGCCCTCGATGGAAGCAACCTCAGGCAACGACATGAACAATGCCTGAACATCCAAGTAACCCAACTTGATTTGTGTGTTTTGAGCCATACCCAACATTGGCATAGCCAAGAACAACAATGCAACTAAATTTTTACGCATAACTATAATTTTTAATATTCTTTCTAAATTAATTTCGACGCAAAATTAGTGATTATTTCGCATAACCCAACTTTTGCAACACTTCATCGCTGATATCAGCCTTCACCGAGAAGTAGATCAAGTTTTGGCTTGAGGCCTTATCCAATACGACAGTGTAACCCTTCGTGTCGGAAACAGACTTAACGGCTACATAAACCTCATCTTGGATGGGCTTCATCAAGCTCTCTCTCTTCTTGAAGAACTCTCCCTCTGGGCCAAAATACTTACGCTTCAACTCATTAGCCTCCTTCTCCTTAGCGACGATCTCGTTCTCTTTCTTCACCTTCATCTCATCAGACAAGAAAACCACCTCTGTTTGATAGTTCTTGTAAAGGATCTTCGCCTCCTCATTCTTCGTCTCGACCTCTTTTTGCCACTTCTGAGAAATTTGCTTCAATTGCTCGTTTGCGGATTCATACATTGGGATATTCTTCAAAATATAATCCATATCAAGTACGGCAACCTTTTGGGCGGAAGCGCAGAACATAGCGCCCATCGCCAATAATGTCATCAATAATTTCTTCATATTCCTACTGTTTTTTTGTATAACATTCAAATTCAAAACCCCTAGTTCAGACTTCTATTTTAAAACTCTTGACCGATCACAAAGTGCCAATTGCTTCCACCTCCTGCGTTTTTGGAAAGGTCAAATCCATATCCCCAATCGACACCGATCAAACCGATCATCGGCAAGAAGACACGCGCGCCGATACCGACGGAACGTTTCAAATCGAATGGATTGAAACTACGGAAGTCACGCCATGCGTTACCCGCATCGGCGAAAGCCAACACATAAATGGTCGTGGATGTTTCAAGCATAATAGGATATCTCAACTCCAAAGAGAGGCGAGTGTAGATATTACCTGCGTCTTGCTTGGTGATTGGATCTTTTGGCGTCAAGACACCATTGTCGTAACCACGCAACTTCACCGCCGTGGTGGCATAGGTGTAGCTATAACCGGTCATACCGTCACCACCCACATAATAACGCTCGAATGGAGAGCGGTGGTAAGAGTCGTAGAAGCCCAAGAAACCATACTCCGCACGTGTCATCAAGACCAATTTCTGGTTGGACGAGAGCGGTGTGAAGGTTTGCATTTTGAACTCAAACTTACAATACTCGATCCACTTGTAAAGATCTTGCTGCATCTCCTTGTACTCACTGTCGGACAACCCTCTGTGTTCTTCATTCGGATCGCCGGCGCGGTACTTGTCCACCAACTCGACGATGCGGCTGTTATCCTTGAATTTAGAGTATGGTGGAGTCAATTGGACCATCAATGAAAGTTTGGATCCCTTTCTCGTATAGTATGGGTTATCCAACGAGTTGCGCGACCAAGTGGCACTAATGCTCAAGTTGTTGGCCGCTCCATCGGAGATTTCCAAATAGTTCCAGTTTTTCAACGAATAGTGTCTGTACGAAAGATCCCAATAGATTGAGAAGTAATCATCCGGCCACTTCAAACGCTTTCCGATACCAATGGATCCTCCCAACGTCATGATGTACTTATCACGGTCCACCGCATTGGCATAATTACTATAACCATCATCAAAGTTGTTAATATAATTGTTGTAGTAATTGTCGTTGTAATAGCGGTTGTTCACACCCGACTGCTTTGACCAATAAACGGATGCGGACAATGATGTAGGGCTCTTTCCACCCAACCAAGGCTCCATGAAACTGATGCTCGCGGATGAATAATAACGCGCATTGGTGGAGAATGAAAGGGAGAAATTCTGTCCGTCACCCTGCGGCAAAGGACGGTAAGCATTTTTGTTAAAGATATTTCTGATAGAGAAATTGGTGAACTTCAATCCGAGAGAACCCGTCACACCGGTTTGACCCCAACCGAAGGAGAGCTCCACCTGGTCATTCTTCTTTTGTTCCAAGTTATAGATGATATCCACCGTTCCGTTCTCCGGGTTTGGTTCAGGACGGATGTCCATCTTCTCCGGGTTGAACTGACCGGTAGCGGCCAACTCACGCGCGGAACGTTGGAGATTGGTCTTACTGAACAGATCACCAGGTTTGGTGCGGAGTTCTCGGCGAATCACATTCTCATAGATAGAATTGTTACCGGAGATCACCACATTGTTGATCACCGCTTGCTGGCCCTCGTAGATACGCATCTCCAAATCGATGGAGTCACCCTCCACCTTCACCTCGACAGGCTCCACATTGAAGAATAGGTAACCATTATCCAAATAGAGGTTGGACATCGCGTCGTCATCGGCCATCAATCGGTCGTTCAAGAGTTTTTGGTTGTAAACATCGCCCTTCTTGATGCCCAACGCCTTCGACAACAACTCGCTGGCGTAAATCGTGTTACCCACCCAAGTGATATCACGGAAATAGTATTTTCGACCCTCATCGAAGGTCATATAGATATCAACCTTGTTTTCACCATAAGAGACTATGCTATCCGCCACCAAAGTAGCGTCACGGAAACCGAACTCATTGAACTTATCAATGGCCAATCCCTTATCGTTCTTATATTCGGCCTCAATGAACTTCTTAGACTTGAAGATGTTGATCAACTTTCTCTCCTTCGTCTTCTTCATGCCTCTTTTCACCTTGTTTTCAGGCATTTGCTCCAGACCGGTCATGTAGATGCGGTGTACCTTCACCTTGTCGTTCTTCTCGATGTTGATATTGACGATCACATGTCCAGGATTAGTTCTGTCGTCCGTTGTGGTAATCTCCACATCCGCGTTTCGATAACCGTCACCACTCAAATGTTTCTGAATGGCCGCCTTGGTACGGGCAATGATATTCGGCGTGATGATGCCATTCTTTTTCATCTCGATCGCGCCCAAAATATCCTCTCTCTTCTTCTCCTTGACACCTGTCAAATTGATTTCCGAGATACGCTCCCTTTGCTGCAATTCGATCGTCAACCAGATCTTATCACCGGCCACCTTGTCGGCGTAAATCTTCACGTCGGAGAAGAGTCCCTGCTTCCAGAATTTCTTCACCGCCTTGGAAATCTGCTCTCCCGGCACCTTGATCTTATCGCCCACTTTCAGTCGTGAATAGCCGATGATGACAGCTTTGTCATACCGGTCGGCGCCCTTCACATTAATGGCCTCTATCACATATTCTTTGGGAGAGTCGGTGTAACTGACCGACGGCACATACACATATTCCGCCGATTGGGTGGAATCCTGGGCAGAGACGAGGCTATCCGCACTCGCCGTACGCACCGATCTCACCGTCGCCGATGCGACCAACGGAAATAAACATAGTATGCAGATGTATAATAATTTCTTCATTCCTATCCAACTAAGCCAATTGTTCACTTGTTTTTCCGAAACGTCGCTCCCTCTTTTGGTAATCCAAGATCGCCTCGAAGAATTGCTCCTTCTTGAATTCAGGCCAACTGGTGGAGGTGAAATATAGTTCGGAATAGGACAATTGCCACATCAAAAAATTGCTGATACGTAACTCGCCACTGGTTCTCACGAGCAAATCTGGATCCGGGATACCCGCGGTTGTCAAGTGGTTTGAGAAGAGTTGCTCGTCGATCTCGTCGATGTTCAACTCACCGCTTTTCGCCTTTGCGGCGATTCCTTTGACAGCCTCGATGATCTCCCATCGTGAGGAGTAACTGATCGCCAATACCATCGTAAGACCTGTATTGCCAGCGGTCATCGCTTCGGCTTCGCTCAGATTCTTCAGCGTCACCTCCGACAATCTCGACTTGTCGCCAATGACAAGGAGGCGGACATTATTACGGGAAATCTTCTCGATATATTTTCTCAACGCTTGGGAAAGAATCTCCATCAAGGCGCTCACCTCATTCTCCGGACGATTCCAGTTTTCAGTGGAAAAAGCGTATAAGGTGATGTACTTCACGCCCAAATCAGAGGCGGCTTCCATCACTTTGTCCACAGAATCGACACCCTCTTGGTGACCGAAAATACGGTCCAATCCCTTAGACTTCGCCCAGCGTCCGTTACCATCCATGATGATAGCCACATGCTGTGGTATACGATTCATATCGATTTGATCCTTGTAACTCATATTATTTCCTTAAAACATTACACTTAGACTTCCGTTTGATGAGATCCACTGAAACGAAAACCATCGCGCAAGTATAGTAGTCATTGTTTTTAAACGGCTTATAACCCATGCGATATGGGTCATTCAGAATTTTGGACTCAGGACTCACCACATCAAAATTGTCTACGAACAACTTGCGCATGGACCACTCGAAGCCAAGATTCCAACGTTTCCATAATTTGAACTTATAGCCCACACCGAAAGTGAGGTTGAAGGTGATGTGGGTTCCTCGCCAATGTTCGTAAAGGGTCAATCCCGGTCCAATCAAGACATACGGTGTATGGCGCTTCACTTCGCGGTCCCAACTCTCGAAACCATATTTCAAGAAATTGTGCTCCACATGCAATCCCACATCCCAATATTTCTGTTCGAAAGAGGCCTCCGCCTCATTCGGCAATATATTCTCAAAATTACGGGAGTCGCCAGATACCTTTCCTCTGACAACATCCAACTTCAAGACGGCACGATCGTTGATGAAATAGCGCAACAAACCTCCGTAGGCAAGGTGGTTCTCATAAAATATTTTTCGGTTATTCACATCTCCGTTGTAATACGAATCGCCACCGAACAGACCAAATTCTCCCACATAGCGATCCTGGGCTTGAGATGTCCCGAAATTGAGACAAGCCAGTAAAACCACGAGAAGAATTGCTCCGTATTTATTATTTCGCTGCGTCATTTCCTTAATCTATTTGTCCTTAGGAAGGAAACGGATTTTGCGTCGCAATATTTTGTCTCCTCACCAAAAACATGCAAAAATAAGGAATTTTTATGATATCAAGAAAGTCCGCTCCACGAATTGTACTTAAAAATCTATAAAAGGGAGAGGTCTATCGACCAATGGGAGAATGAGTCCTTGACGCAAAAGGAGGGGTATAAAAACAAAGAAGGATGTCATCTCGACATCCCAACCTCGTCAATTTTTAACCTTAAATCTAATACCATGAAAAACACGATGCAAATGTATGGGGTATTTTTATGTTTTACAACATAATTATAAAGTATTTCCCCGCCTAGACGGATTTTTTAAACTTTATTAAGATTTCAAGGTCGTATAGTGCGTTGCGGAGAAAAAAAAATCACACCTCTGCAAAACAGCCGAGAAATCAGCGACAATAACAAAATCTATCACCATAAAAACAACAATCGCTTATCAATGCGCATGTTCATCGGAAGAAAGAATTGACCATTTCAATTTAAATTCGTAAAATTGCATCATCATTCGCTGAAAACGATTCGTCCGAAGAATCCGCCAGCGGCAAATATCATCTAGTTGAAAATGAATGGCTTAGTAGTTTTTATCATTGCTTTCTTATCTTGTTACGCAGCCAGTTGGATCTGCTACCTGAACCTCAACCGAGGTCTCTCCAAACGATCCATCCACCAACAAGGCTTCCGATTCGCGACCACCTCCATTCTCTCCGCACTATCAGTCGCTTTGGGGCACCAATATCTGACGGCAGAGGCAATCCTCTCCTCCACCCTCGTGGCTGGGCTTTGGATGGTGACCTACCCTCTGCTCCACCATCTAACCAACAAGAAAACCGCCAGCGACTACGACCACTTTATGGACATCACCATGGGAATTTACGCTTGGGGATGCCTCAACGCGCTCCAAATCCTATCTACGGCCACTTCCGTTTTGGTGCCATTCATCATTGCGATAGAGTTGGTCATGCTGGCCATCTGCATTTTTCAGATCGGCTACTACATCATGTACGATGTCTGTCTGGACACGAACGGAATGAAGACCATACAAGAGACGCACATCAACGAGATCATAGAGTTTTACCACTCTTTCCACCCCGCCAAGGTATTATCGGGCGTCGCGGTAGCCATAGTCGCCATCGCGGCACTCTGCCGCTGGAACCTTTCGATCTATCATACGGAGATTCTTCCCATTTGGCTCATCGTTGCCGAGACATCTCTGCTCGCCATTTACCTCTACTACCTATTTTTCGCCAAGAAGAGCGTATTCTCCCGCACCGGACTTGTGACACTCTGGCGGACCATCAAAGATTACAAGCAAAGGAATTATATCTACCGTGAGAAAAAAGAAAAGAGGTTACAAGCGTTGGAGGTCTCATCTGCCGTGCCACTTAACGCAGAGCGCCCACAAACCATCGTAATGGTGATCGGAGAGAGCGCCTCGCGCGATTACATGAGTGCCTTCCGCCCACAACCCCGGGAGACCACACCTTGGTTATCGGAATTGGCGAAAGATAACCGACACTGCCTTTTGGTTCCCAACGCATACGCGTGCGCCAACCAAACAGTCCCAACGCTGGAGCGTGCCTTGACGGAGCGCAACCAATACAACGACAAGACCTTTTACGACTCCTGCTCGATCATCGACATCGTCCGCAAAATGGGCTTCGCCACCCATTGGTACAGCAACCAAGGTCACTTGGGCAGTGCGGACACACCGATCACCCTCGTGGCGGAATCATGCGATGTGGCGAAGTGGACCAAGCAAGATGTGGGCAAACCGCAATATGATGAAACCTTGATCGATTTTTTGGATGAATTGGATCCCAAGAAAAACAACTTCCTAGTATTGCATTTAAAGGGAAGCCATTTCAACTTCACCAACCGCTATCCAGCCTCCTACAGCGAGGCATCCCGCACAGCGGACAACACAGTGGAGCAGTACCGCACCTCCCTTCACTATACAGACCATGTGCTACAGACCGCCTTTGAATATTGCAAGGAGCGGCTGAACCTGAACGCAATGTTCTACTTCTCCGACCACGGAGATCTCCCAATGGGACGCAGAAGTCCCAACTTCAGAGGATTTGGTCCTGTCAGAATACCAATGTTCATCTACTGCTCCGACCGATACATCGCGGAGCATCCCGACCGCTACGAGGCCATGGTGGCCAACAAGGAGAAACATTTCACCAACGACCTCATCTACGACTTCGCCTGTGGCCTATTAGACATTCAGTCCGACCACTTTGAACCAACGGATAGTTTCGCCTACCAGTCGTATCGGTTCACCCGAGACATGCTGCTTACCAACGAGGGACGCACTCCGATCCGGGAGGATGACGAACGGATGTACCAAGAGGTAGGGGAGAAATAGGAAGGGGAGCATAAAAAAAGAGCCGTATCTTTCGCGGATACGGCTCTCTCTATTTCATAAAATCACACTCAATTTTCATCAGCGGCGCTTAACGCAGCCCGGAGCAGCGGCTCAATCTCAGCTCCACCCTCGCCTGGTTCAAACCTTTCAATCACCTGGCCATTCTTTCCAATCAAGAATTTGGTGAAGTTCCATCGAATTCGGGTATCCACCGCACCCGTGGAATCCATCAACTTCTGTTTGTCGTAATCAGACTCCTTCAGGAACGAATAGAGGGCCGACACCTCTCCCTCCTCCGACGAATTCACCAACACCTTTGAGAATCGATGGAAGGTAGTGTGGTAAGTCACCACGCAGAAACTATCAATTTGCGCATCTGTACCAGGAGCCTGCTCGGCGAATTGGTTGCAAGGAAAGTCCAAAATCTCCAATCCTTGCGCCCCATAGGTCTCATACAACGACTGCAAATCAGCGTATTGGGGCGTAAGACCACAACGAGTGGCGGTGTTGACCACCAAGAGCACTTTCCCCTTATAGGCCTCCATCTTCACCTCCTTGCCATGGTTATCCACGACAGCAAGATCGTAAAACGATACTATCTTCTCTTCTTTTTTACATGATAAAAGGAGCGTTATCGCACCCAACATCCACAAGAAAACACTTTTCTTCATAATGATATAATTTCAGGAAACAGTTAATAGTATTTCTATCCAATCCCCGACAAAGGTAGGGTATTAGAATCAAATACGCAAGACACTCGGGAATATGGAGAAACTAAAAGTCACAAGACAGGCAGCCGCTGGAACAAAAAAGCCGCACCCAAGCGGATGCGGCTTATGATTGAGGCAAACAACTTAAATCAATCCATTCTTTTTGAGTGTATCCTCTACGTAAGATTCCGTTACGCCTAATTTCTCTGCGATAATTTTGATGACTTTCGCAGCCGCATAAGAGATAAGCAATGTTTTTGCCAATTGAATAATAACTTGTACCATGGTTATTGAATTTTATACGTTAATACTAAATTTGCTTTTTACCCAAACCACTCTTCGCATCTATCTTCTGCTTGCGCAATCACATTCCTTGAGGCTCCAAGTCTTACTTTTGCAACCGCTGCAGCCACAACACCCGCATCATCAATAAAAATAGGGTCGGGCATTAGGTCAATTGGACATATGAAATATCCAATAGCGCCTATGATAATTGCTTTATCCGCAGGAGATGCGTCAGGCAACGCATAATACAAAATCAACACGTTTCTAATTAGCTCGTACCCTGCTTTTTTCGCATATTTTTTGATGTGTGCCCACATTCCTGATTCGGAATAACTTCCGCTGTAATCTTTATCTGCCATTATTAAAAGTATTTAGAGATGTTTCTGTCTATTATCTATTATTAGAATTTCAAGCCTTTTCAGACGTGTTTTTTCTGAAAGATTATATCTTCTAATGACAAAATTATGGCAAATGTTCGGTTTGTCAACAGATTTGTTGTGGTTGAAAAGTTCACAATATACGAACTATTTGTTCTCTTTTTTGTTTATTTCGTCGGAAAGGTCTTGTAGAAAATCATGTCCAAGAAGGATTGAAATCCTCGCAAGCAAAGCAGTGTCGATACTTTCCCGTTCAAATATCTTGTAGATGTTTCTTCTGTCGCAACATAACTTCTCAGCAAACCAAGATACCTTTCTTCCTTGTTCGCGAAAAATCGTTTCGATATGTTTACCTATGTGCATAAAAAAAGCGTGAACCGTTCGTTAATTGCTTACTGAATCCGATGGCTCTGGTAAACCGATGACGACAATAAGCACGAAACGGTCCACACCCTAAGGCGTGAACCTCCCGCTTCGCTTATTCTCTCATCAACTAAAATTTACCAGATTTTACGGATTGAGAATAAGAGCGTTAAGCTCAAAATTAATTTATATGTAAAGTTTTACGTTCTAACTCTTAATTTGTTTTATTTAGAAATTCGACAAAATCATCTATTCCCATGACATCTACTTTGGGGAATTCTATTGTCTTTAGAACATTGAAATGATGATCTTCAGAGACAATACACCTTGCATTGGCTACAATGGCACAATCCACAAACTTATTATCATCTTCATCTTGGGTAATAAGACCGAAATGAACATGTGGATCAAATCGCCTAACATTATTTCGAGTCAATATTGTATAAATAACCATTTCAGCAACTTTCGAGCTGATATTTCTCGAAATCACCTCTTCGTACTCTTCTAGAATTTCATTACTGATACATAGTTCGTAACCACCTGAAATAAAGCTATTCCATATTTATGATAGCTTGATTTCGAGGAAATTGCCATGATCAAGCAGTTAGTATCAAGAACAATCCTCTCCATCATTATTTATATGGTGTACGTTCATGCAGGTTTCTGAAACCTTCAACTTTGCTTTCGGTCATTTCTCCCGTTTCCCACAAACGATTCATTTCTTTTTCCAATTCATCGGCAAAATGTTCGGAAATAACACGCTTCAGATCGGCAAGAGTTTCCTGAGTCTTGACAAACGAAAGCATATCAAGAATCTCTATCTGCGCATTATTTAAAGCTGTTTTTAGCATAGACCTTACTTTTAGTGACATTACAAAAATATTATAACAAAGACAAATCTCCAAATGCGATAGAAACAAAAAATGGAACAAAAAAGCCGCACCCAAGCGGATGCGGCTTTTTTATGATAGGAGAAACACTCAGTGTGAACTATCTATGTTGGAGACAATCGTAACCATATCACTCAAGTTGCAGACAGTTACTTTTTCGGCCAATGGGTACGCTGATTCAACAGGAGCCACAACATAGATATCCGTTGGTTCTAAAAAGGCGATTGATTTCCAGAACCCTTCCGTCACTGAGGGTGCTGTGGAGGATTTACATTCTATGGCAATAAGCCGATCTGAATATTGCAACAACAGATCCATTTCTTCCCCTGTGGCGCTACGATAAAAAGAGCACTGCGCACTTCTTGCTACGGAACATACATTCTCGACCACCATTCCTTCCCATGAATTACCTAACACAGGATTGCTTAGCAAATCATTGAACGACTTTATTCGCAAGATTTGATGCAGCAGACCGCTATCTCTGACATAAATCTTAGGAGATTTCACCAACCTTTTTTTTGTGTTCTTAAAATAGGGGGGCAAGGAACGGATAATATATGTTTGTTCCATAATGTCTAAGTAGTGGCGAATGGTTGTCGGACTCAATCCCATAGAAGAGGCAAGTTTGGATGAGTTGAGCAATTGCCCTTGTTCGTATGCTGTCATGGTTAGCAATCTCATCAATTGTGGGGCGGCAATTTGGAATCCCAACTGAGGGATATCTCTCTCAATATATGTGCGGATAAAGTTTTCCCTCCACAAGCAACTGCTATTGTCATCAACTGCCATGAAACTATCGGGGTACCCGCCTCTGAACCAATAGTTTTGCAATGAGAAATCTTCTGTCTTATCCACTTCATCTGCCAAAAAGGGAGTCAGAGAGATTAGCCCGACGCGCCCTGCCAACGACTCGGAAGTGTGTTGAATTAAACTTCTGGAGGCCGAACCCAACAAAATGAATCTGCCACGACGTCTGTCTCTGTCAATCTCGCTTCTAAGCACAGCGAAGATATCCGGACGCAGTTGCACCTCGTCCAGACAGATGGTCTTGTTTGCGTTGTATTGGAAGAAAAGAGAAGGCTCGTTTAGTTTCGCTAAGTCATCTCTGTTTTGAAGGTCTAAATACAAGATGTTAGAGTCTTCCTTCTGCATCATCTTTACCAACGTACTTTTCCCACACTGCCTTGATCCTAAGATCGCAACTGCAGGAAAAACAGACAAGTTCGTCTTGACAAATTCTATGATATTTCTTGAAATATACTTCATATTGTAGCTTGCTTTTTGCAAAAGTATAAAACAAACATCAGATTCACAGCAAAATATAACAAAAATTGCAAATTGAAACACAAACTTTCAATTTGCAATTTGTTAATAGATCGGTTCACTCCCAAGTTCCGTCAAGGGCTCGTTAATAGTTTCCCATTCCGTTCTTTTAGGGATACTATCTTCAAACCCGTTATATAAAATGGTTCTCTTTTTGCCAGTCAGATAGTTGATACTGACATCATGGGCGTCACCTGTTGCTCTGTGAAATTCATCTGCATCATATCCAATTTTGTAGAATGCTCCGTTTTGATATCGGTATTTGACGGAAAAATTAGGATTCGTCCACGAGCCGTATCCTAAAAACACTTTGACGTTTATTGTCAAAACCCGTTTGACTGGTATGTTAACACTTAAATCTTCATAATAGATTGGACCATCCTCTGGAGAAACGAGGTCTTCATACAGTTTGTATTGCGTGAAGCCTCCTTCCTTGCCCCAATAAATTGCGAATACAATTGGGTTAGGTGTGTAGTGATTTTCAGAATCGCTCTTTATGCTTCTTCGGGAGAAAAAGGCAAGGTCATCGAACCCATCTCCGTTGAGGTCTCCGATAGCTTCGGATAGGATCTCCCAATTCTCGGGAACAATGTCTTTCGAATTAGCACCTTTCTCTTGAAATTCATACACCTCTTTTGCCGTTGAGTCGTAGGAGGAATCTTCTTGCTCTTGCGAGTACGAATTAAAGGCCAGACAAAGCATTATGTTTATAGCGATGACGTATAATTTCATTGTGAATTGGTTTTCTGCAAAAATATCACATCACACACATTTTTCAAAATGCTTTCGTCATGAAGAATCATTGAATCGAATCAAGGATTATACTTGCCCATTCAGGGATGGACTCCGTATATTGTTTTGCTAATTTGCCTTCCGAAAGACGGAAGAGCAATTTTGCGTCTTCATTGTCAATGGAGTTGTCGTAGAAATAGGCACGATCAACCAATTTAGTTAAAACTCCGGCGTTTGCAATTGATTTCTGAAATCGAGAGATGATTTTCGTGATAGGTACGTCATGCCCTCCTTCCATCACTCTGGAAGCAATTCTACTTGCATTGATTGTTGGGGACTGCGTACTAACAAAAAAAAGCCGTGCAAAAAAGCCATTGCATATTGCTCGTTTAACAAAATCAACCTTATCTGTTCGAGATAGAACTGTCTCAAAAATCAAACTTTGCTTATTTCTCAAGCACTCTTCTCGTAGATTTTCACAATATTCAATCGATTGACGAATTGCTGCAGGAGAATTCCAATCCCCAAACTTCTCTTGGGCAATAGTATCGGGATTGACATACACAGCATCCTCCATCCATTCATGTTTAAGGATTTTGGAAGTGATCGATGTTTTTCCAGAACCATTAGGTCCTGAAATAACAATCAAGACGGGTTTATGCTCTCTTGTCAACATGGCTATTTGTCAATACCCTTATTTCATCAAAGAAACGACGGTGAGACTCCTGAAATTTTTCCTTCGCCTCCACTGCAACCTCATGCATGATCTGAGCCAACATTTCATCTGTTGGCTCTTCCATGCTGGTCAGCCTGTATTGGTTTAATATTTCTTCTGGCATAATCGAATCCTCCTTTCCTACAAAAGTAAAATTTTTCAAAGACAAATCCAAATAACAAAAAAGCCGTACCCAAATTGGATGCGGCTTTCCGTATGATGAATTCTAAAAGAGCAAATCTGTCAAACTTTATCAGTCTATTTTCTCCCAATTGGAGACAATATGCATTATCTATCTACAAGCGTCAAATTATCTCCTCCATTGGTCATCCAAAAAATGTTACCGCCCTCATCCCTAACTTTGTAACAATAGTTACCTTGAATGAGTTCTCTATCTATGATATATAACAAATCACCCTTATATATATTGATGAGTCTTCCTGAACGAAGTAATTCCGCTGCTTTTTCGCGTCCTTGAACTTCACCTCGATTCGCTTCTATGAGATAATCAGTAAGATCCTGTTTGCTAAACCCACAAAATACTTTCATGTTACTCCTATATGTTTTCCCCACTTCGTAAGAATAACCCGAACCCGAACCCGAGCATGAAAAAAACAAAAGACTACTTAATAATACAATCAAAAACTTCTTCATAAAATAGATATATTAGTCGTTAATACAAATTGTCAATTCCGTTTCTCCGAGAAAACTCAATGCTTTTAAATATGCAAAATAAAACTCTACCCTTTCTTCGGCATCAATATCCTTCTTGAAAATATGAGTTAACCAGTTTTGCTCTAAAAGTCTATCCGCTTCTATTACGTAACTCGGCATATTACTTCTTCTAATTGTCCCATCTTCTTCCACATCCCAATAGACTAGGTTTTCTAACAAAACCTCGTCTAAATTATCCAAAGGGCCGACGCCTAATCCTTCTGATTCGCACATACTTATTTGCCCTAATTTCGTGTCGGGCGCAACTTCTAATATTACGTTATCTTATAATGCAAGTATAGTAAAATTAGCAACCTACACACCTTTTCGAAAGGTTGGGAAAATTTTACGATTTGTATAGTATTATTTGACAACCCCCAAATGATCGGAATAGAGCAGGAAGAAATCATAGTTTAACAATTTCGACATTTTTTGAAGCAGACAAGTGTCGATATACTGTCGCTTGTAGATATCATAGATATTGGCTCGCTCGCAACCTAATTGCTTTGCCAACCAAGAGGGACTACGCCCCTGGTCTTTCATCACCTGTTTGATGATTTCGCCAATATGTATTTCCTCGTTTTTATCCATAAAAAAAGCGTGAACCGTTCGTTGATTGCTTATTTAGGAAAGAAAGGCTCCGCCAAGAACCGGTAACGATAAATAAGCACGAAACGGTCCACACCCTAAGGCGTGAACCTCCCGCATCGCTTATTCTCTCGTGTTAAAATTTGGCGGATTTTATCTTTCCGAGAATAAGAGCGTTAAGCTCAAAAAATTATATTATGTAATAATTTGTATTCCTGTTTCTTAAAAAATACTTGTTTTAATTTTCTCTACCACTTCATCGAAATAGGGCTGTTTTAACACCCCAATCTTACATATCACATCTCTTTCCACATCACCCACTAATAACTGACATTTGACATAACTAACCTTACTCAAAGGTTTAGTCATCATTCCATCCTTCAACTCATAACAATACTGCGGATTGTAGTCTTTTGACGATATCAAAGCGAAATACATGAATCCTTCATCCTCTTGCAATTGATCGTTGGAAACTATCAAAGCTGGATGAGGTTTGCAAACACCATCAGGAAATAGAAAATTAATCTCTACGATATCTCTTTGATGATACCTCATGTTAAATTTTCTTTGAAAAGATTAACGCCGCTTTTTGGCGCGCATTTTCCACAAAAAGATTATTCTCCTCGGATAATTCTTTTGTATTCTCCATCTTCTTCTCTTTAAATAATCCTGATTCCAAAAGATTCTTAAGGAGTTGCATGGCCTTGTTTGAGGATGCGTCGTATGTCAGTGTAATAGTCTCCATAGTTCGATGCTTTAAGATGATATGCAAAAATACAAATTGAACGATACACTTCCAAATATCTTGCAACAATAAAAAAAGCCGCACCCAAGTCGGATGTGGCATGTATGGACGTATATAAATTATAAATGTTTGTGAATTTATATGACTAATAATTTAAACCAAACATCCAAAGCGGGATGATATTCCCAGAGCCGTATTCAATGTCGTCTTTAACTATGAAAGCGTTTTTCAAGTTCTCAATTTGCTTTTGACCTTTGTTTTTGCCACCTATTTCAAACGTGATTCCATTTATTTCGAAATCAGATTGTTTTGATATTGTAATTTTGTTACGAACACGTATCTGGTTAAAAAAGAATGTTTCTCTGATATTGCCAATGTTTGAAAAATCTTCCCCTAGCACATAAATCAAGTTTGGATTATCTAAATAGACTTTCTCAACTTTGCCTAAGCCCATGATTCCATTGGTTGCGTCGCGTACCTGTGCAATCATACCTGCATTTTCCATATATAAGAAATAATCAGACAAGTCATTCCTGCTGACATTAATCATCTTGGAAATTTTATCCATAATAGGCTTGAATGGAACACTCACAGCAATGATTGACATCAGTTTTTTTAGTTTTCTCCCAGTAGAAGCGTTCATATTTGCAAATTGTGGGATATCAACTTCCATTGTCAAATTGATAATCTGGTTCATTTTAACTGAAAATAGATTGTCTTTTGCAAACGGATAGTATCCTTTTTGCAAGTATTCCTTAAATAGTGGCAAAGGATGAGGTGTGTCCTTTATAACAAATGGTTTATTCTCAATTATCTCATCCAAAGAGAGAATAGGGACATCTATTATTCCATGGAACATAGCAAGGTATTCTCGGAAAGAGAGCCCTTGCATCTTATATATTGGCGCACGACGACTCAAATCAGACTCTCCTTTTGTAATGTCCAGAACCGAAGACCCAGTAAAAGAAACTTTCATGTCTGGATGGGTGTCATAAATCTGTTTTAGCTCCTGTGACCAATTAGGGTATTTATGAACCTCATCAATAAATAGATGTCTGCCACCTTCCTTGGAAAATTGATCTGCAAGTTCAACAAGAGAATGGTTGGAAAAATAGGTATTGTCGGCAGAAACATAAAATAAACCACCCTCTTCTTGATGTTGCTTCATATACTGAAGGAATAGAACAGTCTTGCCTACTCCTCTCGGCCCAACAAGACCAAACATACGCTCTTGCCAATCGATTATATTATACATATATCGATGAAAATCAGTAGGGACATTCCACAACTGATTTTGCATATAGTTCACTAAACTGATATCCATAGATTATTCTTTTCTCGCAAATATATAATAATTGCACTACAGAAAAGCATTTTTTATAGTTTTTTGCACTTTTAAGGTGCAAAAAAAATAATTTTGGGGATTTGTCATATCACAGACATTTTTCCAAATGCAATAGAAACAAAAAAGCCGCACCCAAGTTGGATGCGGCTTTCCGTATAATGAATTCTAAATAGAATTACATTCCAAGACGTTGCTTCAAGATAGCCAAGCGATCGCTCAACTCCTTTGGAAGGTGTCCAGCGAACTTAGCATAGTGCTCCTCGATACGCTCAACCTCGTCCTTCCACTCATCAACGTTAACAGCCAAAACTTGCTCCATTGTCTTCTCGTTCCAGCAAGAGTCAAGACCCTCGATGTTGATAGCACCCTTAGCAGGTACCTTTCCGATTGGAGTGTCAACTGTCTCACCTTGACCGTTGCAACGATCGAAGATGTAAGCCAATACACGGCTGTTATCACCGTAACCTGGCCACAAGAATCCTGCAGGAAGAGCCTTGTTGCTCTTGTCACGACGGAACCAGTTTACGAAGAAGATCTTAGGCATGTTCTTACCACCCTTAGCTTGTGGCAACTTCTCCATGTCGATCCAGTGTTGGAAGTAGTCACCCATGTTGTAACCACAGAATGGCAACATAGCGAATGGATCACGACGAACACCAGCCTTCAAACCGATAGCAGCAGCAGTAACCTCAGAACCTACGATAGATCCCATGAATACACCGTGTGCCCAATCCTCAGCCTCGTGTACCAATGGTACAGTATTAGGACGACGTCCACCGAAGAGGATTGCGTCAACCTTAACACCCTTAGGAGACTCCCAGTCAGATGCGATACCTGGGCAGTTAGCGGCAGGAGCAGCGAAACGAGAGTTCTTGTGAGCTACTGGATTCTCATCAGCGTCGCGAGAAGCAGGGTCGTTTACGATGTTACCCTTCCAGTCGATTGTTCCCTTGGGACAGTCGTAACCGATACCTTCCCACCAAATATCATTATCTGGAGTCAAACCTACGTTTGTGAAGATAGTGTTCTTGCAGCAAGAATCAAGAGCGTTCTTGTTAGTCTTAGCAGAAGTATAAGGAGCTACACCGAAGAAACCAGCCTCTGGGTTGATTGCGCGAAGGTTACCCTCCTCGTCGAACTTCATCCAAGCGATATCGTCTCCGATTGTCTCAACCTTCCATCCTGGGATAGTAGGGATCAACATAGCCAAGTTTGTCTTACCACAAGCCGATGGGAATGCAGCACAAACACACTTAGTCTCCTTAGTAGCCTCCTTAGTAAGCTTAAGGATCAACATGTGCTCTGCCAACCAACCCTCTTCTTGAGCCATCTTAGATGCGATACGAAGAGCGAAACACTTCTTACCAAGCAAAGCGTTACCTCCGTAACCAGAACCGTATGTCCAGATCTCGTGCTCCTCAGGGAATTGTACGATGTACTTGTCATCGATTGGAGCGCAAGCCCACTTAGCATCCTTAAGACCCTCTGGCAATGGCTTACCAACAGAGTGGATACATGGGATAAAGTCGTTCTTCTCCTCGATCAACTTAAGTGCGCCAGCACCCATACGAGTCATGATCTTCATAGAACCAACTACGTAAGCTGAGTCAGTGATCTCAACACCCAATTGAGAGATAGGACCACCCAAAGGACCCATTGAGAATGGGATAACGTACATTGTACGACCCTTCATACAACCAGTATACTTGCCGATAAGGATTCTCTTCATCTCCTTAGGATCCATCCAGTTGTTAGTAGGACCCGCATCTTCCTTCTTGCGTGAGCAGATGAAAGTACGACCCTCTACACGAGCAACGTCAGAAGGATCTGATTGGAAGTAGTAGCTGTTAGGACGCTTCTTGTCGTCCAACTTCTTTGCCAAACCTTCAGCAACGCACTCATCCATAAGGCGAGTGAACTCAGCGTCTGATCCGTCGCAAAGCACAACCTTCTCTGGCTGCATAATGTCAGCCCACATCTTAACCCAAGTGTTAAGTTTTGCGCAATTTGTCTTAATCATAACTTTATTTATATAAAATGTAAATTTCTTCTAGAGTCGAATGCTCAAAAAGCGGTGCAAAGATACGATAAAAATTAAAAAAAATTATAATGAATATGCAAGAATATTATTTGCAGCCCTACTTGGCAGCGTTATCCGTCACTTTTATCGGAATATGGATCGTGAATTCCCTTGGTTCATCCCAATTCGGATTTTCCGTATGGTACTTCGTTTCCGACGTCACCAGTATCATACCGTTGGCGCCTCTGGCACCCATCGCCGCACACTCCGGATTAGAGGGGCGTACCACCTCCACATAGGCCACCTCGGACAGCGGCATGGTTGAAATATCATTCACCAACAGTCCATCCAAGAAATAGAGCGGTTCCGTATTCCCATTAAATGTGGTAGCGCTATTCTGTCTTGGCACTTTGGAATTGACCGCGGCGAGCGTCATACGCTCCCCTGTTCTCTCCAAATCCGCCTTGGAGACGATGATGCCATTATAGGACGAAGGGAAATCCAACGGAGGCAGCTTCTGCGTCACATCGAGGTGATCAGACTCTTCGTTGATGACGATAATCGTGGTTCCCTTCAAAGGGAAGAATATCGGCACATTGAAACGTGCAGATTCCACCACAAGCGTATCCGTGTCGACCTCGGCGTTCCGCAATGAGAAGGCACCCTTCTTATTGGGATGAACCACCTTGCCGATACGCTTGATAGACAACGAGACCTCGTTTTTTTCTTTTGAGACATATTGCCCCGAAACACTCTCCGCATTTGCCACAGCGGGGAGAAGGGCCAAACCAAATAGCAGTACCTTTTTCATCATAACAAACACATATACTTTAAAACAAACGACCAATCTTTCTACTCTTCCGCCTTAGGCATCAATGTAAGCGTCATCTTGAATCCCAATTTAGGGTGATCAATGACCGCCGACTGGGAATCAAACGCCGCATTCATACGTTTGAGCGCCCCTCCGTTTTGGATAACGCGAAGCAACCCGTTCTCTCTTTCGTATAGAATGTAATTGTTGCCGCCCTTACGGGTGTTGACGCTGTATCCCCATCTGCCATTCGGCTTCACCGGCATATAAACCACGCCAGGGAATGTTTCAGGGACATCCAACATCAGCAAGGCTTTGAAATCCCGCTCCAACATATTGAGCACAATCTTTTTGTTCATCTGCTCTACGCAACTATTGACGATAAAACTATCCTGCGACAGAGAGAAATCGAACAATGGTATTCCAAACGGCGTCATCATCACCATTCGGAACCTGCGGGGAGCGTCCGACTCCTTGGAGAGCGCCAATATGCCCGATAAATTTTTATCCTTGAAATCGACCTGCGCCATGTAGTAACGCGCAGCGTCATACTCGTCGTAAACAGGCATCAAATTGGATCGGTGCATCTTGACGGAGGTAGTGGGACGCATGCCAGACTTGTTGAAGATCTGGGGCGTACAACCCACCAACCCCATCAAAATGACCATTAGGATGATTGACTTCTTCACCATTCCGCCTATTATTTAATCGCGAATACAGACTCGGCGATCGCCGCGTTCTTCTTCTTGTTGGTGAAGGTATAGTCTGTGTAGTCGTTCTTTGATTGGTTAGGCTTCTTCGCCTCAATCATACGCATTCTAACCACCGTGAAATCAGAAGAGTCGAGATAGAGATCCACCTTCTCGGCGAACTTCTTGATATCGGCGCTTTGAGGAACGATCTCGATGAGATAGTTGGAACCATCCACGAAATAGGTCATCTTATAGTTATCACCGATATTAGCGATGTTACCGCTCATACATGCGGAAATCACCTTCTTCAACTCAGCCATCATCGGGTTGGACGCCGCATCCATGATCATCGGCTTTCCACCATTAGCCTTCATCATCAACTTGGTGCCATTCATCACCAAATCCTGCTTGAAAGGCACTGTATATTCCAACTTCACCTTGTCTGTCTTTTGGTAGTAGAACTTACCGGAAGACTTCATGGTGCTGGCCATTACCGAAACATACTTCTCCTGTGTGAAGTCGCTTTGGATACTGGTTATCTTTTCCGCGCTCGCCTGCATTTTCGCCTTGAGTCCCTCAACATCACTCACTGGGGTTGCCGCTTGCATAACTGAAAACGACAAAGACGCCAACATTGTAGCCGCTATTACTAAAATCTTCTTCATATGCCTTTGAAATTAAGTTATTAATAATGGCATGGCGGTTGCCCGCCTGTTTTAAAATTCCTATTAAGTATAAAGACCACCGTTTACACCGATGATTTGACCTGTGATGTAAGAGGCCTCATCAGATACCAAGAATCCGACAGTAGCCGCAATCTCCTCAGGCTCTCCGAATCTGTTCATCGGAATTTGGGTCTTCAATTCAGCCTCGTTCAAATCCTTGGTCATGTCGCTACGCACAAAACCAGGAGCTACCGCATTCACTGTCACGCCCTTACGAGCCACCTCTTGCGCCAATGCCTTGGTTGCCGACATCACAGCACCCTTAGCGGCGGAGTAGTTGGTTTGGCCAGGCAATCCCTTTTGACCTGACAAAGAAACCATATTCACAATACGACCCTTCTTCTTTCTCAACATAGGTTGAATCACCGCTCTGGTAGTATACATAAAACCGTTCAAGCTGGTATCCAACACCTTATTCCAGTCCTCATTGGACATCATAAAAAGGAGTCCGTCTCGACGGACACCCGCATTGTTCACCAAACACTCGATATATTCACCAGCGTGTGCCTCTTGCCAATCTTGGATAGATTTCTCTACCTCCGACGCATCAGCCACGTCAAATTTCATGACCTCTCCGTTAGATCCCTTCTCTTGGACCAACTTCAACGTATTCAAAGCCTCTGCCTCGTTGGATTGGAAATTAATGATGATGTAATAACCCATCTCGGCCAACTTCACTGCGCACGCGCGGCCAATACCTCTTGATGCGCCTGTTACTAATGCTACTTTCATCTATTTATTTTTAATAGTTATTTTACGTTATTCCTCGATTCATGACGGGGTAAAGATATGTATTCCCCCATGAAAAAGGAATTATTATCTCCACAAACCATCATTTTGTCGCCCAACCGCCCTTTTCGATCGACGAAAGGGCACGGGGATTAGAATCGTTTTCCTCTCAAATACTCCTGCATCTTCGCGATATCCTCGTACTTAGTGGTGTCATCCACGAACTTAGGGAAGAAGGCTCGGATCTCGTCGTATATCTTCTTCGTCTTAGGCGACAACTTGGACGCAGCGTCCAAACAGTCGATACCTTGCGCAATGGACATGAAATGGATGGCCATCACCTGATAAGCATTGTCCACCACTCGCTTCGCCAACAACGCGGAGTTGGTACCCATGCTGACGACGTCCTGGTTGTCATTGTTGTTAGGGATTGAGTGGACATACATGGAGTTGGAGAGCGTTTGGCACTCAGCGGTAGTAGAGGTTGCCGTAAATTGGCAAGCCTGCATACCATAGTTCAAGCCAAGCACACCCATATTGACGAACGGAGGAAGGATTCCATTGATACGGTCATGGAACAAATAGTTCATTTGTCGCTCCATCAACATCGTCAACTTCGTGATGGCGATCTTCAACTTATCCATCTCGAACGATACATAATCGCCGTGGAAGTTTCCTCCGTGGTAAACCGTTTGGGTATCCACATCCACGATTGGGTTGTCGGTAGCGGAGTTCACCTCGTTCTCCAACACCCTCGCCACATTCTCCAAGGTCTCCAAAACCGGACCTAGGATTTGAGGCACACAACGGAGGGAATAGTATGGTTGCACTTTGTGCTTGAATACGCTCTCGTTTTGGTGGCCATTATCATACAATTCCTTCTCTCTGCTGAGCATGCACTGGCTACCCGCACTCCACTCACGCAACCGCTTCGCGATCTCGCTTTGGCCCGGTTGGCGACGAACTTGGTTCAACTTCTCGGCCATGAAATCATCATAGGAAGAGGCGATTTCGTTCACCATCACAGAGGCGATCACCGCCCACTGTAACAAGCGTTTCGCATCGAACAAGTTAATCAAACCGATACCGGTCATGAAGGAGGTTCCGTTTGTCACGGACAAACCTTCCCGCACATGAATGCCCAATGGCTTGAGACCCAATTTCTTCAAGACATCCGCAGAGGGTTGGAACTTTCCGTCGTAGTTCACTTGTCCCTCTCCGATCAAGGTGAGAGCCATGTGCGCTAACTGCACCAAGTCACCGCTAGAACCCACGCTTCCGTGCTCAGGAATAAATGGGAAGATATCATTGTTGATAAAATTCGCCAACAAATCCACCAATTCAGGATGCACACCCGACTCACCTTGGATAAAGGTTCCTATGCGGGCGATCATCGCTGCCTTCACATAGATATTAGGCAACGGATTTCCCGCACCCGCAGAGTGGCTACGAATGATGTTATATTGCAATTGAACTCGCTCACCATCACTCACACGATATTGTGCCATCGGACCAAATCCGGTATTGATACCATAAATGACACGGTCTTTGGAGAACTCCTCCAAAAACTCATAACTCTTCCGAACTCTCTCTTTGATGTTCGAGGTAAATGCCAACTTCTCACCATCGAAGAGAATAGACTCAATGTCCTTCAACGAAATGTATTCTATCTCTTTTCCCATCTCCTTAGAATTGTTGTCTTATTTAGAACGCAAATATACAATAAATTGTGGATAACAAAAAACCGCCCGATGACATCACGTCGTCGAGCGGCTAAGTAGTTTTATTAATTGCTAGTGTATGTATAACGTTTTATCGTTTATTGAGTTGTTGATTAGCTTATGATGCAAGTTTAGCGCAATCTTGGGGCTTTCACAAACAGACTCGACGAATCCGCTATTTTCACCGACAAAACCTATTCAATTCCCAACGCATCCCTTCGTCTGCGAGACAATTCGCTCCATTGGGGATCGCTATCAAGTATCTTTAATTGACGTTCGATAAGCCCTTTGATATCGGCACGCACCTGCTCCTCCTGCTTTTTCAGCGTCGCCTGCATGGTCCGCTCCTGGATGGCGGAGACCTCTTGCGGGAAGGAGGATAATATGGAGAAGTAACGGACTATCTCCCGCAGATAAGGCATCACAGCTGCCGAAAGCGCCTCCACATCCTCGCCGCAGCGGTCGGTCGCCTCGATAAGGGTCCGCATCGTATCGCCTAACGCCAACCCCTCTTTCGCGTATTTATTCCGCTCAAAACTCTTTTCGGCAACTAGCCATTGGGTCACCATCGGTTCCTTGATAAAGCCCACCAACAATTTTCGTACGTCACCAACACTTCCTTCGGCAAGAGAGGAGGAGACTTGCGCCAACAACTCCTCCGCAACCCGCGACAAAGAGACGCCTCGCTCGCCCAACTCCTTCGAAAGGGGTAAAAAGCGTTCCAAGAAGAGCGTCGGTTGGGCGCTATCAAGAGATAGAACTTCACGCAAACCGCACTCCATTTCACACGCCACCACACTGAAACTCCGCAAGAAAGATATGGTGAATCGTTTTAATTCCTCCACCTCCTCCGGCGAATCGAACCGATAAAAGAGAGGCAACGGCTGCAAGTTCCGCTCCTCCTCTTCGACCGACGGCTGATCAACCAATATCTTCGCATTGAATATCTTCTCGGAAATCTCCTCTCCGAAATTATCAGCCACGGCGCCGATAAAGGTACCTTGCGTCAAGGTGGAGATTTTCGAGGCGGGGATCATCGTGTCGTTCTGTTCACTGATGCTGGTGGAGACTCCCGAAGATGAATAACTTTGGCTCTTTCGCCGTTGCATATTCTTGCCAAACCGCTTCTCCAATTGGTCGGCCGTATCACCCGTCACCTGTCCACTGAAAATATTGCCTATCGTATTGATGATAGCCTTCGCCTCCTTCTCGCCATAATCCCTGATCAGCTGGGTGAAATCCTGATAGCCCAAGCAAACCGACACTTTGTTGGAGCGGGCCGTCGCAATGAGATTGTCCAGCCCTCTGAAATATATGGTAGGCAGCTCATCAATAATCAGCGAAATCGGATGGCGCCCCTTCTTGTTAATCACCTTCACGATACGGCCATTGTAGAGACCCAACGCAGTGGCGTAGATATCCTTCTTTTCGGGATTATTGCCCACACACAATATTTTGGGAGCTTCCGGATTATTCAAATCCAAAGTGAAATCATTGCCCGTCATCACCCAATATAGTTGTGGAGAGCTGATGCGGGAGAGAGGAATACGAACCGAGGCGATCTGCCCCTGCAACTGATCTTGCGCGCCCCCTTCCCACGCCTCCATAAAGACGGACATATAATTGACCAGACTTGGATTCATACTCATCAAGGGAATACAATCCCCATACTTCGCATTGATCCACTCGATGACATGAGGAAGGGTGCAATACTTTCCTCCCTCCGTCTCTTTGAGGTACCAAATGGAGGCGGTTAAGTAGTTGATCGGCGACTCCACAAAGAAATCACCCTGTTTCTGGGCCCAACTCTTATTCAGGTTTAGCATAATGGTGTAGGCACTATCATAGGCATCCGTAATGTCGTTCATAAACCTCGGATCAATCGGATTGCACCTCAACGAACGACGAGGATCATCAAAATTGATGACACAAAATTGAGGCTTCACCCCATACCGCCTAATGAATTGCGACTCGTTCCAACGCATATGGTTATACACCAACGTGGAGAGGTCAGGAAACTTAAAATCGTAGCAATACATCGTAAAATTTTTGCGGAGGTGCTGACGAATGAATTCATTGATGACCGCATAGGTCTTTCCTGATCCAGGAGTTCCCAGTACGCTGGTGGCACGGAAGGGATTCACCACATTGATCCAGCCACTGCGCACCTCTCCCTTGAATTTATATTGGGTTTTGAGATTGATGGAATAGGGATTGTCGATCAACTTCTCGTTTTGCTTGAAAGACTCCTCCGACTCGCTATCCGTCACACCGAAACTACGGCTGACCTTATGGATGTAGTTACAACCCAAGACGAAATAGAGGATTCCCATACCACTCAACAGAATGTACAAAGCAGTCATCAAAAGCGGCATCCTAATCTTCAAGGCCACAGGGCTTACGAGCACTAGTAAGATACCCAAGGCTACAATGCACCACCCCTCGACCCTCACCAGACGTATTTTGGTCACAACTTGTCCATTGTCATTCTCCTCTTCCACCCGGCCCTCTTCGCCTCTATCGACGACGCCGCAGTACTCTAAAAGCGAACAAACGGGACGAAGTAGCGGCGTAAGTTGCGCCCTCTCCTCCTTTTTCCCTCTCTCCGCCCAGCCATACAATCCGATGAAAAAGAGCGCCAATATAAGTGTCAGATAGGGATGACGGAACAGCAACAACCGCTCATTGACCAATTGCAGGAATCCGTAGGTGTGTTCGACGAATTGGGGAGGAAGAACTCGGAATAGCAGGGGGGCGCTGAACCAATATAGGTTAAGCAGATAAAAAATGGCCCCAATCGCCCGAACGAAATCCAACCCTTTCTTGTTTCCCTCTTGGGTATTTTGCTCCATAATATATTTTACAATTATAACTCTATTTCAACACTTTCGCATTCAACAAATCTCGATTCGTGATGGAGAATTGCAGATGACGGCCGCCATTTTTCTCAAATATTTCAAAAAAAAGATCGTGCTTGTCGGGAATCGTAAACCGTTTATAGAAAAGAACGACATGGTAGGTCCCTTTGGAGTTGACGAACTCCCGCTTCCCATTCCGAACATACTCATACAATGGCGGTATCTCCTCTCGTTGCATGGCTTGCTTTTTAATGTTCTTTCGATTGGTGATGAAGCATTTGATGAAGTCCACATCGTAGTCGATCTGCGAATTGTTGGCAACAGCCAGGTGAAACATCACCACATCCCCCTTGATGAAAATGCTCTGCAAGGCAAAGACCATCTTCCCCTCCATCACGCCTCTACTGATCTGGGCCCCCTTGTCGATCACAGACTCTCCCAATATCCTCGACTCCGTCTCATTCACACTGATTGAGGAGAAAATTGCGCCGACCCTGTCCGCATTGTCCACCGAAAAGTTCAAAACAGAGGGAACTCGATTGTACACGACATCAAACGCATAGAGTTCTTTGTCTTCCGTTATGACAGTCAAGGAGGTCTCCTCGAACAATCTTTTATCATAGGGATAACACTTCGCCATCACCATATTATCGGTCTCCGGCACCCGGTCCACTATGGCGGAATCACAACCAACGCTCATATCCACCACCCTTTTAGGGAATGTGATATGCGACGTCCGGTCATCCGACAGTTCGATCCTCATCGGCACAACCACATCAGACGGCTCGATGACATTTCCCCGGATGCGGGCTGCGGTAATGGTAGGCGACAATTCATAATGCAGGTGGAACGTATGCACATCCCCATCTTTTGTGATGAATGTCACATGCGTCTCGTCAAAACGGGGCACCAAACACCTCACTCGGGCAATAGAGTTCACCTTCGTCTTTTCGATTTGGATATCCGACGTTCCATGGTCTATGTTACTTATCTCCGCATCAAACTTCAAATAGACCCATTTCACATGGGAGACTCCCAGTTCAACGACATCAAAACGCTTAATTCTCCCCTCTCCCCTCAAAGGAGAGGAGAAGAGAGAAAACAAGCAAAACACTACAACATACAGCACCTCTCTTTGAAGCGCGATTCTACGGTTTAATTCCACCATAACGTTAAACTATCTAATAATTTATGCAAACAAAGCAGATAGGTTAAGGTCATATTCATTCCATTTTAATGGTCACCCGATGGTTCGCCGGCAAATCGACATGGTCCACCCTGATCGCCTTCTGTTTTGCCTCCTCCATCCTATCGGCAATACGATTGACCAGATCCGGAACCGCACCGAACACACTTCCCGACTTCTTCCGATAGGAATCGGATGCGGCATCCTTGGCCGCTTCATTCAGCAGATTGCATCCCGTGTAAAGTCCCCGCTCCCCATCATTGTCGTAAACGATCCCGCGAAACGGATAAATTCTATTTTTATATTTTATATTATTGATTTTCACTTCAATACGACTGTCTCCAAAAGTGGTGGTGCCATACAGAATGGTAGAAGCGGGAATCTCTTCTCCGTCAATAAATATGGATTCTTCCAGATGCAGCATCACCTGCGAGGAGGTCTTTACATTTCGATGCGCTCCATGAATCTGCGCAGAGATATCCGAGTTCCTTTTACCAAGACCTGTCGCACCCACTTGCGCAAAACCACGATTTGACCGAGTCGGAACGGTTGGAACAATCGCCTGAGCCACCGGCACCTCCTCCTTCTGCGGCGAACGCCCCAATCCCAACAAGAGGCTATCCTCACTGGATCCCAATCCACACTGCACCCTTCTTCTCGCCGACGAGATCTTTATCCGCTCCATTTCCCGCTCCAACGAATCCGCCATCAGCTCCTCCGGGCTCTTCTCCCTTGCGGTTGTTCTATAGGATCTGACCCTTGACGAAGGGCGTACGACAAGCTCCTCTTCCTGCGCGATTTCAGTTGTTTCATTTTCTATTTTCGCCAACAGGCCATCCACATCGACCTTACGGATCTCCTGGTCATCCTCGCGAGGAGGTGCACATAACGAGGCCAACATATCGAAAGAGGCGTTCTGCGCCTTCCGTTGACTCATCTCCCCATCCAATCGGGCGTGTTCTTTCCTGACAGCCTCCATCTTTCCGCCCGAACGATAGAGGTCATTCGGATCAGGCAAATTGGTATTCAACCCCTCCTCCGTCACCTCCGCGACAAGTTGCGTCTCCTCGCTGTCACCCAAATCCAAAATGAAGAAGAGGGCGATCACCGTGATGAACACAAAAACACCTCCCATCTGCATCAAACCCTTTTGTTTATCTCTTGTTCCTTTTTGTACAGTCATTTTCCCAACATATTATATGGTTCAACATCCAACGAATCACACTTGCCCAATGCCTTAGCCAAGGAGTCAAAATTCATAACGGAAAGATCCGCCACATCCACTTGGCTCCAATCTATCACCGAATCGGTAACCATCTCCACAACAGAGGGACACTCCGTCGTGTCTCGTCCTACCCAGTACATGAAATTGAAAAGAAGCAGGGCGAGCAAAGAACCAAACACGATCACGAACCACCTCTTACGTTTCGCCACCGGCATGGCGTTTAACCTATTTTCCACCCGATCGCCATACTCCTGCTTTTTCATGTGATAATATTGAGCCCATGGCGCATACTTCTCAGATTGCTGACCAGCACCTCTCTTATCTTCTCTATTTTCGTACTCTTCCATATTTTTTCTTTATTTCATTCAACACATTGACCGTTCCTTACTTTACTGGATCAACACCGTGTCCTCCGCCAATCGAACCTCATAGGGGCTACGTTCCACCACCCCTAAATCATCGTATCGGGTCAACCGCCAATCATCGACGACAAAACCCTGCGGATCCAACTCGTCTCTTTCGCGGGAGTATAAATAGCACTCCGTTTGCAACGATTTAAAGAGGATTTTGTCACTGTAAACCAACGATGTCTTTCCATATAAAATGGCCTTATATTCATAGCGGTCGTGAGGCACCACCGTGACGCTGTCGCACATAAATTCAGTAGAGACTCCATTCGCCACCAAAGAGTTGTAATAACCATTCTCCCTCAGTGAATTGCAATAGTTCCTCACACTATTCCCCGACAAGTAGAGCACCTTCTCGATGCGGTCATTGATAAATTCCACATCCGGGGAGAGCACAAACAACAATTCATGCACCCGCTTCACAAGAGCCTCCGCTTCGGCCACCCTATTGACCTCGACGCTCTCCGCCAAGGCCAACTTCAGCGTGTTTCTACTATCCACCACAAATATGGAATCCCGCATCCTGTCGGCCGATTCGAATATGGTGTACAGAAGCCATATGGTTCCGCTTGTCACCACAAGGGTCACTACCCCCATCAATAGTTTCACCAACCCAAACGTTTTCGGAATATCATTCATTTCAATACAAGGATTTAAGTTGCGTATCACGGTTACTGATCACATGTATATTCTCGATGAGAAATCCATTAGGGGTCGCCTCCGTACGCGGGCAGTTCCGAAGTTCACAAGAGGTGACCAGTTCCCTGATGGTCGTGGAAGAGCGTCGTACAATGGCCGTCTTCCCATACATCACCGCCCCGTAAGGGTAGCGGGAGAAGTCAGTCACAACGCTATCGCACCTGTACTGACACACGATACCAGCCTCAACCACTTGACGATAAAAGCCGTTCAGCGTCATATTCTCATACATCTCGTATGCGGAATTATCCGCCATAGAGAGCGCCCGCTCCATCTGATACTGAATCCGTTCGTTCAGCGGATATAGCTCGAAAAAGAGCCGGTGGAAATCTTCAATCGCTGTCTTCGCCTCCACTGGGCGGTTCTCCGTCGTATTCTGGTTTAGCGCGCACATCACAGACTCTTCACCCTGAAGGGCATAGACCTTATCGGACTGTCGACTTTTGAACCGCAGCGAGAAGCCAACAGCGCAGAGCGCCACCAATAGATTAGAGCCAATCAACAACACCAGGAACCACCTGACATGGGAGAAAGCGGACTCTATGTTCGTCAATGATTTCAGCATAATTCCACGCTATTATTTTTTTGTTGTTACCGAAGGGACCTTCCCCCTTGTGGCCACTCTCAATGCGGTAGTCGCTACCCTTTGAACGACCCCTCTGGACTCACCTGTCAGACCACCAGCGCCACAACTCTCCACCACATAATTGGAGATAGAGGGAACTGATAGGAAAGAAAAGGCGGAAGCAATCGTGAGAATCAAGAAATAGCCGAGCCCTATCTCCGGCCCACCTTTCACACCCATATTAGGCATGGCATGATTCTGGATACACAAAATCGCGAAGCAGATGATATTGATACAGGGCGCATACAGGCTCACCGTGACGTACCGTCCGATCCAGCTCGCCACAGACCTTGAAAAATAGGGAATCAGCGACATTGCGAAAGCAAAAGGGCCTAAATAGATCAATATCAGTTTTGAGGTGAAGGCAACCACCAAAATACCAATCGCGCAAACAAGCGACACGACAGAGAGAAGCGACACGACTCGCTTCGCTATTATCTCCGTCATCATGTTGACCATGGCTTCATACCACCGAGGGCCATCCCACCTTTTCAAGTTATTCATTTTTTCCCGTATGCTATCCACAAAACCCAACCTACTCTTTTGTTTCGGCCCATTCAACATGACCTCCGGTTGCTCCTTCTCCTTCTGGTTATCTTCCGACATCATGTTGTTCACCATTTTCAAATACTCAACGGTATAGGAGTATTGATTCTTTCTTGCATAATCTCGAACCAATCTTTGCGTCGGTTGGTTCACCCATCCGCAGAGCGTGTCCAAGACATTCACGAACAGCGTAAAATTCGAAATCACCAAGACAATCACCACCGGGCGAAACAACGCATATATGTTTATGGAGCCTCCATTGCACCAACTTTGCCACACGATGTTGCCGATATACAACAGGGAAAATAGGCCACACAGCAAAATGGAGGTATGCATGATACTACCCAAATCATCCTTACAGTAACCCAAGATTTCGTTCAAACGATTTCCGAAACTCGGAATCGACTCAAAGGTCAACGCACTAACCAAACTATCCATATTCTTTTTTTACTTTACACTATATTCCACATGACAATCCGAAGGAGCGTACTGGTTGTACATGGCCGCATGAAGATCCGCATAATATTGACGCTCCTCGACCGTTCTCTCCGTATACACCCGCATCACATCCAGGTTGTCGTTCAGAGCATCCACCTTTGTCCCGGACTGTTCCAGCAATTGGATACGTTCATACGAACTCAACCCGGCGTCGCCCTCCTCGGTGAACTCCCGCACGATTATTTTGGCCTCCTCATAAATTCGGGAAGACTCCGTTACAATCAAGTTTGCATTGTAAATCAAATTATTACGTTCCTTCTTGCTTAACCAATCGCACTTTCTCACCATATCGTAGAAGGCGGAGTAATTGTCTTTCAGCGCATTTACTTTATCCAACAACTCTATCGCCGCACGCGCGTTCTTCACCCACTTCATACACTTCTTGTACTTGTCCGCATTGTCTTTAAACAACTTAGCCTGCTGTATCATCTGTTTCAACTGCTGGATGAGCGTCGCTTTTTGGTCGCCCGCCTCGGTCATCTCCTCACAGAATTGGGCGGCGGACTGCGCAATGGAGGCAGGATCCTCCACCAACATGGCCCCCTGTGAGAAGGCATCCGCCAGATAAATAACCATAAAGGCTATGGTGATGATCCATTTTAGATCTTTCATACAATACTCTTTTTATAATGAACTTGAATATACTTCTCGATTCCTTTCCGCATCGAACCCAACTCCTTGGCATACGCCAATACGACACCCTTCTCCTCCTTCGTGGTGGAGAAGGTCAAATACTCCTCAGGCGACACCTCCACGCCATACACAGCGGAAAAGGCTGAGTTAAACGAGATGAACACCTCCTTGTACTTGGCCCGATTCCCATTGCTTTGTAAATCCCTGTTGATGGAGAGCACCAACGCCTTCTCCTTCTCCGAAAGGGCCAACGTTGACTGAATCTCATCGAACCGGTTCAAAAATTTACTTTGGTCCAACAGGATCTTCTCATCCGCATTGTTGATGATCGCATCTTTGATGATTTCATTGCCAATGATATCCCCCACCTCTTGGGTAACTACCATCACCTCTCCATTGTGCTTACGCACCGTTTTGTAGAGATACTTGATGAACTCCGCCGTACCGCTCTTGGAGATCGCCTTCCACGCCTCCTCGATCAAGATCACCTTCCGCTCATGAGGCGCCAAACGTCTCATTTTAGCGATATAGGTGTCCATCAGCACGATGGTCACGATCGGGAAGAGCACCTTGTGGTCTTTGATATTGTCCAACTCGAAAACAATAAATCGTTTATGGAGCAGATCCACCCGATCCCTCGAATTCAGCAAATAACCGTATTTTCCTCCTTTGGCATAGGGAGCCAACACCTGAATCAAATTGTCGATGTCGAAATTCTCTATCCGAACCGATTTCTGTAAAATGTACTTCTTGAATTGGTCGGACAGAAAGGCGTAGAAGGTATCGAAGCAAGGGAATATCTCCCGATGCTCCTGAATAATTTTTATATATAAGTTAAGGGCAGTCTCAATGTGAGTCTCCTCCGCCTTCGAAATCTCCTCATGCTCGTTCTTCCATAAAATGCAGATGAGCGACAACAACTGCACCATCTTCTCCTCCGTGTAGACATAATCCTCCACATAAAAGGGGTTGAACGCGATCGGCTCATCCTCCTTGTAGGTAAAATATACCCCATCTTCGCCATTCGTCTGCTCCGAGATCAATTGGCACAATCCTAGATATGAGTCGCCGACATCCACGATGACCAGATGCTCTCCCTGCTCATATTTTTGCGCCATCATCACATTCGTGAAGAAAGACTTTCCCGATCCGGAGGGGCCTAATATGAACTTATTCTTAGCGCTGGCCCAACCCCTTCTGACTGGTTCATCGCTGAGATCCACACGAACAGGCACACCACTGATGCGGTCCGTCAACTTCAAGCCCCAACCCTTCTCTCCCGAAATGTTCCGATAGTTGCTCTCCATGTTGAAAAAGCAGACACTCGGTGCGATGAAGGTAAGGAATTTCATCTCCTCCGGATAGTTGGCAGAGGCGCCGGGAATACCCGCCCAGAAAATATGGGGAACAATCACCTCGGTTTTCGACACGGAGCAATCCAAGTTGGAGAGCACACCACCCACTTGCGAATTTTTTTCCAGCAAACGAGTATAGGAAGCGTCCCACACCATAACATTGAAAGCGGCGTGGATACTGTGCTCCTTCATGATCTGCGCCTGATTCAAATAGTCGTCGTTAAACTCCTTGTTGATCGCATTCTCCCTCGATATTGCCGAGAGCGACTCCATCTTACGCCCCTGCTTCTCCAGTTCCCGCAGATTCTCATTGGAATCATCCACAAAAATGTACTGGTTGTAGATATGGTTGAAGGGCAGTTTCAGACAGAGTTCATACGAAAAGCAGTTGGCCAAAGTAGAGACATCCGAGGAGAGTTTATCGTTCCGCTTGCTGGTGGAGACGACATTGGGCAACTGCGTCAACTCCCCCAAAGAGAAGCAGGAGAGATAGCGATCCCCCACCATCAAGTCATCCTCATTCACATGCAAATCATAGAGGATTTCGTTTCTACCCGTGTAGTTCAATGTGAGGTATTGCTCGATGATGCCGAAACGCTCCTCCGTTCCCACCACCTCATCCTCCGTCAGTTCACGACAGGCAAAACCACCCGACCGAAGAATCGCCACCATCTGATTGACACAGTCATTGAAGGCATCTATCCGGGTGGCGTCCAACGACTCCCTCGGCACCAAGCGGTTCCTTAATATCGCATTGGCGGCAGCAGTGGTTTTCATGCCATTCTTTGTGGAGAGCGTGACATAGAGGAAGGAGCGGTGATTCAAAACAGTTCTTCCCTGAAAATGTTTCACGGAGGCCACTTGCAAAAAGCTATCAGAGGTCGGTCGATCCTCGTAGAGAGAGTCGGTGAACACATCCTGTTTATGGACTATCGAATAATCGGGCAAGGAACGCACCGCTCGGCACCAACACTCGTTCATTGCGTCTATCTCCCCATCCGACGAGGTGAACACCTCCGGCAACTGCAATTCGAAAAGGCGGGTGATATCGCCCGATTTGGAGACCAACAGTCCCTCCTCATACGACAGCAACGGGAAGCAATGCTCCACCGCATTGGATTTCACATTGAAATTCATCGTTTGACACCTCCTTTACTGATGAGTTGACGAGTCCGCTTCAACTGGATTCGCTTCGGACAAGCATTCTGCGCCATCCTTTTGGATAGGCCATTTGCCCCGTACTTGTCATTCAGGTAATAGGTCACCGCATAGGAGGCCGCCGCAATAAGCAGCGCGACAAGAATCGCCACCCAAGTGATAAAGAACTGCAGGATGAAATAGGAGACAATCGCACAGGTCACTCCACCGGCAAAATAAAATATATACGTCTCCTTCAATCCATAAAAATCCAAAGGCCTATTCACTCCCTTGTTGATAGTATACTCCATAAACCACGAATAAAACGCACCATCTACCGAATAACTACGGTACCGACGACCTTGCAAACAAAAGACTAAATAAAGAAGGATTTAATCAACGTCACCACCACTGCCACGAAGATCAGAGAACCAAACCATCCTACGGCCACCTTGGTTGTGTCGGGATCACCACTGCTCCACTTGGAATAGACCTTGAAGGCACCCACCAGTGCCATGATAGCGCAAATCGCATAAAAGATACCACACGCGATTTCAAAATAGGTCTTGATATCCGTTTCTACTTGAGATAAGGCTTGTTGACCTTTTTGAGATTGAACATCCGCCGCCAAGGCAACCACAAAATTACTGGCCATCAGGCCGAGTGTCATAATTCTTTTTTTCATGATTAAACTTTTTTATTATTGTTTTGTGTTATTTTTACACTTGCAAATATATGCGTATTTTTTATACAAAACAAATGTTTTCAAAATTTTTGTATATTTTTTAATATATGTTCAACGAAATCAGTGTCGAAAAAGAGAAGAAACCACACATTCGTAGCAACCATACTCCCAAATTCAGCAATAGTTTCGAGAAAATCTCAAAAGAAAAGAGGTCCTGATTAGATATTCATCTTATAATCTTTTCGTTGCAAAAATAATTTTTTCAAATATAACAGGCAATATTTTAGACTAATTTTTCATATCATATTTATATTTTTTACACTCTTTATTATGTTTTTATACTTTCCACAATATATTTATAATATTCTTACACCTATTATTATGTAATAATAAGTATGCAACAAATATTTATCAGTATATATCGTTTATAATAAATAATTATCTATCTTCGCACAGTATAACATTTACCAATATTTCAGTTAATTCATTAGGATTTATTTATACTCAAAACACCTTTTACCTGTAAAGGGCTCATCCTTGAACCGATAAAGATAAAACAACTATATGATAGATTTATTAACGGGGAAAATGGCATGGGACAACACAGTCGAAGTAAGCTTCGAGCCCATGCTATCCAAAGAGAACTATTTGAGCGGAGCGTTTCATCGAAAACAAATCGACGCACAAAACTGTCAATCCGCCGGCAGAAACGGATTCATCTATCCGCATCTATCCTCCCACGGGAAGGACTATCGCATCGAGATCCGCTTTGGCAGAAACAATTTTTTGGAGAGCATCACCATCCGATCCGAGGAAGCCGCGCACACCCAAACCTGGGAGAGCAGAGAGAACGCCAAGGAGATCGCACAAACCATCAAGAGGGGCCACGACGCTTTCCTTGCGCAGGAGAGCGCACTTCCCATGGAGATCCAAGCCTCGGACAAAGAGGTGCGATTCGACGCCACCTGGGGATCCATCTGCTCCGTCATGGAGCTGGGCGAGGAACCAGACATTAAGATCGTCATTCGCTACCGGAATCTGAGCGAAACAGAGAAGAGCCAATACCTGAATTTGGGAAAGAAACATCTACATGGAGAGAGATAAACAGCCCATATTCACCGCTTCGGTCAGACAAGGAGGCGACAAGTATCCTGGCATCGACTCCTACGAAACCACCCTACTGAGGAGTGGCACCAAAATATGTGCCTTGGTCGCCTATTATGAGACAGGCGGCATGAAACCATGCGAATTCTATTTTCCTCAAAAGCACTTGTTCGACTCCCACGGAAGGGCATCCATCCTCTGCCAAGGTTTGCAGATCAGTCCATGGCAAGATATGCGGAGCAACAAATACCTTTACAAAAACAGGGTGGCGACCTACGTCGTCATCAAGGACTTTGAAGTGGAATACAGCCCACAAACCACAGAGAACAGTTGTTATGGCGCTGGAGGCATGATCCAATACCATATTCCCCCTGCGATAGCGGACGAATATCTACGGAAAGAGGATGATGAGACCATCCTATCCGACGAGGAGATCAGCGAGGAGGAGTACGAACTGATCATGGAGAAGCGGGAACAACTCCTCATCAAGAGGAACCTATTCAGTTATCTTAAATCCAAAAACGAATTGCTCGATATCGCCCAAAACACCAAGGACAAAGAGCGGGAAAGGGATGCGCACCAACACCTTGAGGTCATTAGCCAACACATCGATTACTTGATCATGGATCTTGCCTACTCGCAAGAACAGATCGGAGATATAGCCTCCCCAAAATACGACAAGATGATTTCCCTCCTTATGGACGAAATCACCATCCGAGAGGAGGAGGGGACCCTTCTCATCAGCAATGTCAAAATCAACAAAGAGATCGAAAGCACCTCCGAGGAGTTGACCGAAAAAATCGACTACAACCTTATCGCACCCTCGCACCACGAAATGGAGAGCAGCATCGTGGAAAACATTTCACAGAAAATGGAAAGTTCCTGCTTCCCGAACGGGAACGACAAGCGAAGGGAGATAGACGTTGCCAAGCAGAAATTGTATGACATCATACAAATCAACCAATTCAACCGGGAGGGGAAGGCTCACCTACTTCTCCACGGCATGTGCGAGAAGCGGCTTCCCCCCATCTCAAGACTCGTGATGCAAGGGGCGCAGGGAGACAAAAAAGAGTTTCACATCCGGGATTTCTTCGACGACGACTCTGTCCGTCATCTTCAAAGTGCCACCAACGGAGCGCTATCGCCTCTTCTCAAAATAAAAAACGCGGAGATAAGGTGCAAGATATTACTGCAAGGGAATAAGACTCAACTCTATCTGCAACAAACCGCGGCGAAGTTAGAGGAGCAGATCAACCACCTCTTCCCGAACAGCAGCATAATCGGACTTCTTAAAGGAGGTGGAGAGGTGGAATACAAGCAGCGGCGGTATAAAATAGACCAGGATCTCAACGCCTTGGTCCCCGTCATGAGAAGGGAAACGCCGCATCCGAGACAAACCACGCAACCGAAAAGATCCAGAGGCCCTTCCTGACGGAAGAGCGATCAGCGGTCGCTCATATTGGAGAAATCAAAATTCGAGAAGAAGCGTTGCATCTCATCGTCCACAGAGTTCTCCTTTGAGTTATCGTGTCGCGCCTCTTCCACCGACTTTTCATCGGCCGACTCTTTCGGGCAGAATTCCGACACGGGATCAGGCAGATTAGGCGCATCGCCCTCCTGGGAGAAGAGATCCGCCAAGATAGACTCCGTCTCGCTCTTTTGTTTGAGGGTACCCTCATTCTCCACATCTTTCGTAGGAGAGACCACCGTCTGGCGCTGATAGCCGATCAACTGCTCCCAACCCTCTCGTTCCTCCGTTCGTTGGAGGGGAGCGACCACCGTCGCCTCTCTAACCGGTTCTGGATCCTCCTGCTTGTAATTCATCTCCTTGCGTTTCCGCAATTCATTCTTGGAGAGACGCTCCTTACCCTCCTTCACGAAACGGAAATAGAGAAATACACCTCCCTCATAGAGAAGAAAAAGAAGAAACGACACCAAAAGGAACTTTGTTGTATTGATCAATAAAATAGTAAGCAAGACTGATAGCATAATTTTTACTTTTTTAGTTTGACAGATTTCTCCATTCACACCTAAATCCACCCTTGCCAAGCGGATAATCCTTGTCAAGTTTTCGTTCGTTGCATCAACTAAACTCAACGACACAAAGGTACATTAAATTTCCAAATTACTTCAATAAAACGCATATTTTCCCTCAAAAAATAACTACCCTTCAAATAATTATGGTAAATTTGCCACACTTAAAGGGAGGTCGATTCCACTCTGTATAGAGAAACGGCGTATCTTTTCGTAGCTAAAGCGATGCTGAAAAAGTTATTTATATTCTTAACACTATTATTTATCCATTTCACTGCCCAAAGCCAGACATGGAACTTGATATGGCGGGAGGATTTTGGCGTAGCGGAAGATTCCATCATCAAGGATTTTCCAGACCCGACCATGACCGTCCCCAACCACCGATTTGCTGAGTGCCACACGATTGACGATGGATATTACGGCATCGCTAACAGTACCTGGTGGTCCTTCATCAGATCCAGAGAGACATGTCCATACATGAGTTGGGCGGAGCACTTCACAGCAGGAGGAGACCACACGGGGAACAAGGACGGCGCCATGCTGATCGTGAACGTGGGAAGTTCCGGAAATGGGGAGCCTATCTACGAGCAGACCATGAAGTTCGACGCTTGCGGCAACCATCAATACCGATTCACCCTATTCGGCGCCTGCATCTCCTTCACCAACCTCAACATTCTGCTCTCCAACCTTACGCTGAACATCGTAAACATCAAGGATCCTGACCATCCGGTGGTGGTCAAGAGCATGGATACGGGGAACTTGCCGCTTTGGGAATTCAACAACAGCACCAACCAAAACCCCAACGGCATCTATACACACGCCCAAAAGGAGTGGAAGCAATTCGACCTTGAATTCACCGCCGAAGAGGGCGACATCCTAAAACTCCAAGTGCTGAACCACTGTTCCAGCGGAACCGGAAACGACTTCGTATTGGATGATCTATCTCTCTACAGATTGGATGACGACGAGGTGGTGGAACCTATCATCGAAATGGGCACCGCCGTCCAAAACGGAACCCAAGCCATCATCGACTATCAAGTCACCAACGACATCCTCGGACCTTGGAGCAAACTCTACGACCACATCTATTTCCTATGGCAAAGATCCGATGACGACGGATTCTCCTGGGAAGCCATCCCCGAAGCGAGCGGATTGGAGAGGAAAAATGTCACGATCGAAAAAGAGATAGCGGAAAGCAGCGTTTACCGACTAATCATCACGGGAGGAGACACTCCGGAGGAGGCACAAAAGGAGGCCGAATACATCAACCAGCATGGAGGACCATCCAACGGTTGCGCCTACTTCTCCATTTCCAACACCATCTCCGCGCTGCCTGACAAATATGACACTTGCGGATTGGCCCTTCCCATCAGGCTGAAGCTCTCCAAAGACAGCGTCTGCGAAGGCGACGACGTCGTACTCTCCGCTGTCACAGAGAACACCCGCCCACTAACCTGGGAGTACGCTACGGGAAGCGACCTGAAATTCAACAGTTTCTCTCACGACGAGGCGACAGGAGTCGTCCAGCCCCAACAGACCACCTACTACCGTGCCAAAGCGGAATGGGGAGATTGCCCTACCCTCTATTCCGACACCGTGTTTGTCTACGCGGAGAAGCGCGTGAAGGATATCCAACTAAGCGAATTACCGGCTGCCATCTGCAAAGGCTCCGAACTGAAAATAACGGCGAGCGCGGAGATTGACGAAAAGATCAACTCCATCGCCTGGATTGTCAACAAAGACACCCTCTCAACTGGAGAATTCACGATGAAGCACGCTCCTACCCAAGCCACCTACTACGAATTCAACGTGAAGGGCATCTACTGCCCGACCTCAAAAAAATCTGTGAATGTCAATGTAGAGAGCAATGGCGAGGTTTGGTTGCAGATCGACAAGGACAGCATCTGCGAAGGCGAATTGGCGAAGATGTATGTCGGCTACGAGGAGACCTCCCACACCATCATTTGGGAGAAATCGCAAGATGGAGAAAACTTCTCGGAGTTTGATCCTAAAACAGACATCAAGGCGACGATGCCGACCAACACCACCTACTACCGCATTAAATCCGCAGCCAACTCCAATGTCTGCCCCACCATCTACTCCAACGTGGTACGGGTGAGCGTCGAGCCTAAAGTCTCCGTCACGGTAGCTCCCGTCCCGACCATCGTTTGTGAAGGAACATCCGTGGAATTCGTCGCCATAGCCGATCTAACAGAACGCAACACCTTCGCTTGGAAAAAGGGAGAAGAGATTCTTTCCTCTTCCCGTCTCTCTATCACAGACACACCCACCGAGCGGAGCACCTACCAACTCGCTATCCAGGGCAGAAAGTGCCCAACCGTCACAAAGGACTTCGTAGTGGAGGTGGAGAAAAAGCCTCAACTTACCATTTCGCTCTCCACAGAGGGCGCTTGCGAGGGGGACGATGTGACGCTCACCGTGACGCAAGAAGATGTGAAGAATATCCAATGGCAAAGGATGTTTGACGGAGAAGAGGATTACGAGACCTTCGACCAATCAATGAACGACCAATGGATCTTTACGGCGGAAAAGAATGTGAATTACCGACTCGTTTCCGACGGAGAGGCGGTTTGTCCACATGCCATCTCCAACGAGAGGAGGTTGTTGGTAGAACCTAAAATATCCTTTGAAATGGATTCGACGGTAGCGATTTGCTCACACGAGAAGACCGACATCAGCGTAGAATTCACCGGCAAGCCCACCGACATCAAATGGTCGCAAAAGGGCATTAGCGACGACGACTTCACCCCATTGAACGTCACAGGCACCCTTTTCAGCGTTTTACCTGATGAGACGACACAGTACAAAATGTCCTACACCGCAAAATATTGTCCGAACGGATCGGGCATCATCACCGCCATTGTGGACGAAGGAGCAACCCTCGCAGAGATTCCAAACGACACCATCTGCGGCGGAGAAACCGTCACGCTCCAAACCGTATGCTCCAACCCATCCTCTATCGTATGGGAAGCTGTCCGGACAGACGAATCGGCATACAGGAAGGTCGAGCAAGGCGTCGAATCACTCACCGTCACGCCGGAGGTGACCACCCGCTACAAGCTCACCGCCTCATCCGAAAACGGATGTCCAACCAAACCGATTTACACCACAGTGGTCGTCTATGCTCCGCTTGACATCTCGGTGGGCGACGCGCAGATCTGCGAAGGCGACTCCGTCACACTACGCATTGCGGGAATGAGTGACTACACAGAGATCATCTGGAGCACAGCGCAAAGCAATTTCGAGAGCAGCTTGGGATCCGCCCCAACGCTCAAAGTGAGTCCCGCCGCCACCACCCACTACATCGTCAGTGTCCGAAACGGTATCTGCGAAGACAAGACGGAGGGGACCGTGGAGGTATTCCCTTACCCAGAGGTGCTCTCCTGCACGGAATATGGGGCGACTGGTTACAAAATAGAGGCGGAATCCGACGGACATACCCTCTACTATGATTTCGGCGAGGGTCGAGAAATCACGACCTCCAACATCATAGAAAATGTCTCCTTCGGTGCGACCTACCATGTCACCATCACCAATGAATTGGGTTGTAAAAGTGAATATACATTCGAGACACCTGTTTATGGCATCCACATCCCGGAATATTTCGTGGAGGGAAAAGAGAACTGGGCAGTGGAGAACCTGAACCGTTATCCACGCGCCTCTTATAAGATTTTCGACCGTTTCGGGAAGTTGCTTTACGAAGGCGTTAGCGACGATGAGGGATGGGACGGATCCTATAACGGCAGGGCACAATCCTCCACAGATTACTGGTACGTAATCAATATGCCGGAAATCGACCGACAATTCACGGGACACTTCACCTTGATCAGGGAGTAAAATCCTTCTCACACATTATCATTTCGCAAATTGCGAAATGATAAAAATCATCTACAAAAAAAAAAGTTGATATTCTTTGTTTATTAATTTAATGTTGTTATTTTTGAAAAAAATCTTTCAGTTCTGAGGAAACTACATACTGGGAGCAGAACTAGACAGCTGGTGTGAGATTATTTAATAAACAAATAGAATTATTTTATGAGTAGATTTTTTAAAGTTTTGGGATGCATGCTCGCAGTGGGTGCTATCCTATTCACAAGTTGCAAGAAGGAGAAGGACGAATTCACGCTGACGGTTACGTCTTCTGACGCGAACAAGGGTATCGTAACAGGTGGCGGAGTCTATGAAGATGGAACACAAGCCATCATCAAAGCGGTAGCGGAAAGCGGTTTTCACTTCACCAAATGGGATGACAACAACACAGACAACCCTCGTACCGTAATCGTCAACAAAAACATGTCATTCACCGCAATCTTCGCCGCTGGCGAGGGTGGAAATGGCGGAAACGGCGGCGACATCACTGACATCAACGATGCGATGACATTGTCGGGAACCATGAACGAGAACAAGACATTAAAAGACCTCGGTTTGCCAATCGACTATATCATCGACGGTACTTTCTACGTAGAAGGAAATGCTTGTTTGACTATCGAACCAGGTGTAACCATTGCCTTTACAGGAACTAACGGTATCATCGAAGTGGGTGAAAACGCAGGATTGAAGATGGTCGGAACCGCGGAGAAACCTATCGTTTTCCAAGGTCCTATCAACAATCCAAGCAAAGGATCATGGGGCTATATCCAATATGCTTCCAACCGTGCCGACAACCAGATGGAGTATGTCATCTTGAAGAATGGCGGTTCGAGTGAAGAAAAAGATTCTGGCGTCTTGAGAACCTATGGTGATGGTTCCGTCTCAGTCAAGAACTGTACGATTGACGGCGGACTCGGTTGTGGATTCTCAACAACGTATGGAGGTGCTAAGAACCTAAAGGCATTCGAAAACAACACCATCAAGAATATGGATGGTTACGCAATGAGCATGACAAAACTAAATGCGAATGCACTTGGCACAGGAAACAAATTCGAAAACAACAAAGAGAACTTCATCGTTTTCGGCTGGGGTGACGACGTTCTCGAAGATGAAAAATTGACGCTCAACGCAATGGGTGCTCCTTATTTCTTCGATGCACTTTACGTTGATGGAGAATTGACCGTTAACGAAGGCGTCTCTATGGTATTTAAGAAAAACTCAGGTTTCCACATCTCTGGTGGTGCAACTATCAAATTGCTAGGAACAGAGGCTGCGCCTATCGTAATCAGCGGTTTGGAGAACAAGGCTGGCTACTGGGAAGGTGTCGAGTTTAAGTCTGACAATAGCGAAAACATCTTCAAAAATGTTGTCATCAGCGATGGAAACGAAAGATGCTTGATAGTTGACTACTACGACGAGCAATACTTGGCAGTTGAGAATCTTACCATCAAGAACGCGAAAGAGTATGGTCTGATTGTCAGAACCAATACTCTTGAAGAAGAGGTGGATGGCGAGTGGGTTTACTCTCGCGACTGGTCTAACGTATTCAAGGGTGGCGTTTCTGGTTTGAAATTCGAGAATTGCGGCAAGGGCAACATCTTCGACAACAACGCACTTCCTGATGAGACAGAAGGCGTAGATAACGTATTCGTAGCTATGCCTTAATCAAGCAATTATGTTCCTCCTCAAAGGGGAAAGCATTTACAAGTGGGGAGCCCGTATGATACGGACTCCTCACTTTTTTCGAACACCCACCACCTCACTCTTTCAAACTAATTAACTCTTTAGGTTTTTCTATTTCATCGCTTTTGACTATTTTTGCCTGAAATTGATGAGCTATCGATTTATAATGGGGATATTGAAAAAACATATTTACACGCTAATTCTTCTCTTCGGAACGGTGATCCCTTCCGCAGCACAAGAACTGTCTTCCCATATCCTCAACGAATTGATTACGGCAGGCAAGAGAAGCCCCTATCAGGGAACCGACGCCAAAAACTTCGCCATCATCACCATCGATTCGATTCCATTCACCAACACACCGCAGCATAGCACCGCCTATTTCGACTTTAAGAAGAGAAGCGTTGTGGAGACCACCTTCAAGAGGGGCGGCGGGAAATGGAGCTATTCCAGTGAGAAGGCCAAGGCTATCGGGAAGGAGGCTTACGACGAATTTCCGGATTTCATCCTTCAATTCTCTCAAAACAAAGATTTTCAGATCAACCACACCATCTTCCCCTTCCCTATCAATGTCATTGTAGGCAAGGAGCAGACCAAACGGAAACTGATCATGCCAAGAGATTGGGACCCAGTGGAACTGACCAATCTATACCCGCAAATGATCCATTTCAAATCGGACGAAAAGGGAAACAACAGGAAAATCTACATCTACCAAAAGGGACGCATGGCGAGCATGTACAACTTCATCCGCATCAACAAAAATTGGTATATGATCGAGAAGTTCGAGTTTGAGTAATCACAACCAACCCTTCTGCTTGTACCAACGGATACTCTCTTTCAGCCCCTTCACCAAATTATATTTCGCCTTAAAGCCAAAGTCTTTGCGCAATGGTTCGATATCGCATTTCCAATTGGTAGCGGAGAGGATGTTGTACTTATCCATATTCAACGTTGGCGTAACACCGAAGAGCCCTCCGATCTTATCGAAAAGGAAGGCCAACACCTTCACCAGGCAGCAAGGCACCTTGATGTTTAAAGTCCACTTCACGCCCAACAACTGTTTGCAGAGCTTCTGGTAGGCGTCGGAGGTCCACACATCGCCATCGGCCACAAAATAGGCCTTACCTGTTCCCTGCTTTTCAGCCGCCAAGAAGGCGACCTCCACCAGATCCCTCACATAGATGAAGGTGATGTATTGCGGATCAAAGCCAATGCCAGGATTCAGATGTTTCTTAATTGTATCCAGCATCACGAAATAGTCCTTCTCCTTGGGGCCATAAACGCCTGTAGGTCGTAAAATGGTATAGGGGAATGTCTTGACATCTAATGAGGCCAAGAATCGCTCGCTTTTCAACTTGCTGGCTCCATAAGCGGTGTCTGGTTTAGGCTCATCGGTCAGTTTAATCTCCTCCAACGTTTTTCTATCACCAGAACCGAAAGCGGAGAGGCTGCTCATATAGATGAAGTGCTTAGGCGTCATCCCACTCTCCATTAGGGCGTTGACGAAGTTGCAGGTATATTCGTAATTGACGATATCAAAATCCTCCTTATGCTTACACTTGGTGAGTCCCATGGCATGGATGACCAGATCGAATTGTCCGACAACGGCCTTCAAACCCGCCAAGCACTTCTTCATGCGATTCTTATCCGCATAGGGCAGATCTATGAATTTAGGGTTCAACCCCTCTAAATTAGCTTTGGAACTATCGGAACGCATCGCCGCATAGACATCAAAACCTCTACGCAGAGCCTCCTCCACAAGGAAGCTACCCACGAATCCATTCGCACCAGTGATCAGTATCTTCTTCATTATTTATTTACACGCTAAATAGAAAGAACAGGTCTGCATCGTGAATTTCTTGATATCTACCGAAGAGAAACCACAGCGCTTCAACAAAGCCCGCATCTCATCATCCTTCGGAAAGGCCTGGATGGAGGCAGGCAAATAATCGTATGCCTTCAAATCCTTGGCGATGAAGCGTGCCATGATCGGCAAACAGATTTTGGTGTATATCTTATAACCTACATGCAAGATAGGATTGTTAGGCTCCGTCATTTCCAAAATCGCCAGGGCGCCACCGGGAACTAAAACACGGTTGATCTCGCGAAGGCCCTTCTCCAGGCTGGAGAAGTTGCGGACGCCGAAAGCCACCGTCACAGCATCGAAAGAGCCATCCTCCAAGTGCAGATCCAAGGAGTCGCCCTTCTCGAAACTCACCACATCGGAGAGTCCCATGGCAGCCACCTTCTCCGCACCCACCTTCATCATCTCTTCGGATATATCAACGCCTAAAACACGTTTAGGGCAAAGCCGTTGAGTCATGTCAATGGCAAAGTCGCCTGTACCCGTGGCCACATCCAAGACACGCTGAGGGCGTCGGTCTGCCAAGGCATCGATCGCCTTACGACGCCATGCCCTATCCTGCCCCAAGGACATCAAGTGGTTCATCTTGTCATATTGTCTGGCAATATGATCAAACATCTCGGAAATCTGTTCGGTTTTGCTCCCTGCCGATTCGTAGGGAAGCACCTTCTCGCATTTGTAATCTGACATTGGAATTAACCCTTATGCACACCTCACATCGAGTGTGTGACCACAAAATTAACAAAAAAATCGCGTCAAATCCATTTCGTCAAGTGTTAAATCACTATATTTGCATAGTATTATCATCAAAATTATTAAATCTATAAAAAGTTTTGTTTATGAAAGCATCAAACGAATTCGTTCGATTCGACTGGGCTATCAAGAAGATGCTCAGGGAGAAGGCCAACCATGCGGTGTTGGAGGGTTTTATCAGTGTATTCACTGGCGAAAAGGTGAAAATCGAGGCCATTCTTGAGAGCGAAAGCAATCAGGAAAATGCCTTGGACAAGTTCAACCGCGTGGACGTCAAGGCAAGAAATGAGAAGGGAGAAATCTACATCATCGAGGTCCAGTTGACCAAACAAGTCCACTATTTGGAACGGATTGTCTATGGCACAGCCAAAGCTATCACCGAACAATTGCACATCGGCGATGATTACTACAAAATCCGCAAAGTGATTTCCATCAGTGTGGTCTATTTCGACCTCGGAAAAGGATCGGACTATCTCTACTATGGCCAAACGAAATTGGTAGGCGTTCACAATCACGATATCCTTACCGTTTCCGCTAAAGAGCAGAAAGCCATGAATCTCCCAGACGAGGCATTGGATTATCGCCCCATGAAGGATCCGACCGAAGTGTTCCCGGAATTCTATGTCATTCGCGTCAATGAGTTCAACGACCACGCCTCTACCCCTTTGGAGGAGTGGATGGACTACCTAAAGTCAGGTGTCATCAAAGAGGACACCCAAACACCAGGCCTTAGCGAAGCTAAGGAAAAGTTGCGTTATCTCACCATGTCGGAGGCGGAAAAGCATGCTTACGAACGCCACATGGATGCTGTTCGGGTAGAGAACGATGTATTGGGCAACGCACGCTGGGAGGGATTGAACGAGGGTCGCATGGAGGGTATCCAACAAGGCATCCAACAAGGCATCCAACAAGGCATAGACGCCACCGTACGATTACTTTTCAGTAGCGGAATGTCCTCGAAAGAAATCAGTGAACGATTACAAATGACAGAGGAGGTGATTCAATCCATTATTGGGTAGAAGATCACAACCGTCATCTATCTACAAAGCCATCACACAATCAAGGTTGTATTGAATGTTGCTCAAAGAAAAAGGAGACCACCCTTTCGGATGATCTCCTTTGCTATTGTGATAGGTTACGGATTATTCCGCAGCCTTCTCCTCGCGTTGTGGACGTGGAAGCAATGCCTTGTGAGACAACTTGAATTTGCCAGACTTAGCATCGATATCAAGCAACTTAACGGTGATCATATCACCCTCCTTCATGCCTGTATCTTCCATCTTCTCAATGCGTTTCCACTCAATCTCAGAGATGTGGAGCAAGCCCTCCTTGCCAGGCATGAACTCAACGAATGCACCGTAAGGCATGATTGACTTCACCTTAGCCTCGTAGGTCTCACCTACCTCAGGAACAGCAACGATACCCTTGATACGGGATACTGCGGCGTCCAAAGACTCCTTGTTGGTAGCAGCCACCTCTACGCGGCCCTTGCCATCTGTCTCCTCGATAGAAACGGTAGCGCCTGACTTCTCTTGGATGTCTTGGATGATCTTTCCACCAGGGCCGATCACAGCACCGATCATCTCCTTTGGAATATCGAATGCCACGATACGTGGAGCGTGTGGCTTGAGATCCTCGCGTGGCTCAGCGATAGTCTCTTGGATCTTATCCAAGATGTGCATACGGCCAGCCTTCGCTTGGTTCAACGCCTTCTCCAAAATCTCGTATGAAAGACCGTCTACCTTGATATCCATCTGAGTAGCGGTGATACCATCTCTTGTACCTGTTACCTTGAAGTCCATATCACCCAAGTGATCCTCATCACCCAAGATATCGGAAAGCACTGAATACTTCACATTACCCTTGTCAGTGATAAGACCCATAGCGATACCGGAAACTGGCTTCTTGATCTTCACACCTGCATCCATCAACGCCAATGTACCGGCGCAGACAGTAGCCATTGAAGAGGAACCGTTAGACTCCATGATATCTGAAACGACACGTACCACGTATGGGTAATCAGCAGGGATCATACCCTTCAACGCACGCCATGCCAAGTGACCGTGACCGATTTCACGACGACCTACACCACGTTGCGCCTTCGCCTCACCTGTAGAGAATGGAGGGAAGTTGTAGTGCAACAAGAATCTCTCCTTACCGTGGGTAAGCACCTCGTCAACGAGTTTCTCATCTTGCTTGGTACCCAAAGTACAAGTAGTCAAAGATTGAGTCTCACCACGGGTGAAGATAGATGATCCGTGAGGGCCAGGAAGGTAACCCACCTCGCACCAGATTGGACGGATATCTGTTGTAGCACGTCCGTCAAGACGCTTGCCCTCGTCCAAGATAGAACGACGCATAGCCTCCTTCTCAACAGCGTGATAGTAACGATCGATCATACCAGCCTTAGCCTCCAACTCCTCGTCAGAGAGGTTCAAAGACGCGATGTACTCCTCCTTAACGGAAGCGAACTTAGCCTCGCGGTCGTGCTTGTCGGTATTGGCTGAAGTAGCGAAAGCATAAGCCTTTTGGTAGCACTTATCCCAAACGTCCTTCTCCAATGCCTCGTCGTTCTCCTCGTGGCAATATTCACGCTTGGTCTCTGTACCAAGCTCCTTCATCAACTCTTTTTGCGCGATACACATTGGCTTGATAGCATCGTGAGCCGCCTTCAAAGCGTTCAAGAGGTCTTGCTCGGAAACCTCATCCATCTCACCCTCCACCATCATGATGTTCTCATAAGTGGCACCTACCATCAAATCCATATCAGCCTTCGCCAATTGCTCGAAAGTCGGGTCGATCACAAACTTGCCGTCGACACGAGCCACACGAACCTCGGAGATTGGGCCGTTAAACGGAATGTCTGAAACCGCAAGGGCTGCGGAAGCAGCAAGACCAGCCAAAGCGTCTGGTTGATCCACACCGTCAGCGGAAATCATAAGGACATTCACAAATGTCTCTGCGTGATAATTATCAGGGAACAAAGGTCTGAGAGCACGGTCGATCAAACGAGCCGTCAAGATTTCATAGTCAGAAGCCTTTCCCTCTCTCTTGGTGAAACCGCCCGGAAAACGTCCGTACGCACCAAACTTTTCTTTGTACTCAACCGTCAACGGCATGAAATCCGTTCCCGGTACTGCATCCTTCGCTGAACAAACCGTAGCCAACAACATGGTGTTACCCATTCTAACTACAACTGATCCGTCAGCTTGCTTCGCCAATTTACCTGTCTCGATAGAGATCGTACGGCCATCAGGCAAAGCAATCGTCTTTGTAATTACGTTCATCTTTTTTTCTTTATTCGTCTAAAAAACATCAAAATATATTTCACAAATATAGGCAATTATTTTTCACTTCAAACGATTAGAGGAATATTTATTGTCTTAAAGATCTATTTTTTGTAAATTTGCGTCATTGTTATCATACGAGGAAACAAATAATTTAAACGATAATATGGACAAGAAATTCAAAAGAACAACTGTCACATCCGCGCTTCCATACGCCAACGGCCCCGTCCACATCGGACACTTGGCCGGTGTATACGTGCCTGCGGATATCTACGTGCGCTACCTTCGTCTGAAGGGCGAGGAGGTGATCTTCATCGGCGGTTCGGATGAGCACGGTGTGCCTGTCACCATCCGCGCCAGAAAAGAGGGCATCACCCCACAAGACGTGGTGGACCGCTACCATAAGATCATCAAAGACTCCTTCAAGGAGTTCGGCATCTCATTCGATGTCTATTCACGCACCACTTCGGACATCCACCACAAGTTGGCTTCGGACTACTTCCGCACCCTTTACGACAAAGGAGAGTTCGTGGAGCAAGAGAGCGAGCAATACTACGACGAGGAGGCGAAGCAATTCTTGGCCGACCGTTACATCGTAGGCGAATGTCCGCGCTGCCACGCGCAAGGCGCATACGGCGACCAATGCGAGAAGTGCGGTAGCGCCCTTTCCCCAGAGGAGTTGATCAACCCTGTCAGCCAATTGTCAGGTGCGAAACCAGTTCTCAAGAGCACCAAGCACTGGTACTTGCCTTTGAACAAGCACCAAGATTGGTTGAAGGATTGGATCTTGAACAACCACAAAGAGTGGAGACCTAATGTTTATGGTCAATGCAAGAGCTGGTTGGATATGGATTTGATGCCACGTGCGGTGACCCGCGACTTGGAATGGGGTATCCCAGTCCCAGTAGAGGGTGCGGAGGGCAAGGTACTTTACGTATGGTTTGACGCCCCTATCGGCTACATCAGCAACACCAAGGAGATTTGCGACGCCAACCCTGCGAAATACGGCAACTGGGAGAAGTGGTGGAAGGACGAGGATACCCGTTTGATCCACTTCATCGGAAAGGACAACATCGTGTTCCACTGCATCGTGTTCCCTGCCATGTTGAAGGCAGAGGGCAGCTACATCCTTCCTGATAATGTGCCAAGCAACGAGTTCCTCAACTTAGAGGGCGATAAGATCTCCACCTCCCGCAACTGGGCCGTGTGGTTGAACGAATACTTGGTGGATTTCCCTGGCAAGCAAGACACGCTCCGTTATGTCTTGACCGCCAACGCGCCTGAGACCAAGGACAACGACTTCACTTGGAAGGATTTCCAAACCCGCAACAACAGCGAATTGGTGGCCATCTACGGTAACTTCGTGAACCGTGCGTTGGTATTGACCCAAAAATATTTCGAAGGAAAGGTTCCAGCCTTGAAGGAGTTGACCGACTACGACAAGGCTACCCTCCAAGAGTTCGCCGACGTGAAGGAGAAGTTGGAGCAACTGCTCGACAACTTCAAGTTCCGCGAGGCGCAAAAGGAGGCGATGAACTTAGCCCGCATCGGTAACAAATATTTAGCGGAAACCGAGCCTTGGAAATTGGCTAAAACCGACATGGACCGCACCGCCTCCATTCTCCACATCGGATTGCAGATCGCGGCCAACCTCGCCATCGCGTTCGAGCCATTCTTGCCATTCTCTTCCGAGAAGTTGCGCAATATGTTGGGCATGAGTTCATTCGATTGGAACCAATTGGGCAAGATCGATTTGTTGCCTACCGGCGCTCAATTGGGCAAGGCGGAGTTGTTGTTCGAGAAGATCGAGGACGACGCCATCGAAGCGCAAATGACACGTTTGGAGAACATCAAGAAGGAGAACGAGAAGAACAACTGGCAACCAGAGCCTATCGAGGGACAAAGCACCATCGACGACTTCGCGAAGTTGGACATCCGCGTAGGTACCATCTTGGAGTGCCAAAAGGTGCCAAAATCAGACAAGTTGCTCCAATTCAGAATCGACGACGGTTTGGGCGGCCGCACCATCCTTTCGGGTATCGCGAAGTCATACCCTAATCCAGAGGAGTTGGTAGGCTTGCAGATCCTTTTCGTGGCCAACTTCCCACCTCGTAAGATGATGGGCATCGAGAGCCAAGGTATGATCATGTCTGCCGTGGATCAAGACGGTAAATTGGTGGTCACCTCCGTTTCCAAGAAGGTGGCTAACGGTTCAAGAGTAGGATAACTCACCCTATCATAAAATCGAAACGCCGAGCGAAATCCGTTCGGCGTTTTTTTTTGCAAAAAAAATAATATCTTTGTCGCATTAGGTATTCGGCTCTATTCCGAACGAAGTTGTATAATAAAAAATTAGGGTATGACTGAAGAAAAACAAAGTATGATGTCAAAGGCATCTCCTTATCGATATACTATCATTAGTTTTATCATCTCTCTCTTAGGCACAGTTATTACATTTCCTATCATATTGGGTTTGGCGCTAATGTCTACGATATCTGAATTGTTGATGTCTAAGTATGCGAACGAGGAGAGCGCGTTCAATGGCACCTTTTACATTTTTATTGGTCTGCTTCTTCTGTTTGTTGTCCTTTCATTGAAAAGCAAGACTAAAAATTCTTTTATCGGCCTATCTTCGCTGGTCTTTATTTTTATGCATGTTGTATTCTTTATGGACACAATTGACATTGACACCTATTTCCATGGCGACGGGCAAACTATGTTAGGATATTTTTCTTCTATTCCTAAGGTCATCCTTTTCATGGGTTTATTAGGTGCGGTTAAAGATCTTTTAAATGCAAGAGCAAAGAGGCAAACGCTCGAAGAATAGAAACGATTCCACAAGGGGATAATATTAGAAGAAAAAAGGAGATCGCCACCCCGTGACCATCTCCCTTCATCTTCCCATTCAAACAAAAATCATTTCTTCTTTTTGTTGAAAAGCGAACTTGAGTTCTTTGACTCCTCGACTTCATAGGCAGGCGCATGTTTACCTGTCTTTGAGCCTTTCGGTTTCTTGTTACCCGCAGCTCCCATATTAGACCTCCTTTTTAATAAAACATTATTAATTGAAGAGTCGAGTTCAGTAGCGAAATGCTGGACTTGCTCCAAAACTGTTCAAAAACAATTGCATCCACAACTGACGAAGCGGTTCCTCACTCCGTCTTTCCTTCCGCGAAATTACAAAGTATAGCGTTACAATAGACCTACAAGAAAGAAAAATCATACTACTATTCAAAGAAAAAGAGTCCGCCCCCATCGTAAAGATAGTCATCTGACAACGCCACCACCGCCACGCCATGCGCCTCAACAAAATGACAGAGCGCCGCTCCATCCTTATGCCTCAACGGGTTACCCATAAAAAGCAATTGGTTGCCTAACTTGCCGCAAGTACCACCCAAGAACCCATAAGCATGTACTGGAATGAGGATCTCTTGCGGAGCAAAAAGGAATACGTCGTACCCCTCCCGCGCCAAGACCTTCGCAACGCCTCCGTCGGAGGTGATGAAGGCCTCATCACTCAGAGGGAAGAGGGAACAACGGGTATAGGATTGGGGAAGTGCCACCATCCGCTTTCCCCGGTTCAAAGAGAGGATCACTTCATCAGTGAATCCTTCCCGGTGGAAGCAGGCCTCTTCCGTCGCAAGACAATTGTAATAGCAGGAATCTTGCTGCCGCTCGCCTACGAATGACTTCCCCTCCAAATAAGGGATTCTCAAAGCCGTCAATTGATCCTTCAAGGATTGCGGTGCATTGGGCGCCACCACCACATCATGCGAGGATTGGTAGATGAATATATCTGGGTGACAAGAGACCGATTCGTAGGTCACCCCTTCGCTTCGGAAGAGGAAAACCTCTTCGGAAGAATCGGCGAGACGATCCACAATTCCCTCATCGCACCGGGCGTCAACAACGGCTAACCTGCATTTCATATTTTCCCAAAGTACTACGATTGATTCTATTTTAAGCGCAACAAAATCAGCAATGTTTTCATTTTAGCTTCTTTAGATTATGCCATTCATCTTTCTTAATAAATTCTTTCAACTCATCGATGCCATAATTATTATAATAAGCATATACCTCATCAAACGGATCAGTATCTATCACATATAGGGACAACGAGTCCAAAAATTTATCATCCCATTCAGAGGAAGATATACTTAGATAGGCAATATCCTCATATACGGCAGACCGAATGTTGAAATAATATTCTGTTATTTCCTTCGTGTGATCATTCTTCGAGATACAACAATAAGAAGTGTCTCCCTTTGTACTTAGATTCATGGTTACCATCACATTCCCAGAATAATCATTTTTCATCCTAACTACGTAACCTTTTGGTACATTCTCTTCCTCGCAGTTATGGCCAGGACAACTACACAAAACGATAGGCATCGTAACAATGGCCACAAGTAATTTTAGTTTGCTAATATTCATCTGATTTGATATTTATCCTCCACAAAGATACGACAAATAATCAATCAAACAATCATATACATATTTTTTGTTAATCTATTTACCACACAAAAAAGAGGAAAACCTCTTCGGAAAAATCGGAGAGACAATCCACGATCCCCTCATCGCACCGGGCGTCAACAACGGCTAACCTGCATTTCATATTTTCCCAAAGTATTGTCTCCAAACACTTTCACTGTCACCCTCATCTCTTCAAACAAAGCTACATTAGCCCTTTGATAGCCCCACACAAAATTGATTTGCGAAGGGTGTACCGCCAATCGAACGCTCTCCCCCGCATAATCGGACAAGCCACGCCTCAAAATATCTCGCCAGACCTCCGTCATCACCAACTCCTTGAATGACCTATGGTAAGGTCCCGCCAACAACGATTTTTCAGGAGTAAGTTCCTCGGAAGCGTGCAACCCCACGCGCAGAATCGTAAGCCCCGCCTCCTCAAAACGAAGGTAGAAATCTTTAGCCCACGAGACAGCCGTAGCCATGTCAAGCGGAGCATAACGCCCCATCTCATACAGCTTCGCCAATTGGGTTCCCTTGATCACCAAGGTGGGATAGATGCGGGTATTGTCCGCACCGAGCGAGATGATATCCTCCACCGTCTGACGGGAGCGTTCGTAGCTGTCGTGGGGCAATCCGATCATCATCTGAAGCCCCAAATGGAAGCCTCTACGCCTGATCTGTTCCGACGCCTGCCAGATCGCCTCACGCTTATGCCCCCTGCCCGACGCCAACAAGACATCATCATTGGTGGATTGCGCCCCCAGCTCGATGGTCTTCACCCCGTAGCGTTCCAAGAGGTCCAAAACGGGGCCACTGATGTAATCGGGGCGGGTGGAGAGACGGATGCCACGCACCCTACCCTGCTCCACATAAGGGAAGGCCTCCCGTAGATAACGCTCCTGCAAATCCATCGGAATCCCCGTGAAGGAGCCGCCGAAGAAAGCGATCTCCACTTCTCGGCCATCGTTCATCGTGGAGAGGTATTGCTCCACAATGGCAGGAATCTCCTCTGGCTGCGGAATCTCCTGCTGCCCACTGATCTTCGCCTGATTACAGAAGATGCACTGGTGCGGACACGCCAGTTCGGGAATGAATATAGGGATGTTGGAGTGTTTCATCACGCATCACGGGATTTGTCTCAACCGCAAAATTAACAATTTACCAACTATTTCATCCGAAAATCTCCCCAAGAAGCGTTCCTCTAAACCAAATTACCTATATTTGTGCCAAACGAATATCTCATGGCAAAATATAAATACAATCTCATCATCAACAAAATCGACACCAAGGAGTACAAGCAGTTTGCCTACACCTACAGCCGGATGCCCATGCAAGTCGTCATATCACCCACCGGATTCGCGGTCATATACGAATCTGGCAAGCAGAAGGAGGCATCTGAAATCTGGGCATCGAGAGAGGTGGAAGACGCCGTGAGAAAATCCTTGTTGGCCCAACTCATTTTCTACGGCCACAACATAGACTTCCAAAACGTATTGATCAAAGAGTCCTCTTCCGACACATCGCTCATTTTAGAGACGCCCAACGTCTACAACCTGATCCCCAGTGACGTGAAGGTTGACCTGAGCCCTATCAGGGATGAGCAGTTCGTTGCCCAATACCTGATGAATCGAGTGAAGAGCGATTACGAATCGGGCATCGCCGCCCTCTTCTCCTACATCTACGCCAAAAGCAAGCGATGCGAGGAGGATAAATTCACCTACTATTGGAGAGCATTTAATGGTGTCTACAACAGCATGGCGGAGAAGGACAATTACGAGGGCAATCTGACCAAAGAGATCAAAACGGAGAGCGATAGTTTGAAAAACTGGTTGAGGAACAGGGAGAAACAATCCTTTATGGTCTCCTCCCTCTTTGCAAAATACTATAGGATCGGTGATGATTTCAGCACAGCCGAGAGAAAGAGCAGACACTTTTTCTACTCACTACGCGACAAGGCGGCCAAAGCTTCATGGAACAAAGAGGCCATACGGGCGGCCCTCTCCATACCTGGCAACATAAACGAGAACCTGGCGAAGGTACTCAACCTGTCCTCTTATCTGGCACCTTCCACACCCGACAAGATGCAAGTTGAGATCGAGGGAAAGAAACTCATCTCCAACTCCACGCTCCACGGCTATCTGATGACCGAGTTGGCCTATCATATCCGTTGCGACTACTTTCATGCGGCCAAGCCGATCCTACTCCACACCACCCTCGCCAATCCAGAATACAGGGCTTTGGAATTAGCCAATGCACTATTGGAAGATTACCTCGACAAACACATAAAAAAGGAGGTGATCGCAAAAATCGATATGGAACGGGAGAAAAAGAGCAGTGATTTCGATTATTAAATTTAAAAGTATAATTTCCATGAAACGACTTCTATCCCTTATAGCGCTATGCTGCGCCCTACATCTCTCCGCACAGGAGGCTTTATGGTGGAAAACACCCACCACTTCCCCCGAAATCAACGAAAACCGCACCGTCACCTTCCGACTGAAGGCCCCATACGCAAAAAAGGTGGAGGTAACAGGAGATTTCCTTCCCGAAGGGAATGCGGAGATGAGGAAGGTACAACCAGACCTCTGGGAGTACACCACCCCATTTTCTTTGCGCGCCGACCTCTATAGTTACGCCTTCATCATGGATGGCGTGCGCATCACAGATCCCTCCAATGTCTATGTCACACGTGACGTAGTGACCATGAACAATATCTTCATCGTTGATGGACCGAGAAGTAGGGTTTACCAAGAGTTGGACGTTCCTCACGGCACGGTTTCAAAAATCTGGTACCCTTGCGACCAATTGCAACGGATGCGTAGGCTTACCGTTTATACCCCAGCGGGCTACAGCGAAAACAGCACCACACGTTACCCTGTCCTCTACCTTTTGCACGGCATGGGAGGTGACGAGGAGGCATGGATCACACTAGGCCGTGTAGCGCAAATCATGGATAACCTCATCGCCATGGGCAAGGCTAAACCCATGATTGTGGTGATGCCTAACGGCAACATGGATCAGGTGGCCGCCCCTGGCTATGGTCCAGACGGCAACATCGTACCCACCATCGAATTGCCACGCACCTGCGACGGCACCTACGAGCAATCATTCCCCAACTTGGTGCGTTTCATAGACCGCACCTACCGAACCATCCCCAGAAAGAATTCACGCGCCATCGCGGGACTCTCCATGGGAGGATTCCACACCATGATGATCTCAAAGGAGTATCCTGACCTATTCGACTACGTGGGACTCTTCTCCGCCTCGGTGAAGAAAAACGTGGATGGAGTATATTCCCCCGTCTATGAGCGATTCCACGATAAACTGCGCACACAATTCGCCAAGCGACCTGCCCTCTACTGGATCGCCATCGGCAAGGAGGATTTTCTCTATGAAGCCAATGTGGAGTACTGCCAACTCCTCGACCGCAACCGTCACCGTCACGAATTTTTGGAAACGGAGGGTGGCCACATCTGGAAGAACTGGCGATTCTATCTGAAGGAATTCGCACAAAAGATATTTAAGTAGAGAGGGGACACCCACCATCTCCAATCCCCCTTTTCGTTCTACCTTCAACCGACAACGCTATTGACAAGTATCTTTAAATCACGTATTTAAAGACACTTCCGACTATGTCCAAAATTGTGCCCGATAAAAACCCCTGGTTTCCTCGCTTTCAAATTGACAAAATGACAAACTTTTTACTTATAAAATATCATTTTGCTATTTGTTTTGCTTATTATACATAATTATTGCAACTATATTATCTATTTTCACTTACATTTATTCATATCAAACACAACATTCGCTTACTTTTGTATCATGAACATGAGAGTGACAAAAGCAGTCTAATTTAAATTGTTGTGTTATGAAAGAACTGTTAGCCGCAAGAGATTCCGTGAATAAATGGATGGAACGTTATGGAGTACGTTTTGGTGTTTACAAGAATGGCGTATTCAACGAACAAATCTTCCCCTTTGATGCTATTCCAAGACAAATTTCAGCCCAAGAGTGGGAGATGTTGGAGAAGGGACTCATTCAACGTGTGAAAGCGCTAAACATGTTTCTTTACGACATATACCACGACAAAAAGATTGTCGCCGACGGCATTGTTCCCAAAGAGTTCACCTACGAGAGCAAAGGATACATGCCTGAATGCGAAGGCATCACACCCGCTTTGAACGTATACGCGCACATTGCCGGTATCGATTTGGTACAAGCGAAGGATGGTAAATGGCTGATCTTAGAGGACAACCTCCGCATTCCAAGCGGCGCCTCCTACCCGATGATCGCCCGCAAAGTGACCAGAAAGGCCTGTCCACAGACCTTCAGGGACAACCTCATCGCAGACAACCGCAATTACGGCGAATTGCTCAAGGAGATGATGGACGACATCAACGGTGGACGAGGCATCAACTGCATCCTGACCCCAGGACGATACAATTCCGCCTTCTTCGAGCACTCCTACTTGGCGGAAAAGACAGACGCCGTGCTTGCCTTCCCAGGCGACTTGGTCGTGGAGGACAACAAAGTCTACTATGTCGGCCTATACAAGCAGAAGATCCGCGTGGGCGCCATCTACCGCCGCGTGTCAGACGAATACCTCGACCCGTTGGCCTTCGAGCCAAGTTCACTGTTGGGCGTTCCCAACTTAATGGAGGCTTACAAGGCGGGCAACATCGGACTCATCAACGCGCTGGGCAACGGTGTGGCGGACGACAAGGGCATCTACTACTTCGTGCCGAAGATGGTAAGGTACTACCTCAACGAGGAGCCAATCCTCCAAAACGCACCCACCTACTTGCCATTCTTCAAGGAGGATTACGAATACATCCTGAGCAACATAGAGAAATTGGTGATCAAGGATGTGGCCGAAGCGGGCGGATATGGCGTGATGTTCGGAAGAGACATGACACCGGAGCGTCTGGAGGAGGTAAAGCAACTCATCATCAAGGAGCCTCGACGCTGGATTGCGCAAGAGGTGGTGGACTTCATCGATCTGGATATCATCGATGAGACTGGAGAGCCTTCCCCACGCAAATGCGACCTCCGCGCCTTCGTCATCACAGGCAAGGAGACCAAGGTTTGGAAATCGGGCTTGACGCGCTTCAGCCGCAATCCGAACTCCTTCGTGGTGAACAGCAGCCAAGGTGGCGGATTCAAAGACACCTGGGTAATGGAGAGATAATTAGATTCCTTATAGTTTGAAAAATAATTGTTGAGAGTATGAAATCAATATTGAGTGCAAATAAAGCAAACCGTTTGTTTTGGTTAGGACGATACGCCGAGAGGGGCTACATTATGCTTCACTTGATGCGCAAGGCCTATGATGAGGTAATCGACGTGCCCGTCGGAGAGGTTCCTTACAGCGAATTTCTAAAAAAGATGGACATCTACGTCTCCAATGAGATGACCACCAGCTACCAAATGATGGATCAACTCTACAATCCGGACACCCCCACCTCCCTTCGAAGCATCATTGAGATGATGATGGACAACGCCATTGTGCTTCGTTCGGAGATCTATTCGGAGTCGTTCGCCTACATTGAGTTGTGCCGCGACCTCATCCGCGCGAAATCCGCCACCAGAGAGACCAACATCACGGAGCTCCAACCGATCACCGACTGGTTGCTCGCCTTCTGGGGCTGCATCCGCGAGCGTGTCCATGGAGAGACCTACGCCCTTTTAGAGATTGGAAGATTGTTGGAACACCTGGATATGTGCATCCGCTTCGACTACAAATATTACCGTATCGAGGAGACCTGGGATATGATCCAAAAATATACCCGTTCCCATCCCGATATGTTCGATGCCGTACAAGCCGCACGCCTCCATGCGTTGATCATCGACAAGGAGGCTTTTGAAAAGGATCCGCAAGCGTATAAAAACACGGTGTTGGGAGGCATCAACTGTTTGGTCTTAGTCTAAAAGAAGAGGAGATGTTCGGAGAGGAGAGACGATACAGATTTTACTACATGACAGAGGCGACATTCACCCCTGCCCTCTCCTCCCATTTCTTTAAGTTAAGGGCAATCCCATGCTCAAATAGTTGTCAGGAGGTGGAGTCGCACACGTTGCGGATCTCCCCTTCTGACTGTTTGTTGAACGAGTCGCGCGACGCACAAGGCAACCTGCTCCAATACGGCAGTTACCAGTCGATCCACGACCATTTCCGCACAGAGAGCGAAGGGGTGGTCCGATGTCGTCCCTACGGCGTGGTGGAGGATACTCCCAGCGACATATACTTTTTCCCTTCCCCCATGGCCCATTTCAACGACGCGATGAAGAATTGGGCGACAGGGATTACTGTAGGAGGTGCCTGCGACGCGCGCAATGCGGAAGAGATCATGCATGCCGTCCATACTCATCTCACCTACCAAAAGGGGGTCACCAACAACAAAACATGCGCCCAAGAGGTGTTCGAAAAGCGACACGGTGTCTGCCAGGATTTCTCCCACCTGATGATCGCCCTTTGCAGAAGCATAGGCATCCGAGCCCGCTATGTGAACGGATTGGTCTTGGGCGAAGGCGAGACCCACGCTTGGGTGGAGGTGTACGACCAAGAGAAATGGATCGGGCTTGACCCCACCTACGACAAGGTGATCGATTGGGGCTACATCAAGATCGCGCACGGCAGAGATATTTACGACTGTCCCTCCAACCGAGGCCAGTTTTTCGCCCGCACGAATATACAAGAACAACTTACGATAAAATGTGAAATGATAGCGTTATGATTCAAAATGTCACAAGTCTTGAAATGCCCGTGGACGAGGAGTTCCGCATTGTCAAGAACCATTTTACGAATGGTAAAGGAAAGAGAATTTGCATCGTCACCGGTACCCACGGAGACGAATTAGAGGGACAATATGTCTGCTACTTAATCGCCAAGATGGTGAAGGAGAACATGCATCTTTTGCAAGGGACCATCGATATTTACCCTGCCCTCAACCCACTGGGCATCGACTCCATGCAACGGGGCGTTCCCGCCTTCGACCTGGATATGAACCGTATATTTCCCGGCAACTCCCGCGGATCCATGATTGAGAAGGTGGCCCACGACATCTACACAGACTTGTCGGGCGCGGATATGGTGATCGACATCCACGCCTCCAACATCTTCCTCCGCGAGATGCCCCAAGTGCGTATCTCGGAGCAGACTGCCGAACTATTGGTCCCTTACGCCAAATTAATGGGCATCGACTTCATCTGGATCCACCAAGCTGCCACAGTATTGGAATCCACACTAGCCCACTCCCTGAACTCCACCGGAACACCCTGCCTCGTGGCGGAAATGGGCGTCGGCGGAAGAATCAGCCACGCCATGTGCAACCAACTGGTGGATGGTATCCAAAACATGATGTTCCGCATGGGCATTTGGCAAGAGGAGCCTGACAAGAGCCGATTGAAAGAGAGCATTGTCAGCCAAGGAGAAAATACCGTCGCCTTCCTGAACGCCACGATAAGCGGCGTATTCATCACGGAACTACACAACGACACAACCGTCCAGAAGGGACAATCCATCGGACAAATCATCTCGCCACTGACAGGCGATGTCCTCAGCGACGTGAAGGCTCCTTGCGACGGATTGCTCTTCACCCTTCGTGCCTATCCGATGGTTTACGAAGGCTCCCTATTGGGAAGAATCCATCGTCTATAAAAAAGAAAATTACGGAATCATGAAAGTACAAACTATATTCAGCATGTCATCCCCTTACCGTGATGACTTCCGCATCAAAGCATATACCTTCGGCGAGGGCACCAAGACTTTGTGCATCGTAGGCTCCATGCGTGGAGACGAGATCCAACAGCAATATGTGGCGAGCCGCTTGGTGGCTTTGCTAAAATTCGCGGAGGAGAACAATCGTCTGCAACCAGGTATCTCCATCTCAGTCATTCCTTCGGTCAACCCCTTCTCCATCAATATAGAGAAACGTTTTTGGGCCTTAGACAATACGGATATCAACCGTATGTTTCCCGGCTACAACCAAGGAGAGACCACGCAACGCATCGCGGCGGGACTTTTCGAGTTTATCAAGGATTTCAAATTCGGTATTCAATTGGCCTCATACTATCTGCCGGGAAACTTTTTGCCACACGTCCGCATGATCCACACAGGATTCGAGGATGTGGAGGACGCGAAGTATTTCGGCTTCCCTTACATCGCCATCCGCGATCCGGAGCCATTCGACACAGTGTTGTTGAACTACAACTGGCAGATATGGGAGACACAGGCATTCTCACTCTATGCGGGAACCACCGACACGATCGACCACGAGATGGCGCGCATCTCCATTGATGCCATCAGCCGCTTTATGACCTACAAGGGAATGGCCTCCTTGAGCGTGAGCAACAAAGAAGCGATGCCAGCCTCCACCATCGTGAAAGGTAGTCAACTCATCTCTATCCAAGCACCCCACGCAGGTATCCTCATCGTAGAGAGCGAGGCGGGACAAGAGGTAAAGAAAGGCAAGGTGATCGCACGCATCATGCACCCTTACGAGGGATATCAAGTCTGCGAAATCAAGAGCCCAGTAACCGGTACGATTTTCTTTGCAAGAAACAAGTCCATCACCTTCCAAAACACATTGTTGTTTAGGATTATCGAAGAAGGTAAGGATGATTAGATTGTATAGTGTTGTAGAGATGGTGCGCACACCGTCTCTACAATTCATCGAACCCACATTCCATTTTTGGAAATCATCCGACAATCCATTATCTTTGCAAAGATTTTATTAATAATTAAATACAATACTAACTATGGCTACACCTATTGCACCAACACCGGAGCTGCACGGACAAGCGGCGATTGACTTTTTCACCTATCTCGAAACAAGGCCCAAGGCCACAGAAGAAGAGAAGAAGAGGATAAAAGAGAATGCTGAGAAACTCAAAAAATGTCTAACATTTAAATTTTAACCTCTATGTTTGAAGAAATTACCGTTATCCGTTTGCAAGAAGAAACCGAATTATCGTCTTTTGATTGTGGAAATGAAGATCTAAACAATTTCTTATTCAACGATGCCAAGGCATATTTGAAAAGATTACTATCAGTTACATATCTTCTAAAAAGAGGCAATGATACAGTTGCATTCTTTTCGTTGTCAAATGATAGAATATCAGTACCTGACTCGGACAAATCTACGTGGAGGAAGGTAAAGTCTTGTTTTCCTCATGCCAAACACAGATCGGATTATCCATCTGTGAAAATTGGACGTCTTGCCGTAGACCTAAAGTACCAGCGCTGTTCCGTTGGCACAGTTATATTGAATTTCATTGAAAGTATGTTTGTGTCTAACAACCGAACCGGGTGTACCTTTGTCACGGTGGACGCATTACCCTCCGCCCTTCCGTTTTATAAGAAGAATGGATTCGTTCTGTTGAACAAGAGATTGGAGGAGACTGAGGGCCGAACCATGACCTTGTTTTACGATTTATCCCAATTGCTATAACAACATCACCCAACAAATACTTGCTTCCACATATACACAACAAAGGCCACCCACAACCATGCGGATGGCCTTTGCTATTTATGACACGTAAGTAATAATTACGCCTTCTTCACCTCGATATTTACCTTAAAATCATCGAAATCCAATTCGGTAGGATTTGCCACCTTATCGACTAACGTGATGTTGTTGGCAAGCACCTGAGAAGCGATGTAATCCTTGAAATCTGCGACCGCCTCGTTGACATGCTCAGACTTCTCGATATCGATCACAATCTTATCGGTGATCTCGAATCCGCTGGACTTACGGATGTTTTGGATACGGTTGATGAACTCACGCGCGATACCCTCCTTTTGCAACTCTGGCGTGATCGTCACATCGAGCGCGATGGTGATGGTACCGTTGTTGGCAACCAACCAGCCTGGGATATCCTCTGAAAGGATCTCGACATCCGCCTTATCGACAATGACACATACACCGTCCAGACAAATCTCGTAGCTACCGTTCTTCTCCAACTTAGCAATCTCCTCTTGTGGCAAAGCCTGCAATTGGGCAGCGACCGCCTTCATGCTCTTACCGCACTTAGGGCCGAGTTTCTTGAAGTCAGGCTTGATCTTCTTCACCAAGATACCAGCTGAATCATCCACGAAGTTGATCTCCTTCACGTTGACCTCATTCATGATCAAATCCTTCACAGCCTCGATATTCTCTTGCTCATGCTCCGCCAAGATAGGCACCATGATCTGCTTCAATGGTTGACGCACCTTGATGTTCTCCTTCTTACGGAGAGACAAGGTCATGGATGAGATATCCTGAGCCAACTGCATACGCTCCTCCAAAGTCTTGTTGATCAAACTCTCGTCGCACTTAGGGAAATCCGCCAAGTGAACCGACTCGCTCTTATCGCAACCTGTCGCGCCATTCAAATCCAAGAACAATTGGTCCGCATAGAATGGAGAGATAGGAGCCATCAAACGCGCAATGGTATCCAAGCAAGTGTAGAGGGTTTGGTAAGCCGCCAACTTATCCTCGGTGAGGGTTCCTCCCCAGAAACGTTTACGGTTCAAACGCACATACCAGTTACTCAAATGGTCGTTGACGAAGTTAGAGATCGCGCGGCCAGCCTTGGTAGGCTCGTAGTCGTTGTAGCTCTCGTCCACCTCCTTGATGAGGGAGTTGAGCAATGAGATGATCCAACGGTCGATCTCAGGACGCTTCTCCATAGGAACCTGTGGTTGGCTATTGGTGAAGTTGTCCACATTCGCATACAACGCGAAGAATGAGTAGGTATTGTAGAGTGTACCGAAGAACTTACGACGAACCTCCTCGATACCATCTGTGTCGAATTTCAAGTTATCCCAAGGGGATGCGTTGGTGATCATGTACCAGCGAAGTGGGTCGGAACCATACTTCTCGATGGCGCCGAATGGATCTACCGCATTGCCCAAACGCTTGGACATCTTGTTACCATTCTTATCCAAAACCAATCCGTTAGAGATAACCGCCTTGAAGGCTACGCTATCCTTGATCATGGTAGAGATGGCGTGCAATGTGAAGAACCATCCACGGGTTTGGTCCACACCCTCGGCAATGAAGTCCGCAGGGTAGAACTCACCGTTATCCACCACCTCTTTGTTCTCGAATGGATAGTGTTGTTGTGCGAAAGGCATCGCACCTGAATCGAACCAAACATCGATCAAGTCAGTCTCACGCTTCATTGGCTTACCGCTATCGGATACCAAGATGACGCTATCGATATATGGACGGTGAAGGTCAATCACCCTCGGATCGTAATTCTCCTTCGAGTAATCACCCACCTTGAAGTTCTTCCAAGGGTTCTCCTTCATGTAGCCAGCCTTGATAGACTTGTCGATCTCCTCGAACAACTCCGCGATAGAGCCGATACACTTCTCCTCAGTACCCTCTTCGGTACGCCAGATTGGCAACGGAGTACCCCAGTAACGGGAGCGGGAGAGGTTCCAATCGTTCAAGTTCTCCAACCACTTGCCGAAACGACCTGTTCCGGTCGACTCAGGCTTCCATTGGATGGTCTTGTTCAACTCCATCATGCGCTCACGAGCGGCAGTAGAGCGGATGAACCAGCTGTCCAAAGGATAGTAGAGCACTGGCTTATCGGTACGCCAGCAGTGAGGATAGTTGTGGACATGCTTCTCAATCTTGAAGGCTTGGTTATTGGCCTTCATATCCATACAGATGGAGATGTCGAGCGTCTCGTCCTTATCGGTCAAAGTCGCGTCGTAAGCGTTCTTCACGAAGCGGCCTTCAAACTTCTTGTAGGCTTCCACATTGACGTGTGACTTCACATAGGCAGGATCCAAATCCTCCAACAAGTAGAACTTACCTGTCAAATCCACGGATGGACGGAGGTTACCATTCTTATCCACCAATTGCAATGGAGGAATACCCGCAGCCTTCGCCACCTTGGCATCGTCCGCACCAAAGGTAGGCGCGATGTGCACAATACCAGTACCATCCTCTGTGGTCACATAATCACCTGGGATGACACGGAAGGCTTGGTCAGCGTTCTCTGGCGTGATCCAGTTCATCAACTGCTCGTACTTCATGCCGACAAGGTCACTACCCTTGTATTCAGCCACCACCTTGAAAGGAACCAACTTGTCGCCTGGCTTGTAATCCTCGAATGCCACCTCGGCAGCCTTCGGATTGAAGTGGGCGCCCAACAAATCCTTCGCCACCACATAAGTGGAAGGCTCACCCGTATAAGGGTTGAAAGACTGAACAGCCACATATTGGATATTAGGACCCACACAAAGTGCGGTGTTGGAAGACAAGGTCCAAGGAGTAGTGGTCCATGCCAAGAAGTATGGCGTTCCGAACTGTGCCATCTCCGGCTTAGGATCCACCATCTTGAATTGAGCCACCACCGTCGTATCCTTCACGTCGCGGTAGCAACCAGGTTGGTTCAACTCGTGGGAGCTAAGACCCGTACCAGCGGCTGGCGAATAAGGTTGGATGGTGTAACCCTTGTATAGATAACCCTTCTTGTAAAGTTCCTTCAACAAGTACCAAAGGGTCTCGATGAATTTATTGTCGTAGGTGATGTATGGATTCTCAAGATCCACCCAGTAACCCATCTTCTTGGTCAAATCAGTCCACTCTTTGGTAAACTTCATGACATTGGTACGGCATGCGTTGTTGTAATCATCCACGGAGATCTTCTTACCGATATCCTCCTTGGTGATACCCAACTCCTTCTCGACGCCCAACTCTACGGGAAGACCGTGCGTGTCCCATCCAGCCTTACGCTTCACATGGAATCCCTTCATGGTCTTGTAACGACAGAAAATATCCTTGATAGAACGGGCCATCACGTGGTGAATACCCGGCATACCATTAGCAGAAGGAGGTCCCTCGAAGAATACGAAAGAAGGCGCTCCCTCTCTGATTTCAATACTCTTATGAAACAAATCTTTTTCTTCCCACTGCTTCAAAACCTCCTTGTTGATATCCGAGAGGTTGAAGTTGGAATGTTCCGCGAATTTCTTAGCCATCGTCTATATCTATCTAAAAATTCTAACAATCAAAATTTCGCATCAAAGGATCAACATAGCGTCGCCGTAAGGGCCAAACTTGTAACCCTCCTTCAATGCCTCGTTGTATGCGTTCATCACCATATCGTAATCGCCGAATGCGCAAACCATCATCAAGAAGGTGGAGTATGGTGTATGGAAATTGGTGATCAATCGGTCAGCCACTGTGAAGTTGTATGGCGGGAAGATGAACTTGTTGGTCCATCCCTCGAAAGGCTTGATCAAACCATCTGTGCCCACGCTGCTCTCAACGGCGCGCAAGACAGTGGTACCCACCGCACAGATGTGTTGCTTCGCCTCGTGCGCTCTGTTCACGATCTTGGTGCACTCCTCGTTGATATACATCTCCTCGGAATCCATCTTATGCTTGGTCAAATCCTCCACGTCAATCTCACGGAAGTTACCCAACCCCGCATGCAAGGTCAAATAAGCGAACTCGCAACCCTTGATCTCCAAACGCTTCATCAACTCACGGCTGAAGTGCATACCAGCGGTCGGTGCCACCACAGCGCCCTCGTTTTTCGCAAAGATGGTTTGGTAACGCTCAGCATCCTCTGGCTCTACAGGACGGTCGATGAACTTTGGCAACGGTGTCTCGCCCAACTTGTACAAAGTCTCGCGGAACTCCTCATAAGATCCCTCATAAAGGAATCTGAGGGTACGGCCACGGGAGGTGGTATTGTCGATCACCTCAGCCACCAACGACTCATCCTCGCCGAAATACAATTTGTTTCCGATACGGATCTTTCTGGCAGGATCTACCAACACATCCCAGAACTTCAACTCATGGTTCAACTCACGAAGCAAGAAAACCTCGATCTTGGCACCGTTCTTCTCCTTGATACCATACAATCTGGCAGGGAATACCTTCGTGTCGTTAAATATAAAGACATCCTTGTCATCAAAATATTGAAGAACATCCTTGAATATCTTATGTTCGATTTCTCCGGTTTTACGATTGAGTACCAACAATCTAGCCTCATCCCTGTTGTGAGCCGGGTAGAGGGCGACTTGCTCAGTAGGCAAGTTGAATTTAAATTTTGATAATTTCATGCTATATCGGAATTTTTCTGTTCTAACTCATTCATCATGGTCTGGAACTGCTCGATGGAGAGGCAATCCTCCACATGGAAATCGCCCACCTTCGTGCGCCGCAACGCAGTCAAATGCGCACCACTGTTCAGCGCCAAACCAATGTCACGGGCCAACGCCCTTATGTATGTGCCCTTGCTGCAAACCACGCGGATCGTGATTTCCGGCAGCGAGCAATCCAACAACTCTATCTCATCGATGACCAACAATTTGGGCTTCAACTCCACCTCAGCCCCCTTGCGGGCATAATCGTAGGCACGCTTGCCATTCACCTTCACGGCGGAATAGGTAGGCGGCACCTGCCAAATCTCACCTAAGAAGCGAGGTAGCGTCTGCTCAACCATCTCACGGGTGATATGCTCCGTCGGATAGGTCGCGTCGATCTCTTGCTCCAAATCGAAGGAGGGGGTTGTGGCACCCAATTTCAAGGTGGCGACATACTCCTTGGTCTTGTATTGCATCTCCTCGATACGCTTGGTGGCCTTGCCTGTACAGACAATCAAGACACCGGTAGCCAAAGGATCCAGCGTCCCCGCATGGCCGATCTTGAACTTCTTGACATTCAATTGCCGCTTGATGAGGTAACGCACCTTATTGACAATGTCGAACGAAGTCCATGTCAACGGTTTGTCAAAACACAATATCTCGCCGTCAATGAAATTCATCCCTTTACGCGAATATGGTATATGCCAAACATCCCGCACCCACAACGGCGCAATAGATGGCGAAATAGATCAATTTCAATCTCTTGACAAGGGCAATCATCCACTTGCAAGCGAAACATCCACTGATGAAGGCCGCAATAAAACCCACTATCAAAGGAAGCATACCGATCGGCTCTTCCATGCCGTGTTCAGCCAAGTATTCAGCCGAAGGGGCGACAATATGCTTAAAGTCCAACAAGGCCTCACCCAAAATAGGCGGAATCACCATCAAAAAGGAGAACTGCGCCAAAGACTCTTTCTTGTTGCCAAGCAACAATCCAGTAGCGATCGTCGATCCCGAACGGGACAAACCAGGCAAGACAGCCACCGCTTGCGCGATACCGATGACGAAGGCGTGCAATGGAGAAATCTGCTCACGAGGTTGTGGTTTCAAAAAGTGAGTCAAGGCAAGCAGAGTCGCCGTCACCAATAGGCAACAACCAACCACCGGAAGAATATTGTCCGCATAGAGCGCCTCGATGCGGTCCTTAAAGCAGAGACCCACGACTCCCACCGGAATCATAGAGATCAAAATGTTCAAGACATACTTCTGCTCATCATTCATCTTACCCTCTTCGAAGGGTTTGAACATACCTTTGAAGATCCACGCCACCTCTTTCCAGAGGACACACAAGGTAGCCAACACCGTAGCGACATGCACCACGATATCAAAAGTCAGGCCGCCCGCCTCGGCGCCTTCGCCCAACAATACTTTACCAATCTCCAAATGTCCACTGGAAGATACGGGTAGATACTCCGTCAAACCTTGGACCAAACCAAGGATCAATGCCTGTAACCAATCCATTTATAATCCTCCTCCCTTATGATTTACGAATAACACTGGTTCCTTCGTGCGCCTTTAAAGAGGTCTCCTCCTCCTGTTCATCCTCCTTGGAAGGACGGCTCCACAAAATCGCGAAGACTTCGAAGAAGAAGCCGAACACAACGATAACCGGCGCTACTGTGATTCTCATAGGGCTGAAAATCTCCGGGTTGAAAGAAACTCCATCAGGGCTTCCACCGCCAATCATACAAACAAAACCAATGATAATGATAACGAAACCTGCGGCCATGAGAAGCAAATTCTCCTTAGGCAACGCATAACTCTCCTTCTTGTCCATTTATTTTATTATTAAAACTTACAAATTAAATATAATACAAATCATCCACTTGGTGCTTCAAATACTTGCTGACAGCACGATGAGTGGCCACCGTCGTGATGATGATGCTGAAAATAAAGATGCTGCCCAACACGACGATGTAAAGCATCGGATCGCTGGTCATACCATCCAAACTTGGCGGAAGATCATCCTTCAGGAAATAACCCAGACTTAACATGTAGCAGGTCGCCAAAACGAAGGCCACCACAGCGATCAAAAGGCTCTCCATAATGTATGGACGGCGCACGAACGAAGGGGAGGCTCCCACCAATGTCATGGTGTGGATCAAGAAACGATCCGAATGGATCAACAATTGTATTGTATTGCTAATCAAGACATAAGAAATCAGCAGCAAGACTGCCGCCGTACAAATCAGGACGGATACCAACTTTTGGATGTTGTTGCCGATACGGTCGACCATATCCTCCTGGTAATCGACATGATCGACACAATCGAAGAGTTCGATGCTCTCCGCTATCGGGATGATGCTGTCATTGTTCGCGTATTGCGCGTTCATGTGCACCTCCACCATATCCAAAATTCTGTTGATGTCCTTGTAATCCTCAGGATCCTCGCCGATCTCCTCGCATAGTTCGCGGATGGCAGTCTCCTTGTCGATAAATTTTTCCTTTGTGGTATATGGTTGTCCCGCCAAATATTTCTCAAGGTTCAAGCGGGCCTCCTCTGTACTATTCTCTTTTACGAATACGGTCAAAGTCACATTCTCTAAAACATAGGTAGTCAGCCTGTTAGACATGAATCCGACAAAGATGATACAACCTAATAAAAAGAGTACAATCGAAATACTGATCGCTGATGTGAGCTTCGAATTAAAAAATCTATGTTTTGCTTTCTTTTTCATCAGATACTATATACCCAAATTTTCCGCAAAAAAAGCAACAATTATACTCTTTTAAAAATTTTATATGTTAAAGAGTGTTAATATTATTTCAAATCCTCCAAAGAGACATTGGGTGGCAAAAAATCTTTGATGTCCTTTCCGTAACGGATCAGATCACGCACCACTGTAGAGCTGACGAAAGAGTGTTGCGGTTCGGTGAACAAAAGCACAGTGTCGATACCCGACAGACTTCGGTTGGCGTCCGCGATGGTCTTCTCATACTCGAAATCCTGGATGGAGCGGATACCTCTTAATATGACATTGGCACCCACCTCTTTGGCGAAGTCAACCGTCAAGGCGTCGTAACATCTGGCCTTTACGCGCGGTTCGTCATGGAAGGCTTTGGTAATAATCGCCAATCGCTGATCGACGGAGAGAAGACAACGCTTAGCGTCATTCACACCAATGGAGATGACCACTTCGTCCACAAAATTCAACGCACGTTTCACAACGGAATAGTGACCAATCGTGAAGGGATCGAAACTACCTGGGAATAATGCTCTTTTCATCTTATATGCCAATAATTTTCCGCAAAGTTACAAATTTAATTAATTACTCTACCCACATCAGACGCTCCATTATCGCGTCCGAGAGGAAGAGGCCACGTTCAGTCAACGCCAAGCGTTCCCCGGAAACCTCCGCCAACCCCTCCCTGACGCAGGGCTCCGCCTGTCGCATGCAATAGGTGGCGTAGGGCTCACCGAAACGATCCGAAACCCGTTTCAAATCCATACCCGCTATGGTGCGGAGAGAGGTGATGACATAATCATTATAAGAGGAGGCAATGTCTAAAACCTCTATTTCATAATAGGGCTTCCCCTCTTTCATCAAAGCGATGTATCGCCTCGTGTCGGCGATGTTCCAACGGCGGTCCTTCCCATCGAACGAATGGGCAGAGGGCCCCACGCCCAAATAGGGCGTACCATCCCAATAGGAGGAGTTGTGCCGCGCATGCATCCCATGCTTCGCGAAATTGGAGATCTCGTACTGCAGGATCCCCGCCTCCGCTAACCTTTGGCGCAAAGTGCGGAACATCTCCACGCTCAACGCCTCATCCACCTCCTTTACTTCACCCTTTTGCAACATTCGGTATATCTTCGTTCCCTCCTCATAGGTGAGGTGATAGGCGGAGATATGGGGAACATCCAACGCGATGGCCTGCTCGATGTTGTCTTGCCACGCCGCCAGTGTCTGGTTGGGCAAACCATAGATCAGATCAATGCTCAGATTGGTGAAGCCCGCCTGTTGGCAACGCTTCACAGCAGTCTTTGCCTCTTCCGCCGTATGGCGTCGATTAAGCAGCCGTAGGTCATCGTCATGGAAACTTTGGATGCCCAAACTCAAACGGTTGATCGGCAACCGCCTCAACGATTGGACGAAATCCTCACTCAGATCATCGGGATTGGCCTCCAAGGTCACCTCCTCGAAGTCGCAGTCGTAATGGTCCATCACCGTTCCGAAAATCCGCGACAACTCCTCTATCCGCAGCAAAGATGGGGTTCCGCCGCCCAAGTAGAGCGTCTTTATCCGCTCTCCTCGCAGGTAATCCCTTCTGGATTGCAGTTCAGCGCAAATCGCATGAAGCAACTCCTCCCGATTGCCGTCATAGGTGGAGGAGTAAAAATCACAATAGATACAGCGATTCTTACAGAGTGGAATATGGATATAGATACCTGCCATAATGCAAAGGTAATTGTGAATTATGAATTTTGAATTATGAATTTTGAATTATGTACATTGGCCCGTCCGATTACATTTGTGTATTATCTAAACATTTGTTACTTTTGTGACGAATATTAACCTGTTAAAAATTTGCATTATGGCGGAACACAACGAATTAGGCCAAATGGGCGAGGAAAAGGCGGTGGCCTACCTGATCGACAAAGGCTACAAAATCAGACATCGGAACTGGAGAAGCGGAAAACTGGAATTGGACATCGTGGCGGAACACAACAACACGCTGGTCGTCGTGGAGGTGCGCACGCGCAAGGATAATTACAGAATCCACCCTGCGGACAGCGTGAACAAAACGAAAATGCGAAACACGATCTTGGCGGCGCAGGCCTACATTTTTAAATTCAATATTCTACTGCCGACACAATTCGATATCATCTCGGTAATCACAGCACCTTTGGAGGGGAATTACTCTATCGAGCATATTGAGGATGCTTTTTTGCCGTAGTAGGTTTATTCATCCCACTAACCAAACACCCAACCTACAAAAACGAAGCAACTAAATGCCCTTTATACAGACATTTACAAAGAAAGAATATGGAAATGGATTTATTAAATGATAGTCCGGTATGTATATTGAAGGGAGACGAATTTCTACCCAAAGAAGGCATGTCATTTGCCAACCAAGTTTCTGCTTTCTTTGAATTACAAGGTGGAACGGCAAACTCACCTTTGGGTACTGTGGTATTAGATAAGAAAGGCGTGCAAAACAGCAAACAACATGGTAATAGTAGAGTTAAATCAGCTTCTTTTGCTGCCGTAAAAGATGTTCTAGAAAAAGGTGTTGTTATAATGCCATTAAATTACTACGGAACAAATGGCAAGAAGCAAATGACCGGCATAATTGCTGCTCCAATACAAATAGCGGAAGAAAAATACGTATGCGCTGTTGAAGTAATTGCAAACCTCAAGCAACAACGATTGTATCTACACGAATCCTTTTTAACAAAAAATCTCCAAGAGGTTGTTGCGTCTAACCCGGTTCATGAAAGCACAGCTTCTTCACCACAACCTAATGGAGGTATTGCAAATGTACTGCAAAATTACCTCATAACCAAACATGAAGTAGAAAATAACCATTGAATAGTATTTGGACAAGCGATTCTTTATCTCAATGTAATATTGAATGAAGTTCTACATTTTTGCCCATATTTTCGTAAATTCGCGGAAAAGTGCAAAGAGATGAGTTTCGATATCAATAAAATCAGAGAGGACTTCCCTATCTTAAAGAAGGAGATTTACGGAAGGCCGTTGGTCTATTTGGACAACGCGGCCACGACGCAGAAACCGATGTGCGTGGTAGAGAAGATCAGCGAAAATTACCTCAACAACAATGCGAACATCCATCGTGGTGTCCACTTCCTCAGCCAGGTGGCGACGGAAGCCCACGAAGCGGCGCGCGAAACCGTCCGGAAATTCATCAATGCGAAACACGCCCGTGAAATCGTCTTTACCAGAGGCACCACGGAGGCCATCAACTTAGTAGCCTCCTCTTTCGGCAGAAGCCAATGCCAAGAGGGCGACGAGATCATCGTCTCCCATATGGAGCACCACTCCAACATCGTTCCTTGGCAACTTCTTCAAGGGGAGAAGGGCATCGTGCTCAAGGTGATTCCTTTCGACGAGAAGGGTGAACTGCTGTTGGAAAAACTGGACGAACTCATCACGGCGAAGACCAAACTCATCTCCATCGCCCATGTTTCCAACACCTTGGGAACCATCAACCCTGTGGCGGAGATCATCGCGAAGGCACATAGCCACAACATTCCAGTATTGGTGGACGGTGCACAATCAGTGCCCCACACGCCCGTGGATGTCCAGGCGCTCGACGCGGATTTCTACGTCTTCTCAGGACACAAGATTTACGGGCCTACCGGTATCGGCGTCCTCTATGGCAAAGAGGAGTGGCTGGAGCGCATACCACCCTACCAAGGCGGCGGCGAGATGATCCAAAAGGTCACCTTCGAGAAGACCACATTCAACGAGTTGCCCTTCAAATTTGAGGCGGGAACCCCAGACTATATCGGTTCTACAGCCTTGGCGGAGGCACTCAACTATGTCAGCGCCATCGGCATGGAGGAGATCGCGGCGCACGAACAGGAGTTGGTACGCTACACTTTGGAGAGATTAGGCGAAGTGGAGAATATCCGATTCATCGGCAACGCCCAAAATAGAAGTGGCTTGGTATCCTTCCTCGTGGGTGACATCCACCCCTACGATTTGGGATCAATCATAGACAAGTTAGGCATCGCGGTCCGCACAGGACACCACTGCGCGGAGCCTGTCATGGCAGCCTTCGGTATCGAAGGAACCGTGCGCGCGTCGTTCGGCATCTACAACACCAAAGAGGAGATCGACATCCTCGTGGCGGGCGTGCAAAGAGCAGCGAAAATGTTTAGAAGGAAATAATAGATAAAAAGATAGCATGACAATAGCAGAGAAACAAGACGAGATCATCGCCGAATTCGAGTTCCTCGACGATTGGTTGGACAAGTACCAACAAATCATCGACAAGGGCATCGCCAACCCCGGTGTTGACGAAGAATACAAGATCGACAAGTACCTCATCGAGGGATGTCAAAGCAAGGTGTGGGTACACGCTGAGTACAAGGATGGCTTGGTGTATTTCCAAGGAGAGAGCAACACCGACATCTCTGGCGGCATCGTCTCCATGTTGGTGGAGGTCTTGTCAGGCCACACGCCAGACGAAATCTTAGAGACTGACCTCTACTTCATCGACCAAATCGGCCTCAAGGAGCACCTCTCTCCAACCCGTTCCAACGGTATGCTTGCCATGGTGAACCAGATGAAGATGTACGCCCTGGCTTTCAAGAGCCAGCAAGCCTAACTGGGAAATTTTCCACATTTTTTAGGCAAGAAACACGATAAATCGGCTTTAAAGACATTTGTCATAAACCGCCCCTTTGTTGAAAATTATCGGTTCGAAAATTTTCTTTTTCAAAAACCATTTCGCACTTTAGCGGAACGAAATTGAAGTTTAACTAAAGGGGAAAACATGGAAAACGTATTAGAGCCAATGGTTAGAAAAAGCACAATGGACATCACCAGAGAAATGGATTTTCTGTTGGCGGACATGAAACAGAAATTCAATCTTCTTCAGTTTGAGCAGAAGCACATTCAGCTCATTGTGAATGACCTTGCGAACATCGCGCCATCTGACTGCGACGCACCCGATTCCACAGCGGTAGCCATGGATACGGTGTACAGACTCTCTCAAGCGGACAAGTCGTTCAAGGAGGCCTTCTACATGATTCAAGAGGCGCTTTCATCCATCGCGACAGGAAGCAAAAATCTCAAGGAAAGCCACGAGATGCAACAGCAGAGAGTAGGATAAAACTCTATTGAGTCCTCACAAAACGAAAGGGGTGTGTCATCATCGGCACACCCCTTTCCTATTCCACGCCATATCGCTCACTTCACGAACCCTCCCGATAACATTCCACCATTTTAGATGCTGTTTAAATTTCACTGAAATATTTTTGGCAACTATATACTTTTAGTCCCCGCAAGTCACGCAACTCAATTGCTAAAAACTATTTAATAGTTTAATGGTGGAGTTAAAATATAGCGACTGCAAGACGCTACTTGTGTAACCCCGTACATGGAACGAAGAGACATGTGCAGGGTTATGCACCATGGGTGTAACACACTCGTCTGTAAGACGATACAATACATACCGCAGAAGTAGCGTCTTTCAGACGCGCAATGACTTCACATATCACGCGTATAACCCTGCACATCCCCTTCACTTCGTATCAGGGCATGTACAGGGCTATTGAGGTAACGTCTTTCAGACGTCACCTGCCTAAATTGGTATCGAATTATACATAGTAGCCCAAATGTCGAGGGTGTTTTCATTCCTTGGGTCAAATAGTATATAATTCCCAAACTTTTCTGTAACTTTGCCACTGATTATCGGTGAGATTTGTTGGATAATTGGTCATTTTCTTTATTATTTCGTCACTTTAAAGATACGGAAAAATTATCCACTTACAATGCTGGTAATCAATATTTAATTGTGTTTTAGAGAGATTATCTTAGGTCTCTCAAATTAGTTTTGAATTAAAATTAAACAATTTCTTATTAATGAAGAAATTTTTACTTCTTATGGCTGTGCTTTGCAGCACAATGACTGCAAATGCTGTACTGAGTGAAACTGATTTTGTGAACAACGATTACATCGGAGAATGGGGTCGTTTGAAGTTGGTTGGCAATCAGTTGTGCTCTAGTAGTGGCGAACCCATTCAGTTGAAGGGTTGGTCTACTTTCTCTATTAACTACGACGAAGTAGTTAACTGTCTAACCGAAGAAGGTTTTAAAGCAATGAAGGCTTGGGGTGCAAATTGTGTACGTTTGGCTTGCTATGCCGATAACAGTAAGGGTAAATATGGTGCATACCAGGATGATGACATCCAAAAGTACATGAAGTGGGCAACTCAATTGAACATGTACGTATTGTTGGACTTCCACATTCTTGAAGGTGACGGCGGTAGCGGTAACCCTAAGATATATACTAAAGATGCTATCGGCTTCTTTGAGAGAAATGGCAAGTGGGCAAATGAAAAAGGAATGATCAACGTGTTGTACGAGATCTGTAACGAGCCTCTTGACAAGCCGTTCAGCTATTTGAAAGAATATGCGGAAAGTGTTCTTCCTACCATTGAAGGTGTAGATCCGGGAGCAATCGTTATATGCCCTACTCGTGCTTGGGACCAGCATCCTGAAGAAGCTGCTATGTCTCCAATCGACAAGAACAAGTACAATCTTGGATTGATGTACTCTGCGCACGTTTACACTTGCTCACACATGGAAGATGTAGTCCCACGTATTATGTCTGCAGCAGCATCAATTCCTTTGTTCATTTCAGAATGGTCGCCTGTACGTTTTGATGGTGAAGGAGCTCTATGCACTGATGAAGCAAGTAGGTTTTTGGGCTATTTAAAGGCATCTGGCAACCATGGAAACCAGTTGATTTCATGGTGTTTTGATACCTGGGGTGAGAAAAGAAACTATCAGTCTTCTTGTATTAAGAACTGTTCTTCTGAATATAATTCTGATAACTTAACACCTACAGGCAAGTATATCGTAGACATTATGACCGGTAAGACAGAAATTCCAGATATCGAACAGTCTGTTGCATACGAAGTTCAGGATATTCCTAAAAACGATGAAGATTATGGTATCTTGAACATCGGATTCTTTGACAAAGGAGGTGCTGATGTCGCTTATCATGATAATAACTCATCAATGTATGTTGACCCTGATAGTAGGTATGAAATCAAGACTGGCGAAAAAGCTAAGGGTACAGAAGCAGAATACTGTAATATAGGTGCATTATATGCAGATTTGATCGACAAGACAAAGGCATTTCGTTCTGATGATTGTGTGGACATAGAGAACTCAATGTCTGGTTTGGGTGCTAACTGGGGACTTCCTGGCGATGGTTATGGAACAGTGGGTAAAGATCTCCACAACCTTATGTATACCGAACCTGGTGAATGGATAATCTATACTATCAATGTCAAGAAGAAGGGTTACTACAAAGTTCACTGTTTGACCGGTTCTGAGGTCAGCTCAGAAGGTTCTATTGGTTTCCAGATTGTTGGTGGCAAACAGCCTGACCAGAATGGTAACATCATCCGTTCTTGGAATAACCGCAACAACAAAGATGCTAAAGTTTGGCCTTCATTCCAGCTTACTGCAACTCCTAAGTGTGGCTTGTATGTTGACGGAACACAAGATCCCAATGGTGCTAAAAAAGGTGACCCAAATCAATATTGGACTTGCTGGGGTTGGACAGCTTGTGGAGGCGACCAAGCTGACGACTTGACTCTTTTGTTCAAATATGAGGGTGAACAGAAGCTCAAATTACTCATTTCTCCAGATGTAAATAAATCTCCTGGCGAGTTCTCTAACTTCATGTTCACATTCGTGGACGACAATATTCCTGAATTCGAATACAGCAACCACGAAGATGACGTTAAAGACATCCATGATGACATGAGCTCTGTTGTTGTTTATCCAAACCCTGCAGGAGATGAGTTCACTGTTGTTACTGGTGGTGCTGCCAACGTAAGGATTTGCAACTCTCTTGGTGCTATTGTTTACCAAAAAGATGTAAAAAGCGACGTTGTTATCAACAAGCATTTTCCTTCTGGAATCTACAATGTATGTGTTTCTAACGCTATGGGTGTTAAGAACATCAAGTTGATTGTTAAGTAATAAGTTACGAAAATTTATTCGCTTATCAAATTGATAATCAATATTTTAAGTGTGTTTTAGGAATTTTTTTAGGTCTCTCAATTTAGTTTTGAATTAAATTTAAACAATTTCTAAGATGCGCAAAAAAAAGAGAAGACACACACGCATCTTCTCCTATAAAAGTTGGACAAGGGAATTATTATTTCGCCTCAGCCTCAGTTTTCTTCTCCACGAATTGGTCGCGGCCGCTCTCGATCAAGATGTTGTACCACGTGAGCAACTTCTTGATGTCGGATGAATAGACACGGTCACGGTCGAAGTTTGGCAACACAGTAGCCAAGTAAGCTGCCAACTCTTTGCCATCAGCCTTTTTAGGGTTGATTGAAGCCACCTTGCCATCCTCTTTCTCCTTCATGGATTGCAAAACATCCGCCAAAGGCACCTCACCCTCCTCCGTATAGATAGCGATATCACCAAGAGACAAAATCTTCTCGTGCGTATAAGCAGGGACACGCTTCTTCTCCGTAAGGGACTCCAATATCAACATATTCTTTCCTTGTGACACCAATTCAAACAATCCTGGTTTTCCGGAAATCGACAAAATTCTCTTCAACATAATTTTCTATTCTAAAAATCGTTTTACAACTAGTATTAAATCACTGTTAAATTCAAATGCAAAAGAAATAAAAACATTTTATTTAAAATAGTTAAAATTGAATGTTTTTCTTTTATCTTTTGAACGATTTTGACTATTTTCGCGGTTTAGAGTAAGAATGGAAAAGAAATTTAGACATATCACATTGGCTTTCATGGCTTTGGGATTCCTCTCCTGCGGAGGTTACAACAAGGTCATCAAGAGCACGGATAACGACTTCAAGTACCAGAAGGCCGTCGAATACTATGAGAGTGGCGACTATTACAAGGCGCACACCATATTAGAATCGGTGGGATCCGCCTTCCGTGGTACCACCAAGGGTGAGAATGTGGTCTATATGATCGCAAAGTCCCACTACAACAACAAGGACTACACCTCGGCGAAGAGTTACTTCTCGGCTTATACCCGCAGTTATCCGCAAGGCGAACATGCCGAAGAGTGTAAATTTCTAGCGGGCAAATGCCTTTACCAAGACTCGCCAGACGTCAAGCTCGACCAGGCGAGCACCGTCACCGCCATCGACGAGTTGTTGGAGTTCACCAACCTATATCCCGAAAGCAAATACTTGCCAGAGGCGGTATCCCTACTCAGCGAGTTGCAGGAGAAATTGGCGGAGAAGGCCTATTTGAACGCGAAACTCTATTTCGACTTGGGTGATTTCATGGGCAACAACTACCGTTCAGCGGTTGTCACCGCCACCAACGCATTGAAACTTTACCCAGACACCAAAAGGAAAGAGGATCTCAGCTTCCTGATTCTCGATGCGAAGTACATGCAAGCCGTGAAGAGCGTCGAGAGCAAAATGGAGGACCGCTACCGCGACACCGACGATGAGTACTACAACTACATCGGCGAATTTCCGAACGGCAAACACAGGAAAGAGGCGGAGAGAATCCACGAGAAGACGAGAAAATATATTAACGCTATCGATAACAAAAACAAATAAAACATATATAATCATGGACTACAAAAAAGTAACCGCTCCAACTAACACTATCACTCGTGACATGAACTCACTCTGTGCAGACACAGGTAACGTTTACGAGACAGTGAACATCATCGCACGTCGTTCCAACCAGATCGCTGTGGAGATGAAGTCGGAATTGGACAAGAAATTGCAAGAGTTCGCATCTTTCAACGACAACTTGGAGGAGGTATTCGAGAACCGTGAGCAAATCGAGATCTCACGTTTCTACGAGAAGCTCCCTAAGCCAACCTTGATCGCTGCGCAAGAGTACACCGACGGAAAGGTTTTCCACAGAAACCCTTCTAAGGATAAGATGAAGTATTAACACTGATTCCAAAGACCACAAGGGAATGTGTCGGACGGCACATTCCCTTTTTTGTATCCTTTTTCAAGCACAACGCAATAAAAAATATGGAAGTAGTACTTCTTTACCTCCTCGCCATCAACATCGTGGCCTTCTCCACCTACGCTTGGGACAAACATCTCTCCAAAAAGAGAAACGCAAGGAGAATCCCGGAGAAAAATCTGCTGCTGATCGCCGCCGTCGGAGGCTCTATCGGTGCACTTTTAGCCATGTATCTCATCCGCCACAAAACACTCCACAAAAAATTTTCCATAGGCGTTCCAGCTCTATTAATCGTACAGCTCCTCATAGCCCTATTTTGTGCAAAAAATTATTTCATTGAATAACAAGCAGATAAGAAAAAAGTGATTTTTTTTCTAAAAAAAGTGGCTAAAAGATTTGGAGGGGTACCCAAAAGTACATACCTTTGCATCGCATTTGAGAACGAGGTGTAGCGCAGTCCGGTTAGCGCATCTGGTTTGGGACCAGAGGGTCGGGGGTTCGAATCCCTTCACCTCGACACAAAGCAAGGAAGTGGCGAAAGTTACTTCCTTTTTTCATTTATAAACCACAGGGTCCGGCAGTCGGGCGACTTCCGCTTCCGTAAAACTACCGTTCCCCTCAACAGAGAAATCGAATGAGCCACCTAATCGCACCTTCCGTGCTATCCGCGGATTTTTCCAATTTGCGTTCCGACGTGGAGATGGTGAACAACAGTCAAGCCGATTGGTTCCACCTCGACATCATGGACGGAGTATTTGTTCCCAATATCTCCTTCGGCATGCCCGTCACGGCAGCCATCCAAAAATACGCGAAGAAGCCATTGGACGTCCATTTGATGATCGTGGAGCCCGATAAGTTCATTGACGAGTTCCACAAACTCGGCGCCGAGGTGCTCAATGTCCACTACGAGGCTTGCACCCACCTTCACAGAACGCTACAACGCATCAAGGCTTGTGGCATGAAGGCAGGTGTCACACTGAATCCGCACACACCAGTCTCCGTTTTGGAGGAGATCATCCAAGATGTGGATGTGGCCATGTTGATGTCAGTCAATCCAGGATTCGGCGGACAGAAGTTCATCGAGAACACCATCGATAAAACCTCCCGTTTGAAGGAGTTGATCCTCAAACGCGGTTCCCACGCGCTCATCGAGATCGACGGTGGCGTCAATTTCGAGACAGGCAAGCGATTGCTGCAAGCAGGAGCGGACGTGCTCGTAGCCGGCAGCTTCGTCTTCGGTGCGCAGAACCCTACCGAAACCATCGCCCAATTAAAGGCGTTGTAACACCATAGGGAGGCCTCCTTCCAGCGACGGAGCCTCCCTCTTTTTTTGTTTGCATACCCGTTTTGTTTCACATCCCAATTGGGATTTTTCACATCTCTTCTTATGACACGGCTACCCTTTTTACGCCTGACGATCTTTTTGTCGCTTGGCATCCTCCTCGGAATCACTTTCCCCAACATCCAACTCCCCCTTTGGAGCATACTGCCACCCTTGGGGACCACCCTCATCTTCTCTTTCCGTCTCGGAGAGCGACAATACCAGCGAAGATGGCTGTTCGGCGCCTCTCTACTCATTCTGTTGACAATCGTCGGCATCCTCCGCACCCAACAGACAGCACCCGTCATCTGGGAGAGAGAGACCGACGGGAAGGGATACCTCCTAGCGGAAATCGAGGAGTTACCCCAAGAGAGGCAAGCCACCTACCGCGTCAACGCCCGTCTGTTCGGGAAGGGGCTCCCTTCGGGAACAAAGGCGAGACTCTACATCGCCAAAGACTCTCTATCACAGAGGCTCTCCACCGGAGAGATCATCCTATTCCCGAATCGGCTGGTGAAGAAGATCGACACCCCCAGTGATTTCGACCACTACCTACTCAGCATCGGCTACTCAGGGACGATTTACCTCCCCAAGGGACAATGGAAGAGGATGAACGGCACACCCCGATTCACCCTCAAAGGGCAGGCGATGCGAACGAGGCAAAAAGTGGAGCGACAATTAGAGAAGGCGGGGATCACCGGCGACGAATTGGCGATTATATCCGCCCTCACCTTAGGAGACAAAAGCCAACTCACACCAGAGACCAAGGCCAATTATTCCGCCACAGGGGCAAGCCATGTCCTCGCCGTAAGCGGACTTCACGTGGGCATCATCTATCTCCTCATCTCCACCCTGCTCTCCCGTCTGCTTCCAGGCAACGCGATGAAGCGTATAAGGATTCCCGCCACACTCGTTTTTCTATGGGGATACGCCTTTCTCACCGGGCTTTCGCCCTCGGTGGTGAGAGCCTCCATAATGCTCTCCCTCGTCGCGTTCGGAGGTGTGATCGGCAGGAAGTCGAACACCGCCAATACGGTCTTAGCCTCCGCTTTCTGCATGCTACTCTACCAACCGAGATACCTTACCGACATCGGCTTCCAACTCAGCTACGCCGCGGTTTTTTCCATTATTTTATGGCAAGATAAAATCTACAAGACATTTCTCTTCAAGCCACTTCTATGGGATAAAATCTGGTCGCTCACCTCCGTCTCAATCGCCGCACAATTAGGTACGCTCCCCATCATCCTCTACCACTTCCACCATTTCAGCAACACATTCTGGATTTCGGGACTTATCGTCATACCAGCCGCCACAATACTACTCTACGGCACACTTTTACTTATGATCTGCACCCCCTTCCCGCCCTTGATGAGACGAGTTGGAGAGGCGATCTCCTTCGTCACACATGGGATGAACAGCGCCATCGAATGGTTGGGGAAAATACCCCACTCGGCCGTCGATGGAATCGCTTTCCACATCATTGACCTGCTCTTTCTCTATGCGTTGTTAGCGGCGATGGCGGCGGTCATGCAACTCCGTTCATTCCAGCGAATCGCCACAATGCTCTCCCTCCTATTGCTCTATACGGCATACATAACTGCTACGAAACTTCCGATTTAGCGTCATTGGGGTTGTTAAACATTGCTTATATCGTTAATTATCAATACATTATCAGACTAAGTACAAAGAAAAAGTTTCAACGCTTTTATGGGGAAAATGCCAATATTTTTTCTTAAATTAGCAACGTCTTAAAAGTGGAAGTTATGATTTCAAAAATTATTGACGAAGATTTGATACAGGAGGCGAAAGCCTACATTGAGGATGCAGAGAACATTGTCATCACCACACACGTCTCTCCCGATGGAGACGCGATAGGTTCTTCTTTGGCATTCTGTATCTTTTTGAGAACAATCGGAAAGAACGCGAACGTCATTGTACCCAATGATTTCCCTGGATTCCTCAAATGGATGCCAGCCTCTTCCGACATCATTGTTTACGAGAAAAAGAAATCGGTTGCCGACGAGTTGATCGAACAAGCCGACTTGATCTTCGCTTTGGATTTCAATGTTTTGAAACGCATCGATAGCGTGGCCATCAGCGTGGCTGATTCCGCCGCGAAGAAAATCATCGTCGACCACCACTTGGACCCAGGCAACTTCGCCGACTTGGTGATCTCTTACCCTCAGTTCGCGTCCACCTCGGAGATGATCTTCCGCATCATCTGCCGTATGGGATACTTCACCGAGCTGAACAAGGAGTGCGCCGAGTGCATCTATACAGGTATGATGACCGACACGGGAGGCTTCACCTACAACTCCAACGGAGCGGAAGTCTATGTGATCGTCTCCGAACTCATCAAAAAAGGCATCGACAAGGATGCCATCTACGACAAAGTTTACAACAACTACTCCGAGAGCAGATACCGTTTGATGGGCTATATGCTCTACGAGAAGATGAAACTATATCCCGAATATGGCGCCGCCATGATCTCACTCACGGCAGACGAACTCTCCAAGTATGATTTCAAGAAGGGCGACACCGAGGGATTTGTCAACATGCCGCTCTCCATCAAAGGCATCATCTTTTCCGCCTTCTTCAAGGAGGAGGGAGGAAAGATCAAATGCTCCTTCCGTTCGCAAGGTGATGTGGCGACCAACACCTTCGCCGCTCAATACTTCAACGGTGGCGGACACAAAAACGCGTCGGGCGGAGAATCCTATGACAATATGGAACAGGTCATCGAGGCGTTCGAAAAGGCGCTTCCATCCCTGAAAGATGAGTTGAACGAGGAGTTAAAGAGACGTGGCTATGTATAAATCCATCACTCCCCTCTTCGCACTCATCCTCGCGCTACTCTTCGCTTGCGGCAAAGAACAGGTACAAGTGCCTGTCAACAAGATCGAGCCGGATCAGGTGAAAGAGAGCCTGCTTGAAATGAATAAGCAATTCTACGAATTGGAGGAGCAAGAGATCAACCACTACATCGACTCCCTCCATTTGGAAATGGGCAGAACAAGTTCGGGCTTACGCTACCACATCATCGAAAAGGGCGCGGGAGACTCCATCGTTGGCGACGACGAGGTGACCATCAAATACACCATCGGACCGTTGGGCGAAGAACCTTGCGACAAAATCACAGACGTGGTAACTACCGTGAAAATTGGACACACGGATATCGAGAAGGGCATCCGCGAGGCAATTCCATTGATGCGCAATGGCGGAAGCGGAGAATTCATCCTTCCTTCAGTCATCGCCTTCGGTGTGCCAGGCAAAGGCAAATGCATCAACAGTTGGACCCCCGTTTTCATGAAAATGGCGATCCTCGAAGTGAAATCAGGAAATTAATAACATACAAATCAATTCATTATGACTCTCACGAGCAAATTTAAGTTAGCAGTTCTATCCCTATCCAGTATACTCTTCGTCGCCCTCACCGGCTGCTCCAAGACCAAGTCTTACTCCGACTACCTGGACGACGAGGACGATGCAATCGAGAAATTCATCAAAGACCATAAAATCGCCGTGGAGGGTACCATGCCAGCCAGCGACGGTGAGTGGCTTACCGCCGACGGCAAAGAGATCTACTACCTCTACGCGTCAGGAAAAGCGGAAGGACTCTACTACCACCAAGTGAGCAAGGGAGAAGGCACGCTCGAACCGCAAAAGAACTGGACCGCCTATGTCCGTTACGCCGGATATACGTTGCACGGCAACATGCGATACAATTGCACCGCGCAATACTCACCAGATCCCCAAAGTTTCAAGATCACTTCCGACGCATCCAGCACCACCTTCGGTGAGGGATTCCAACAAGCGGTCAAGAATCTACGGGTGGGAGGCAAATGTAAAGTGATCATCCCTTTCAAGATCGGAAACGAGAGTAACATCACCATCACAGGAGGTACCATTTCCGATGCGGCTGAATACCAGCCTATGTACTACGAAATTGAGTTGGTAGGTTTGGAATAAGAATAATATGATGCTGAGTAAGAACAAGATACGAGCAATCGCATCGTTGGCGAAGAAAAAGGAACGTGATGCGCTTGGGCTCTTCCTCGCGGAGGGAAACAAGTTGGTTTCCGACCTTTTGCCCGCCTTCCGTTGCCGCACTTTGATCTGCACAGAATCATTCATGGAAGAGCATCCCTCACCCAATGCGGAGGAGGTGATCATCACCGAAAAGGAGGAGATCAGAAAGGCTTCGCTGCTTCAATCCCCCCAATCGGCACTGGCCATTTTCGACCAGCCCCACTACCCGATGGACCAGCGTCAAATGAGCAAACAGCTTGTCTTGGCACTCGACACCATCCAAGACCCCGGCAATTTGGGAACCATCATCCGTGTGGCGGATTGGTTCGGCATCGAGAACATCATCTGCTCACAGGACACGGCGGATGTCTATAACCCCAAAGTGGTGCAGGCCACCATGGGAGCCATCGCGCGCGTGAAGGTGCACTATGTCGATTTGGTCCAATACCTACAAGAGAACCAAGAGACACCCATCTACGGAACCTTCCTCGATGGTGCCGATATGTATAAACAAGAACTTACGCCCCACGGTATCATCGTGATGGGCAACGAGGGGAACGGCATCTCCGAATCAATCTCGAAATTGATCAACCGACGCCTATTCATCCCCAATTATCCGCAAGAAAGGGAAACCTCGGAATCCCTGAATGTAGCGATGGCGACAGGCATCGTTTGCGCGGAATTCAGAAGAAGATTACTGTAAGAAGAAGATTACTATTGTAAAATGGATAAAAAAGGCAGTTTAATCAACCGTTTGATACGGATCATACGATTCAAATACAAGGTATCCATCCTGAACGAGAACACCTTGGAGGAGGTCTTCCACATACGACTCTCCAAAGGCTCCGTAGTGGCGGCGGGCTTCATCATGGCCGTCCTCTACTTCTTTTTGATCGCCTTCCTGATCATCAAGACACCGTTGAGAGGATTCCTTCCCGGCTACACGGAGAACTTCAACCTCAACCGTCAACTTATGCGAGACGCTTTGGCTGTCGATTCCCTGTCTGACCAATTGAATATCCAAATCCAATACATGGAGGGGTTACGGGCGGTCATGACTGGCCAAGTGGAATTGGACTCCGCAGCTGCCACCCAAGATCTGAAAGGAATCAATATGGACAAGATCTCGTTGGAGCCATCCGACAAGGAGACCGCCTATCGTAATGCCTACGAGTCAAGCGAAATCGAGAATCTGAACCCGATCAACTACAACTCCGAGAAGATCGAGGCCACCTACCTTATGTGCTCTCCGGCGCAGGGTAGAATCATCGACACCTTCAATGTCCGCAAACAAAACTACGGAACCACCCTCGTGGCGGTCCAGAACAGCAGTGTGCTATCCGTTTTGGATGGTATCATCATCTCATCCGACTACTCATTCCACAACCTATATGTGTTGGGTATTCAACATTCGGACAATATCGTCACCGTCTATAAGACCAAGCAGCCATTCATCAAACAAAAGGGTATGAAGGTTCATGCCGGTGAGATTTTGACCACATTCAGAAATGGAACAGACTCCTACTTCGAGTTCGAGTTATGGAAAGATGGCGTGGCCGTCAATCCACTATCCTACATTTCATTCTAACATTTAAACGATTTTTCGACATGAAAAAACAGATAGCGGTTTTAGGCTCGACCGGTTCGATCGGAACACAAGCCTTGGAGGTCATCGAAGAGCAATCCGATCTCTTTGAAGTCTACGCATTGACTGCCAACAACAGCGATGAATTACTGATCAAACAGGCAATAAAGTTCAAGCCTGAAATGGTGGTCATCGCCAATGAAGCGAAGTACGAGACAGTCAAGGAGGCTTTGTCGGATCTGCCTATCAAGGTCTTCGCAGGCGCAGCCTCCATCGCCGAGGTGGCTTCCGCCGACGCTGTGGATATTGTACTTACCGCCATGGTAGGCTACTCTGGTCTGCAACCCACTATCGCCGCATTGAAGGCGGGAAAGACCATCGCCTTGGCCAACAAGGAGACCATGGTGGTGGCAGGAGAATTGGTCTGCGACTTGGCTATCAAGAACAGATGCCCTATCCTTCCGGTCGATTCGGAACACTCCGCCATCTTCCAATGTCTGGTAGGGGAACAAAGTCCTATCGAACGCATCATTCTTACCGCTTCGGGAGGCCCATTCCGCGGCAAGGACAGAAAGTTCTTAGAGACAGTTACCGCCAAGGATGCTTTGAAACACCCGAACTGGAGCATGGGAGCGAAGATCACCATCGATTCCGCCTCCATGATGAACAAAGGGTTCGAGGTCATCGAAGCAAAATGGCTCTTCAGCGTAAAACCCGAACAGATAGTCCCTGTGGTTCACCCGCAATCCATCATCCACTCCATGGTGCAGTTCGAGGATGGATCCGTGAAGGCTCAAATGGGACTTCCCGATATGAAACTGCCGATCCAATACGCGTTCGGATTTCCTAACCGTTTGAAGAACAACTTCAAGCGCTTGGACTTCTTCGATTGCAAGGATTTAACTTTCGAAAAGCCCGATATGGAGGTGTTCCGCAACCTCGCGTTCGCATTCGAAGCAATGGACAAGGGAGGCAATATGCCTTGTATCCTCAACGCCGCCAACGAAATTGTCGTGGCTGAGTTCCTAAAAGGCAACATCGGATTCCTTCAAATGTCCGACATCATTGAAAAGACGATGCAAACCGCCACGTTCACCACGCAAACTTCCTACGAAGTTTATGTGGAGAGCGACAAAGAGGCAAGACGCATCGCAGCGGAATTATCTTCAAAATAACCCTATTCCCCACCCTATCGAAACATGGAACTTTTAGTCGTACTGCTCCAATTCTTTCTTAGTCTATCCCTATTGGTGGTCATTCACGAATTTGGACACTTCCTCTTCGCCCGGATTTTCAACATCCGTGTGGAGAAGTTCTATATCTTCTTCAACCCAGGCTTTTCTCTCTTCAAGTACAAGCCACAAAACAGCGACACCCTTTTCGGTATCGGTTGGTTGCCACTGGGAGGATATGTGAAGATCGCCGGCATGATCGACGAATCATTGGATACAGAACAGATGAAGCGCCCCGTGCAAGATTGGGAGTTCCGTTCCAAACCCGCATGGCAACGATTCTTCGTTATGGTGGCTGGCGTGGTATTCAATTTTATTTTAGCCATCGTCATCTACTCGATGGTCTCTTTCCATTACGGAGAGAGTTATATCGCATTACGTGACGCAACCTCCGGTATGGAGTTCAGTCAAGCCGCACAAAAGGCGGGATTCCAGGATGGAGATATTCTTTACAAGGCAGATGACCTCACACTAGAAGATTTCAGCGAAGAGACCTTCCGCGCCATCACCGACGCAGAGACGGTAACCGTGATTCGAAAGGGAGAGGAGGTTGCGCTTCCGATGAAGGGAGATTTAATAAAGGATATGATGCAAGAGCAGAAGGGATTCGCCAACTTCCGCATCCCATTCGTATTGGAGAGCGTTGTCGAAGGGTCGCGCGCGCAGTTGGCCGGATTGAAAGCCGGAGATAGCCTCATCTCCGTCGGAGACTCCCTACCGGCCTACGTTGGGCACTGTACCAATGTATTCTCGGAACACAAGAATCTCACCGTGCCGGTCAAAGTGATGCGGGACAACAAAATCGTGGAGGTCGAACTCACACCAGACCACAATGGTAAAATCGGTGTCATCAGGAAATCCGTCCTTTCATTCTATCCTGTCACGACAAGAGACTATTCCCTCTTCGAAGCCATTCCGCATGGCACCCAAAAGTGTGTCAAGAAGTTCACAGGATACGCCAACGACATGAAATATGTATTCACCTCCAAGGAGGCGGCGGAGAGTTTGGGAGGATTCATCTCCATTGGACGTCTCTTCCCTTATCCATTCCATCCGCAAATATTCTGGGAGATCACAGCTTATCTCTCCGTTATCTTGGCATTCATGAATCTGTTGCCTATTCCAGGATTGGACGGTGGCCACATCATGTTCTTGATCTACGAAATGGTAACCAGAAGGAAACCTAGTCAAAAGGCGCTTGTCAGAGCGCAAATGATTGGCATGTTCATCCTCCTCGCCTTGATGATCTTCGCGAACATGAACGATTTCTTCCGACTATTCAAGTGATCCGCCTTCGGATTCGATCTTATCCTCCGGCTCCACTTCCGCCACATCAAGGTTCTTCGCGCGTTTTGCCCAAAGTGCCTTGGCAAAGGCCTGCATATCGGTCTGGGCATCACTCTCATCCGTGATCTCCAGACCAAGGATTGTCTCCACGACATCCTCCATGGTCACGATTCCCTCCATACCACCATACTCGTCAATGACCAAGGCGATGTGCTCCTTACGGGTCACCAATAGGTCATAGAATTTAGGCATGGAAGTATTCTCGTAGCAGACCATAATATCACGCTTAATGGACTTCAACTTCAAGTTTTTCTTGCCATTAGCGAGGTGCATCAGAATATCCGTCTTGAGGACAAAACCAGTGATGTCGTCGATATCCTCCGTGTAGACAGGGATTCTGGAATAACACAAATATCTCTTTTGTTTGAAAAATTCACCCAATGTCATATCCTCCTGCGCGGCCAACACCACGGTACGCGGCGTCATGATGGAGTGAACCTTAATGGTCTGCATCTTCACCAGATTGTTAATGATCTTACTCTCGCTCGTCATAAAGACACCCTCACGCTCTCCGATCTTGGTCAAGGCGGCTACCTCCTCTCGGCTCACCGTATTGGTCTGCTTCTTGGTGAAGAGTTTTGTCAACGCCTGGGAGGCCACCACCAAAGGGAAGCAGAGGTAATAGACACCCTTGATGATATATCCGATAGGGACGCACAACTCCCGCCAATAATTCGAGCCAATCGTCTTTGGAATAATCTCGGAAAAGATCAAGACCAAGACCGTCAAAAGGGCGGACATGAATCCGAACAACTCATTGCCCAAGACCTCAGCCGCCTGTGCGCCCACTACCGAAGCACCCGCCGTATTGGCGATCGTATTCAGCGACAAGATAGCCGCAATGGGCTTCTCGATATTGTACTTCAAATCCTTGAGCAAACGGACACCCTTCGTGTCGGGCATCGACTCGATATAGGAGCTGGTGGTGGAATACAACACAGACTCCATCAAGGAGCATAGGAAGGAGATTCCGAGCGTCAGAATCAACGATACGATCAAAAGCGTCATAATCTCTATTTTATGGTTACCATCGTAGCGCCATAGCCATACTCAAGGAAAGAGGCGTCCTGCACATAGCAAGTGGCATATTTATGGTTTAATTGTTGAAGAATCTCCTTGCGCAAAACGCCATCTCCCTTGCCATGGATGAAGACGATTTTCTGTCCCTTGCACTTCGCGTATTGCGCCATCACCTCAAGGAACTTATCTACCTGATATTGGAGTATGTCGCCATTGCTCATTCCTGTCGTATTGTCCAGAAGTTGCTCGATGTGGAGGTCTATCTCCACAATCTCCTGTCTAGGCTTGCTGGAAACCGACACCTTAGCCGGCAATTTGGTCTCCTTGCTCTTCAAGATTTCTGAGACAGCCTCCGCGGAGACCTCACGCTCCACCAAGCCATCGTTCTTCACGATAGGGAACAACATCGCGTCCTCATCAAAGTAGTCGTTCTCCGTGAAACTATGCAATTTATAGAACTTCACCGGATTGATCTTGACCTGCGCGTCATAAGCGGGCTTCACCTTGTAGGCCTTCTTCTGCTTAAATGGCATCAATTGCACACGAAGGAACTCCAAATCATTCAACTGATCCTTCTTGATCTCCTCCAAAAGCATCTTGGTGTTGGGCTGGATAAAACCTGCGGCGCGGGAGATAAACATCGACCCGTTTCCGCTCGCCACATTGTAACCCAAGTAATAGTTGCTGTCATTCACCAAATAACAGTCATAATCGGTGACAGACAGTTTCTTCGGATCTTGCGGAATATAGGCCAAAAAGACATTCAAGGTCTCACCCTCTTTGGTCTCCTCGCCCGGTTCGTAGTCGTCATCCTCCGTTTCAGGAACCACATCCTCAATCTTCTTCTCCTTCGTAGGGGCGGATGAACTGGACGCGTTACCGCCGGGACGATTCTCCCCACTATCCACGACAACACACTCGCGGGCCAGTGTTGGCACGTCGAATCCGTCGTCATCGGTCACCATAACCATCTCTCGACTCACTATTTTACTAACCACTCCGCCTCCTGTCGCATTGAGGAAACGAACTCTATCTCCAACCTTCATGATAATTAATTTAGCGTTATAAATTAAGAATTTTTGGGGGCTACATAAGAGAAACTAAGATTCTCTTCGGAACTGTGGCACCCGTGGTGGCTACATGCCTCTTGGGAATCCGACAGTTTGCCACCTAAATATTGGTTCAGGACAGCCTCTACCTTGCCGCTGCAACCTCTGACCACTTGAATTCCCTGTTCCGACAATTTATTGAAGGCGCCCGCTCCCATATTGCCAGCCAGCATCAAGGTCACACCCATTTCCCGCATAATGTAGGCGATATTAGACTTGCAGCCACATCCTTGCGGAGAGTCCAAACGTTCCATCACGACAATCTTATTATTATCGTCCAAGTGGTAAATCGTATAATATGCACAATGGCCGAAATGGTCATCGACCGAGCCGTCTCTGGTAGGGATCGCTATCAACTTCATAATCCTATATTGTTTTTTGCAAAGTTAGCATATCATAATACAATTCATATATCCTAAGGAATGAAAAAGTTCCTATTTCTTAATTGACCTCATCGAACTATCGTTTCTTAACTCTTAAATGACTACCTTTGCATACTGACATAAAACAAGAAGAAAATGCAGCAACCACAAGACATCGCCATCGAAGATTTCAACTACGACCTTCCCGATGAGCGCATCGCGAAATTCCCTTTGGAGAAAAGAGACGAATCAAAGTTACTCCTCTACCGCAACGGAGAGATCTCCCACTCCATTTTCAAAAACATCCCAGATTATTTGAACGAGGGAGACTTGTTGGTCTGCAACAACACCCGCGTCATCCAAGCCCGTCTGGTCTTCCACAAGGAGACAGGCGCCCGCATCGAAGTATTCTGCTTGGAACCGATCCGACCCCACGATTATGTCCTCACCTTCCAAACCACAGGCGAGTGTACCTGGAAGTGCATGGTGGGCAACGCCAGCAAGTGGAAACCAGGCACCATTTTGGAGAAATCGGTGACGGTAGAGGGCAAGGAGATCATCTTCAAAGCGGAGAAGCAAGAAGCGGTGGGCAATGCCTATTATGTTAGATTCTTTTGGGAGGAGACCTCCGTGAACTTCGCCTCTATCCTCGACGCATTCGGCGTGCTGCCGATTCCGCCCTATTTGCACAGAGAGACGGTGGATCGTGACAAAATCACCTACCAGACCGTCTATTCCAAAATCAAAGGATCCGTGGCGGCCCCAACAGCTGGACTACACTTCACCCCAGAGGTGTTCGCCTCGCTGGAGAAGAAAAACATCCATTGCGAAGAGGTGACGCTCCATGTAGGCGCAGGCACCTTCCAACCCGTGAAATCCGAGACCATAGGCGACCATGAGATGCATGCCGAATGGATCTCCGTACAGAAGAGTGTCGTGGAGAAGATCAGGCAAGCAGGGAAAGTCATCGCGGTCGGCACCACCTCCGTGCGGACTTTGGAGAGTCTCTACTACATCGGCTGCCAATTGGCGGAGAATCCCAACCTCTGCGAAAGCGAGTTGAAGGTTACCCAATGGATGCCTTACCAAAGCGGTTATAACCTCTCCACCGAGGAGTCGCTCGACGCCATCCTCGCCTTTATGGAGAAGCATGGATTGGAGAACATCTGTGCGGATACCCAAATCATCATTGTTCCCGGTTACACTTTCCACATCGTGAAGGCTATCATCACCAATTTCCACCAACCGCAGAGCACCTTGCTGCTCCTTATCTCCGCCTTCGTGGGAGAGGATTGGAAACGGATGTATGACTATGCGATGAAGAATGACTTCCGCTTTTTAAGTTACGGCGACAGCTCTCTCCTCATACGCACCGTAGAAGGGGCGAATTGAACACGCACCGTAAGGGCGAATTCAATTCGCCCTTACTACATTGAATTCTCCCCTTTATTAAAAACAAACAAGAAATGTTAGGAACCATCATCAATACTTGCACCATCGTGATCGGAGCGACCTGCGGGTCACTCTTCGGCGATAAGATATCCGATCGGTACAAACAAGCGTTATTCAACGGACTGGGAATCTGTTGCCTCGTCTTAGGAGCCAACGCGGCGCTACCCAATATGCAGAAAAGCGAGATTCCAGTTCTCTTCATCCTAAGCATCGCGATAGGTGCCCTAATCGGTACGAAGCTGGATTTGGAGGGACGTATCGAACGCGCCGCCAAAGGACATAAAAGAGAGGTGCAAGGGCTCACGACTGGCGTATTACTCTTCTGCATCGGCACCTTCGCCATCGTCGGACCTGTGCAATCCGCCCTCTCCCCAAGTCACGGCTGGGCATTCAACGAACCCGCCAACACCTTCCTCTACACCAACGCCACCTTAGACATGGTCGGATCCGCCGTGTTAGCCGCCTCCTACGGAAGAGTGATGCTATTGGCCGCACCCATCCTTTTTTGTTGGCAAGGCTTTTTCTATATGGTCGCCTACCATTTCAGTGCCGCCATGCCCGAACCGATGCGCAATGAGTTGAGCATTGTCGGAGGCGTATTGATTGTCAGTTCCGGGCTATCTATGTTGGGCATCAAAGATTGCAAGACAGTGAATATGCTCCCAAGTCTTTTGGTGCCTGTGATATTTTATGTGGTGAAAGGATTATAGTTGTTATGAATTTCGTACGAAAACATGCGGAAACTATATTTCTCCAACACTTTCCGCTGATTTACAAACGAAAATAATATATTTGCATAAAAATTTATTGATTATGCTAATAGGAAGGGACGCTGAAAAACAGATTCTATTGGATGCGCTTCAAGAGGAGTATTCTCAATTCATCGCAATTTACGGCAGACGACGCGTCGGGAAGACTTTCCTTATCCGAGAGAGTTACAACTATAAATTTGATTTCCAATTTACAGGAGCGACAAAATTGTCGGCAAGGAAGCAATTGGTTAGATTCCGCCGTGCCCTAAAAGAACATGGACAAACGGATACTCCAGAACTAACCAATTGGGGCGACGCTTTCGACGAGTTAAAACGTTACCTATCGAACCTTCCCGATGGTAAAAAAATAGTATTTCTTGACGAACTTCCATGGATGGACGCTCCTCGATCCAATTTTCTCTCTGAATTAGAGTCCTTTTGGAACGGATGGGCATCAGCTCGAAAAGATATTGTTTTTATCGTTTGTGGCAGCAGCACATCCTGGATGGTTAAGAAAATCATAAAAAACAAAGGTGGATTACACAACCGGCTTAACCACCGAATCGCACTGAAACCGTTCACTCTGGGATTATGTGAAAAATTAGTTCAATCGAGAGGCCTCATGCTTAATAGGAAACAAATTCTAGAAGCATATATGATATTTGGAGGTGTGCCATACTATTGGAGCCTACTGAGAAAAGGAGTTAGTATCGCACAAGAAATTGATAGACTGATATTTTCAGATGACGGTGAACTACATGACGAATTCGAAATGCTATACGCATCGCTATTTAAGAAGCCAGAACCATATGTTCGAATAATAGAACTTCTGGCTCAAAAAAAAATGGGGCTTACTCGCATAGAACTCTTGTCGGCAAGCGGGTTTGAAGACAACGGCGCATTCTCGGATATTCTAAAAGATTTGGAATGGTGCGGATTCATTCATAGCTACACCATGTTAGGCCATCGTACTAAATCCGATATATTTCAGTTAATTGACCACTACACATTATTCTACTACGAATTCATCCACGGGAAACGGCAAGGAGCGAATTTCTGGAAATCGATGCTTGGGACGCCCAAATACAACACATGGTGTGGGTTGGCCTTTGAACGAGCATGTCTTTGGCATGTTGACCAAATAAAACACAAACTCGGAATCAGCGGTATTCTGACTAACGAATACGCATGGAGACATTTTCCAACAGAAAACAGGGAACATCGTGGCGTTCAAATCGACCTCTTGATAGATCGTAGTGATGGCATTATTGATATATGCGAACTGAAATATGCGAAAAACCTATACACAATAACGCCCGAATATAGCGGTGAATTAGCCCGCAAACACGAGATATTCAAAACTGTCACAAAAACCAAAAGTGCTATACACACAGTGATGGTAACGACAGACGGCGTATCCCACAATGCAGAATGGGGTGGTATCCAAGCAGAAGTGACGTTAGATGACATGTTTATCATATAAAATCAAGGATTTATCCATGCTTGGCATCAGAGATTGCAAGAGAGTGAATATGCTCCCAAGTCTTTTGGTGCCTGTGATATTTTATGTGGTGAAAGGATTATTATAAGTAAATAGTATGAGTAACAATGGCCTTAGAATAACATTCAACTCTCCAGTCGTATTGAGTTTCGCCCTGATTTCAGGCATCGCCTTGATCGCGGGTACCTTCACAGGTGGACTGATCACACAAATGTTCTTCACCACCTACCCATCCTCTTGGTTCAACCCAATGACCTATTTGAGGATGTTCACCCATGTTTTGGGCCACGCCAACCTCTCCCACTACTTCAACAACATGTTGCTCTTCATCCTCATCGGACCGATGCTGGAGGAGAAGTATGGCAGCAAACGGTTGCTCTTCGTAATCGCGGCGACCGCCTTTATCACAGCGCTCATCAACAACATCTTCTTCCCTTACGGACTATTGGGAGCCTCAGGCGTAGTATTCGCATTTATCATCTTAGGCTCCATGACCTCTTTCAAGGAGGGAGAGATTCCTCTGACATTCCTATTGGTTTTAGTATTGTATTTAGGCAAAGAGATCTTTAACGGCCTCTTTTCCGCAGACAACATCTCCCAGATGGCACACTTGATCGGTGGCGCTTGCGGAGGTGTCTCTGGCTTCGCTTTTGCGGGGAAGAGACAAGAATAAAAAACGGCGCTATCCATCGATAGCACCGCCTATCATTTACGCACCAAGGGTACGTTTCTTCCGACTACTTTATCACACGCTTCGCCCAATTGGCAAGGCGGGCAACATCCTCGTTTCTGCTGAAAATTCCGCCATCGATAAAGGTTGCCTTCGGAGCGCTCTTTTGCAAATCACTCTTGGTATTACCCAAGCGGCTTCCGCCTGATGTAGCGAATAGGACGATGGTCTTGCCAGAGAAATCGCCGCTCTCCAAAAAGGTATTAACGATTGTAGGTGCGGTGTACCACCAAATAGGAAAGCCCAAATAGATGATATCATACGAAGAGGCATCCTTCAACTGGTTCGCCATTTTAGGTCGGGAAGATTTATCCGCCATCTCCACAGAACTGCGGGATTGTTTGTCATGCCAATCCAAATCGGCCTTGGTATAGGCCTGTTCAGGTTTGATTTCAAAGAGATCCGCTCCGATGCCCTGCGCCAAATTTTGAGCGACCTGCGCCGTGTTTCCCGTAGCCGAGAAATAGGCTACCAATACTTTTTTACCTTCCATATTCTGTGCATTTAGGTTACAAACCATCGCCACCATAGCAGCGACAATCAAAAATAAACGATTCTTCATCTTAATCATATTTTACATAAATAATACGCCAACCGCGCCCGCTATTATAATCAGCCACATGGCATTGACTTTGAAAAAGAAGAGCGCCACAAATGTAGCGATAAAAATCAAAACTGAGACATTACGCTCTCCCCACCCAAAATCGACGAAACTCTCCCTATTTACCAAAAGGAGAGCGGCTGCCAATATGAGGCCTCCTAAAACGGGACGCAATCCCTTCAAAATATATTGCATGTAACGATTGTCGTTATTGGCTATCATAAAGCGCATGACAAAATACATCATCAAGATAGCGGGAAGACACAATGATAGGGTCGCCGCCACCGCCCCGGGGATTCCCGCCACCTCATAACCTACATAAGTGGCCGTGTTAATGGAGACCGGTCCCGGCGTCATCTGGGAGATCGCCAACATATCGGAAAACTGGGTAACGGTCATCCATCCGAAATGGTCCACCACCTCGAACTGTATGAGCGAAAGCATGGCATAACCGCCACCAAACCCCAACAAACCAATTTTGAAGAAAACGTATAATAACTGCAGAAATACCATAATCACCTCCCCTTCATCTTATTACAACCATACACGCCATAAGCCACCGCAGCCACAGAGACGGCCACAACGATCCAAATCGGATTCACCTTGAACCACCAAATCAACACAGCGGATAGGATGGCCACCAAAACCATCTTCCAATCCTTACAATTCTTCTTTATCAGATTAACCGCAGGCACAGCAATCAGCGCCACCACACAGGGACGGATTCCCTCGAAAAGCTTTACCACGAATTCTTTCTCCTTAATCTCCGTAAAGCACATGGCAAACAAGATTATGACGATGAAAGAGGGTAACACAGCGCCCAACGAGGCCCAGAACGCACCCCAACGACCGCGCAACTTATAACCCACATAGAGGGCGGTGTTCAATGCGAAGACACCAGGCAAGGATTGGAGAATAGCGATCAAATCCCAGAACTCATCCTTTTCGATGTACTTGCGCTTCGTCACAATATCCCGCTCCACCATCGTCAGCATCGCGTAACCTCCACCCAAAGTGAAGGCTCCTATTCGAAAGAAAATAATGAACAATTCCCGTAATGAAACCATAATAGTAAGTTTATCAACGCGAAGATACAAAAAAACGGAGTGCGGTGAGCGACTCCGTTTCTTTGGTTACAAACATCTTTTGTCTAATTAATTGCTCCCAAAACATCTTTCTCATCCGAAAGAGGTATCAGGCTGGCTTCTTTTTCACGCCAATGTGTTTTTCATGGTAGAATTACAAAAGTAATATAGTGCTATATTATAGGGGTTTTATTGTTGATACAAAAGTACGCCATCCCACACTGAAACGATAGGAATTTTAGTTCAAACGACATGATAATCGTCGCAAAGTGAACTTTTCTGCATAGGAAATGTTAGATTCGCGTAAAAAAATAACGAAAAGGATAAGATTATGGCCGATTCCACCACATTTCAGATCATCGCCAAAATGAGGAGCGATTTTCCCACCAAATTTGGCATTCCAAGACAAAGCGGATTGGTGGAGAGCCTACGTGCCCGAATCGTTTTCGAGCCTGAATTCAGGAATGAGGAGGCCTTGCGAGGCATTACCGATTTTTCGCACATCTGGATCATTTGGGGATTCTCCGAGGCCCGCCGTGAGGGTTGGTCGCCTACCGTCCGCCCACCGCGATTAGGCGGGAACACACGCATGGGTGTATTCGCCACCCGCTCTCCCTTCCGTCCGAATGAAATTGGCCTTTCCTCCGTGAAATTAGAGGGTGTGGAGCATGACCATCACGATGGAACCGTACTAATTGTGTCAGGCGCCGACCTGATGGATGGCACCCCCATCTACGATATCAAACCCTACATCGCCGCCGATTGCCACCCGGAAGCGGTGGTAGGATTCACCACACAAAACACAGATTACCAATTGGAGGTTGAAATTCCCGATGAAATGCGTGATTTTATTCCCCAAGAGAAGCGTCAAGCCCTCCTAGATGTCATCGCACAAGATCCCCGCCCCGCCTACCACGAGGATGAAAACCGCATTTATGGATTTCAGTTTGCGGAGTACGAGGTGAAATTCAGGGTGCAGGGAAAGAGGGCGAGTGTTGTTAGTATTATGTAATTAATACACATAATATTGTTTTCTTAATATCTTTCATTATCTTTGCAAAAGAATCCCCCGCATCCATGCGGTACGGATTCCAACTTTTATAATATCAAATCTAACCTGTTAACGTATGATAATAACAGCAAACAGAGGTGTATACATTGACCTCAAAACCGATTTCGGTTTTAAACATTGTATGGGAGAAGAGAAGGCGATGAAGTCCTTCCTCAATGCGATTCTCAGCGAAGACTACGGAACCATCGAGCACTTGGAATTCCTTCCAGTGGAGCAGATCCGCGACCATCCGGAGCTGCGAGGCGTCACA
>JAZUDI010000044.1:0-113925 GCA_045639525.1 Paludibacteraceae bacterium | reverse complement strand
ACTCCGTCTCCTACAGGGTGGAGATGACCCGCGGAACCTGCTCCGCAAAGGCGGACTACCTCGTCGAGGTGAAGAGCCTCCCTTCGATCATCTCGATCGACTCCGTGGGCTACCACGACAGGGACGTCGTTCTTGAGGCCGGCGCGGGCGAGCCGCCATACGAGTTGTGGATCGACAAGAGCAAGACGACGACCAGCGACCTCCACTTCGAGAACATCGCGTTCGGAAACCACACCATGCACGTGAAGGACGTGAACGGATGCGAGACCTCCATGAACTTCACATTGGAGGCACCGGAGATCGTCATCGACGAGTGGTTCACCCCTAACGGCGACGGCATGAACGACACCTGGAAGGTTCCGGGCTTGGCAGAGGTTTACCCAGGCGCCATCGTCTCGATCTACGACCGCTACGGCAAACTGCTGGCGCAGTTCCTCGGCGCGGAGGCTGACGGTTGGGACGGAACCTACAACGGCAACCCGATGCCGTCCACCGACTACTGGTACCAGATCGACATCGAGGAGATCAACCGTCAGTTCATCGGCCACTTCACGCTGATCAGAAGATAATTCGATGAGTATAAAAAGAAAAAGGTCTTCCGAGAAATCGGGAGGCCTTTTTCTTTTTTAGGAACTTCACCAAAGGAGCTTCGTCCGCCATTATTAGCAAACTTTATTTCCCTATGCAATTGGTAGGGGAATAAAAAAATCGTACCTTTGCATAAAATATCTAATAATAATACAAAAATGAAAAAAAGAAATTTTGCGAAAGTTTTGGGAGGATTCTTTTTCGCTTCCCTTTGCATCACAAACTTCAACAGTTGTAAAGAAGAGGATGACAGCATAGGAAAGGGATCATCCGCCGAAAGTATTGATTATTCCTGTATCATTCTTAACCAAGGAAACTTCAGTGAATCCAATGGTAGCGTCAGCATCATCGACAGCAAGGGAAACGTCACCAACAAGATTTACGAAGACGCAAACGGATACAGTTTGGCATCCATCATCGAATCCGGATTCATCGACAACGGACGTCTCGTCTTAATCTGCAACAACGAAGACAAGATCGAGGTCGTCAACAAGAGCAACTTCAAAAAGATCTCTACCATCAAAGGGATCGTCACCCCTCGCTACGGTGTATCTGTCAGCAACTACCTCTTCGTCACTTCCGTTCCAGATTGGAACTTGTCGGAGGGATATGTTTACAAGATCGACCTCGCAGCCGCTAGAATCGACACATTCGTGAAATTAGCAGGCCAACCAGAGGGTATCACCTCTTACAACGGTAAGATCGTGGTCGGAGAAGGAAGCAACATCAAGGTCATCAACCCTACTACACTTGCCATCGAAAAGACAATCAAGGGTCCTGCTTACTACAGCACCAAGCACTTCACCAAAGATGCCAACAACAATGTTTGGGCCTCATTCGTCGGATACGACGCTTCTTGGAATGCGGTAGGCGGTATCTCACAGTTGAACTTCAACAAGGATTCCATCGACAACTACACACAATTGGACAACATGGCCGGAGAGGGACACTTGAGCGTGAACCCCGCAAAGAGCGAAATCCTTTACCGCACGGTTGTCGGCGCATACACGCCAGAAGAGAGCTGCGGCATCAGCAGTTTCAACATTGCCAGCAAGAGCTCAAAAGAGGTGGCAAAGGGTCTAGGATTCTACGGTTTCAATGTCGACCCTAAAAACGGCGACATCTACACAGCGAACATCAACGGTTGGATCACCAACAGCACATTGTTAATCTACGATGCGCAAGGAAACGCCAAGAGCAGCAACAAGACTGCCGGTGTAGGCGCTTGCAGATTTATCTTCCAATAACAACATTGGATCACAAAGCATTGAAATCCGGGGTTTCCATAACGGGAATCCCGGATTTTTTACATTGAAATGTCAATTAAGATATTGGAATTCATTAAATTCGCGGAATTAACGAAATAGCTATTCGAAGTGGAAAATAAGGATGTACAACCTACGGAATGGATTGAAGTATACGGCGCCAGGGTACACAATCTAAAAAACATTGATGTCACCATACCTAGAGACCAGTTGACCGTGATCACAGGTCTAAGCGGTAGCGGTAAATCGTCGTTGGCTTTCGACACCATATACGCGGAGGGCCAAAGGCGTTATATCGAGACCTTCTCTGCCTACGCCAGAAATTTCTTGGGAAACATCGAACGTCCGGATGTCGATAAAATCACAGGGTTGAGCCCCGTCATCTCCATTGAGCAGAAGACCACCAACAAAAACCCCAGATCCACCGTCGGCACCACGACGGAAATCTACGACTTCCTACGACTGCTTTTCGCCCGTGCCGGTGAAGCATTCTCCTACGTGACGGGAGAAAAAATGGTTAAATACTCCGAAGAGCAAATTCTAGAGTTGATCCACACCGACTACAAAGAGGAGGCGGTGCTGATCCTTGCCCCATTGGTGAATTCAAGAAAGGGCCATTATAAAGAATTGTTTGAACAGACGCGTAAAAAGGGATACCTCAACGTGCGTGTGGATGGTGAACTGAAAGAGATCACCCATGGCATGAAACTGGACCGTTACAAGAACCACACAATTGAGGTGGTAATCGACAAACTGGTCATTTCAGAGAAAAACGACAAACGCATCAAAGATTCCGTCAGGATCGCCATGCGTCAAGGTAATGGCACGCTCATCGTGATGAAGAAGAGCGACAATAGTTGCCGCCACTTCAGCCGACTTTTGATGTGCCCCACATCAGGGATCTCCTATGCTGAACCCGCACCGCACAACTTCTCGTTCAACTCTCCCCACGGAGCCTGCGAAAAGTGCAAAGGACTCGGATATGTCAATGAAATAGACTTAGACAAGATCATTCCCGACAAAAAACAAAGCATCTACAATGGCGGCATCACGCCATTAGGCAAATACAAAAAGGTGCTCTTCTTCTGGTTGTTGGAATCCATCGCCGAGAAATATGGATTTTCGCTGAAGGATCCTATCGAGGAGATTCCAGAGGAGGCGCTCAACGTCATCCTCAACGGTACCGATGAACGCATCTGCGTCAAGAACAACTCCCTGGGCGCATCCCAATACGCCTACTCCTTCGAGGGCGTGATCCGCTACATCGAGATGCAACAGGAAGGCGACAGTTCCGCCTCTTCCCAAAAATGGGCAGAACAATTCAGCAAAACAATCGTCTGCCCGGAGTGTGGCGGAAGCCGCATCAACTTGGAGGCTCGTCACTACCGTGTGGCGGGTAAAAGCATCAACGAACTGGCCAACATGGACATCGCTGAATTATTAGAATGGAGCAAGAACGTGGAGAGCGAACTCAGCGAGAAACAGCGTACCATCGCCACCGAAATATTGAAAGAGATACAGACACGTCTGCAATTCCTTATGGACGTGGGGTTGGATTACCTTTCCCTCAACCGCTCCACCGCTACCCTATCCGGCGGAGAGAGCCAACGCATCCGCTTGGCCACTCAAATCGGATCTCAACTCGTCAATGTACTATACATCCTCGACGAGCCGAGCATTGGTCTGCACCAAAGGGACAACACCCGACTCATCAACTCCCTTAAACGTCTGCGCGACATCGGCAACTCCATCATTGTGGTGGAGCATGACAAGGACATGATGCTGGAGGCGGACTACATCGTGGACATGGGTCCTTTGGCAGGTCGTAAAGGTGGAAACGTCGTCTATGCGGGAACGCCCCAAGAGATGCTCAAGACAAACACCATGACCGCCAACTACCTCAACGGAACCCAAAAGATCGAGGTAAGAGCCGTCAAACGAGAGGGCACAGGCAAATCCATCAAGATATTCGGAGCGACCGGCAACAACCTCAAGCATGTGGATGTCGAGATCCCATTGGGCAAACTGGTCTGCGTGTCAGGCGTATCCGGTAGTGGAAAATCCACGCTCATCAACGACACGCTCCAACCGATTTTAAGCCAACACTTCTACAACTCCCTACAAGACCCGCTCCCATACGACCGAGTGGAGGGAATCAAAAACATAGACAAGGTCATCAACGTGGACCAATCCCCTATCGGACGGACACCTCGTTCCAACCCAGCCACCTACACCGGGCTGTTCGGTGAGATCAGGGAGTTGTTTGTCACCCTTCCTGAATCGAAGATGAGAGGCTACAAGCCTGGACGGTTCAGTTTCAACGTAAAGGGAGGTCGATGCGAAACCTGCGGCGGCAACGGTTTCAGGACCATTGAGATGAACTTCCTACCCGATGTGCTTGTTCCTTGCGAGACCTGCCAAGGAAAGCGCTACAACCGAGAGACGTTGGAGGTGAGATTCAAAGGGAAATCGATTGCAGATGTACTGGATATGACCATCAACATGGCCGTGGAATTTTTCGAGAACATTCCATCCATCTATCATAAAGTCAAAACTTTACAAGAAATCGGATTGGGCTACATCCGTTTAGGGCAGCCCTCCACCACCCTTTCCGGCGGAGAGAGCCAGCGTATCAAATTGGCTACCGAATTGATGCGAAAAGAGACGGGTAACACCCTCTATATCCTCGACGAGCCCACCACAGGTCTCCACTTCGAGGACATCAGGATTCTATTGGAGGTTCTCAACAAATTGGCGGACAGAGGCAACTCCATCGTCGTGATCGAGCACAACATGGATGTCATCAAAGCATCGGATTTCGTCATTGATATGGGACCAGAAGGAGGTCGCGGCGGAGGCACGATTGTGGCGACAGGTACGCCAGAAGAGATTGCCCAAAACGCGAAGAGTGCGACCGGTCTTTACCTAAAAAAGGAGATGGAGAGTTTTTCGCCCAAGAAATAAGGGCAACCGCTGGGAACTACACCCATTGTTGAAAACCTGTTAATCCTTTTTAACCCGCCACCAAGGGTTATTAAGGGGCGAATTGTAAAATTTTATATATATTCGCGTAAAACAAAACTTCAAGTCCTTATGGGAAAGATTATAGCAATCGCAAATCAAAAAGGTGGTGTGGGAAAGACCACAACCGCTGTAAATTTGGCTGCCTCATTGGCAGTACTGGAGAAAAAAGTGTTGATTGTGGACGCTGATCCACAGGCCAATGCATCGTCCGGTTTGGGATTGGATGTCCGTAAACTCAAAAAGACTGTGTACGAATGCATCTCTGGCGAAATCGACCCACACGAGGCTATCTACGACACCGAATTGGACAATCTCAAAATCATACCATCTCACGTGGATTTGGTAGGAGCTGAGGTGGAGATGATCAACCTCAAAGACAGAGAAAAATACATGAAGAATATGTTGGAGACATTGCGAAAGGATTACGATTACATCCTCATCGATTGTTGTCCTTCCCTGGGTTTGATCACCATCAACTCATTGACAGCGGCAGACTCCATCATCATACCGGTACAATGTGAGTTCTTCGCATTGGAGGGAATCGCGAAGTTGCTCTCCACCATCAAGTTGGTCAAGAGCAAATTGAACCCTGGATTGGAGATCGAGGGATTCCTTTTGACCATGTACGACGCACGTACCACCCTCAATAGAATGGTGGTGGAAGATGTCAGAAAGAACTTCAAGGATATGGTATTCGACACCATCATCCAAAGGAATGTCCGTCTAAGTGAAGCACCAAGTTACGGCAAGCCAGTCATCACCTATGATGCGGACTCCCGTGGTGCCATCAACTACATGAGCCTCGCCAACGAGGTGATTATCAGAAATTCCAGAAACGCTAATCCAGAAGCATAACTATGGCAAAAAAATTCGGAGGTTTGAACAGAGGAATCGACTCTTTGATTCCTACCAATGATGAAATGGATGTAAAAACATCCGGCGCATCATCCATCAACGAGATCAACATCGAAGAAATAGAGGCGAACCCAGACCAACCACGTCGCAACTTCGACGAAGAGGCGTTGAACGAGTTAGCGGATTCCATCAAACAAATCGGTGTCGTACAACCCATCACGCTCCGCAAGCAGGAGGAAGGCAAGTATCAGATCATTGCCGGAGAGCGTCGATTCAGAGCCTCTCAAATCGCCGGTTTGAAATCAATTCCCGCCTACATCAGAGAGGTGAACGAGAACGAATTGATGGAGATGGCCCTCATCGAGAATATCCAACGTGAAGACCTAAACGCCATCGAGGAGGCGCTCGCCTATCAAAACCTTATGGACAAGTGCGACTATACGCAAGACCAATTGAGCGAGCGTGTCGGCAAAAAGCGCGCGACAGTAGCGAACTATCTACGCCTATTGCGCTTACCTGCAGAGATCCAAATGGCAGTGAAGGACAAGAAGATCGAGATGGGACACGCCCGCGCATTGATGGGCATAGAGGATGCCGCTTCCCAAATCAAAGTTTACAACCAAATCATCTCAGAGGGGTTATCTGTCCGCAAAGTAGAGGAGATCGCCAAAGAGATCCGCGAGGGCAACGGAACCGGAAAGAGCAAACAGAAAAAAACGGGAAAATCGTCCTCATCAGTGGATTACTCCGAGATGAAGAATAAGCTCTCAGACCTTTTCGGCACAACGATCAACATGACCTGCAACGACAAAGGAAAGGGAAAGATCACCATCGAGTTCAAGGATGATGACGAGATGATGAAAATATTCACGCTATTAGACTCAATCAAAAAATCCTAATAATCAATTGAGAGCAATCCGTTTCATAATCACCCTTCTTATCGCCGTTTACGCTGGATCATCAAACATTCATGCGCAAGTGGCCGATTCGTTGCATGTGGCAGATTCCCTTTCAAACGAGGAGCAAAGAAAGGTGGTCATGGAGGTGGTTGAAGAGGGTGCGATCCCCATCTCCGCGGAGGTGGTGCAGGAAGTCCACGCGACATCCAACCAAGAGGTTAAGAGGGAGCGCAGACTCAGGATAGACAAAGGCGCATTTATGCCCGACCCCAAACGTGCCACCTGGTACTCCATCGTATGTCCAGGATTGGGACAAATCTACAATAGAAGTTACTGGAAACTGCCTATCGTTTACGGAGGTATGTTGGCTTGCACTTACTTGATCTCCTGGAATGGCAGAATGTACAACGACTACAGGAACGCCTACCACGACATCATCGACAGCGACCCTAAAACCAATAGTTACCTAAGCCTCTACCCCACTTACGACGGGTCTCAATCTTGGTTGACCAACACATTAAAATCAAAAACGAATAATTACCGTCGAACCAGAGATATGAGTATTTTCGCCATGGTATTGTTGTATATGGTAACAGCCGTTGACGCCTTCGTCGACGCACACCTTTACGATTTCACCGTGTCAAACGACCTATCTTTGAGGGTAGAACCCGTAATCAACAGATTCGACACCGGCGAAGGGTTCAAAACCAGGTCGTTCGGAATGCAGTGTAGTATAAAATTCTAATGTTGAACTGCGCATAGTTCGGCTTAGAGCAGACAATAATAACAAGGGGCAGCAAACCCCGAAAGAGAAGGAGATAATGTTAAAGCATTTTTCGGCATTTCTTGTGGCAATATTTTTTGCGACAAGCGCTATGGCCCAAGAGGGCGAAGGAGAGGCAATCGCGGTAGAGGATGAAAACACGGCACAAGAAGAGGCCGCTCAAGAGGAGGAAAACCAGGAGCAAGCGGACTTGGCCCTAATGGATTCCATCGAATCGGCTAACGCAAAAACGCCAGAAAAGAATTTCTTGGATCTTCCTGTCGGATTCGACAGTGAAATGGATAGTCTGCTCAACGAGTATTACCAATCGGTCATCATCACACCTAAAAAACGCAAATGTGTATCCGACAGCATCGGTGAAGGATGCAGCGACGAGGTCTATATCGCCCGCTTACAGAAAATTCCCGCTGTGATGGAACTCACCTACAACCCTATCGTCAAAAAACATATTGAACTATATGTTTTAAAAAGACGCAAGCAAGTGGAGAACATGCTAGGTATCGGAGAGTATTACTTCCCTATTTTCGAGCAAGCGCTTGACGCTGCGGGGCTCCCTATCGAGTTGAAGTACCTCCCCGTCATCGAATCCGCATTGAATCCATCCGCCTTCTCCCGCGCTGGAGCTTCCGGCCTATGGCAATTCATGTACGGTACAGGCAAGATCTACGGGTTGGACGGCAATAGCCTGATCGACGACCGCCGCGATCCTATCAAGGCAACCAACGCGGCCGTCAAATTTCTCCGTGACCTCTACAAGATTTATGGAGACTGGTCGTTGGTGATCGCAGCCTACAACTGTGGTCCCGGCAATGTGAACAAAGCCATCAAACGCGCTGGAGGCAAGAAGGACTACTGGGCCATCTATCCATACCTCCCTATGGAGACCAGAGGTTATGTGCCGGCCTTCATCGCCGCCACCTATGCCATGACCTACTACAAGGAGCACAACATCTGTCCTGCCAAGATGCAGATGCCAGTCCTTTGCGACACAATCAAGGTGAAGGAGCGTATCCACTTGGAGCAAATCGCCAATGTAATGAACCTTGATGTGAAACTATTGCGTAGCCTCAATCCCCAATACCGGAAGGATATCATTCCAGGAAATGGAGAGACCTATACCCTCTGCTTGCCGCAAAGAAGCATCGGCAGTTTCATCGACCAGAAGGACTCGATCATCGCCTACAAGGCAGACTCCTTCAATGTCAACAGGGCAGTGGTGTTGCCTGCCCAAGCAGATCCATATTTCCGAGGAGGTGGAGGCGGCGGTGCTGTCAAAGGCATCTATGTGGTAAAGAAGGGAGATTCCCTCTCGTCCATCGCCAAGAAGAGAAAGGTCACCGTCGCTCAATTAAAGAAATGGAACGGATTGAAGTCCGACAAGATCAAAGTGGGACAAAAGTTGAAGATCAAATAGAGATATTACTTTCAAAACAAAAAGAAGCGCGGTCGCCTTGGGCAATCGCGCTTCTTCTATTTCACAAAGGATAAAACCTTTTCGTGGTTAGAGAGATCTTATAATCCTTAGAAAGGGATCCATAACAGTCTTTCCCCGTGCAAAAAAACTTTAATTATTTGATAATTACACCGCCCCCAACGACCTTGCCGTCTTGGTAAAGCACGACGGATTGTCCGGGAGTAACGCCCCAGACAGGAGTATCAAAGGTCACCTTCAATTTCACGCCATCGGTCTCCACGGTAGCGGGAGTGGCTTCACTTCTATAACGGATACGGGCCTCCACGCGAGGATTCGCCTGCAACTGCGCCACATCCACGAATTGACAGCCGCGCGCCTTGAGGGAAGAGCAGAACAGATCATCCCGCTCGCCCAACTTCACAATATTTTTCTTCGCGTTGATACCAGCCACATAGCGTGGCTCTCCGAAGGCTACCTTCAACCCCTTCCGTTGTCCGATGGTATAATTCTGGAAACCTTCATGCTTGCCGATTTTTCGTCCTTGCATATCCACAAATTCACCAGCCACGCATTTTTGGTCAAAATCAGGGACGTTCTCTTTGAGGAAGCTACGATAATCATCGTTCGGAACGAAACAAATCTCCTGACTCTCGCTCTTGGTGGAGAGCTTTTCGTAACCACGCTCCTTCGCCATCGCCCTTACCTGCAATTTGGTATAATCGCCCAACGGAAAGAGCGTGCGTTTCAGGAAAGACTCCTTGATGCGCCATAGGAAATAGGTCTGGTCTTTCAAAGTATCCGCAGCATTGCTCAAATAGTGATGTCCACCCTCCGATACGATGCGCGCATAGTGTCCTGTAGCGATGTAGTCACAGCCCAGCTCGTCGGCCACCTCCATCAACTTGCCCCACTTGATCGTGGCGTTGCAAAGCACGCAAGGATTGGGGGTAAAACCATTCATATATTGGTCTATGAAATCTTGGATAACCGATTCGCGGAACTTCTCGCGGAAATCAATGATATGGTGTTCGAAGCCCAACCGTTCGGCCATGCGTTTCGCCTCCATGATGGCGTCAATGGTACAACAGCCCTTCTCCTTGGCGATGCAACTCTCCTTCATACTATCCCAAGTACGATAGGTGACACCAACCAATTCGTAACCCTGCTCCTGCAACAACACAGCGGACATCGTACTATCGATGCCCCCGCTCATAGCCATTAACACTTTGCCCTTTGACATAAATATAGACGATATAATTGTGACGCGAAGTTACGATTTTAGAATTAAGAAACGAAGTTCGGCGAAGCCAATTAAGAATTAAGGAATAAGAAACTTAGTGGTTCGATGAAGCCAATGAAGAGTTGGGGAAAAATCACCCACCCGCCCAACCATCAATCAAAGTTTTGTCGTATAATACATTTTTCCTTTGCTCGTTAAATTTTGTTTTAAATTATTCTCAAACAATTTCCCAAAAAATCACGACAAAACATCTATGAAATCACAGATTTTTTTATCTTTGCAAATATTAAATAATTACAACGCTTAAAAGTTCAGTAAACAGTTAATTTATAAACATCAAAAAAAATGAAGAAAGTTTTATTCATCAGTGCTGCTGTATTGGCACTTTTGGCTTCTTCTTGCAAGAAGGAAGCTAAGGTTGAGGCTCCAGTTGAGGCTCCAGTTGAGAATGTTGTAGAAGAGGTTGCTGCAAAAGTTGAGAGCGCTGCTTCTCAAGAGATCAAGACTGCTTTGGAGGCTATCAAGGTTGCTGCAGAGGCTGCAACAAAGGAGGATGTCGCTTCTCTAGTTGCTAAGCTTACAGAGGTTAAGGCTCAATTCGAGAGCAAGGCTGCCGAGATGAGCGAGGACGAGCAAGCTGCTATCAAGGCTGCTTTCAACGAGATCGCTGACCTCGTTAAGTCTAAGAACAACTAATCAGTAGATTGGATTTTAAGGAGAACATTGGAGACTTCTCCAGTGTTCTCTCATTTTTTAACAAAAAAACACTTTAAATCATGGCAATTTATATCGTAACAACAAAGTCTTCTAACTTGAACGTTAGAAAGGAGCCTAACACTAACTGCGAGGTTGTAGGAAAGCTTGCAAAGGGAACTGAGGTTGAGGTATCAAATATTAATGATGGTTGGGCTACTCTTAGCTTCAATGGTCAAACAGCTTACGCATCTGCTGATTACCTTACTCTCAAGGAGGTATCTAACGCTGATATTGATGCGCTAAAGTTCTAATCTCTGGATTAAGATTAAAAATCATAAACACTTGCCGCACGCGCGACAAGTGTTTTTTTTCGCCACAAACCAATACTACCGAACCGTTTGCTGTAACGTCACCACATCACACATGCGTCGCAATTCCGAGAGGAGATAACAACACGGGGAAGCATCTACTAAAAAAATCAAACAGAACCACGTAAAAAAAGATTGCTAACTCACTATTTTTTATATATTTGCAAGACACATTTTTACGCGACATGGAAGACACAACACACAATCATAGCGTAATAACATCACTTAAAGTATGGACAATCGTCTCCATACTAGCCTTTCTGCACCCATCTTTGTCGGCGCAGGAGTATGGTCGTTTTGACCATTTCAGCACAGCGGACGGACTCATTTCCGACAAGGTCTACAGCATGGCCTGCGACACCAATGGATTCATTTGGATGGCCACCGATTTCGGATTCGACCGTTTCGACGGCAAGGAGTTCAAACACTACAACAGATTAGAGTACCCATCACTCCGCAGAGAGGATGTGCTCATCACCCATATTGGAGATAACAACAACATCTACATAGGCGGTTACTATGGCCTGATGGCGGAATATGACCAAAAGAGGGACTCCCTGATCGACAAAATGCCCGCCATCTACGACACGTTACAAAAATACGAGGAGACGGAAGGCTTCTACGAAGCGGCCGATGGCAGACGATTCGCATTGACCACTAGCGGTATTTTCCTTTACGATCCAGCCACACAGACATTCGGTAGCAACAACGAAATCTACCAAAACACAAAGGACATATACGCCAAGAGCCTGTACATCGACAAATATGGACGATATTGGATCGGCTCCATCGACAAATATTATATCCTCGACAAAAACGCGCGTTTGATCAAAGCGTGCGACCCACCGTCAGACGGTTGCGGATTCATATCCAACATCATTCCAATCAACGACCACCAACTGTTGATCACCAACCAGACCAGAGAGATGTGGATATTCGACATCAAAGAGGATGTCATAGAGGATCCTACCCTTTTCAAGACACCTTTCGGCAACACGATCAAAGTATTAAGGGACAAGAACGGACGATACTGGTTCGCCACCGACGGATACGGACTTTGGTACACCGACGAGGAGATCACACCAACGGTGAAACTCCACAACATGTTGCCATATAATTCCGTAGGAACCGAAATCCGTAAAATCTACAGCATGACCACCGATCCCAAGGGAAATCTTTGGATCGGTACCAGAAATTCCGGCATCTGGTGTTATCGCGGCAATGAGCTGACAGGACTCTCCTTCTCTAAAAATTATGGGTTCCCTAAAATCGCCTGCACCGGCGTGTCGGAAGACAAGAACGGGAATCTCGTCATCGGTTCGGACGGAACCGGCGTCTATTTCGTATCGCCCGACTTCCGCGACATCAAATTGGTGGAATTGGAGAACAATAATGTATGCTCCGTCTCCACCTTGGAAAATGGAGACATCGTCGTCCCTACTTGGGGAGGCGGAACCCTCATCATCGACGCGCAAAGCAAACAGGTCCGAACCGAACGCTTCGAGGGCATCCATCAAGCGAGCCGCAGCTACTTCGGCGCCAACCGATATGGCAAGAACCTATACATCTGTTCGGCAGGCGACGGACTATACCAAAACATTGGCGGAAAGGGATGGCAGAAAATCACCCTTATGAACGACACCATCGAACCCAACAAGTGGGTATTCAAAGCGGTGGAGGATAAATTCGGAAATGTTTGGGTATTGACCACCACAGACCTTTGGCGAATCAGCGAAGGAAAGTGCGAGCACATCAAAATGGAACTTTTCTGCGACGACCAACACACCTACGTCACTTTGGCGGACGGCATCTGCGACAAATACGGCAACTTCATCGCCGCCACCGATGCGGGCATCATCCAAGTCTATGCAGGCAACAAATTCAGCGAGCGGTTGGACTTTGCGCCTATATGCAGTTACCATAGCATCCAAATGGACAACAATGGTATCATTTGGACATCGGGCAACAACGGTATTACCCGGATCGATATGGCCAACCGCACCTGTCGTCTTTTGACGGATAGTCGCAACAACATCTCCTCGATGCGCTACTTCGTATTCCGAAGCAGTTGCAAAGACAGCAACGGAATCATCCACTTCGGTACCAACGACGGATTCGTCTCCCTGGACCCTGCCCATCTCACCATCGACACCACCATGTCCTTTATGGCATTCTCCGACCTCTACATCGGAAACCACAAGGTGAAAAGAGGTACCGGACCATTGGAGAAATACAATCTGGGCGAGGGAGAACTCGTTCTCGCCTACAACCAGACCGACATCACCCTCCTCTATGATGCGATCGACTACACCGAATTCGATCCGATCCAATACCGATACAGACTCAATGGACTAAAGGAGGAGTGGACAGAGATCTCAGGTAAAAAAAGCATTCAATTCTCGCACATTCCGACAGGCAGTTACACCCTAACCATCGAGGCATTCAGAAACAACAAAGATTGCCAACCCAGACAAATAGAATTAAAGATCAAGGTGTTACCACCTTGGTGGGAGGCGCTATGGTTTAGGGTATTATTAGGCGTCGTCGCTCTATTGCTCATCGGCGGTCTCATCTTATTACGTGTCCGCAGATTGATGACCTCAAAAAGGGAATTGGAACAAAAGGTGAACGAACGCACCTCCGAATTGAAGGAGGCGCTCAACGATAAAGACCGTTTGATCTCCGTGGTGGCGCATGATTTGAAAAATCCGATGTTCGCCATCGTCGGCGCACTGGAGAACCTCACCAGCAGAGAGGCCTCCCTTAGCGACGAGGAGAGACAGCGCATCACCAGCGGCACATACGACTCCGCCAAAGCCTTGCAAAACGAGATGCTGAAGATTTTGGACTGGGCACAATCCAAGAAGGAGGATATCAGTTGCCACCCTACAGATGTAGACGTCCAACATACGGTCATCAACGTCTCCCTCCTACTCGCCAACCTCATAGAGAAGAAAGGCATCCAACTCGTCAGAGAGAACAACGTCACACACTTCGCATACGCGGATCCCCGTATGTTGGAGGCCGTCATACGCAACCTCATCGGGAACGCCATCAAATTCACACCTACGGGAGGAACCATCTCCATCTTGTCGTGGATGGACAACAAGAACATCAAGATTGCGGTCAAGGATACGGGCGTCGGCATGAACGATGCGCAGATAGAGGCGCTCAAAAACGGCGAAGAGACGATCTCCCAAAAGGGAACCGACAATGAGAGCGGCACAGGATTGGGGTACAAAATCTGCAAAAACTACATTCTCCGCAACAACGGATCCATGGATTTGGAGAGCAAGTTGGGCGAAGGAACCACCATCACCATCACCCTACCCGCCTCCACCCGCAAGATCGAAATCAAGGAGGAGTACAAGATCGACGATAGAAAGAAGGAGACCGACTACTCCATCCTCACCGGCAACACGGCACTCATCGTGGACGACAACCCGCTCATCTGCGACAACCTCAAGACATTGTTGGCCTCCTACCTCAATGTCATTGTAGCCAACAACGGCAAAGAGGCTTTGTCCTTGGCGGAACAACACATGCCAGACATCATCCTCAGCGACGTGGAGATGCCGATCATGAATGGTATCGAAATGAGCAGAGTCATCGACCAGACAGACTCAATCGCCCACATTCCTTTGCTATTCCTATCCGCAAGGAACGAGGATTCCGACCGTCTGCTCGGTCTGAAGAGTGGTGCGGTGGATTACATTCCCAAACCATTCAGTCCTGAAGAGTTGCTCATCAAGGTTTGCAACATTTTGCTGAACAGACAAAAGACGCAGAACCATCTGCTCACCCAGATGATGAAGCAATCCTCCGAGGAGGAGGGCGAAACGCAATCGGAGAGTTCGGAGAAGCGGGAGGAGAAGGTCAACCCATTCGTAAAGCAATTCCTCGCTGTCATCGAGAAGCGTTACATGGAGAGCGACATCTCCGTCGAAGATATCGCCAAAGAGATGTACCTCAGCAAATCCACTTTAACCAGAAGGACCAACAGCATCATCGGCAAGACGCCGTTGGAGTTGCTGAACGAGTTTAGGCTAAACGAGGCGCTACGCCGACTCAAGGAGGCCGACAGCGAGACCCAAATCAGCGACATCGCATACAATGTGGGATTCAGCGATCCCGCCTACTTCAGCCGCCGATTCAGGGAGTATTTCGGTTACAAGCCATCCCAGGTGATCAACAAGAATTAAGAAACATAAGTTCGAAGAAGTCAATTAAGCGTTAAGAGTTTTCTCGAAAAACGTTAACTTTGTGTCATATTGGAGACGATAAAGGAATGAAAAATTTAATCATTGACCAAGGAAACTCATCTTGTAAAATCAATCTATTTGAAGGTGACCAATCCATCTTCTTTCAAAGGGTAGAGGTTCTAAACACCGATGTGCTAAGTTCAATAAAAAAGCAACATCCATGGGAAGAGGCCATTCTCTCCTCAGTGGTCGGCGACGACGAGGTGTTGGATCAATGGCTAAAAGAGAATTCCAACCGTTATATCCGTCTTGACGCGGATACCCCGCTACCCATCGGCAATCTATATAAAACGCCCCAAACATTGGGCAAAGACCGCATCGCCGTTTGCGTAGGAGCCAACTACCTGAAACCCGGTAGAAACCTTTTGGTCATTGACGCGGGAACGGCCATCACCTACGACATCGTCAATTCAAGCAACAACTATGTAGGGGGAAACATCTCCCTCGGAATCGATATGCGTTTCAAAGCGCTACACAATTTCACTAAAAAATTGCCGTTAGTATCGCAAGAGGAAGAGGTTCCTCTAACAGGAATGAACACACAGGAGGCTATCTTATCGGGCGTCACCAACGGATTAGCCTACGAAATAGATGGTTTTATCAACTCATACAAAGCCATTTACCCTGAACTTTTAGTGTTTTTAACAGGTGGAAACGCAAAATACTTTGAAAAAAGGATAAAAAATAGCACCTTTGTAGTTCAAAACTTATTGTCAATCGGATTAAACCGAATTCTTACTTTCAGATGATAAAGAGAGTTGCACTTATAGGAATTTTCATAGCGGGACTTTGCTGTGGCGCGGCTGCGCAGAACAGCACAAGTTCGCCATATACACGCCACGGCTTCGGAAACATCAACGAATCCGGTTTCGGACAGAGCATCAGCATGGGTGGGCTCTCTTCCGGACTCCGCTCATCACAATTCACCAATCCAGCAAACCCGGCATCCTACACCGCCATCGACTCCCTCAATTTCAGAATTGAGGCGGGTATCAGTTTGATGGTCAGCAAATTCTCCGACAGCGAAGGTAAAGACCACCTTCTGGATGGAAATCTCGAACACTTGGCAGTACACTTCCCAATCAAAAAATGGGTAGCATTAAGCCTAGGAATACGTCCCTACTCCACCGTAGGATACAACTCCTCCTACAAGACAACCAAAGTCACGGAAATAACCGGGGACACACTGGTCAGCCAATACAACTACACCGGAAAGGGAGGCATCAACCAACTCTACCTCGGTTTGGGATTCCGTCCTTGGAAAGCCTTCTCCGTGGGAGCCAACCTGCTTTACCATTTCGGTACCATCGAGCACAACAGTGCCGTTACCTTCAACAAGGACTATTCCTACAGAACCCTCCAAACACAAGAGATCAGGGTACGCGACCTTTGCGCCAACTTTGGTGCGCAAGGCATCATCAAAATCAAGGAAGATCAATCCTTGACACTCGGTGTCACCTACCAATTCCAGTCGGAAATCAAGTCGGAGGCATCCAAAACGATCGTGACCACCGACACAACAGTGTTAAATTATGATAATAATTTCGACACCCCACACGCCTTTGGCATGGGTTTTGTATATCAATTTAATAGAAGGTTGCTCGTAGGATTCGACTACAAAAGGACCCTTTGGTCCGGTGCGAGATTCTTCGGAGAGAAACCTTTCGAGGACGTGAACAGTTACATCATAGGAGCACAATACCTTCCAGACCCAATGTCAAGGAAGTATTACCAGAGGATGTACTACCGTTGCGGAGTGAACGTAAGTAAAACATACTACAAAGTAAACGATGAGAGACTCAATAAATTTACAATAAACGCAGGAATTGGATTCCCTCTCAAAAAAGGCTTAGAACCAACCGTTATCAATGTAGGGTTTGAATACGGTCAAAACGGAAAGACCGACAACGGACTTGTGAAGGAGCAATCCTTCAAGGGTACAATCAGCGCCACCATCAACGAGCGTTGGTTTGTAAAACGGAGATTAGATTAAAAAAAACAATTAAAACTTCTGTGATATGAAAACAAATTCTCTTTTTCTAGGTTTGATGATCGCTGCAATGCCAGCCGTATCATTCGCTCAAAAAGGAATCACCGATGGTTCCAAGTATGGTCATGGAGAGGACAGCATCAGATGTATGCAGAACTTGAGCATGATGTCAACATACACTAAACAAAAAGATTTCGAAAGCGCCGCAAAGTGCTGGGAAATCGTATATGCAGAGTGTCCAAAATGCTCAAAGAACGTCTACATGAACGGTGCGGACATCTTGGCTGACCAATACAGCAAGGCTAAGGACGCCTCGGCAAAGGCTCAAATCTTCAACCGTATGATGAAGTTGTACGATGATCGTATCAAGTACTTCGGAAAGGACAAAAAGAATGGCAAGTACTACATCCTCGGCAAGAAGGCTGCGGACTACATGACATACGCCCCTGAGAACAGCAAGGATCCAAAGGTTCCTTACGGATGGTTAACAGAGGTGATCGAGAACCAAGGCAAGAACACCAGCGCCGGCGTATTCTCGCAATACTTCTACTTGTCAGACCTTATCTTCAAGGGCGACAAAGATGGGTTCAGAGAGAGCTACATCGCCGACTACATCAAGATTGGTCCTATGATGAACGAGAAGATCGCCGAGTGTGCCGGTAACGAGAAGGATTCTTTGGCCTACACAGCGGCTAAGACCGACATCGACCAAAGATTCGCCGTATCAGGTGCTGCGGACTGCGCGACTTTGGACAAGGTTTACGCAAGCAAGATCGACGCGAACAAGAACGACAAGGACTTCTTGAACAACGTGTTGAAACTCTTCGCCATCGCCAACTGCACAGAGTCTTCCGTTTACTTCAAGGCAGCGGCTTACAAGCACAAGATCGAGCCATCAGCGACTTCCGCTAGAGGTCTTGCATCCCAATCCATCAAGGCTAAGGATTACAACAAGGCGCTCAGCTACCTCAACGATGCGGTTAATTTAGAGACCAGCAGTGCGGAGAAATCCAAATTGCAATTGATGATCGCGGGTATCTACAAGGATTTGAAGAACCCAACAGCATCACGTTCAGCTGCTCAAAAGGCAATCGCTTTGGATAGAACCAACGCCAACGCATATGTATTGATCGGTGTGCTTTACGCTACATTCAACAATGACATCAGCGACGACGCCACTATCAAGAAGACTGCTTACTGGGCAGCAGTTGACCAATGGGAGAAGGCAAAGCAAGCCAACCCATCCGCAGCTGGTGACGCGACAAAGTTGATCAACGCATACAAGCAATACTTCCCAGACAAGACTCAATTGTTTATGCGTAACATCACACCAGGCCAAACATTCACCGTTCCTGGATGGATCAACGAGAAGACAACCGTACGTTTCGAATAATGTTCGGAAAATCTAACATACTCAAACAACTGCATATAGCGGCCACATTCCTTGTGGCTGCTATATGTTTATTATCCTGTTCCAGCAAAGAGGAGACAGTACCCCCTATCGACAGGAAAACCCGCGCGTCACTCCACGCCAAAGATGTGAAGACCTTGGTATCCGACTCCGGCATTGTCCGTTACCGCGTCTACGCCAAGGAGTGGTTGGTATACGACAAAGCGGAAGAACCCAACTGGGATTTCCCACAAGGAATCCTCCTAGAACGATTCGACCCACAAATGGAGGTCGATGCGGAAATCAATAGCAAATATGCCAACTACTTGACCGACAAGAAATTGTGGGATCTAAGGGATAGTGTCAACGCCACCAACCTTGATGGCGAACATTTCGAGTGCGACCAACTATTTTGGGACGAAAAAGAGGAAAGAATCTATTCAAACGGCAAGATCAAAATCACGAAAAAAGACCGTGTCATATACGGGAAAGGTTTTGAATCCAACCAAACACTTACCAAGTACACAATCCGCAAACCTGAAGGAATTTTCCCTATAAAAGAATAAAAACGAAAGAAAAAGTTTTTTCGTTGCATGTTTTTTACTAATTTCGTGCGCTAAAAATGTAAAAAACAAAAACAATAAATAAACAAAAATGGCAGCTTTAGAAAAACTTAGAAGCAAAGGCACATTGGTCATGATCGTCGTATTCGTGGCATTGGCATGCTTCGTGATCGGAGATTTTTTGAATAACGCTAGTGCGGTATTCCACCCAGACCAAGACAAAGTCGGTGAGGTGTATGGAAAAAAGTTGAACTACACAGACTTCCAAAAAGAGGTTGACGCGTTCGCTAATTTCGACAAAATCCAAGGAACTTACACCAGTGACGACAAAGCGAGAAGCGAGGCTTGGCAAACATTTACATTGGCTAATGTATTGAAGAATCAAGCAGAAAAGATCGGCATGAGCATAACAACAGAGGAGTTGGACTACGCGACAAGAGTGAATCCACACGCAATGGTTCAAAACCTCAGAATGGTTCAAGACGAGAACGGAAGATTCAGCATGCAAAATTTGGATATGATGTTGAAGGCTTTCAAGAACATGGAAGAGGCTAGCGACGATGAGAAGAAAAACAATCCACAATACGAGTACATGGAGAAGCTCTACAACAGTTGGATCTGCGTAGAGAAGCAATTGAACAACATGTTGCTTTACGACAAGTACTTCCGCATGGTAGCCAGCGCAACCTCCGCACCAAAGGCAGAGAAGGAGTTCTTGAGCCAATACGACGCAGAGGCAATCGACTATGTAGTTGCGATCAAGTCATTCTACGGAATGGCTGATTCTTCATTCACCGTATCAGGAGCAGAAGCGAAGGCTAAGTACCAAGAGATGCAAAAGATGTTCAAGACGCCTGCAAGACGTACCATCAAGACCATCGTGTTTGACGTGAAGCCTTTGGCTTCAGATAGCGACGAGGCTAAGAACAAGGCTCTAAGCATCGAGAAGGACTTGAGAGAGACCGAGAACGCTGAGGAGGCGATCCTTTTGGCAATGCAAGAGAGTGATCCAAGCATCGCCAACAAGAATGGATTCTTGACCAAAGACGAGGTAGACTTCTCTATCAGAGATTTCGCTTTCAGCGCTAAGAAAGACTCAATTCTTGCCACTTTCGAGGATGGCATTTACTACAAAACCGCCAAGATCATCGAGAGCGCGACTAACCGTCCAGATTCAATCAAGGTTTCTTGCATCTATCTCACCAACGCTCCAAAGAAAGAGTTGAAGAATAGAGCTGACAGCCTTCAAAAAGAGTTGAAGAATGGTGCCAAGTTCGCTGATCTTGCAGAAAAGCACACCATGGACACAAGATCCAAGAGTGAAAAGGGAAGCTTTGGATGGATCTCTGAGGGTCAGTTCTCAAGATTGAAGGATTTCGACAGCAAGTCATTCACTGCAAAAGAGGGTGAAGTATTTGAGATGGAAGATAGAGGTGAATACTTTATCTTCAAGGTTGACTCAGTATCAAAGACCACTTCCCCTAAGGTTAAGATCGCTGAGGTTGCTGTAAAGATCGAGTCTAACAACGACACCTATCGTAAAAGATATGAAGCCGCTAGCAGATATTTGAGCGACAACAACACAATCGAGAAGTTCACAGAGAACGCGGAGGCTCAAGGTCTCTACGTACAAGAGTACCCAATCTTTGAGGACGCCTCAACCGTTGGAAACATTGAGAATGGACGCAAGATTGTCAACTGGGCATTCAATGAGAAACGTAAGTTGGGTGATATCGTAGCACAACCATTCCAATCACCTAACCAATGCGTAATCGTAGCTCTTACAGAGATCATCGAGAAGGGTTACGCTCCTTACTCTTCAAAAGAGGTTAAGAATATCGTTGACGAGGCTGTAAAGAACGACAAGAAGGCCGCTTCCATCATGGAAGAGTGGAATGGCAAGGAGATTAGCACAATCGCAGGAATCGACACCATTAGAGGTATTCGTTTCTCGACAAGAGGCGCTAACCCTAGCATCGTAGGAGCCCTCTCAACTTTGAAGGTTGACGAGCAATCCGCTCCTATCAAGACAAACGACGCTGTTTACATGGTGAAGGTTCTCGCAAAGACTCCTGTTGAGTCTCCTGCAGTGGACAACAACCGCGGAAGAATCTTGCAAAGCATGTACAACCAAACATTCTCCATCTTGATGGACAAAGCAGATATCAAGGACAATCGTTCTAGATTCTTCTAATTAATAAAAAACAACTTACAAAAGCGCGAGGTTATCTTGTATTTTCCTCGCGCTTTTTTTGGTTTAACACCACCGATTCGTAGGGCAATATCGCATCTACCTATCCACCCTAATTACCCAACAGAAATGAACAAGACATCCCTATTGGCTCTATCTCTGGAAGAACTTAAAAACGTCGTCAAAGAGCTCTCCATGCCAGCCTTCACCGCAAAGCAAATAGCGGATTGGCTCTATAAAAAGAGAGTGACCTCCATCAGCGACATGACCAATATTTCTTTGGCTAACAGGACCAAATTGGAGGAGAAATACGCTATTGGAACCTATGCGCCTATCCAGACAACCGTTTCAGTGGACGGCACGAAAAAGTATCTGTTCGAAAAGGAGGGAAGATACATAGAGAGCGTCATGATTCCCGATGGAGAGAGAACCACCCTCTGCGTATCTACCCAGATCGGATGTAAAATGAGTTGCAAATTCTGTGCGACCGGCAAACAAGGATTCCACGGACAGCTTACCGCCGCCGATATCCTCAACCAAATACAATCGATTCCCGAATCAGAACAACTCACCAATGTCGTATTCATGGGCATGGGAGAACCTTTTGACAACACGGAGAATGTCCTACAAGTATTGAACATACTCACCGCCGACTTCGGCTACGCATGGAGTCCTAAAAGAATCACCGTCTCTACGGTAGGCTTAATCCCCGGACTACAAAGATTTTTAAAGGAGAGCCAATGCCACTTGGCAGTCAGCCTTCACAATCCGATTGCGGAGGAGCGGTTGGAAATCATGCCAGCCCAAAAGGCCTACCCTATCGCCAAAGTCATCGAGGAGATCAAAAAATACGATTTCTCCGGACAACGCAGGGTATCATTCGAGTATACCGTATTCGAAGGCGTCAATGACCAGCAGCGGCATATCGAGGCGCTACGAAAACTGTTGGATGGTTTGGAGTGCAGGATCAACCTCATCAGGTTCCACACGGTTCCAGATGTCCCTTTGAAGGGGGCTAATCAGCAACGGATGGAGTGGTTCAGGGACAAACTGAACCAAGTTGGCATCACCACGACAATCAGGAAATCGAGAGGTGAGGATATATTTGCCGCATGCGGCCTATTATCAACAAAGAAACTAATGGAGAAATAAGATGAGAAAGAGAATCATTTTCACGCTATGCCTTATACTCGCACTAATGGCATCATGTTCCAACAAGGGCGACAGCCTGTTCGTTCCAACCGTTGGCGGTAACGCTTATGACTTGATGATCGTTGGCAACAAGACAATATGGGATGGTCCCACCGGACGATGCCTATTCGATCTATTTGATCAAGAGATGGATGGGCTCCCCCAATCGGAACCCCTATTCACCATCCTCTTCCTCGAGACACACAACTTCACGAACATCGTACACCCGATGCGCAACCTGCTGTTCTATCACATAGATAGCACCCAATACACACAAGGGAAGGTCAGTTTTTCAAGAGACAGGTGGGCCAACACCCAAGCAATTGTAAAGGTGACGGCTCCGAACCAAGAGGAGGCGATCCGCATCATCAAGGAGAACGGTCAGTCCATCATCGATTTCTATGTCGACATGGAGTGTGAAAGAGGCATTCTCTACTTCTCCAAATACAGGAACGATAAGGGCATCAATCTTGTCAAAGACGAGGTAGGTGTCAAACTAGCTATCCCCAATTTCATCAACAAATCCAAACGAGGCGAGAAGTTCGTTTGGCTCTCCAATGGAAGCCTTGATGTACGACAAGACATCATCGTTTACCGGACTCCTTACAAGGACTCCACAGATTTCTCCCTAAACCGCATCATAGAGAAGCGTGATTCCATCACCAAAATCTACATTGAGGGTCCAAGCGAGGGTTCTTATATGTCCACCGAAACCAGCGTGATCCCTCCTGTGGCCAGACAATTCTACTACAAAAAGAAGAAATGCGTGGAGGTAAGAGGATTATGGAGAACGGAGGGCGACTTCATGGGAGGACCATTCGTAAGCCGCACCTTCTTGGATAAGACCAACAACGAGATCATCACAGTGGAGGCCTTTGTCTACGCACCTCAACACAAAAAAAGAAACAAGATCAGACAAACGGAGGCGGTGCTCCACTCGTTGGAATTTGATTAATTTTTTATATTTTTGTAAAAGAATACAAAAAACGAAATAATTGAGCATGGAAGAAGATAAAATCAAAGTCGGTATTACGCAAGGCGACATCAATGGTATCGGATACGAGGTCATCATCAAAACCTTAGCCGATATGCGCGTGAACGAGTTTTGCGTTCCGATCGTATATGGTTCATCAAAGGCGGCAGCATTTCACCGCAAATCATTGAACATCGAGAACTTTAATTTGAATGTCATCGCCAACGCATCAGAGGCGAACCCTAAACGTTCCAACATCATCAACTGCGTGGACGAAGAGGTGAAAGTGGAGTTGGCCAAGTCAACGGAAGAGGCAGGAAAGGCTGCATTCTTGGCATTGGAGAGAGCCACTTCTGATTTGAGAGACGGACTCATCGATGTTTTGGTGACCGCCCCTATCAACAAGAAGAACATCCAATCGGAAAAATTCCATTTCCCTGGACATTCAGAATATCTACAAGACAAATTCGGTTTTGGAGAGAAAGGATTGATGATTATGGTCAGCGACGTGCTTAAGGTGGCGGTTGCCACTGGACACGTCTCCATCAAATCCGTATCCGCCAACCTCACCACTGAGAAATTGGTCTCTAAACTGAAAGATCTGAATAAGACCTTGATCCAAGACTTCTCGGTCATCCGCCCACGCATCGCCGTATTAGGATTGAATCCGCATGCGGGAGACAATGGCGTGTTGGGTAGCGAGGAGGAGGAGATCATCATCCCTGCCATCAAGAAGGCAACCGAAATGGGCATCACCTGCTTCGGTCCATACCCTGCCGACTCCTTGTTCGGAAGCGGTAACTTCAAACGTTTCGACGCTGTCTTGGCAATGTACCACGACCAAGGTTTAGCGCCATTCAAATGCATCGCCATGGATAGCGGCGTGAACTACACCGCCAACCTTCCTATCATCAGGACCTCCCCAGTTCACGATGTCTCATACGACAAGGTGGGTGTCGGAGAGGCCTCCGAAGAGTCATTCCGTAATGCGCTTTATCTCGCTTGCGACGTTTACAAGAGCAGAAAGCAATATGCGGAGTTGAACAAAAACAAATTGAAGAAACAAGAGGTGGAGATCAGCGGACAAGTTGAATAATTCATTCCCGAAAAATACGAAAGGAGCGTTTTTTGAAAAAACGCTCCTTTTTTGTTGCCATCCGCCAACCATCCCCTAATCTTTTCCCTCTACCCGCACCGCCAGCATCACAGCAAAAGATGAGGAGGCTCCGACACTCAAACTTCGCCCCAAACAAGTGGTGTAGGAACAAGCTAGTAGGAAGTGACTATTGAAACTGAATTTAGCGAAGGGGGTGAGATTACCGCCCGTCTGATAAGAGAGCCCCAGTTCCCAACGGTCGTCGGATCGCAGCGATGGGGCCAACAAGAACGCGAAGGGTGAATGAATCGCCGCATAGACCATTCCGTTCAACACCCAACGATAACGTGTATGCCAAGGAAATGATTTCTCCGCTGACCAATAAAAATGGGTGGACTGCTTATGCCCAAACTGATTCAGATGCCCCAACCCGACACCTTTCACAGAGAAGGCCACGTAAGATTTATCCGACAAGCGAAGCCATGCGCCCATTCGGAAACGAGGCACCACCTCCCTATCCGCCTGCCTTTCAAAATAGGGATCTCCATCCTGCCTCAACAATGAAAAGTCTTTTCCCAGGCAACGCACACCCCCACCCACATTCAAAGACAACCAGACATCATCCACAACTAAGAAACGATAGGTGCCCGCGATTTCACACTCCATCCGCTTCGTCAAGCCACTTCGTTCGCACGACAAAACGCCTCCTACGGAGAAATTCTTCTCCGTCACCAACTGATGCATCGCCAAGGAGATCTCCTGAGGGGCATTGTCAACACCCATCCAAAGATTGGTGTACGCCAACGAGAGATGCAGGCCCGTCTCAAATCCGGAACAGGCGGAGTTGTAACGATAGGGTTCCAACAGAGATAGATTAGGGGAGAGTTCCTGTTGCGCCGCTACCAAGCATGAGAGCATCGACATCAACCAACAAACAAAACATCTTTTCTTCATACGCTTCTTTAATAAGATAATTCTATAAAACCGGAAACGACGCGGGTCTGCCGATTCAGCAAGGTATAATAGTAGGTTCCGACGGGCAACAAGGCTCCCCGTCCCATACTAATTATGTTCATATTCTCGCCACCCCACCGATTATCATACCTATATTGACGATACACAATGATGCCCCATCGGTTAAACACCAATAATTCAGGCTCCTCATATCGTTCCAAATCTTCAACGACAAAGGTGTCGTTGTATCCGTCACCATTGGGCGTAAGTAGTATGTTGCGCAATATTTTGAGGGGAGCGGAATCCTCTGTCGTCTCAGCATCCTGAACCAATGTGTCCAACGGCGGCGCCACTACTGTATCTATCGGCGGTACAATCGTATCCAACGGGGGAACTATCACCGTATCAATTGGTGGAACAATCGTATCCAATGGAGGAACCAACATCGTATCAATCGGTGGCACGATCGTGTCCAACGGAGGAACAATCACCGTGTCTATCGGTGGCACGATCGTATCCAATGGTGGAACAATCACCGTGTCGATCGGCGGAACAATCGTATCCAATGGAGGAACAATCACCGTGTCCAATGGTGGAACTATCGTGTCCAACGGAGGAACTATCACCGTATCGATCGGAGGAACTATCGTGTCCAAAGGAGGAACCAACATCGTATCAATCGGTGGCACGATCGTGTCCAACGGAGGAACAATCACCGTGTCTATCGGTGGCACGATCGTGTCCAATGGTGGAACAATCACCGTATCCATCGGTGTCACGATCGTATCCAACGGTGGAATGACCACCGTATCTATTGGCGGTACGATCGTATCCAAGGGCGGAACAACAACCGTATCTATCGGAGGCACAATCGTATCCAAGGGCGGAACAATCACCGTGTCCATTGGTGGAACTATCGTGTCCAACGGTGGTACTATCACCGTATCAATTGGTGGGACAATCGTATCCAATGGTGGAACTAACACCGTATCAATCGGCGGAACAATCGTATCCAACGGTGGTACTATCACCGTATCAATTGGTGGGACAATCGTATCCAACGGTGGTACTATCACCGTGTCTATCGGCGGAACAATCGTATCCAATGGAGGAACTATCACCGTATCAATTGGTGGCACGAGTGTATCCAGAGGAGGAATGACCACCGTATCTATCGGCGGCACGATCGTATCCAAAGGCGGTACCACCACCGTGTCTATCGGCGGCACTATCGTATCCAATGGAGGAACAATCACCGTATCTGCCGGCTGCACTATCGTGTCCAATGGCGGAACCACAACCGTATCAACTGGCACCAATCGAATCAAGGTATAGATATCATCCGCTGTCTTTACCGGAATCGACACCGCACTCCGCGCCACCTCCCACTCATTCGTCAGGAAATTATATACCCCCGAAAATTTCATAATCTTCTCGCTTCCCGGAGAAGGGAATATTTCCGCATCCTCCCCTAACATCGATCCATCCGACAATAGATACCCATAAGCAGCCGCATCTCCCACCGCATCACCATAAAAGACACAATCCCAAGGCACGCTCTCCTCCGTAATATCCTCCGCTCTCCCCGCGAAGATAGCCACACCATCTGCCGAAGGCCCTCCATTTCCGACCATGCCGACACGCCACTGCTGATTGAGCCCAATACCACCCGCACCCGCCTCCTTGGTATAGTCCAAACCATACCAATGCGTCAAATGAAGATCATCACTTTTAGCACCATTTACTTTGGGCGTCGGCCCTCCCACATAAAAGGTCTCCCCACGTTCCACCACGCCGGAATCCAATTGGATCGCATAGGTCAATGTACTACCAGTCAACCAACCGTGGGGACGAAGGATGGTTCCATTGTTACAAATAATCACGGTACAGGGTGTTTCGGAGAAATCCACCCGTTCTGTCGCCAAAAACTCAATGTACTCATATACATTATCATAACTGGCAGGATCGGCCATGACCGAACTGACTAAGAGTGCCGCTCCGGCGAATCTCGAAGAGAGGCTAAACAATAGGAATAATGTTAACTTTCTTAACAGGTTCATCATTTCACATTAGTTTTTATCAAATCCGAACGCAATGAGAGCCATTGGGCACAAAACAGGTTACATTCGGCGCTACAAAATTATATTTTATGTAATAAATACACAATAGAAACAGCAAAAAAAAATTAAAAGCTCCTCATTTCATCAAATAAAATGGAGAGCTTTTAAACAATTTCGCGGACCCTCGATCTTCACAGACCAAGAGTCCCCTTTTATTATGTTGCTTTTATGTGTGTTAAGCAAAAGTAGATAAAATTATAATACAAAGCACTATCTCTATAAGATTGTTTACCTATAAAAATCATAATTTCACTGAATTAAAACATAAAAACAGAGTAAAAAGCAGAAAAAGCAACCGAGCGAAATCTTTTCGGCGTCAAAATTGTAATTTTGCGCTGCAACTATTAAGGATAGAATTATGATTAGTTACAACTTCGAGCAACCGAGGAGAGTCGGAGATGCGATGGTATATAATGTCTCTCCCGTTAGGGGTGGCGACGCTTATCTTTTTGTCTGCGAAGAGGTCACGTTCCTCTTTGAATCAGGCTTTGGCTTTTCCAGCGTAAAACTTCACCAAAACATCCAAGAGGTATTAGGCGAACGGCCATTGGATTATGTTCTCCTCTCCCACTCCCACTATGACCACGCGTTGGGGAGCGCCTATCTCAGGAAGGTCTACCCCAATATTCAAGTCGTTGCCTTTACCCATGCGGCAAAAGTAATGGAGAAAGAGGGGGCAAGGGCTACAATGCTGCGCTTAGATAATGCGGCAGCGGAGTTACACGGATACGAAGAGCGATTCAACGACATATCCTACCTTCATACCGACATAGCGGTGGAAGATGGGGAGATGCTCACGATCGGCCACCACAAAGTGGAAGTCGTCTCCCTTCCCGGCCACACGAAAGACTCGGTCGGCTACTACTTTGCGGAACACAAATTGATGTTGGGCAATGAGACCATAGGCATGTATGCGGATGAGGGGTTAATCATCCCCTCCTTCCTTGTCGGATACCAGATGACACTGGACTCAATCGAAAAGGCGAAAGAGTATGAGATCCAATACTATATGATTCCCCACTGGGGATTGTTAGAGGGAAAACAAGTGACTCAATTTTTCGAAGACTCCTACCGAAGCCATATAGAAGGGAAAGATTTAATCGCCGACGCCCACAAAGCGGGGAAAACGAGGAGGGAGATCATCGATCTTTTTCATCAAAAATACTTCTCCGACGAGATCACCGAAGTCTATCCTCCCGCAGCGTTCGAGGAGAACATCAACATCCAAATTCCGTTGATCCTCAAGGAGAGCGGTTTGATCGAATAAAATAAAAGCTACAAGGCCGAATCAGGTTCTTCAACCCCGCCACAATAGTCAATCAACCGATCATAGAGCGACGATTGGCGAAGCAATTCCTCATTGCCAACCACAAATAGTTGCTTGCGGGCACGAGTCAAAGCGACATTCAATTTACGGTCCACCCATTGACCTTCTATCTCCACAGGTTCACTCAAAATGGACAATTGGTAATATTGGCTGACGGTCGTCGAGAAGATGATGTAATCTTTTTGACCTCCTTGCAAACGTTCCACCGTATCGATCACAATATCTTCGGCATGCGCCACACCCAATTCACGCAACCGTTTCAACACGATGGCGATCTGATTACGGAACGGAACGATGATTCCCACATTGTCAGCGAGGGAGAATTCGGGATTCTCACCGTTCAAAGACACGATAGCATGTACAATCTCCGCCACGACATCCGCCTCCTCGGCATTGATCTTACTATTATCCAGACGGGATCTCTTCTCCGTATGAAGGAAGCCCATACGGACCGTCCGGACAAACTCCGTGATATTTTCGGTAGTAAAATCCATATTCAATGGGAAGGTCGCCACTTGACGCGTCTCCTCCAGTCGCGCATAAGGAAGTGCGTCGGAGGTCTGGTGCGCCCCCATTCCCACCTTCAATGCGCCGTGATAGAATTCACGGCTTACAAAATCACTGATAGTCGGATGCATACGCCATTGTGTATCCAGCATACCCGGTTTCACCTCACTATGCTCAACCATTGACCGATGCAACCGTTCGAAAAGGGAATCAGCACAATTCAACAAGGAGAAACTACGCAAGGCTTCGTCCGTCACCTCTGCTTCGCCTCTTGGCTGCTGCACCACGGCAGGCAATTGTTTATGGTCTCCGATCATGACAAATTTGCGGATAGCGGAGGCGCCACTTGAGGTCTTCGCACTCAGGAGTCCCAAGATCTGAGGCTCCAATATTTGAGAAGCCTCATCCACAATCGCCACATCAAAATGGAACAGATCGAAAAGCGGCATCTTACCATCCATAGAGGCTACGGTCGCCACAAAGACACGGGATCGGGACAAGCGCTCCTTCACCGCCAAGCGGTTTTTACACGCCGACACCTCATATTTCAGCAAGTGAGGACGAAAGGAGGCTTCGCAATTGAGTTCATTACCGATGCGGATATAATCCAATTCCGGATCATAATCCCGCAACATCCGACAGATCTCGTCCACGGCCCTATTGGTATAGGCCATCAACAGGATACGGTAACCAGGCTCCGCCAAGAAATTATCCACCATCGTCCGCATCGCCAAATTGGTCTTACCCGTTCCCGGAGGTCCCACCAAGAGGTAGAAGTCTTCGGCACGCATCGCATCAGCCACCACTTGATTGACGCGGTCGCTTTTATCTGTCGGTCTTGCCAAGGGTTGGGGATCCGAGAATACGAATCCACGCCTACCCAACAGCAGATCACGCCGCTCCTGGGGCGCCACCAAAAAGGATCGCAAAGCCCGTACCATAGCATTGTAGGTGGAGGTCATGGTATCATGCTCCATCGCATAACGGCTATTCAGCGGGAAGACCATACGATTGCGTTGCTTATAGGTCAGGCGAAGCACCACCTCATTGTTCAGCAACGACTCTATCGAGCAACGGAAAAGTTGCTTGTTCGTCACACTATCACCCTCTCCGTTCCGCTCATAAAGCATCACCAGATCACCCACCCTGAAATTGGGAAGATTCTCGTCATCCGCCTTCCAGGTCAATCTTATATTGCGGATAGACTCGCCAGAATCTTTCATATCCATACCGTCAGAGACATTGAAATCCTCAATCGACAGATCCACAATCATATTGCCCGTCCGCACCTTCTCCTCAGCGGAGAGTTTCCACGCGTCGGAGAATCCGCCACTTCGATCGGCGGAGAGACACCCCACCTTGGTCAAGAAGAGTTCCCGCTCCACAAAGGAGAGGAAGGTGTGGAAATAGGCGGATTCCAGTGGATCCGCTTGACGAATCGGCTCCAAAGTGTCGATCAACTGCGGGAGAAGATAGCCATTCCACAGTTTGTTGTTAATACCAGCCACGTTGATATTTTCAGGCGTCAACCGAGCGATCAACGCTCGGGAATCACCTTGGGAGAGGCGCCATTCGTTGGCGACAATATCGTTTCGGAGCTGTAAAGCCTTGCGCACCATTTCACGGGAGGAGCGGCAATTCATAAATTGCGGATAGCGGGAATAGAAGAGAAAACTCTTCACATCCTTATAATCCAGCCCTAAATTATAATGCAAAAATTCATAATAGAGCGTCACCTGCAGTAAGTGGTCCGATTTCGCCTCCGGACGCTCCCGTTGCCAATCATCCGCCCTACCGGACTTCAACTCCACAATCTTCCCCAAATCAAGCGACAAAAGGTCCATACGTCCCTGCATACCCAAGGCCTCACAGATAAAAGACGGTTCCAATACCACACCGCTTCCCGGACGGATATCCACCTCCTCAAAACTATTCGACACCGTTCGGCTGATGTTGTCGAATTGTAGTTTCGTATTGGCAAAGAACTCCGCATCGATGTCATCCAAAGCGCAAAAACTGATCGGGTCGGAGACAAAGGTCTTTGATATGGACTCCTCATAGGAGAGCGGATGCTCCTCCGTCTGATTCACGCAGTCATCCAAAAACTGGTTGGCTACATTTCCCAACATAATGGCACTCGACTGGGGAGACTCCTTCACTTTATTCACAAGATAGTTGAGCGGCGTAGTTCCGCTTGGCTGAATACAATAGGTGATGGAGGTGATATCCACCAAGAAATCGGGCTCAAAAACGACCAATTCAGGCACTATTAGGCTCTTACCCTCTTGCCAATCCTCCACAGAGACATCCAGCAAGTTGACCTGAGCGCCTTCGAAGAGGTTTTCCCTCAATCCGGAGAAGGTCTCCGCCAAGTGTCGGGTCGCGGACATCAACTCCGCGCTATCAAAGATATGGGTATAGGCCGCCACACACTCTCCCATCTCCAAATCCTCCACTTCTCCATAAAGGAGAGAATCGGTCCAACGGGTTACAGTCATGCGCAAACGGCTGTGTCGCACATCACGGCGGGGATCGGGTTGGACATCCAGTTTTCGCCAAGTTTCAGGCAGTGCGGCCAACAAAGAAGCCGGGATCGGAATCCTAAAAAAGAAGGACAACGCCTCCGCCATCGCCTTCACATCATAAAGGTAATCCTCCTCCACCGGAGAAAACGTCTCCTTCAAATAGGCGATCACATGGCGCCTCAACACTTGTAGCGAGGCTCGTTGCGGATAACTTCGCTCCTTACAAATAGCGTCAATGTAGGAGGCCTGGCTGGTGTAAACGACGTGCAGATGCTTCCCCAACTCCGAAACGGTTCGTTGAAGCATTCTGTTCAAACGCATATAGCGCACCCTCATCGGATCCTGACACTTCACGTCGGATGCCAATGAATTCAAATCTTTTGATGCCTGGATTTGCGGCAAAGACAAGTTTAATTTTTCCATACCACAAAATTGCAGAAAAAAAATCAAAACTTTGTCCTATTTCTCCGCTTTTTATTTTCGCATCCACAACACAACATCCCTAAATCGAGAGAAAAATGCTCCTCCGAGCGAACGCACCCCAAGGGAAGGCTTTTTTTTGAGGCCATCCCTCTTAATATTTATTTTGAAACAAAATCCCCTGTTTTAATTTACAATTTGATATCAAAAAATATATTTTTCGCCTAAAAAAGAAAGTATCACATTCTCCTTCGATATTTTTTTCTATCTTTGCAGAAATTTTCGATATGTTGAAAAACATAATTTTTCTAATATATGAGTGACGAGAAAAAACAATCAGAGGCGTTGAAGTATCACGCTGAGGGAAGACCAGGAAAGATCCAGGTTATCCCAACCAAGCCAACCGCTACACAAAGAGATTTGTCTTTGGCTTATTCACCAGGTGTCGCAGAACCATGTTTGGAGATCCAAAAGGATCCTCAAGCGGCATACAAATACACCGCAAAGGGCAACTTGGTAGCTGTAATCTCTAACGGTACAGCCGTTCTAGGTCTAGGTGACATAGGTGCAGAGGCTGGAAAGCCAGTAATGGAGGGTAAGGGACTTTTGTTCAAAATCTTCGCCGACATCGACGTATTCGACATCGAGGTAAATGAGAAGAACATCGACAAGTTCTGCGAAACCGTTAAGGCTATCGCTCCTACATTCGGAGGTATCAACTTGGAGGATATCAAGGCTCCTGAGTGTTTCGAAATCGAGGATCGTTTGAAAGCAGAATTGGATATTCCTTTGATGCACGACGACCAACACGGTACTGCTATCATCTCTTCCGCAGCTTTGATCAATGCTTTGGATTTGGTAGGCAAGAAAATCGAGGATGTAAAGATCGTTGTGAACGGAGCAGGTGCTGCCGCCAACTCTTGTACTAAATTATACATGGCACTCGGTGCTCGCTTGGAGAACATCGTCATGTGCGACTCTAAGGGCGTTATCAACACCAAGAGAACTGACTTGAACGACCGCAAAAAGCCTTTCGCCACTTCTCGCGACATCACTACCTTGGAAGAGGCTGTGAAGGGTTCCGACGTATTCTTGGGTCTTTCCAAGGGTAACGTGTTGAGCCAAGACATGGTTCGTTCAATGGCTAAGGATCCAATCGTATTCGCATTGGCTAACCCTGTTCCTGAAATCTCTTACGACGATGCTATGGCATCTCGTCCAGACATCATCTGCGGTACAGGACGTTCAGACTATCCGAACCAAATCAACAACGTGCTTGGATTCCCTTACATCTTCCGTGGCGCTTTGGACACACACGCAAAGGCTATCAATGAGGAGATGAAGTTGGCTGCCGTTCGCGCATTGGCTGACTTGGCTAAGTTGCCAGTTCCTGAGGCTGTGGCAATCGCTTACAACAAGAAGAACTTGAAGTTCGGTAAAGATTATATCATCCCTGCAGCGTTCGATCCACGTTTGTTGGAGACTGTCGCTCCTGCTGTCGCTAAGGCCGCTATGGAGTCTGGCGTGGCTCGCAAGAACATCGAGAACTGGGACGAGTACAAGGCAGAGCTCCGCGCTCGCATGGGCTTGGACAACACCTTGATCGGCAACATGACCGAGGCCGCTAAGAAAGATCCTAAGAAGGTGGTTTACACCGAGGCTAACAACGCCAACACCTTGAGCGCCGCTTCAACCGCTAAGAAGGAGGGCATCTGTATTCCTATCCTTTTGGGTAACGAGGAGCGTATCGCTAAGATCGCTAACGAGAACGGTATCGACATCGAGGGTATCGAGATCATCAACCTTCGCCACGACCGTGAGGAGGCTCGCCGCAACAAGTACGCTAAATACATCTCCGAGAAGTTGGCTCGTAAGGGTTACACCTACGCTGAGGCTAACGAGAAGATGTACGACCGCAACTACTTCGGCGCAATGATGGTTGAGATGGGTGATGCAGATGCGATGATCACCGGATCTTACACCAAGTACATGGAGGCTATCAAGCCAGCTATCGATATCATCGGTTTGCGCGAGGGTGTTAAGAGCATCGCCGCTTTGAACATCTTGAACACTCCTAAGGGAGCTTACTTCATGGCAGACACTTTGATGAACGATTCTCCAAGCGCAGAGGATTTGGCAGAGATCGCCGCATTGACCAACCGATCAGTGAAGTTGTTCAACGAGCACCCAGTAATGGCTATGTTGTCTTACTCTAACTTCGGCGCAGACACAACTGGTAACCCATGCATCGTTCATGAGGCAGTTGAGTTGTTGCACAAGAACCACCCAGAGATGGATGTGGATGGTGAGATGCAAGTTAACTTCGCATTGGATAAGAAGCTTCGTCACGAGAAGTTCCCATTCAGCAAGATCGATGGCAAGGATGTCAACACATTGGTATTCCCTTGCTTGAACTCCGCTAACATCGCATACCGTATGTTGATGAACATGGGTATCGCCGAGAGCGTAGGTCCAGTTCAAATGGGTCTTAACAAGCCAGTTCACGTGCTTGACGTTGAGGCTTCTGTTCGCGACATCGTCAACATGACAACCATCGCGGTTATCGATGCGCAAATCAACGCTAAGTAATCAATCATTACTTTATATGAAGAAGGATGTTCAGGGCTGGACATCCTTCTTTTTTTGTATCTTCGCATCGTTAAAATAAATAGCACGCAAACACCATGCAATACCACTTCGCACCACTCCAAGGTTTTACCGACGCAGTATTCCGAGAGACACACGCCAAACACTTCAAAGGCATCGACGCCTATTACACCCCCTTCTGCCGCATGGAGAAGGGCGAGATGCGTTGGCACGACCAAAAGGAGATCTCCCCAGAGCGCAACCCCATACTTTTCGAGCAAGGGCTATTGGTGCCTCAAATCATCGGAAACAGTGCGAAGGAGGTGACCATCTTAATCAAAAAGATCACGGAGATGGGTTATAAACGGATCGACATCAACTTCGGTTGTCCCTTCCCGATGATCGCCAAGAAAGAGAAGGGAGCGGGCATTCTCTCCCACCCGGAAAAGGTAAAAGAGGTATTGGATGCGACGCAAGCCTTCCCCGACACGACATTCTCCGTCAAGATGCGTTTGGGCATGCATGAGCCATCGGAAGCGGAGCGACTGCTCCCGATCCTGAACGGGGCGAGAATATCGCACATTACCATGCACGCCAGATTGGGTAAAGACCAATACAAAGGAGAGATGGATCTCGACGCACTCACCCTTTTCGTCCAAGGTTCCGCCCACCCGATTATTTACAATGGAGACATCACCCGAATAGAGGATATCATTGCCACAATGGAACGATTCCCATCCATCAGCGCCATAATGGTCGGAAGAGGGTTGCTTCAGAATCCATGCTTAGTGGAAGAGGCGCTTAGCGGTACCGAATACACCACGACGAAGCGGGTCTCTAAAATCAAAGATTTCTTGGACGACTTAGAGAAGGGGTACGCCGAAAAAATGAACGGAGGAGAGGGGCAACTGGTTCAGAAGCTCACTTCATACTGGGAATACCTCCTCCCCGAACTGGACCATAAGAGCCGAAAGAAAATCCTAAAAAGCAAAAAATTAGCCGACTACAAAGGAGCGTTTATGGAAGGGATGCGAAGCCTATAAGTTTCCATCTACTTCCAATACTCATACTTGCACTCCATGTACCTATCGAACAACCCTACAGAATCCAAATGTTCCCGAAACTGGATGGCGACCGTATTCGCTATACTCTCCGAGCACGGAGTAACCGCCAATCTCTTCGTCATATTTCCCTCTTTATCATAACGGAATACGGTCTGAAAATCAACTTGTCCGTAGGCATCACTAATCACACTTTCAGTCAACCTATTCTTCGAATCATATTTCATAAGCAGAGTCACTTTACCCCCACCCCAATAGGCAGTACAACGTTTACAGCCACCCTTCCCGTAAACGAACTCTACCTTCTGCAAAGGCTCCGGCTCATCCACTAAGATTTTTTCGCGTCGGCGAATTGTTCTAATGGTATCATTCATTACAATATGTTTTTTGATGGCATAATCCGTATATTTGGAGGAGGGATACAGCATCCTATTCTTCAACAGATTATATTCCACATCATCATAAACAGCATACAAATCACCCTTTCCGCTGTAGTGTTCATACCTTATCTTTCTTCCTTGTGGATCATATGACGTCTCCGTTCGGTTCCAATCCTCGTCGTTGACCTCGTCGAGCAACGGAACTATGCGCAGTTTCAATTCAACAATTTTTTTCACCCGCCCATTGAGATGATAAGAGTACGACTTTTCTCCCAACCAGACTCCATCTCGACCATATAGGCGCTCCATAAGCAAGCGATTCACTGAATCATAATAATAGATCGTTTTGGTCACCTGAACGCCTATTTTCCCCATATCCTCCACCTCCGTCAAATTACCTTTCTCATCATAAGTATACTTATAATCATGTAAAATGAATCCATTCTCCTCTTCCCTCTTCTCCTTCAGCCGTCCATCCTCCTTGTCATAGATCCAGATGGCCTTACTGCTCGCTTGATTATTAAAGTCTCTTTTCACGAACGCCACCATACGATTTTTCGCATCATACCGATAGGTTTCCGAAAGCCTCAACGACCGATTGCCCGTTTCGGAATATAGGTTTCGGGTGAGCAGATTTCCCAACGAGTCATATTCCAGATTTTCCGTTTCCAACCATTCACCCCAATAGGAAATCCGCTTTTTCGTCAAACGGTTATTGGAATCATAAAAAAATATCGTATCCCTCATACGCTCTTTTATCGTATCATGATAAACAGAGGTACGCACATGGTTGCCCCGACGATCATATCCATACTTATAGATGAGGGAGCTCATTCCATCTCGGTACTCGATTCGCCTACCTAAAGAATCATATTTGAAACTTCGTAACAATTCCTTGGGGGTGACAAAGCCCGAAATAAAATCATACTCATACACTTCGACGCTTTGGGTTTTTGCGCTGAAGCCATCCAATTCAGCAGTGGAGACACCTACGGTAGGAGTATCCAAACCTTTCGCATAGAGTCCGAAAGATTGTGATAGGGAGAGAAAACCTCCTATCAACACACACATAAAATTTCCAATCTTCATATCAATACCTTTTAAATAAACATCAATTCTTCACACCATCCACATGGAAATGGTCCCGCCAAGCGGCAAAAAACTTGCGCCTTTTCAAGTAATCGGCATCAAATTCATGTCCATAGGCCTCCCGTTCGAAGGAGATACTAAGGTAAGGATTTATTCCCTTATCGAAAAGAGAGCGAATCAGCCAATAAATCCACTCCAAGAAATAGGCGACGTAGAAAAAGAGAAAGAGCATCTCGACCATCTGCGCCGTATGGATCCGTTCGTGGCGGAACACTCGTTCAGTCAGACGGGGAAGGTACCGCTTACGGACAAACAACACGCCAAACAGATTCACGCCCGTGAAACCTTTAGGCGGCAATAGTTTATTAACGACCACCTTCATCTCCCAAGCACGTCTATAATTGTCCAGCCTCCACCAAATTGATGACACGTTCCACTATCGCGTCGTCCTCCGTCTTATCCGGATCGTATTCCGTCTTCAGATTCGCTCCGAGCATTTTCGCGAATCCTTGCCAAAACACAGCTCTAAATCCGCCTCGGAACTGTTTGATCAACTGGTATGAGGTTCTATCACACTCTCTATCAACAAGACGAATCATCATTTTTCCCTGAGAGAGCGTGAACTGTTTTAAAATTGGTTTATACGTGGCGACCAATTCATCCTCTTTCGCCTCCATATATTTTTTGCGTTCCTTTTCAGTCGGCAACTTCTCCATATCCCGGTCGATCTCCTTCAACAGTTTAGCGACCATCTTCGCATAAGGGAGCGTCTTCTTCACATCACGCACAGTCCTCCAATAGAACTTCTCCTGTTTCGCGCTCTTGAAAGTCAACGGAGGATAGACATAAAATTGCGGGAGCAGCCAATTCGGTACCGTATCTCCATTCTCATCCACAACCGCAGGCACACGGATTCCTTCGACTTCCGTCTGCGCACTGGCCTGAAAAAAGAGAGAGGCAAGCATCAACACTGTTAGATATTTTATTATCTTTGTCATCATCTATTGCTGTTAGTTGCTGTTTGCAAATTTAGCATAATATATATGCAAAACAATTTGACGATAAAAAATAATGAAAAAAATTCCTTTTTTGATTGCATTTTTTAGCATTTCAATTCACTCATCCGCCTCCGACGCACTCGTAAATTGCGTGAGCGCCTCAACCGCCGGTTCTGTTCGATACGATGTGGGAAGCACCTCCGTCTCCCTTGCCGACGACACGTTTCCCTCTCTCTATCTTTCGGCCAGCAACCATTTCCTCACCCAGGAGTTGTCACACATAAGGGCCGACGCCATCCTCCCTACCCGCTTCTTCACCATGGGATATGGAGCGGAACACTTCGGTTACAACCTTTACAACCAGTTGCGGATCTGCTCCTCCTTCACCAAGATTTTCCAGCGCCACTGGTCAGGTGGGTTCGCCCTTCAGTTTCGGAGGCTCCGCTACGAAGGCCAAACCGACAAAAACATACAACTATCCTGCGATCTGTTTGTCCGATTCTTATGCTCCAGCCAGCTGGAGTTCTACTGCAAAGGAGAAAACCTATTCCTCACCCACTCCTCAAGGGTTGTTTCTGAAGAAAAACGCAACGTCACGGCAGGTTCCATCTTCAAGTTTTCCGACGACGCCAGCTGCGTCACGGAGGTGAACTGGTGCCAAGGAGAGGGCATCCTCGCACGCTTCAGTATGGCGTACACACACGCCGGATTCACGCTTCGATGCGGCGTATCCGGGCCACCCATCACCCCCGCCTTTGGATGCGGATTCAAGCACCGATTTTTCCGCATCGACATCGCCGCGAGGTGGATTCGGGAGGTTGGCTATATCTTAGACTGCGGCATCGGATTTCAATTCAAAAGACCACAATCATGAGAAAAACTATTCTATTCGCATTTTTAGCACTTCCATCACTATTCTGTTTTGCGCAAGAGGAGCACTTCAGCAACCAATTTTTAGAGGAGATGGAATCCTTCCAAGAGGAGGATGGTGCGCAACTTGAGGTGGAGAATCTGATCGACCTTCTCAACGAGCTGAAGAGTAATAAGATCGACCTCAACACAGCCACAGAGGAGGATTTCGAGCAACTCCCCTTTCTCCACGAGGGAGAATCCAGAAGTTTGGTGCGTCATCGGCAGATGTACGGCAACTACCAAACCCTCTTCGAACTGAAAAACATCCCGGAACTGAGCATGGAGATAATCCAACAACTGCTACCCTTTGTCACCCTACGAGAGGAGGAGCGGACGATCAGCATCAGAGAGATGCTGGCGCACCGTCAATCCCAGATTTTCCTTAGTGCGGATCGATTCCTACAAAAGAAGAAGGGGTACGAACCTGAGAGCGATGGCACCTCCCAATACGCAGGGCCACCCATCCATTACTACGCCAAATATCTATTCAACGCCGACAACATCAAAGCCTCCCTCATCGGAGAGAAGGATGCGGGAGAGGCGGTTTGGAGCCAACATGGCAGAGGATTCGATTTTATAAGCGCCTCCCTCTCCTTTGAAGGGAGAAGGTGGATGCGTCAACTCTGTTTAGGCGACTACAAGGCGAACTTCGGGCAAGGATTGGTCGTGGGGAGCGGCTCCATCTTAGGGAAGACCGCAAGCGTGGCCAACACCTACAAAGGCACGCAAGGGCTGAAACGCTACGCCTCCACAGGGGAGTCCGACTTCTTCCGAGGAGGAGGCATCACCATGGGTTGGAAAGCGATTCAACTCACCCTTTTCGCCTCCCTCAAAAAGTGCGACGCCACCCTTAACGGGGAGAAAATATCCTCCTTCAAGAGCGACGGCATGCACCGGACGACATTGGAGATCAGCAAAAAGAGGAATGTGACGGAAGAGGTGGCAGGTGGCCATCTACGCTTCAAGCGGGGCAACCTCACCCTGGGCCATACCATTCTGCAATACCACTATTCAAGAGAGTTGCACCCTACGGAGAGACGCTATACCCGCTTCCGCTTGACCGACACGAACCACCACCTCAATATCGGGATCGACTATAAGGCAAGGTGGCGTCACGTCTCGCTCTTTGGAGAGAGCGCCATCGACGCCAACGGACACTTCGCCACCATGAACGGAGCCTCCATCTTCCCGCTTTCCCGATTGGAGATCACCATCGCCCAGCGCCATTACACCCCCGCTTACCAAACGCTATACGGAAAGGGGTTCAGTGAAAACAGCCGATTGGAAAACGAGCAGGGCTATTATATCAGCACCCGCTTCTCCCCGCTAAAAAGAGTCTCGATCTCCGCCTATGCGGACAGTTTCCGGTTTCCCTGGGCGCTATCCTCCACCAATATCGCCTCCCACGGCTATGAATATTGCCTTTTAGCCAACATCAAGATTTCCAAACGATGCGACGAGTCGCTCAAATACAAAGAGAAGGAGAAGGGCAATCTCAAAAGGACATTGCGAAGTACCTTGAACACGCAAATAGGGAATTGGAGAGTGCAAACCATAGCGGAGGTTAACCGTTCGGAGGATTTCTCTCACCCCGCCACCTATGGGTGGATCCTCTCCCAATCGGCCACAGGGAACATAAAACCCTGGCACCTCTCCCTGGCGTTTCGATACGCCTATTTCCATGCGACTGACTACAACAACAGGATCTACATTTATGAGAAGGACCTCCCCTACACGCTCTCCTTCCCGATGCATTATGGCAAGGGGCACAGAGTGGCCGTCTCCTTGATGTGGAAACACAAAGAGGCGCTGCAACTGCACTTCAAGGCAGGGTGGTTCATCTATACGGATGGCAGGAGCTCCATAGGATCCAATTTAGAGCTGATTGAGGGAAATGTCTCCACGCAGGTGAAGGCGATGTTGAAGGTGACGATATAAAAGAGCAGAAAGGGCAACTGTTCCAGTTTAGAACAAATGCCCTTTCTATTCAATTATTAAAACAATCCATCCTAACGGGGAAAGACCGGACGTACAGGCATACCGTAAACACGATCCTGAACATCATAAGTATCAAAATCACCCGTACCAAAATGGATATTATTAGCACGGGTCGGAAGTTCCTCATATAGACTTTTAGTCCAATAGTATCCATAACCATTTTCCGTGTAGTTATTATATCCTTTCCCCATTCCAGACGCTGGTAAGAATATCACATTACCATTTTTCTTACTCTTACCAAGTTGTCCGTTACAGTTTGTTCCATTATAATGGTCCATCCACACCCAATCACAACCGTTCACCAACTCCGCCATCTCATCAGCAGTCGGCATTCTCCAGGATGCCCCCCAATTGGCACTTGCCGCATCATCACTTCTATCCAGAACCGTCTTTTCATCAACACTTCCGTAAAATCTTTTCGTACAATATTTTGTAAAATCATACATACTAACGCCCCATTTGTAATTCTCCTGTTTATAATATTCCTTTGGAGAGGTCTCGCCCCATGCGAAAAGGTCGCCGAAATCAGTTGGTTTGCTTCCTCCGACATTATAGGTAGCCCACATCACCGACAATCCCAAATCGACATACAAATAACCATCACGATAACCAGTCATTTTTGTCAAATCCATCTCTTCAAAGTAGGCAATCAAAGAGATATCCTCTCCAGTCGTAGAAGTCACTGTGCGAGACATTGAGGTCTCTCCATCACTCCATCCTACAAACATATAACCTTCTTTAGGAGTGGCTTCCACTTTATTGACGCAGTCTGTTCTTGTCAATCCCCAACCAGAAACCTCACCCGCCGAGGCAGGAGAAGCCGTCAAGTTCAGATAAAAGTATTTAGGGACTACAGGCTCTTCGTTTCCCCCATTGGAATCGCCCTCTTCCGACCCATTACCTCCTTGATTACCATTTTCCTCACTAGAATCATTGTCCGCAGAACCACCATTCTCCTCGTCAGAATCATCGACCTCCTCATCAGACTCATCACCCAATGCCTTACCAGCCTGTTTTACCGACACCTCACGACTAACAGGTCCTCCTTTTAAAGAAATCTTGGCATTCCTTTCCGAAGAAGAAGAATTGGCGGACACTTTCACGACAAGAGTTCCATCTCCCTTTTGAGAATAATTCTCCAGCAGACACCAATTTTCAGAAGAGGTTGCACTCCAAGAGAGGTTGGAAGTAATCTTTACAGAAAAGACCTCTCCCTCTGCATCAGCCAGCAACTCCAAATCAGACTCTTTTCCATTTAAATTCAAGATAGGTTCTGGATCATCTTCATTACAAGAGGAGAGAGACCACAATGCCATAAATGCCAATGCAAAATAGAATAATTTTAATATTTTCCCCATAATTTATAAACTTACATTATACTTAACACACAATAATAATCACTTCCGCAAAGATACGAATAATTTGTAAAAAAACGGACGCACCTCCTGTCACAGGCAGTGCGTCCCCTCACTTTGTTTCAAAATATGTTATTTTTGATCAATTAGTCTTTCGTAACCTCAGCGAAGAGTTCTATATTCTCATCCACAAATTGTGCGATGACATCAGTCGTCTCCTCCTCTATCAGGAAAAACTTCTCCTCCAATTCATCGAAGATCTCAAAATCGACATACATCGCCAAGAACTCCTCGTCACTACACTCCCTTTCAAGGGCTGCCTGATTCTCTTGATAGATGTCCTTTGCCTCATAGACCAATTTGGCCAACTGTTTAGCGCCGAACAATTTTATCGCTTTGGCAAACGGATTACGGAAAAAATAGCCACCATAGCCATTTTGGATCAGCTGCACAAAACCGCCATCGTTCATCTCGTCGCGAAAAATCGAATAGGCCAGCAATGTGTTCTGATGGCCATTCAACTTCGCCATACCCTCCGCAGTGAGTTCTCCACCCATCTCCGCCCAATAGCGGTCTATAAAGAGGGCAAGGAATTGATCCACACCACCCTCAGCGGCGCTTCGCAAATCTTTATCGGATATCTGTATCATTCTTCAACTCATCATTAAATTTAGAAACGGAGAGCATATAAGCATCCTTCCAAGTGTTGGAAGCGATAGAGTCATAATATGTAGCCACCTCCGCTTTGCTCTTGGCAGAGAATGCGGTCGCATAGTAGTGTCCTTCGAGCGATAGCAAGGAGAGTTGGGGAGCCGATTGGATAAATTCATTCGCCTCCACTTCATTGTCGAACTCGGCGACAATCATATAGAAGTCGGAATCAGCCTCTTTGTAAGAGGTCAGTTCACGCTTCAACTGGCTCAGCTCCATCTTTTTCACATCCAACTCGTGCGACAAGGCGGATTGATCGACCATCAAAGGGGCCAATGAGGCCATATTAGGTCGGGAAGAATCCTTCACAGGTTGGCCCACCATTAGGAAAGCCAAAACCGCAGCGGCACCGATCATAAAGCTCTTCACGGAGGAAAAGGATCCTTGGGTAGCCGCGTCGCGCTTCAAAAGTTTCTTATCCAACATCGGGAAATAAAACTCATCCAATCCGAAGGTGTCATCGAAGTCCACCTTTAAATCTTTCTGTTGGAAGGAGATTTTGCCTGATTTCAACGTGAATACGCCAAAGGAGGGTACCACATAGATGCCATCACTCTTCACGGAGTTCCATACGCTCTCCACCGTACGTTCAATGGATCGATTCGCCTCATCGAACGAACCGCCATTCCTACGCATAAGGGCATGGGCCAAGTCTCCGTCGTTATGGATCAACTTCGGATTGAAGACCAACTCCTTGCGAGGAGGGAAGAACTTTCCATCCACCACCTTCGCCGCACAATCATTCACCACAAATCCTCCCAATTGAGGGATGATCACACAAGTTTGGCGAGTTAGCAATTCTACTATGGTACTAAACATATCACTCATCTATTTTTGGGACAACAAAGTTAAGGAATCCGACGGAATCCCCTCTATAAACCAAGAAGGCAATATCAACAGATGAATCAACAGGTTATTAACAGGTTGTTAACAAATGAGCCGGGGTTCATTGAATTTTGGGGTCACATTCATAAAAATTCTCAGCACCAGCGGTCATTCCCTCCTCTAGGAGGAACATCAGGGCACACCCATCAGGGCGAATTGAATTCGCCCCTACGACAAGAGATATCGTTGGATGTTTCCGATGCGGGTGGCACGATTTTCATCATATACACAAGCCCAGTATGTCAATACACTTTCCTCAGGACATCCGCAAGCAGAGCGGATGAAAAAAAAGAGCCGCCCCTTTTCGGGAACGGCTCTGTTCTATCTAAGAAAACAAATTACTTAGCAGCGATGACCAACTTCTTAGAGTTTGACCAGAATGCCTTGTAGTTTGTAATCTTCAAGATCAAGTTCTTGTCCTCAGCGGAAGTCTTCACCAAAGAGTAAGAGTTTGTTGGGTGGCTAGTCAAAATCACAGCCTTCTTGCAGCCCAATGGCAACTCAGTGAACTCACGGATATCAATCTTAGTACACATGCTCTCGTTGATAGTGGCACCTTGCAAATCCTTCAAGCCCTTCTCCTTCAAAGTCTTCTTGTTAGCCAAGAAATAGTAACCAGTGTTCAACTCAGCGTCTTGAGCCTCGATAGCCATTTGACGAGCAGTGCTCACCTCATCGATAGAGTCTCTAACGGCAGAAACACGAGTGATAGTGCTATCCAAAGCAGCAATCTTGATGTTCTTTTGGTTCAATTGATCCTTCAAATCCTTGATAGTCTTCTCGTTCTCCTTCAAGTCTTTTTGCAAACCTGCAACCAAACCACGCAAGTAAGGAAGCTTACCCTCAGCCTTCTTCAAAGCTTGCTCCATAGAGTCAAGTTTTGCGCGGCTATCTTGGAACGCATGGTGGATAGTCTCGAAATCTTGTTGGATCTTTTGCTTGCTGTCTGCAGAAACACCCTCTGCGCCTTGAGCCTCATCCAAGATACCCAACTCAGTTTGCTTGATGTTTCTGAAGTTAGCTTGAACCTCAGAGATAAGAGCCAAATAGCTGTTAATTCTCTCGTCCTTAACGCTATCAGCAGTTCTCAAAGAGTCAACTGTATTAGTCAAAGCGTCAATTTTGTCTTGGTTACAAGACACTGCGAACAATGCAACAAATGCACCTAAAACTACTTTTTTCATTTTGTTTAAATTTAAATTACACTTATATAAAATATTATTCTTCTTCAATATTCTTTTTCTTCTCATCAGGTTTACCCGCCAAGATCACGACGATCTCCCCCTTCGGAGCATGTTGTTCAAAATGGGCTCGCACCTCCGAGACAGTACCTCTCACCGTCTCTTCATGTACCTTAGAGATCTCCCTGGAGACGGAGACCTGGCGATCAGCGCCCATCATCTCCTCAAATTGTCCTAAAGTCTTCACCAATCGGAATGGTGATTCATAGATAATCATGGTACGGTGCTCTTGCGCCAACTCCTTCAATTTGGTTTGTCTCCCTTTTTTCTGTGGCAAGAAACCCTCAAAACAGAAACGGTCATTCGGCAAGCCCGAGTTCACCAAAGCAGGAACGAAAGCGGTAGGGCCTGGCAAGCACTCCACCTCGACATCCGCCTCCACACAGGCGCGCACCAAATAGAAGCCCGGATCTGAGATCGCCGGGGTTCCCGCATCGGAAACCAAAGCGATCGTCTCACCACTTTTTAGACGATTCACCACATTTTCGGTTGTTTGGTGCTCGTTGAACTTATGATGAGAGAGCATCTTGTTCTCTATTTCAAAGTGTTTGAGCAACACGCTTGTTGTTCTTGTATCTTCCGCGAGGATCAAATCCGCCTCTTTTAGAATTCTGATAGCCCGAAAGGTCATATCCTCCAAGTTTCCCACCGGAGTGGGAACCAAGTATAATTTACCCACGTTTTTCATGAGAATCTGTCCTCCAACAATCGCATAAAATCGGTCACCGCCTCATCATCGCCCCACGAAAAGTTAGCATTCACATAGTCCTGCGCCTCTTGAAGGGATGACATTTGGTCCAACTGTTCAATTGTCGTGTTCATCAACGCCGCATCTCCACCGAACAATACGTTCATGTAACGGATACGATCATTTAACGTAATGGCCTTTCTAATCGACTGGACAAAACGACTCTCAACACGTTTAGAAGAACGATTAGCATCCAAAACCGTACGTACTGTACCATATTCGTAGGCAACCGGCTTACTCTCTTGTCGGATTACCGGCTCGTGTTTTTCTTCTGTCTCAGCTTCAGGTGCATTCAACTCGACACTCTTTTCCTCCCGCTGCACCGAAGGATTCTCTACTGGATGATATTCAACTTTTTCCACCACTGCTACAGGCTCTTCCTCCGCAACCGCTGTTGCCGGACTCTCTTGGATCGGTTCGGGTTGTATCTCCGGTTCCACCTCCTGCTCCATCAAATTAGAATCAGGACGAGGCGACTGGGCATTCTGGCAGCTCTCCAGCAACTCAATTCTTTGCAAAAGAATAGAGGCCTTGCTTTTAGCAAGACTCAAAACAGCCGACGGAACACTCTCCATCTCCGTCATTCCTCCGCAAAGCAAAGAAAGTTCACTGATCTCTTCCGATATTAGACTCATCAAATCCTTGCTATTCATACGCTCGGTCTATAACTTTTCTTTTACAACCCAAATCTCACGAATTTTGTGAGAAACTCTGTATATTTGCAAATAATGCGTAAAGGTATAAAAAAACTTTACCAAAAGAACACATTTGTATTTTTTTTTACAATGAGCACACATTTTTCAAGACCTTTCACCTTCGACCGCACCGTCAGGTTGGTATTGGCAGCCATCGCAATCGTATGCGTTGTGCTGCTCATCAACTATTTAAGTCCAGTGCTGTTTCCCTTCTGCCTCGCATGGTTTATCGCTTATATGACATACCCTATCGTCAAATTCGTACAAGTAAGATTGAGGGTGAAGAGCAAAGGCATTTCGGCGGCGATCGTCATCGCGGCCATCACCGCCATCATCGGGACATCCATTTACCTTTTGACACCCCGATTCATTTCAGAGGTCGTGAAACTTAAGAATTTCGTGGCCGACTACACCTTGTCGAATGGAGAGGGCACCCTCTCACGCCGTTGGGAAATCTTCCTACAGGACTTCCTCAAGGAGAACAACATAGTCGATTTGCTGAACAGCAACAACTTAATGGAGTTCATACAGAGCATATTTCCACACGTCTCCTCTATACTTACCAGTTCATACAACATCACGATGAGCCTTTTCGCCGCTTTCATCACCCTGATCTACACCTTTTTCATATTAAGGGATTACAAAAAGATCACGCACCATTTCGGCATGCTGATTCCTAATAAATACAGGGCATTCGTCCTCACCCTCTACCACGACATGCAGGAGGGCATGAAGCGGTATTACAGAGGACAAGTCTTGGTGGTATTCTTCGTGACCATCCTTTACACAACAGGATTTTTGATCATCGACCTCCCCATGGCGGTCACGATGGGACTCTTGGTGGGTACCCTCAACCTAGTACCCTACCTCCAAGTAGTGGGCATTCCCCCTTGCATACTGCTCTCGCTCGTGCAATCGGCGGAGACGGGCACCGCCCCATGGTCCCACCTCTTGGCGCTCTTCATCGTATTCGCTGTGGTGCAAGCCATCCAAGATGGCTATCTAGTCCCCAAAATCATGGGTAAACAGATGGGACTCAATGCGGCTGTCATACTGCTTTCGCTCTCCATCTTCGGCATGGTGTTCGGTTTCATCGGCGTGATCATCGCACTACCCACCACCACCCTTCTCTTCTCCTATTATAGAAGATATTTCTTGGCCCGCTATAATGAGCCCGTGAACGAGACACAGGAATTCATCGAGGAGGAGGAACAATGAATCCGTGGGTAATCAAATTCCAACAAGAACTCGCCCCCCTCTACGAGGCAAGAGAGGCAAAAAACATCGCCTACTGGGCCCTACAAGCCATCTGTCAGTGCGACACGACCGACATTCTGTTGGGCAGATGTGACCATCTAAACGAATCGCAAGAGGAGAGGATGACGGATTATCTACGCCGACTATCCCAAGGAGAACCGCTCCAATACATTCTAGGGGAGACCTCTTTTTTCGGGCTTCCTTTCCGAGTGAATAAGAGCGTCCTGATCCCTCGCCCCGAAACGGAGGAGTTGGTGACATGGATCGGAGAGGATTATCAAGGAGACAAGGCCCGTCTCATCGATATCGGGACGGGCAGCGGATGCATTGCCATCACCCTGAAACATCTTCATCCACAGATGACCGCATTGGCAATGGATATCTCCGAAGAGGCCCTAACGGTAGCGAAAGAGAATGCGGAAAAACTATCGGTGGAGATGACATTCCTCCACGACAATATCCTTGCCCCAAAATCGGAGTGTGGCGAATTGGACTTCATTGTCAGCAACCCACCCTACATCACCCACAAGGAGAAACCGCAGATGCGCAGAAATGTCTTGGAATACGAGCCTCACTTGGCCCTTTTCGTAGCGGACGACCAACCGCTACTCTTCTACGAGGCGATCGCCGACTTCGGCCAAAAGCAGTTGAAAGAGGGAGGATGCCTCTACTTCGAAATCAACGAACAATTCGGAGCTGAGACCAAGGAGATGTTGGAAAGGAAAGGATACGAGGAGGTGACGATTAGAAAAGACATGCAAGGAAAGGAGAGAATGATTCGATGCAGAAAAAAGAGATAACATACGACCAGGCAAAATCCAAAATCGAGGCACTCTGTTCCCAAAGGGAACTTTGCGGCAAAGAGGTCCGCGACCGGCTGCAACGGTGGGGACTTCCTTCGGAGGAGCACGACAGACTCGTCAGCCACCTAATCAAAGAACGGTATGTGGATGAAAAGAGGTTCGCACTCTTCTTCGCGAAAGACAAACATACCCTATCGCATTGGGGGAAGGGCAAAATCACCTTCGAACTACGCAACCGCCACATCCCCGCCGAGATCATAGAAGAGGCTATCTCCCAAATCCCGGAGGAGGGCTACGAAGAGCAGTTGGAGGAGATGTTACGCAAAAAACTCAAAAGCGTCAAATCGGGCACCCCCTACGATGTCTGCGGCAAACTAATCCGATTCGGCCTCTCCCGCGGATATGAGAGCGGCTTGGTGATAAAAACAGCAAAAAAAATTATTAACACAGAATACGACACATCAGATTATGGAGACGAAATGGATAACTATTAAAGGAATGTTCGCGGAGAGCCCCGCATGGAAGAAAATCTTCCTATTCCTCTTTTTACTTCTTTTCTGCGCATCAACCTTCTCCGTCCTCGCGACGTTGATTGTCAAAATTGCGCACTTGTCGGTTCAAAGCACCTCCGCACTAAAGGTCATGCAGATGTTCGGATCGGCGGGCATATTCATCGCCACACCGTTGCTCACCATCTACCTTACGGAGAAATCCCCTTCCGACCTTTTGAAATGGAAGATGGTTGATCCCCGCATCCTGGGATTAGGATTACTCGCCATGTTTCTCTTCGCACCTTTCATCAACACAATCAGCTACTTAAACGAGGGAATGCGACTTCCCGAATTCATGAAGGGGATAGAAGAGTGGATGAGGGCCTCCGAAAACAAAGCGGCGGACTTGACGCTCCAATTTTTAGACACGCACACCATAGGCGGTTTACTCTCCAACCTCTTCATCATCGCCCTTATTCCCGCCGTCGGGGAGGAGTTAATGTTTAGAGGTTACATTCAGCAGCATCTACAAAAAATCACCAACGAGCATGTGGCGATATGGGTGGCGGCGTTCCTTTTCAGCGCCATTCACTTACAATTCTTCGGATTCTTCCCTCGTTTGCTATTGGGTGCATTGTTAGGCTATCTCTTTTTTTACAGCAAGAGCCTGATCGTCAACATCGTATGCCATTTAATGAACAACGCGGTCGTCATCATTTACGCTTACGTGTATGGCGCCCAAGAAGCATTGAAGACAGAGAGCGCCTCGATGGAAGGGTTCGACACAAAAACAATGGTCATGGCAAGCGTCGTTTCGCTCATCATGACCATAGGGGTTGTCCTTCTATTACGGAAGAAGGTCACCATTTGGCAAGGGAAATAATCACCTTCCCAATAGATTCATAAACTCTTCACGGGTTTTGGAGGTATTGAAAATACCTGTAAAATCAGAGGTGGTAGTGATGGAGTGCATCTTCTCGACACCACGCATCTGCATGCACATATGCTGCGCCTCGATCACAACCATGACACCCAACGGATCCAAAGTCTCCTGAATACAATCCTTGATCTGGGTGGTCAAACGCTCCTGGATCTGAAGACGACGAGAGAGGATCTCCACGACACGGGCAATCTTACTCAAACCAGTGATCTTTTTATTCGGGATATAGGCCACATGCGCCTTACCGAAGAAAGGCAAGAGGTGATGTTCGCACAAGGAGTAGAAATCGATGTCCTTGACGATGACCATCTGCTTATACTCCTCCTCAAAGACAGCGGATTCCAAGATGTCACGAGGATTGATTTTGTAGCCGTAGGTCATGAATTGCATAGCTTTCGCCACACGTTCAGGGGTTTTCAACAAACCTTCACGGTTTACATCCTCACCGATCAAACTAATGGCTTCCGCATAGAGGGGAGCCAATTTTTCCGTCAACTCCTTGCTTGGGTATTTGGCCAAGTCCCAAGGTTTTATTTGTATATCTTCGTTCATACGCATATTATTCAAAACGGACATCACGAATCACGTCGTCCACGACAACAACCTCACCCGCCATCTCAGGGAAGTCGGACAAAACCTTCTGTGCGAAGACCATAGCGTCCGTCTGTTGGCGGAAATCGCCGCAGCGTAATTTCCAAAACGGAGAGGCGAATGTCAAATAGGAGCTGACTCCTTCGTACTTCTCCTTGATCTTCTTCTCACGTTCCAAGGCCTCGATCTTTGATTTCTTAGGCAAATTACCCATATAGATCTGGACTCTGTAACCAGAGAAAGTCACATAAGCCTTATCATTATTGGCAGAAACCTTCTCCTTGAGCAAAGCCTTCATCTTAGGGTCTTGCTTCACAACCACTTTACCGCCATTGTCCGGTTTTTTAGAGAGTGTCTCGAACACATCCACATAGGGTTTCTTTGCGGCGGGTTTAGCATTCTGCGCGCCAGCGGAGAGTGTCATCATAGCCGCACTGATCAATATGAGAAATTTTTGCCACATATACATCATTGTTAATTATGACACAAAAATAAACAATACAAACCAAAAACGCAACCTCCTAACGAATTAGAAAGTTGCGTTCTTATGTGAAATATACTTAATTCCCGATCAGAAACTCAAAGACGCGCCAGCCATGAAGTTCGCACCCGGCAATGGATAGCCCGCATTGATCTCGTAAGTTTGGTTCATCAAGTTGTCTCCCCTCACCCAAAGTTTGATATAACGGTTGAATCGATAAGAGAGCATCGCATTGAGCAAAGTGAAATTCTCCTTCTCCGCTTGTTCACCCACAGCAGTATAGAGTCCACACACCTGTTGGATCCCCAAATCAGCGGACCATCCTTTGAGATGGAAGCCTGCGCCCAAGTAACCCTTGTAGGTAGGCGCACCCACCACTGGATTCTTCATATCCAAGTAACTGTGGTTGGTGTTCAGACGCCAATGTTCATTGATTGTCCAAGCAATCTCCGCCTCGACACCCTTGTTTGAAATCTCCCCCGTATTGATGTTTTTCTTATTCACTGTTTGGATGATGTTATCCGCCTTGATCAAGAAGAGGTTGACACCATACTTCAGACGATCGTTCGCCACACGGTGTCCCCATGACAACTCATAGTTCCACATACGCTCAGGCAAAAGTTCCTCGTTTGAAGGGGGATAGAGATACATCTCGCGCATAGTCGGGTTTCTGAATCCTTTGCTGGCCACAAACTTCAACTCGCCCGTCTTGATAGGACGAACCACAAGACCCGCCTGCGGAATCCACTCGCCGCCAACCACAGAGTGGTGGTCGTAGCGCACACCCGCATCCAAAGTCAACCATCGGCAGACATCCTGATGGAAATCGATATAGCCCGCCACCTCATTGTTGTGGACATGCGCGGATTGTTTATTAGGGGTCTCCATCACTGCGCCCGTCTCGCGGTTGGTATAATAGGCACGACCATAAATATGCTGATAATCCAATCCTAACGTCAACCGATTACCCTTGAACATATTGATATTTTGCGTCACCGAAACGCCGGCCAAAGCATCCTTCGAGCGGAAGAGACGCTTCTGAGGTGTGCCACCATTCACCTTATAACCATCATTGATCTTATGTCTTCCAAAATTATCATAGACACTGATCGATCCACTTGTCCTTTTGTAATGGTTGTCCACGCCAACAGAGACAACACCACGTGTAATCCACTGATCAGCCTCCAACAGCAAATCATTCACCGGACCAGGATTCGAGGCCTTGAAATGGGTGACATCCGCACTGGCGTAACTGTTCCAATGTTCATTAAAATCATATTTCAACTTCACATATCCGCCATATTGGGTAATACCCATATGCGGACGATGGTTGTCGCTTCTGCCAAACTGGGCAGCCACTGTACTGGAGAACTTCCCCTTTTTCACTTGATTAGCCACTTCGGCCTGTACCGTACCGTAACTTCCCGCACCCAAATCGACATTGGTCAGCACCGTGTCTTTTTTCATCTCGCGGGTAACGATATTGACCACACCACCCATCGCATTGGATCCATACAGCAGGGAGGCTGGGCCACGCAAGACCTCTACATGGTCGGTCATCATCGTCTGATAACTATCCGCGATGCTATGTCCGTAAATACCATTGTATTGAGGATGTCCATCCACCAAGACCATCAACTGTCCACTGGCGGAGGAGATACCGCGCAACATCATGCCGCCCGAACCACCCGTACTCACGCCATAGCCCATCATGCCACGGCTTGTGACCATAAGGTTAGGCACCTGTTCCATCAAGGTCGGTAGCACATTCTGACGCTCCAAATGGACCAACTGGTCACGATCGAGCACACTATACGACATAGGCAAATGGCGAACACTCGTCGGATGTTGCGTTCCAGTCACCACCACACTCTCCAACTCTTCCTCCACGGCTTGCTCATCTTGGGCGTTGACACCCAAAGCGAAAGCGGAGAAAAAAGCTCCAAGAAGGATCTCCTTCTTATCTAAAAAATTTCTCATAAATAATTAAGTGATAAATCAAGAAACATTTATAGCCTCAATTTGGTTGCAAATATAACAAAAAAAATCGTTGCGGAATTGTGGCATTCACTCCCGTTTCAACTTTCCAGAAGGCAACCGTCGAAATTGAGGCATAAAACAGACCTGTTTAGGCATTTCATAAGGAGAAAGATACTTTTTCATGTCAGCCAATAGAGAAGCGGCGTCAAACGGTTCAGACTCAATTTTCAACACCACCCGCTCGCCAAATTTAGGATCTGGCTCTCCAAGAAAATAGAAGGGACGGTCCATAAGCGCCTCGATCTTCTTCTCCATCTTTTCAGGGAAGACCTTCACACCACCCGTGTTGATCACATTATCCCACCGTCCAAGCCAATGGAAAGAGCACTCTGACAATAGTTCCACCACATCATTCGTCACGAAAGGAGAACCTTTCAAATAGTCAGCGTGGATCACCAAACAACCACGATCATCCAATGCGAACCGCACATCGGGCAAGGCCTCATAGAACGGCAGACCATCTTTAGGTAACACAGAGAGCGCCACATGCGATACCGTCTCCGTCATGCCATAGGAGATGTAGGATTTCAGCGGCAACGAGGTGAGCCAATCCGACTCCTCCCTCATCAGCTGGCTACCACCCACCAAGAGATGCTTGACATGAGCAAGCACCGCTTCTCCAGCTCCACCCTCCATCAAGGAATGAACCTGCAGCGGCACCATGGAGACCAAATCATACGATCTTTCCAATCGTGGCATAGAGGAGACCGGTTGGACATAGAGATCCAAACCACCCACAATGGCACGCACCACCATCATCTTTCCCGCGATATAGTTGGCGGAGAGGCACATCAACAGGGAATCGCCCGGATTTAATCCGAAAAAAGCATTCGTCCGCCTCGCCGACTCCCGCATAGATTGTTTAGAGAGTTCTATCCGTTTGGGTTCTCCCGTAGAGCCAGAGGTCTGGCCCCAAACAGAATCCGAATCATCCCACCACGCCAACATAAAATCCGCGAACGCCTCATCGCACCCCTCTATGGAGAGAAGAAGAGCTCGATCTCGCATCTGCGACTCATTCAAAAGGATGCCATTTATTCTGAGATTCATCATGCAATTGACTATGGTTGTGACCACAAAATTACAAAAAAGCGGGTTACCTCAAAAAACAAAAAAGCCCGAGCAAAAAGCCCGGGCTTTAAAAGCTATTATATTAAGATTAGCAGTTCTCTGCGAAGTACTTAATAGTTCTAACCATTTGAGAAGTGTAAGAGTTCTCGTTGTCGTACCAAGAAACAACTTGTACTTGATAAGTATCGTCGTCGATCTTAGAAACCATTGTTTGAGTTGCATCGAACAATGAACCGAACTTCATACCGATGATATCAGAAGATACGATCTCATCCTCAGTGTATCCGTAAGACTCAGTTTGAGCAGCCTTCATAGCAGCGTTGATGCCCTCCTTAGTAACGTCCTTACCCTTAACAACTGCAACCAAGATAGTAGTTGAACCAGTTGGAGTTGGGATACGTTGTGCAGAACCGATCAACTTACCGTTCAACTCAGGGATAACCAAACCGATAGCCTTAGCAGCACCTGTTGAGTTAGGAACGATGTTTTGAGCACCTGCACGAGAACGACGAAGGTCACCCTTACGTTGAGGTCCATCAAGGATCATTTGGTCACCAGTGTAAGCGTGGATAGTTGACATGATACCTGATTGGATAGCAGCGTACTTGTTCAAAGCTGCAGCCATAGGAGCCAAGCAGTTAGTTGTACAAGAAGCAGCAGAGATGATGTTATCGTTCTTAGTCAAAGTCTTGTGGTTAACGTTGTAAACGATAGTAGGAAGGTCGTTTCCTGCAGGAGCAGAGATAACAACTTTCTTTGCACCAGCAGCGATGTGAGCAGCTGCCTTCTCCTTTGAAGTATAGAAACCAGTACACTCAAGAACAACGTCTACACCGTTTGCCTTCCAAGGACACTCAGCAGCGTTAGCGCATGCAGAGATCTTGATCTCCTTACCGTCAACGATGATTGAATCCTCAGTAGCCTCTACAGTGTGCTTACCCTCACCGAACTTGCCAGCGAAACCACCTTGTGCAGTATCGTACTTCAACAAGTGAGCCAACATCTTAGGAGAAGTCAAGTCGTTGATTGCAACTACCTCATAACCATCTGCCTCAAACATTTGACGGAATGCAAGACGACCAATACGTCCGAAACCATTAATAGCAACTTTTACCATTTTAAAATTATATTTATGTTAAACAAATAAATAATATCCTTTTCTAATTACACATACAAATACATCAGACCAATAAAAACACGCAAGCCGAAGAGCGATTAGAAGCAACCGCACCCCGAAGACTTACATGATGCTACAATCAATAGAATGACGAGCGTCAATATTAATTTGATATATTTCCTGAACGAATTACGCATTGTGTTGGAGCTCAATCACCTCAGTATGCATATTTCCATATCCAGGACAAAGTTGTTGCTTGCAAGCACTCATTGCCAATAGCAATAATGCAGCTGCGATAATCATCTTAATTGTCTTCATTGTGTATCAAATTATATAGTTATCATTCAGTTCTGCAAATTTACTTTTTTTATTTTATTTGTTGTTTATCCGAAAGCGTTTTTTTATTGAAAAAATCTAAAAAAGAGCGACGGTCGGGCCAAGCATATGCCAACATATTAATTATCAAAGAGATAGACATCAACACAAATTCCGCGCACGAACCTTGCAGAAATGGAGCTGCCACCAGCAGGTGTATGGCGCATAGGAGAATGTCAATGACCAGCCAAACTCTTGAAAAATTACCTCTCAACCCAAAGAACAGAATCACCGTTGTTACCCAGTGCAACGGATTCAGCCAAAGCAGATTAAAGTTAGGAGACGTGCACTCATGGGTGGAGAAAAAGGTCAAGTAGAAGACCAACCAACCCAATGCGCCCGCCACCAAGAGGCAAAGGCCTCCGAAACCGCGGGCAAATCCCACATGTCCCTTCACAGAAAGGAAGAGCGCGAGCGCCGAGAGCAACAGGACAACCCAAGAGACAAACAATGGCGTCTGCCATAGAACAGTAGCGGAATTCTCGCCTTGCTCCACCTGAGGGAAGAGGCAAACCTTAGCCTTCACCAACGGACGGCTCGTCCCGTCTGGGGAGACAACCTTCGCATGGTCCCATAGAGTCATCAAATTAACTGGAAGGAAAGTCATACCCGAATCCGGCACCACTTTATCCGCCTCGCTTCCCAAGCAGACATCGATTCCCACCCGCAGCCACGGCGCCGAAGCACAGAGCCGATGGATGATGTCGCGATAACTCTCCGTATTCTTTCCGTCCTCATAGACAATGCCCTTGACACAACGCTCCACCAACCGTTGCGGACGGGTGGCGCAGTTGTCAGAGAAGAATTTATAGCGGTAAACGGCATTCTCCGGCTTAAGGTTTTCCTTCAACGCCTCAGCCACCGCTTCAGCCTCCTCATCCGTCAGATTAAGAATCTGCGCATAGGCGGGACTCTTCTTCCACTTCAGTTCACCCATCATCATCCTTGGGCTCTCCTCGTCCAATCGGTAATCAGTCTGTCCAGAGACGAACTTATAGACAAAGTCCTCATCGAATTCGAACACGCCATAGTTGTAAACTTGGGAAAACGAGTCACTCTCCACCAAAAGAGCTGTGTGACCCCACAGCGTATAAACCTCCCTATCCGAAGGATACGAGGTCACAACGGATATACTCACCTTGGCATGGGCGCACAACGACACCAACGCAAGAACAAGAAGTGTCAACCAACGATACTTCACAATGATAAAATTCTTGGATAAAAACTCTTGGGAAAATTACTTGACCACAAAACGTTGCACCAGATTTCCTATCTTCACTACATAGAAACCCTTTTTCAAGTTCAATGCGATCTTTTCGTTATCAGAAGTCATTTCAAAAGAGAGGACCGTTACGCCCAACATATTCATCACCACCACTTTCGTACCCGCTTTCGCATCGGAAAGATAGAGGTAGTTATCGGCGACGCTCACTGCCGGAGCCGTTCTCTCCACACCCTGCTCATCACGCACATCTTCTCCCCTGCCCTGCGTTTGCGCGAACGACAAAGAGACTTGTGTAAGTGTAAACAATGATAATATGAAAAGAAACTTTCTCATAAAATGCCCTTCTTTTTCTGCAAAAATAACAACGCAAGGGGTTACTTCAAAATATTTTCACAATTATTTTTCCGCAGGCACAATAAAAAAGAGAAATAGGAGTTACGCAAGATCGGGTTCGTAGGCACGAATCCTATTCCGCCAATCATCGGAGATAGGCAGAGAGGTATTGGTCGAAGGATCGAATCCGCACATGACGGTATGGCAAACACACTTTACGCGATCATTTCTCCTGTCATACAGCATTTGCACCAACTTTACACTCTTATTGCCGATAGAGAGCACCTTGGTACGTACCACAATATCATCTCCCATGAAAACAGGGACCATATAGTCGACATCCACATGGACAATCACCAAATCGACATCACCGCTTCGCACCCCCTTATACTCCATCGCTTCGAAATAGGCGACCTTGCCTAAATCGAAATAGGAAAGAAGAACCGAGTTGTTGACATGGCCGATCACATCCACATCATTGAAACGAATCTGAACGGGAAGTTCGTGACGAAACCGGAGCGTCGATGCATCATACGAGGGTGTCATACCAATATAATTATTATAAAAAGATAATTTCTTCCAACAATTCCTGTCCCACCTTTTCGTTGAGACGTTTCACCAACACTGAGCGCTGCATCATCAAATCATTCTTCAACAAAGCAGAGGTCAGTTTCACAAAGAGCTTTCCATCCTTCACATTCACGGAATTGGTATAACGAGCGACATTGCCACCCGCAAGTTTCATCCACTCCTCCTTCACCTGTTCCTCAGCGAAGTGTTTGCCCAACTCCCCTTGCCGAAGGAAATCTCCTATCAAACCGCCCAAATGGGTAGGATTCTTCACATTCATGGCTTCACCTCCTTCAACAATTCCACCAGGCCATCCTCCACCTTATAGAGGAGGTAATCACAACCCGAATGTTCCAATATGGAAGAGAGATGTTCCCTGTCCGTATCGGAGATGAAGACTTGACCGAAACGGTCATCTTTCAGCAATTGGATAATTTGGCTCACACGATGGGCGTCCAATTTATCGAAGATATCATCCAAAAGCAAAATAGGGCGAACGCCGCTACGCTCTTTCAAGAAGTTGAACTGTGCCAACTTCAGGGCAATCAGATAGGTCTTGTTCTGCCCTTGGGAACCTATTTTCTTGATCGGGAAGCCATCCATCTCCATATCCAAGTCGTCCTTGTGGATGCCTTTGGTGGAATAACCGATCACAAAATCACGGTCACGCGTCTGGCGAAGTTGCTCCTCAAACGGGGTTGCATCCTGCAAATGGGAACGATACGAGAGTCCGACCGACTCCTTCTCGTTCGACACAATGCGGTGGAATTCAGAAAAATGGGGCAAGAAACGTTCTATGAATTCGACGCGTTTCTCATAGATATAGGTGCCATACTCCACCATCTGCATCTCCAAGACATCCAACAAAAGGTCCTCCCGCTTCTCCGATTTGATCATGGCGTTGCGCTGCATCAGCGTATTGTTGTACGCCATTAGGCAGGAGAGGTATTTTTTATCATATTGGGAAATGAAGCCGTCCATAAACTTACGGCGCTCCTCGCTACCCTCCTGGATCAAGGCCCCGTCCGCCGGGGAGATCAACACCAAGGGAAGCAGTCCGATATGGTCGGAGAGTTTTTCATACTCCTTCTTGTCGCATTTGAAATGTTTCTTTTGGCGTCGTTTCAAACCACAATAGATCTCCACGCTGCGTTCGCCTCTGCTGTATGCGCCCTCCAACATCAGGAATTCCTCATCGTGGGTGATGTTTTGGCTATCGATCGCGTTGGAATGGCTCTTGCAGAACGAAAGGTAATAGACCGCATCCAGCAGATTGGTCTTGCCCATACCATTATTGCCCACAAAGCAGTTGATCTTCGGAGAGAAGGTCAAATCCGCTTCACGGATGTTTTTATAATTGAGTATGCGAAGACGATTCAGGTGCATAAAGGGTTATTCCACAAGTTCAGCAAGAAAAAAGCCGCAGGAAACCCTTTCAAGATCTCCTGCGGCGTTATGGGGTTTATTTATTCAAATAAGCCAAAACATTCTTTTCGATACGAGCGTTCAAAGCAGACATATCGGTCTCCTTTTGGAACTTCTCGCCTACGATGTTCTCGTACAACTCGATGTAACGCTCAGAGATGGACTTAACGATCTCATCGGTCATCTCAGGAACTTGTTGTCCAGCCTTTCCTTGGAAACCATTGTCCATCAACCACTCACGAACGAACTCCTTAGAGAGTTGCTTCTGAGCCTCGCCCTTGTCGAAACGCTCTTGGTAACCCTCCGCATAGAAGTATCGGGAAGAGTCTGGCGTGTGGATCTCATCCATCAAGTAGATCTTACCATCCGCCTTACCGAACTCATATTTGGTATCCACCAAGATCAAACCACGCTTAGCGGCGATCTCAGAACCTCTTTGGAAGAGGGCCAATGTATATTTCTCCAACACAGCGTAATCCTCTGCGGAGATCAATCCTTGCTTCAAGATCTCCTCCTTGGAGATATCCTCATCGTGCATACCGATCTCAGCCTTTGTGGTTGGGGTGATGATTGGGGTTGGGAACTTTTGGTTCTCCTTCATTCCCTCAGGAATCTTCACGCCGCAAATCTCGCGGACACCGCTCTTGTATGCTCTCCATGCGCTACCGCAAAGGTAACCGCGCACGATCATCTCAACAGGGAATCCCTCGCAACGGATACCGACAGTCACCATCGGATCTGGGGTAGCCAACTTCCAGTTAGGACAGATATCCTTGGTATCATCCAAGAACTTAGCGGCGATTTGGTTCAATACTTGTCCCTTGAAAGGGATACCCTTAGGAAGGATCACGTCGAATGCGGAGATTCTATCCGTAGCGACCATCACCAACTTATCGTCACCGACGCTATACACGTCTCTTACCTTACCATTGTAAACAGACTTTTGTCCAGGGAAATCAAATCCCGTCTTAGTCAATGCGCTTTCCATATTGCTATTATTTGTTTAAATTTTTATTTTCTGAATCTTGGGCCGCCTTCTCCTCGGCAGCTTTTTTCTCCTCCAACCATTTCTTCCGCTCCTCAGTCGCCTTGTCATAAGCCTCAACAATGCGTTGCACCAACTGGTGGCGAACAATATCCTTCACGTCGAACTGGACCTTAGCCACGCCCTCCACATCCTTCAAGACGTGCAAAGCGTCGATCAAACCGGAACGTTGGTTCGGCGGCAAATCGATCTGGGAGACGTCGCCTGTCACAACAATTTTACTATTCATACCCATACGGGTCAAGAGCATCTTGATCTGTTGGGTGGTGGTGTTTTGGGCCTCATCCAAAATGATGAAGGAGTCGCTCAAGGTACGACCGCGCATAAAGGCAAGCGGAGCGATTTGAATGGTTCCATTCTCCATGAACTCGCGGAGTTTGGTGCCTGGTACCATATCCTGCAAGGCATCGTAAAGCGGTTGCAAATAGGGATCGATCTTCTCCTTCATATCGCCAGGGAGGAAGCCCAACTTCTCTCCCGCCTCCACAGCCGGACGGCTTAGTACGATTCTTCGCACCTCCTTGTTCTTCAAGGCACGCACCGCAAGCGCGATGGCCGTATAGGTCTTTCCGGAACCAGCAGGACCTGTTGCGAAGAGCAAATCGTTCTTCTCGTAGGCAGCCACCAACTTCTTCTGATTGGGTGTTCTCGCCACGATGGGCTTGCCATTCACACCAAAGATAATCAAGTTTTTGTCGGGCACATCCTGTTGCTTCGTCTTGCCGCTGATAAAATCGCAAACCACCTCTTCCGTCAACGAATTGTAACGGGCACAATGGCTCTCCATTTGTTGAAAGATCTCCTCGAAACGGGCAATCTCCTCCTCGTCGCCCATGCATTTCACCGCATTGCCGCGAGCCACAATCTTCATCTTCGGAAGCAAATTCCTGATGGCGTGGATATTGCTATTGTTCGTCCCGTAAAAAATTACGGGATCCGCGTTTTCTATGAGAAAAATCTTTTCAATCATCTAATCAGCCTTTCGGTTTGGATGTGCAAAGATAATAAAATTAAGAGTTAAGATTTATGAATTAAGATTTATTTAACGAAGGGGTCACCTCCTTTTATTTGAACCATTTACTTTCCTTTCATTATTGTGTACATAGCATTCCCTTTACCCACACCAGCCGATTCCATAAAAATTCTCCAGAAAAATTGTTTGCGTCATTTGTTTTTCATAGCTTTGAATATTGCGATTTATTAACACAACGTGAGCAACTATTCACTTATGAAAAACAAACTAAGTGCATTATTATTCCTGTCACTATCATTTTTCATACTCCACTCCTGCCAAGTGGAAGAGTATGATCTATCCAACCTCACCCAAGACATCATGGTGACAGAGACAGCCGTGGACGCACCTATCGGCAAAGTGAGCATCGACATGGAGACCGTCTTTCTGCAAGAGCATGCGATTGGCGGCATCGTCACCCTCGACTCCATCTACAGCATCGACAAATACAAAATCGGAGACACGATCCCCTTTCCGCTCATCGCCACAATGGTGAATATCTCCGCAGCCGACACCCTCTCCGAGCTAAACTTCAAAGATGTTTTCGGCAAATACACCTCAGCCGTCGATTCCGTGGAGGAGGCCGTTTTGAAATTCGACATAGTCAACCAAATCCCCATCAAGGCGGATTTGACCGTCTCTTTCCACAAGAGGGTTCAAGATAAGGATTCCGGGAAGTCTGTGATGCGGGAGATTACCGCCATGCGCAGGACAATCTCCGTAGAGCGATCCAAAACAGATCCTACTACCCAGAAGCTCGCCGCCGCCAACCACACCCTTACGGAGGTGGCACTCTCCGGTGCCGACTGCCTGGAGATGGGTGAGGTGACCGACATCGTCCTATCCTACCGTCTTCGGAGCGACACAGGAGATCAGTTCGTCATTGAGAAGAATTATTCGTTCGAAGTGGCCCTTAGCGCCTATTTGAAGGCGAAATTATATTTCGATTTAGATTAAGGAGGAGAGATCATGAAAATCAGACACTTTCAACTCATTCTATTGGGATTGTGCAGTCTCATCTTCCCTACCCTGAGCCATGCGCAATTAAGCAACACACTCTATTTCAGCAAGCATAACCCACGTCAGCACTGGGTAAACCCCGCCGCACAACCGGAAGGGAAGTTCCACGTGGGCGTACCCGCCCTGTCCACCCTCGGTATCAAAGCGGGAAACAGCCGATTTTCCTTCCAAGATCTCTTCCAAAACATAGAGGTGGATGGAGAGAAACGCACCGTATTCATTTTGGATAAAAACGCGCAGGGTGTCGAAGATTTTTACAAGAAGATAAAATACAAGGAGAGAATCTTCGCCACATACGACATCAGCCTACTCGACTTTGGCTTCCGATTGAAGCACAATGACTACATAACGGTCGGCGTCAACAACAGAATGGAGACGATGGCCATCATCCCGCATCAGTTTCCCGACTGGTTTTTGCATGGCATGGAGAACCACGAAGAGTACAACTTCCGGTTGAACAAACTCTCCGCCAGCGCCCTCATCTTTACGGAGGTGGCCATGGGATACTCCCGCGTATTCAACGAAGACTGGTCACTCGGCGCAAAGGTGAAATTCCTCTTAGGGCACGGCAATATACATACCGATTTCTTCAATGCAGAACTGACCGGAAGCGAGAAGGAATGGGCCATTAAGGGAGATGCGGCCATTAGGGGTGCACTTCCCGGTCTACAGATCATCACCGACGAAAACGGAAAGATAAAGGAGGTGGCCTTCGACGGGGAGCAATCCATCTCCAGTTACACCAGACCCAAGGGATTCGGTGCGGCGTTGGATTTAGGCGTGACCTACCAACTATTGCCTCAACTCCAACTATCGGCCAGTCTGCTCGACCTCGGCATCATTCGTTGGGGGAAGGATCTCGTATCCTTGGAGAAAAACAGCAACTTTGTCTACAAAGGAGTCGAATACGACATCAACAACGATACCATCGACTACTATGGGGAGTACAAAAATCAAATTGACAATTTCTACACAGTCAACGAATCGCCCCACAATTACAGCACCTCCATCTGCGCCAAGATCCTGATTGGAGGCGAATACTCCTTCTGGGAGGATAGAATCAGCGTGGGCATCCTTTCTAAAACAAGTTTCTACCATCGTACCGCATGGGAGGAGTTGGTGGTTTCCGCCAATTTCAGACCGAATCGTTGGATAGGGGCCTCATTGGCTTACAACTTGTTCGATGGACAATGGAACAACCTCAGCGCCGGATTAAATCTCAACTTAGGTCCTGTCAACCTCAACATGGCGGTTGACAACATTCCATTCAAATATGGAAAGACCAACGGCGTCCTCCATCCGACCGACAAACGTTCGGTGGGCGCAATGATTGGATTGGCGGTCGTTTGCGGATACAAAGAGAGATAGCGATGGTTAGATCTTTTCACAGTTTTATTTTATCCAAATAAGGAATAAAATCGTTAAATTCGCGGTCAAATTCGAAAATTGATTAGTCATGGCACAAAAACCATCCATACCTAAGGGTACAAGAGACTTCGCACCAATCGAGATGGCGCGTCGCAACTATATTTTCAACACGATCAAAGAGGTTTTCCGTCTCTACGGATTCCAACAAATCGAAACGCCCGCCATGGAGAACCTCTCCACTTTGATGGGTAAGTACGGTGACGAGGGCGACAAATTGCTCTTCAAAGTGCTCAACTCAGGCGATTTCCTTTCAGACGTGGAGCAAGCCGAATTGGAGAGCCGCAACTCAGTGAAATTGATCAAGAAGATCTCAGAAAAGGGTTTGCGTTACGACTTGACGGTACCGTTCGCTCGATTCGTAGTAATGAACCGAGACAAACTCAGTTTCCCATTCAAGCGCTACCAAATCCAACCAGTTTGGCGTGCCGACAAACCGCAAAAGGGACGTTACCGTGAGTTCTACCAATGCGACGTGGATGTCGTAGGTAGCGACTCCTTGATGAACGAGGTGGAGTTGATGCAAATCGTCGATGAGGTGTACCGTCGTCTCAAAGTGAACGTATGCATCAAGATCAACAACCGCAAGATTTTGACCGGTATCGCGGAGGTAATCGGACAAGCGGATAAGATCGTGGACATCACGGTGGCCATCGACAAGTTGGACAAAATCGGTTTGGAGAATGTCAACGCCGAGTTGGCATCGAAGGGAATCCCTGCGGAGTCTATCGAGAAACTGCAGCCGATCATCCTTTTACAGGGCAGCAACGAAGAGAAGCTGCAAACCATCCGCAAGGTGCTCGCCACTTCCGAGATTGGATTGAAGGGTGTCGAAGAGGTTGCCACGATATTGGAGCACGTTCGCCTCTTGGGTGTTCAAACAGAAGTGGAGTTGGATCTGACACTTGCCAGAGGATTAAACTACTACACCGGCGCCATCTTCGAGGTGAAGGCGAAGGATGTGCAGATAGGCAGCATCACAGGCGGTGGTCGCTACGACAACCTAACAGGCGTTTTCGGCATGGATGGTGTATCAGGTGTCGGAATCTCGTTCGGTGCGGACCGTATCTACGATGTATTGAACCAATTGGATCTCTATCCTGCCGAGATGTTGCAATCCACCAAGCTGATCTTCGTGACCTTCGGTAATGAGGAGTTGAAATACGCTATGCAATGTTTGAAGAGCGTCCGCGCAGCAGGTATCGCCGCAGAGGTCTTCCCGGAACCCGCCAAGATGAAGAAGCAGATGGGTTACGCCGACAGCAAAGGCATCCCTTATGTAGCAATCATCGGCGATACCGAGATGAAAGAGCAAAAGATCATGCTCAAGAATATGGCTACCGGCGAGCAGAACCTTGTCAGCGTAGAGGAGGCGATAAAAATGTTGGGCGGAAAGTAATCCCCCGCAATTCATAAACAGGCGTGTGTGGACCGCAAACGCGGGACACACACGCTATCATTTTATATAACTAGACAAAACAAGAAGTCCCCATCAAAAGAAGATTATGCGCAAATTCCTTAAGACATACGCTTTGTTCATCTCCATGTCAATTGGTATATTGGTCTCCCTCGTCACCCATGTGGCGGAGATCCCTAACCCATTGAGTCCCATCACATTCATCACAAAGTACATGCTCTTCGCTATGCTGCTGATTGTTTACTGCAAAGTGGACTGGAAAAAGTTCCGTTGGAAACGCTGGCACATCAATTTGCTATCGATCCAATTCATCGGATGCATGCTCTTCTATCTATTGGTCTTCCAATTCAATAAACCCGTCGCCGAGGCAGGAATGCTCTGCCTGATGACGCCCACCGCCACGTCGGCGCCCGTCATCACCGGTTTGCTAGGCGGAAGCGTAATGGGGCTCATCACCTACAGTATTTCGAGCAATCTTCTGGTGGCCTTTATCGCGCCACTCTACTTTTCGCTTATCGGAGCGCACGGCGCAGCTACAGGCGACCTCTCCTTTTTCGAGGCATTCTGCACCATTTGTGCAAAGGCCTTTCCTTTGATTTTCGGACCATTCCTTGTCGCGCTCTTTCTAAAAAAATTCGTCACCCCAGTCTACCAGTTTTTTAGAGAGAAGCAGGGCATCTCCTTTTGGCTATGGACCATCGCCTTGGTGCTTTTGATGGCCAAGACCACCACTGACCTACTCCACATGGATGCTTCGGAACTTCCCGCCGCATTTAGCATGGCTTTGGTGGCGCTCATCACCTGCCTTTGGCAATTCATCATGGGCAGACGTTTCGGGAAAAGTTACCACAATCGTGTGGCGAGCGGACAGGCATACGGACAAAAAAATACGATTCTGGCAATTTGGATGGCGCAGACCTTTTTCAACCCCATCGTCGCCATCGCCCCAGCGACCTATGTGCTTTGGCAGAATCTGGTGAACTCTTGGCAGTTAAGCAGACATAGGAGATTCCAAGAGAGGTGATAATGATCACCTCTTCAACGCTTCAATCTCTTTCCTCTTTAGTCCCGTACATCGTTCAATCACTTCAATAGGAATACACTGTTCCAACAGAGAGTACGCAATCGCCCTTCTTTCCTCAATTTTACCCTCGGCTCGTCCTTCTGCTCGTCCTTCAGCTCGTCCTTCGTCCAAGCCTCGTCGGAAACCATTATCATATCCATATGCCTCCGCTGTGCCATAATCAGAGAGATCCTTCATACCCGCCTCATATTCCGCATACTCTTTTTCAGACAAGGCAGACACCCTCGCCTTATCTATTAACCGACGAAGCCCCTCGTCAGCTAATTCATATACCCTTTCGTTTACATTTACCATAGATCCCAAGTTTTTAAAAACCTCCATCCAAACATCCTGCATCTTCACATGTTTTTCGGGTAATTTGTCCCATCTGAAATGCGGAAGAGAGATAAAATACTTACGCATTCTGTCCCAAAATTCCTCTCCACTCGACAAATCGCACTCTGCCGTTTTGGTCACCTCATTCTTCAAACCCATCATCGGAACTCCCAAAATGAAAATACCGATTAAACGAGGGATATCCTCTCGTTGTTCACTCCATACGACATTGGAAGATAGATGTTTATCCATCAATTTACAAAGGTAATAATTCGCCCGTGTTTTAAAATAGCGGTGACCATAATTTTGCATCTCAATCAACACATCGTCGCCATTCTCCAGCGTACACCGCAAATCAAAACGAACGCCACGATGCGACTCCCGATCTGGCCCTATTTCCACATTTTCGAATTTCAAACGACGAATCGCTCCATAATCCTCACTCAACACCGCGTTTAGGAAAGAGAGCATCGTCACCTCGTCACTCATACATCTCTTAAAGCCAAAATCACTCTTGATATCTATAAAAACAGGCCTATTCGCCTTCTCCTCAAATAGTTTTTCCATAAGACTAATTTATAATGTATATAATACACAAATATATAATATTTATTTGATTATAGAAAGAAGAACAAAAATATTATTATCTTTACAATACTATTAACACACAACAATAATCTAAAAAGAAGGTATATGGGTTTATTAAATGACGTATTCTCAACGATCAACAAGGTCGCGCAAAGTGATGCGGCGAAGGAGATCATCAGTTCCATCAATAATGGTTCAGCCAAAGATATTCTCAACTCCATCAATGGAGGCGGAGGCATCGACATCGCCGCAGGTCTTAAATCCGCGTTAAAGGTAGGTATCGAAACCGCGGCGGCTAACCTCGGTAAGAAAGACGGATTCTTGGCGGACGCAGCCGTCCGCATCGGCATCCCTGAGGAGGCACTCACCATCTTCAATGCAGTGCAATCCATTTCGCAAAACCAAGCGGTCAACTCCATCCTCAACACATCTGGCGTCTCCATTCCAACCTCAGATACGGTTGTGACGCTCCTCAACCGCGCGGCCGAGGATGCAGCGCCTAAATCAGTCGACATCTTCGCAGATGCCATCACGGGCATCTCTATGGGCGACGCTAAGAACATCCTCTTCGGTGCGGACAATGCAGCAACCTCCTATTTGAAGGAGAACACCTTCAGCCAACTTCAAAACGCATTCATTCCATCCATTACCACATCGCTCAGTTCAGTGCAAATCGCCAATACCACTCCTAATCAGGCGTGGGCGACATTCGCTAACTACAACAACAAATTAGTGGAGATGATGGATAGCTCCGCCATCAAGTCAGCTCTTGAGTTGGCTCGTATGACAGGCTTTTTGAAGGATGAATACTTCGAAATGCTAAGAGGTATCAAACCAGTCACTTCAGACCTCTCCAACTACATCACAGACAAGGCTCTTTCCGGACTCTTCACCAAAGTGTCGGAGAAAGAGTACGATATCCGTCACAATGCCGGTGCCCGCGTCAACGATGTGCTTAAGAGCGTCTTCGGACAATTGGATAAGAAATAATCCACAAGAAATAATCCGCATGCATAAACGAAAGAAGGAGGCCTCAAGGTCTCCTTCTTCTGTTATATCAAGTATGCTACCTATTTCTTCAAACGATTACTCCAGTAAAGAGGATCGAAGACATCCTTTTGAGCCGTCACATAAGCCAAATATTTCTTCACAGGGGCAATTAACAGAGTCGTGATCGCCACAGTCAAAACAAAGAGTATTGAGGCCGCCACATGAGGATTCAAGTCGAATGCGGCATTCAGAGCGGCATCCGTCAACTTCAAGACACCAAAGTGGAAAATCAAGACAATTAAACTATACCTACCGACATAGGAGAGCAAAGGAACCGCACCGAAAAATTTCGTCACGGAGATGATTGCCAATGTACCCAAACATCCGCAAAAATAGAGGGCGAAAATATTCATATCGAATTTATTCCAAGCATAATAGCAGACGCCCGCCAAGAGTGTGGAAGCGACAGCGATACCAACCACCAGAATCAGAGACTTCCACCACGACGGCCCATCGGTCAGGAAATCAGTCTTATTTCGTAAGAAATAGCCGAAGACAAAGAACGGCAAACAACTGAACGCGGAGGCAAGATAGCCGAAAATGTAGCCCGCATAGGAAAATGCCACACCCAATGCACAACAGACTGCCATCAACAGGATGTCATTCTTTATCAAGAGTCGAAGGGCGCAAAAGATAATATTCATCTCAAAAAGACAGAGCAGGAACCACAAAGGGAAATACCATCCGCTGAAAATCGTTCCGCCAACATTCGCCATAACCTTCTCCAACACGACGAAAACAGTTTGGAAACAAATGAACGGAATTAGAATCTTATTGACCTTATGCACCGCAAAATCCACGAAACCCGTGTATGTCTTGAAGAACAGGCCGGAAAGAATAAAATACAAAGGCATTCGGATGGTCTCCAACTGCATCTTTGCAGGATAATCCAAACCATAGGTGTCATCGAAGACATGCGTCATCACCACCAATAAAATACATATTCCCTTCGCAGTATCAAAATACTCAATTCGTTTTGAAGCCATAAGTCAGATTTCTAATTTCACTCTTTTATTCGTCAATATATTTTAAAATTTACTGCAAAATAAATGATATTTAGCGGAAAAACATACTACCGCAAGATAAAAAAGAAACAAATTACCAATTTATTGAGTTTCCTTCACTCCCCATTTTTTAATACATTTGCAAAAAAGAGAAGAATATGGCCAAAAGAACCATCATAACCATCCTATTGGCGCTTACCTCCTTCGGGTGGGCCGCAGCGGAAAACATTCTTTGCTTCACTGCAAAGAAGGACGAGTCAACCATCGAGATTGCGAACAAAGAGGGAAACAACCCCAACCTTGAATACGCTTTGAACGACACCAAGAAGTGGAAACCCTTAGTGGCGGGGAAGCCCATCTTCCTCAATGCGGGAGATAAGATCTTTTTCAGAGGAAACAATCCGCAAGGTTTCTCCCAAGAGGGGGGACGAGCCCGCAGCAGCTTTGTTATGACAGGAGTGTTCTCCGCCAAGGGAAGCGTGATGAGCCTTATCGACGGCAAGGGAGAGAGCAAAGAAATTCCCAATAGCGAATGTTTCTACCAACTCTTCGTAAACTGCTCCAGCCTCACCCAAGCGCCGGAACTGCCCGCCACCACATTGAAACCAGGATGTTACCAAGAGATGTTCAAGGGATGCGACAAACTGACGCAAGCCCCTCTCCTACCCGCCTCCGCACTAGAGGAGCGTTGCTACGCAGGAATGTTTCACGGATGCGTCAGCCTGCCAGTGGCACCAGAACTTCCCGGTAAGTTCATGGAGAAGAGTTGCTACGAAGGCATGTTCTATGGGTGCACCCGCCTAGTGAAGGCCCCAGACCTACCCTCCAAGAGAATGGACGAGAGCTGTTACGCCTACATGTTCCGGAACTGTGCCAACCTAAGGGAGATTCCCTTCCTTCCAGCGGAAGAGTTGGCACCCATGTGCTATTCTAGAATGTTTGACCAATGTCCGAAGATAAACAGAGTGAAGGTTGCCTTCACCGATTGGGGAGACGGAAGCATAGAGGAGCGTTACACGACCGTATGGCTAGGCGATGTCGCCCAAGAGGGAACCTTTATCAGTTCAGGGAAACTACCAGTCCAATACGGCAGTAGCAACATTCCTGAGGGATGGGAAGTCATCCACGAGGATCAAGCCGGCAAGGGAGAAAAGTTTCTCTGTTTTACCGCACTCAAACCTGGTGGCTACATCGGCATGGAACTCATCGGAGAGAACGAACCGGAAGTGCTCTACTCCAAAGATGGAGAGAAATGGGACACGCTCTCCTTCAACGACACCATTCCTTTGAAATTCCAAGGGGACAAAATCTATTTCAAGGGGAAAAATCCAAACGGATTCTCCCAAAAAGACAACGACCAAGAGACACGCTTCTTCATGAAGGGAACCATCTCCGCCAGCGGAAGCGTGATGAGTTTGGTGGACGGCAAAGGCGAGATGAGTGCCATTCCGGGCAACGGCTGTTTCGCATCCCTCTTCAAAGGATGCAAAGGACTTGTAAAGGCGCCCGAACTGCCATCAACCGCATTAGGGAAAGCATGTTACCAGGAGATGTTCTACGACTGTGTGGACCTTCCCCAAGCACCTGAATTGCCAGCGACCACCATGGTGCCTAATTGCTATGACGGCATGTTTTACGGATGCAACGGATTGACCGAAATGCCAGTTCTGCATGCCACCAACCTGGCAGAGAACTGCTACAACAAGATGTTCGGAGCCTGCAAGGGGATCAAACAGGCGGGGAAATTACCCGCTCAAAATTTGAAGAAGGGCTGTTATCAATACATGTTCTGCAATTGCAGTAACCTTATCCAAGCGCCCGAACTTACCGCCACGGAGATGAGCGACGAATGTTACCAATATATGTTCTCCGGATGCTCATCCCTCACCACAGCGCCTCAACTACCCGCAACCAAGTTGGCGAAGTCATGCTATGAAGGCATGTTCCAATCATGCAAGAGACTCACAAAGGCGCCCGAACTCCCCGCCACGGTATTGGAAGAGGCATGCTACCAGGAGATGTTCTACGACTGCGTCGCACTTAGTCAAGTCGGCACGCTACCTGCCACCACAATGGCTAAACAATGCTACCGATCCATGTTCTACGAATGTGTCAATCTGGCGCAAGCACCGGCTCTACCAGCCCGACACTTGGCAAAGTATTGCTACGAATACATGTTCAAAGGGTGCAAGAAAATCACCGCAGCCCCTGTTTTACCTGCGGACACACTATCCGAAGGTTGCTACCACGCGATGTTCAACGAATGCGAAGGACTGAGCGCCACACCCCAACTGCAAGCGGAACAATTGAACGAATTCTGTTACAAAAACATGTTCAAAGATTGCGTGAACATCACGGAAGTATCTGACCTACCGGCCAAAGAGTTGGAGAACAATTGCTACGAAGGCATGTTCGCCGGATGCAAGAAACTGGTCAAAGGGCCTATCATCGAAGGCAAAAGCCTCAACGAGGATTGCATCAAAGACATGTTCTACAATTGTGCGAAACTGAACCAGATAGAGGTGCGATTCATCTCTTGGAAGGGGAAGAGCGCCAAACCAGCCGCCAACAACAAGGCTAAAAGCAAAACGCCCGTAAAGAGGGATTACTCCTCCAATTGGGTGAGCGGCGTCTCCAAGGAGGGCACCTTCATCTGTCCCACCTCACTCGTGACAGAATTCAATGAAAACAGGATTCCAAAAGGTTGGAAAGTGACAAAGAGATAGAGGAGAAATTGAATTCACGCCTACTACACCCAAACAAACATCCATAAAAACAAAAAGTCCTGAGCCAACGCCCAGGACTTTTTTTATAAAGATTGAATTGATTACAAATTCAAAGACTTCTTGATGGCCTCGATCTTAGCCGCAGCCTTTTCGTTTTGATCAGCGTAATCAGCAGCGGACTTCATGGTACCCTTCACCTCACAGTAGAACTTAATCTTAGGCTCAGTACCGGAAGGACGAACAGAAACCTTTGTTCCATCCTCACAGAACCATTGAAGGACATTGCTGGTCTCAGGCATATCAAGCTTTTGCTTACCAGCCTCAGTAGTCATCTCAAGGGTCTTGAAATCCTTCACGACAGAGACCTTGCTTCCACCGAGATCCTTAGGAGGATTAGCGCGGAAGCCCTCCATCATCGCCTTGATCTCGTCAGCACCACTCTTACCAGGCTTAGTCACATTGATGGTGAACTCCTTAGAGAAGCCATACTCTTGGTAGATTTGCATCAACAAATCGTAAAGCGTCTTACCTTGATCCTTGGCCCAAGCGGCGATCTCACAGATCAAACAGATGGAAGCAGGAGCATCCTTATCACGAACCTTGTCGAATGGCAAGAATCCGAAGCTCTCCTCTCCACCACCGATGTACTTCTTCTTACCCTCAGAGATTGCGATCTCACGAGCGATCCACTTAAATCCAGTATAGCAGTCGCGAAGCTCGATATTATTCTTCTTAGCGATCTCAGCAATAACCTCAGTCGTTACAATAGTCTTAACAAGGAACTCATTACCTGTCATCTTGCCAAGCTTCTTCATATTGGTGATGATGTAGTAGCAGAACATCATAGCGGTTTGGTTACCGTTGATGATCATCCACTCACCCTTGTTGTCGCGGCAAACGATAGCCAAACGGTCTGCGTCTGGGTCTGTAGCCACAACCAAGTCAGCGTTCAACTTTGTACCGAGTTTCATACCAAGTGTCATAGCCTCAGCATTCTCTGGATTAGGGCTAACCACTGTTGGGAAGTTACCATCCACGATCATTTGCTCAGGAACCACATTGATGTTTTGGAAGCCCCAAGAGCGCAAGCAAAGAGGAACAATCACACGACCAGTTCCGTGCATTGCCGAATAGACGATGTTAAGATCCTTTTGGCGATTGATCACATCTTGATCAATCAATGCCTCGTGTACAGCTGTCATGTAGTCGAAGTCCATCTCACCGCCGATGATCTTGATCAAATCCTTGTTGCCGTCGAACTTCACATCCTCAACCTTCACCTTGTTCACCTCCTCGATGATACCCTTATCGTGAGGAGCGAGCACTTGCGCACCATCCTCCCAATAAGCCTTGTATCCGTTGTACTCACGAGGATTGTGGCTAGCAGTCACATTCACACCAGCTTGAGCCTTCAACTGACGAATAGCGAAAGAGATTTCCGGAGTTGGACGCAATGCCTCAAATAGATAAACTTGGATGCCGTTAGCGGAGAAAATATCAGCAACTGTCTCAGCGAAGAGACGAGAGTTATTACGGCAATCGTGACCTACCACAACAGAGATTTGCTTACGTCCAGCAAAATTCTTCTTCAAATAGTTGGCGAATCCTTGAGTAGCCATACCTACCACATACTTGTTCATACGGTTGGTACCCACACCCATGATTCCGCGCAAACCACCAGTTCCGAACTCAAGGTTCTGATAGAACGCGTCGATCAAATCAGTCTTGTCGGAATTATCCAACAAACGTTTTACCTCACTCTTAGTTTCTGCGTCGAAGTTACCGTTCAACCAAGCGTTTGCTCTTGCTGTAACCTCCTGCAACAAAGCGTTATCCATAAAATAAATACTAATTAGTTATATACAACTTACGGGAGGAATCCTCCACAAATATAAAAAAGGAGAGGGTCGCGGGCAGCAACCCCACCTATGATTTACAATAAGTTTTCCTTCTCGATATCCTTGAAGTAGCGGTAAGTCGAAACCTTCAAATCAAAGGTGGACAACTCATCGCAGACAATGATACCTTGAGGATGAAGCTGCAAAGCGCTCAAAGTGCACATTTGGCAAACACCGCCCTCGATGGCTTGTTGCAATGCGCGCGCCTTGTTGTAGCCACTCACCAAGATCATCACCTCCTTCGCATCCATGATGGTTCCCACACCCACGGTCAACGCAGAGGTAGGCACCTTGCTCATGTCATTATCGAAGAAACGAGAATTGGCGATAATGGTATCTGTGGTCAAATGTTTCAAACGGGTACGAGAGGTCAATGAAGAACCTGGCTCATTGAAAGCGATGTGACCATCAGGTCCGATACCTCCCACGAACAACTGGATACCACCAGCCGCCTTGATGCGTGCCTCGTAATCAGCGCACTCCTTCTCCAAATCAGGAGCGTTGCCATTGAGAATATTCACCTGCTCGGCAGGGATATCGATATGTTTGAAGAAGTTATTCCACATAAACGAGTAATAACTCTCCGGATGCTCTTTAGGCAAATTCACATACTCATCCATGTTGAATGTGATAACATTCTGGAATGAGACCACACCGGACTGATTCAACTTAATCAATTCACGGTACATTCCAATCGGAGAAGAACCGGTAGGAAGTCCTAAAACGAACTTACGGTCATCCGTTGGGTTGAATTTGTTAATCGTGTCCGCGACATGTTTCGCAGCCCATTTCGAAATAGATTCGTAATCCGATTGAATAAGAACTCTCATAATATATAAATTTAAGGATTATCACTCATTGGTCAGCCGCAGTCCGCCACTTTTTCGCATCTCGCCAACTGACTTATACAATAAATAAATGGCCCATATCACCAAAGGCAGGCTCAATATTTGTCCCATATTCAACAACATATCCTCCTCAAAATCCTCTTGGCTGTTCTTGATGAACTCCAACAAGAAACGGGTTAGGAAGATACCGATGAGGAACACGCCATAGATAAAGCCCTCGAATTTTCTCGCATTGGTACGCCAATACAAAAAGAGCACCACCGCAAAGGTCACCAAGCAATAGAGCACCTCATAGATTTGGGTTGGATGGCTCGGAGCGGAGAATATCGGATCGGCACCCCCCTGCCAACGATGGATATTGAGGATGAATCTGAAAGCCCATGGGACATCAGTCGCATGTCCATAGATCTCATGGTTCATCAAATTTCCGAATCGAATGCACGCGCCACAAAAAGCGACGGGCACGACTATTCTATCCATCACCCAAATAAAATTCTTCTTTGCGACATACTTGCTAAAAATCCACAGCGCAATCAAGATACCACATGCACCACCATGGCTGGAAAGTCCTCCCTTCCAGACATACAACACCTCTGAGAGATGGCTCAAATAGTAGTTCGCCTCATAAAAGAAACAGTGGCCGATTCGAGCGCCGATGACGGTTCCAAACATCATGAAATAGAATAACTTCTCCATGTGCTGGTCGGTCATCCCCTCTCTCTTGTATATTTTCGATTCGATGCCGTAACCGATAAAGAAACCGATAGCCCACATCAAACCATACCAACGAATGGTCAACGGTCCCAAAGAGACAAGGTTAGGATCAACGGTCCAAGTGATATAGGATAGCATACAACCTACTGATTATTTACCGTGACAATTTTTGTACTTCTTGCCGGACCCACATGGGCAAAGATCATTTCTGCCAATGTTGATGACTGAACGGACAGGATCGCTACGACGAGGTAGTTGCTCACGCTCCGGTTCTTCCGAACGGCTCTCCACATACTCCCTACGAGGTGCGGATTGCGGCGCCTGCTCTTGGGCTACTTGAGCATCGTTTTCCTCCGGATTCCGCTGTTGCACAGGAATTTGAGCACGCATCAAGACAGAAACGGAGCTGTAGTTGATCGCGTTCATCATCTTCTCATACAAGTTGTAAGACTCAATCTTATAGATCAACAACGGATCTTTTTGCTCGTAAGTGGCATTCTGAACAGAGTGACGCAACTCATCCATCTCACGCAAATGTTTTTTCCAATATTCATCGATGGTATGCAACAAGACGCCACGTTCAAAAGCCTTCACAATTGCCTTACCCTCAGACTCATAAGCCTCCTTCAGGTTGACAGGGATATTATACATCAACTTACCGTCTGTGATAGGGATGATCATATTTTCGAAACGATCACCTTGCTCCTCATAGACACGCTTCACCACAGGCATAGCCACATTGGCGATGTTATCCATTTTACGCTTGAATGTTTCCATAGCGGCCTTGAACAAAACATCCGCCGCAGTATCGACACTCATGTTTTTGAATTGCTCCTCGGTGATCGGAGATTCAATCGCGAATATTCTACGCGCCTCACTCTCATAATAATCGAATGCATAGTTTGGTCGGGAATTCTTGGCGATCGAGAATGCCACACCGTCGATCATATTCATCGTGTTCACACCCAAACGCTCACCCAACAATGTCTGGCGGCGCTTACGGTAAACGACCTCACGTTGTTTATTCATGACATCATCGAATTCCAACAAACGCTTACGAGTACCGAAGTGGTTTTCCTCCACCTTCTTCTGCGCACGTTCAATAGACTTCGTGATCATACGATCCTCAATCATCTCACCCTCCTTGAATCCGAGTTTATCCATGACGCTGGAGATTCTATCAGAACCGAAGATACGCATCAAATTGTCCTCCAAAGAGACATAGAATACAGAAGATCCCGGATCTCCTTGACGTCCGGCACGTCCTCTCAACTGACGATCGACACGACGTGACTCATGACGTTCTGTACCGATGATGGCCAAACCGCCAGCAGCCTTCACCTCGTCAGATAGTTTGATATCGGTACCACGACCCGCCATGTTGGTGGCGATGGTCACGATACTGCTCTTACCGGCCTCCGCGACGATATCGGCCTCCTTTTGGTGCAACTTGGCATTCAGAACGTTATGCTCGATCTTTCTCATGGTCAACATCTTACTCAACTGTTCCGAAATATCCACGGAAGTGGTACCCACAAGAACTGGACGGCCACACTCCACCAAACGGACAATCTCCTCAATCACAGCCTTATACTTCTCCCTCTTGGTACGGAAGACACGGTCCTCCATATCAATACGGGCGATCGGACGGTTGGTTGGGATGACAACGACATCCAACTTATAGATGTTCCAGAACTCGCCAGCCTCTGTCTCGGCAGTACCGGTCATACCCGCAAGTTTGGAATACATTCTGAAATAGTTTTGCAATGTGATGGTCGCGAATGTTTGGGTAGCGGCCTCCACCTTCACCCTCTCTTTCGCCTCGATCGCTTGGTGCAAGCCATCGGAGTAACGACGTCCCTCCATAATACGGCCCGTCTGCTCATCCACAATCTTCACTTGTCCATCCACCACAACATACTCCTGGTTCTTGTCGAAGAGGGCATATGCCTTCAACAACTGGTTAACGGTATGTACGCGCTCAGACTTGATCGCATAGTTCTGAAGGACTTCATCCTTCTTAGCTTGCTTCTCATCAGCGGAGAGTCCACTCTTTTCAACCAAAGTCAACTCTGAACCCACATCTGGCAACACGAAGAAGGATGGATCGTCAGACGCACCAGTCAAAGCCTCGATACCCTTATCGGTCAACTCCACAGAACGGTTTTTCTCGTCGATCACGAAATACAACGGATCGGTCGCGATATGCATGTTCTTGTTTTGCTCCGCGATATAGATTTTCTCCGTCTCCAACAAGATGGTCTTGTTACCTTGCTCGGACAAGAATTTGATAAGCGGGGTATTCTTTGGCAATGCCTTATACGAACGGAAAAGCGCCAAAGCACCCTCTGTCTGCTCCTCCTTGTTGTCCGATTTCAATAATCTCTTCGCCTCGGTCAAATAGTTGGTGGCCATCGTCTTTTGAAGGGCGACCAACTGCTCCACCCGAGGGCACAACTGATCAAACAATTGATCTTCTCCTTGTGGCACCGGACCAGATATAATCAATGGTGTACGGGCGTCATCGATCAATACGGAATCGACCTCATCGACAATCGCATAGAAGTGTTTGCGTTGCACCAACTCGGAAGGGTTGGTAGCCATATTATCACGAAGGTAGTCGAAACCGAACTCATTGTTCGTACCGAATGTGATGTCCGCACGATAGGCGTTACGTCTCTCCGCCGAATTAGGGCGATGCTTGTCGATACAATCCACACTCAAACCGTGGAATTGGAACAATGGTCCCATCCACTCGGAGTCACGCTTAGACAAGTAATCGTTCACAGTGATCACATGGACACCATATCCGGTCAACGCATTCAAGAATACAGGCAACGTACCGACCAAAGTTTTACCCTCACCGGTCGCCATCTCCGCGATCTTTCCCTTGTGAAGGACAACACCTCCGAACAATTGGACATCGTAGTGGACCATGTTCCACTGAATCTCGTTACCGCCGGCAATCCAATGGTTGTGATACAACGCCTTGTCGCCATCAATCTCGACAAAATCCTTGGTAGCGGCGAGGTCACGATCCATATCGGTCGCAGTCACCTCCACCGTCTCGTTCTCAGAGAAACGACGGGCAGTATCTTTCACAATAGCGAACACCTCCGGAAGAACATCGTCAAGCACTACTTTGAATTTCTCAACGATCTTCTTGTCCAACTCATCGATTTGCTCGTAAACCGCCTCACGCTTTTCGACATCCATTCCATCGATTTCAGATCGCAGCTCTTCGATTTTCGACATCTCATCGGCTACATACAAACTAATTTTTTCCCGAACAGAACGTGTGCGCTCACGCAACTCATCGTTCGACAATTTTTGAATAGATGGATAAACCTCTTTTATTTTGTTTACAATAGGCTGAATCTCACGCTGATCGCGTTGAGCCTTATTTCCAAATAGCTTAGATAGCAGATCACTGAATCCCATAAAAAATCAATTTTGTATATCAAAGTACAAAAATAAGAAAAAAAAAGAGTGTTCATACCACTTTTTTCAGTTAAAGTTAATAAACTTTTATTATATCTTTGTAAGAGTTACTATTAAAGACGGGGAGTCATCCTACTTATTTGGAAATGAGGAACAAAAAAACACAACAGCAGCACGCCAGCACCATCAGATTTTTCGTCGGCTTGGGCGATTTCATTCTGGTGAACGCACTTTTTTGGGCAGTGATGTACCTATATAAGCCCGAAATCATCTCATATTTAGGGCTCAAATACCATATGGTGCTCGTCAACATGGCCTATGCCATCAGTCTTTTCAGCACGGGTATCATCCTTGATAGGCGTATCGTCAACTCCGAGAATATCGTGGCGTTAGTCTTCAAGACAGCTGCCATATTCGGCGGAATATTGATCGCCTCCACCACCATATTGAGCAATGCGATGTTCAGCCCCATCTACTGGGCGATCTACATCGTCGGTGTATTCCTAGTTATCGCATCATGGCGTGTCTTTTCCCGCCTCATACTGAAAAGTTACCGATCACACGGCGGTAACCATAGGCAACTGATCATCCTCGGCGCTGGTAGTGTAGCGCAAAGGGTATATAGCTCCACCGTCAAAAATCTCGAATACGGATATAGATTCATCGGATTCTTCGACGACCGCGCGAAAGAGGACTACAAAGTGGATCCAACGCTGGTGAAGGGAACATTGGCCGACGTGGAGCGATTCGCCGAAGAGTACGGTGCAGACGAAATCATCTGTGCGCTACCTGCCGGAGACGACCGTAAGGCGTTACCTATCTTGAAATACGCGGAGAACAACCTCATCAGATTTTATATCGTGCCCGATTTTATGCGATTCATCCGCAAATCGGTATCCTTGACAACTTTGGCGGACTCCATTCCAATCATTTCATTGCGGGAGGAACCATTAAAGAAGGGATTCAACAAGTTCATCAAGAGAACTTTCGACATCTTCGTTTCTTTGCTATTCACCATCTGTCTCTTCCCTATCCTTTTCATCGTATTGGGTTCCATCATCAAACTAACTTCAAAAGGGCCTATCTTCTTCAAGCAGAAGAGGACAGGTGAGAATGGAAAGGACTTCACTTGTCTGAAATTCAGAACCATGACGGTCAACGAGGACGCAGACAAGAAACAAGCCACCAAAGGAGATGCCCGCATCACCAAAATCGGTGCCTTTATGCGTAGAACTAATTTGGATGAGATGCCTCAATTCCTGAATGTGCTCATCGGCGACATGTCTATCGTAGGACCTCGTCCCCACATGTTGAAGCACACGGAGGAGTACTCCCATATAATCGATAAATATATGGTAAGGCACTTCGCCAAGCCAGGCATTACAGGATGGGCGCAAGTGACCGGATTCAGAGGAGAGACCAAAGATCTTTCCGAGATGGAGGGACGCATCAAACAGGATGTATGGTACATTGAGAACTGGACCTTCTGGCTCGATTTGAAGATCATCATCAAGACCGTCACCAATATGATCAGAGGAGAGGAAAAAGCCTATTGATAATTAAGAGATAAGATTTAGTTCAAATAAACGAATATCAGGGAGCTGTCATGTCAACATGGCGGCTCTTTTTTTTACATTCCACCTTCATTAACGATCGACATCACATAATTCATAATAAAAAAAGGCCCGAGGATCACTCCGGGGGCCTTCCACTGCAAATCAAAAAAACATATTAATTATGAAACAAAGTATTTTATAAAAGAAATAAAATATTCAAATTAATATTATATCAAACTTATATCACTATCCTCCACATTTCGAGTACCCGCAATTGGTACAGATCAAACATCCCTCCTGATAACGGATGGACTTCTGTCCACACTTCTCACAGACCATTCCCTTGGCCTCAGTACCATTCGGTATATACTTCTTCAAGGCTCGCTCCACACCATTTTTCCAGTTGTTGATTGTCTCACTGTTCAACTGTAGGCCAGCCACCAATTTAATGACCTGGTCAATAGGCATTCCATAGCGCAATACACCAGAAATCAGTTTTGCGTAGTTCCAATATTCCGGATTGAACTTATAGGACAACCCTTCAATGGTGGTCTTATACCCTCTCCTATTGGAGAATTGAAAATCGTAGCGACTCAAGCCCGTATCTTCATCCACATTACGGATGATCTTTCCTGAATTGACCGTCTTGGGGATCAACAAGCCATCCTCGTCATCCGCCAAACCAGTGAATATCTCATACGGACGTCCATCGATCAATCCCACAAAGGCGATCCACTTCTCCTTATTGTTTTGGAAACGCACCACATCAGCGTCCAACGCCTTCGGTCTCGCTTCGCCCGCTTTCAAGAAAGCAGTTTGTCCCTCTTCCTTCGGACTCTCCTTCTTGGTGGAGACCATCACACCGGAACGAGATCCCTCTCGGTAAACCGTGACACCCTTACAACCAGAACGCCAAGCCTCCTCGTAAAGTGCGCCCACCAACTCTTCGGTAGCGTTTTCGGGAACATTGATCGTTACACTGATGGAGTGGTCCACCCAACGTTGGATTCTTCCCTGCATGCGAACCTTGGCCATCCAATCCACATCTTGCGTGGTGGATTTATAATAAGGTGATTCAATCACCAACTTGTCGATCTCCGCTTGCGAATAGTTCTTCGAGGTATCGTATCCCTTCGTCCGCATCCAGGTGAGGAACTTCGGATGGAAAACCACATACTCTTCGAAGGAATCTCCCACCTCATCCACATAATCCACATGGACGCCCGCATCGCCTGGATTCACCTTGCGTCTGCGTTTGTAGACTGGCATAAACACCGGTTCGATACCAGAAGTTGTCCGTGTCATCAAACTAGTCGTACCCGTAGGTGCGATGGTCAAACACGCTATATTACGTCGGCCATACCTCGTCATCTCCTCATAGAGCGCCGCATCAGCCTCCTTCAATCGAACAATGAACGGATTCTCCGCCTCCGCTTTCGCGTCATATATCTCAAAAGCGCCGCGCTCTTTAGCCATCGTGACGGAGGAGCGGTAAGCCTCAACAGCGATCACTTTGTGAACCTGTTCGGAGAAGTAAACCGCCTCAGGTGATCCATAGACAAGTCCCATTGCGGCTAACATATCGCCCTCTGCAGTGGTACCCACGCCAGTACGTCTTCCCTTCGCGCTTTTCTCCTTTATCTTTTTCCACAGCGTCAATTCGGTGGATTTCACCTCATCGCTCTCCGGATCCGATTTTACTTTTTCTATGATACGGTCGATCATCTCCAACTCCAAGTCAACGATATCATCCATAATCCGCTGCGCCATTTGGGCGTGAGACTTCAACAGTTCAAAATCGAACTGAGCGCTCTCTTGGAACGGTTCCTTCACATAGGAGTAAAGGTTAATCGCCAACAATCGACAACTGTCGTACGGGCAGAGAGGAATCTCGCCGCAAGGGTTGGTTGAAACGGTCCGGAAACCTTGCGAAGCATAGCAGTCAGGCACCGATTCACGAAGGATCGTATCCCAGAAGAGAATGCCTGGTTCAGCCGATTTCCAAGCGTTGTGTACAATCTTTTGCCACAAAGCCCTCGCAGAAATCTCTTTGCTCACAAGCGGGTTTTCCGAATCAACCGGATATTGTTGCACATACGAGGAATCGGCCACGACCGCTCGCATGAACGAATCATCTATTTTTACGGAAACATTGGCGCCCGTCACCTTTCCCTCCGTCATCTTCGCGTCAATGAACGCCTCTGCCTCTGGATGCTTAACGGAAACACTCAACATCAAGGCGCCTCGTCTGCCATCCTGCGCCACTTCACGGGTGGAATTGGAATAGCGTTCCATAAATGGGACCAATCCTGTTGAGGTCAGCGCCGAATTCCGTACAGGAAATCCCTTCGGACGGATATGGGACAAATCGTGACCCACGCCACCTCGGCGTTTCATCAACTGCACCTGCTCCTCATCCATCTTCATAATCGCGCCGTAAGAGTCGGCAGGGCCTTCCGCACCAATCACGAAACAGTTGGACAAAGATGATATCTGATAAGGATTACCAATGCCGGACATAGGACTGCCCTGTGGCACAATGTACTTGAAATGAGCGAACAAATCAAAGAGTTGTTCCGCAGTGAGCGGGTTCGGATATTTTGCCTCCACCCTTGCGATCTCATTCGCCAGACGGCGATGCATTTCGTCGGGATCTTTCTCATAGATATTACCCAAAGAGTCTTTCAAGGCATACTTGTTTACCCATACATGGGCAGCCAATTCATCACCCTCGAAATAGCGGAGCGAAGATTGATATGCATCCTCAAATGAATAAACTTTTGTTCCCATCAAATTCGTTTCTTTGACTATTGGGTTAATCACTTCATTTCATATTCCCCATCATTGACCTTTGCTCTCAATGATTGGTATTGCAATATTAATGCTCTTTACAAAAAACACAAAAAAGAAGAGCAAATAGTTATTAACAAACATCCAAAGTTATCCGTTTTTACATATTAAACATTTGACTATCTGCATTATAAAGTTTTCAACAATTTAAAAAGTTTTCCGTTTTGGGAAACCGAACACGCCAATAGTCGAAAGAAAAATCTCCTTTTCAGTCAACTCGCAAGGGCAAAAACGGAGAGACAACATTCCACTTTGGACAACAAACGCACCACATCCATCTTCAGAAGGATTCAGAAAAGTGATAAATTTTCGGAATATTTTTTCATAACAGACAACAACAGGGAAAAGCGAGGAACAATAGCTTGTCAAGATCGCCTCAAGACTCTTTTCTCCAGCAAATGCCACGACAAGAACGCAGACAACAGCGTAATCGCCAATGTGGCGACAAACCCCAAGAGAGAGAGCTTCCATCCCAAACAAATGGTAAAGAATATGACAGGGCCGTGATAAACATAGATGCCATAAGATAGATCCCCGAACTTACCAAAGCCATTCAAAAAGGGGAAGGAGAAGGCGACCACAAAGAGCACTACCCCCAATGCGAAAGGTAGCACCGCCTCTATCACATAGGGCGCATCCGTAACCAACAGCAACAATAGGCAAGGGACAAACAGATACCATTTATACCTTTGGAGAAGATCCCGATAGAGGTAGAGTGAGATGCCCGCCAGATAGCAAGCAGCGAGCGATCCCCACTTCCCCACAAGATCATAAACGGCCACGCCCGTCACATCCGCATGCCAACGCAGCAAAACCGAAACGACGGAGAAAAGCGTCACCACAAAGAGGGAAAGGGAGCGGTCTAACCGCTCGTAAAGCAACACCCAAAGCGGCGTGGACAAATACAAAAGAAGCTCTATTTTAATGGTCCACAAAGAGGGATTCACCGCCGCCCCATCCATCACGCCCGGTAATCCGGGATGAAGGAAATTCAACGTGGTGAGGTTGGCTAAAAGGTATTTCACCATATCCGAAGAAAAGATGTAATCACGGAGACCAAACGTTGAAAAAGGGAAGAACAAGGCGATAACCAGCAGTACAATCAACACATACGCGGGAAGGATGCGTCGGAAACGCTTCTCCCAGAAACTACGCAACGAAGAACTGCGCAAACAACTCCTATAAATCAGGAACCCACTGATCACGAAAAAGGAGGAAACAGAGGTGGAGATGGTTATCGGAAAATTGATCATCCTCTCGCCAAAAATACGATCGTAATGGGTACAGAAAACCGACAACGCCAAGATAAGGCGCAACAGGTCGAAATTATTTTCGACCGGGATATCCTGTTCCAACATCATTCTTCGGTCACTCATAAGTCGCTCAAATCGTGTATAGGACAAAGATAGTTCATTTCAGACAAAACAACAAAATGCCCGACATGAGTCGAGCACTCCTTCTATTGATTGAACTTCACCTTTTTTCCCTCTTTCTTGCAAATCAACTGCAAAGCCCATTTACCCGAATGAACAGATGGCGGCACACCACCGCCCGGGAAGAGCCAATGTCCGACCATATAAAAACCATCCAGTCCAGGAAGTGTTTGGTTCAATTGCGCCGTAATATTACGGTTGGAGACCTTGAATCCTTCATAGGATCCTCGCCAAGCGCCTGTATAACGCACCGTCGTAAGCGGAGTCGCCACATCACACACCTCGACATCCGCAGAATGTCCAGGATAATTCTCCTCCAACAACTGCAACGCATAGCGTTTAATGTTCTCCTTCTCCGCATCATAGGTCTCCTTATCCATCCCTTTCCACAAATCGTAAGGGCTTTCGAAGCGAATTACGATGCAAGTTTTGCCTTCAGGAGCCATCGTATGGTCGAAACTATAATTAAGGATGCGATAATTGTGAGCTATTTTCACCTGTTCACTAATCTTACGCTCGCCCAAAATCACCTGGACAGGATATTGCGTCTCCAGTTTGGCATTGACGCCTAAAGAAATCTGGACGATAGCAGGATAGGGCTCCCAATGCTCATAGGCATGCTTCACCTCATCCGACAAATATTTGCCCTTCAAGAACTCGAAGATTGTCGTATAGCCATCCGCGGCGCTGATCACGTAATCGGCACGAATCTCCGTTCCGTCATCCAGCCGAACACCCACCGCCTTGTCATTCTCAACGATGATTTCAGACACATTGCTTTTGAAACGCACCTCGCCACCTAACTCCGTGTAACGCTGATGCATCCGCTCCGCAACACCTAATGATCCTCCAATCGGATAGCCCGCATTCTTTCGCGTGTACCAACTCAAGATGAACAGGAAAGCCAAGGCGGAAAACTTATCATCCGCATAGTTACGCATCAAAGCATTCCGCAGCCATTCATTCTTAAATCCCAAGCTGTCAATGTATTCCTTGTAAGTTTTTCCGCCAAAGCGAAAGACCGCCCACAACAGTTTATAGACGCGAGGCAACAACCCCAAATACATCCACACAGTACGGAGAGGAGGTGCGGCATCAAAGGGGGTCAGCTGCTTGCTCCAATGCATGTGCCTGCGAAGTTTCTTGATACTACGCTCATCTTCGGGCGCACGTTTGATCAAATAGTCACACCACTTATCGATATCGGTATAGACCACCATATCATCGCCATCCGGAAGCACCACTCGAGTATGGTAATCCGCATTCAGGATCTTCACGTCATCATTGATGACATTGGTATCCTTAAAAGTTTGATGGAACGCGCCTTCACGGGTGCCAACCAGCCACTGGATACTATAGTCAAATCGATAGCCCTTTCGGTACCAAGCCGTACACACGCCACCTGCAATGGAATGTTTCTCGAGAATTAGTGCGTCAAACCCATTCAGGCGAGCATATATGCCCGCCGACAGGCCAGCCACACCGCCGCCTATTATTAATATTTTCTTAGCCATAGATAATCGTCACATAACACTGCGTAAAAATACTCAAATCAGCAAACAAAATACAATTCCGAGCGAAAAATAATAAAAAAATCGCAAAAAGAGACGATTCGTTCGTCTTTCCGCCATACGTCTCTGTTGAAACAGTGTTGATACTTAAACACACCGACACTTCCTCCCCAGACAAAAAAAATATAACTTTGCCATACACAATATTAGATTATGGCAGAAAATACAGATAACGCAAAAAGAAGGTACCGATCCAACGACAATACGTCCAAAGTGCCAAACGAATATACGAAATTGCCACCGCAAGCTTTGGAGTTGGAGGAGGCTGTCCTCGGTTCGCTCTTGATCGAAAAGGATGCTTTCAGCATCGTGAGCGACATCTTGAAGGAGGATTGCTTCTACAAGGAGGCGAACCGCACCATATTCAAGGCGATCAACACCTTGGCCCAGTACCAAAAGCCGGTCGATATCCTAACTGTATGCGAGCAATTGAGAAAGGAGAAGAAGTTGGAAGAGGCTGGCGGGGAATACTACATCGCCCAACTGACCGCCAAGGTCAACTCCGCGGTACACATCGAGTACCACTCCCGCATCTTGGCGCAGAAAGCGCTCGCCAGACAAATGATTCACTTCTCAACGGACATCTGCAAGGACGCCTACGATCCAGACACGGATATCGACGCATTGGTACAACGTGCGGAGGGAATGCTCTTCGAAATCGCCACCAGCAGCGCAAAACGAGACTTTACCGATATCCAGCCGGTCATCAAAGAGGCCATCAAGCGTGTGGAGGACGCCTCCAAGCGTTCTGACGGTATGAGTGGTATTCCAAGCGGATTCACCGAATTAGACAAGATGACCTCTGGCTGGCAACGTTCCGACCTCGTCATCATCGCAGCCCGTCCTGCCATGGGTAAGACCGCCTTCGTGCTCTCTATGGCGAGGAATATGGCCGAATCAGGAAACCCGATTGCCGTGTTCTCCCTTGAAATGGCAAACGTGCAGTTGGTGAACCGTCTGCTCGTCAATGTATGCGAAATTCCCGGAGAGAAGATCAAAACAGGTAAACTCAGTTCAGAGGATTGGAACAACCTCATGCAACGCTCCAGAAAGTTGGAGGAGATGCCTATCTTCTTGGACGACTCCGCAGGACTCTCCGTCATGGAGTTAAACACCAAGGCAAGACGTTTGGTGAAGGAGCACAACGTAAAGTGCATCATCATCGACTACTTGCAGTTGATGAACGCCAGCGGAATGAAATTCGGTAGCCGTGAGCAAGAGGTCAGCATGATCTCCCGTTCATTGAAACAATTGGCCAAGGAGCTCGATATTCCAATCATCGCCTTGTCTCAGTTGAACCGTTCGGTAGAGAAGAAGGAGGGCGGCGACAAACGTCCTCAGTTGTCAGACTTGCGTGAATCAGGAGCTATTGAGCAAGACGCCGACATGGTGCTCTTCATCCACCGTCCCGAATATTACAAAATCAACGAAGATCCTAACACGGGAGAATCTCTCAAAGGAATCGCAGAAATCATCATCGCCAAGCACCGTAATGGTGCGACGGGAGATGTTAGACTACGTTTCAGAAACGAATTGGCAAGATTCCAAAACTTGGACGAAGATTTCTTGAACAGAGAGGCGACGCCTATCAAGTCATTCGACTCCAAGATAAACGGCATGCCGTCACAACCATCATTCAGCGATGCGGAAGAGATGTTCGGCAGTATGCCACCGCTACCAGGAAACGGAGAAATGAACGTACCTTACTAATCTTCAACTGAAGAATATGCACAAAAAAAGAGAGCCGTAAGACTCTCTTTTTTTATACACACGAACCGCTATTTGACCCAGGGCATAAATGATTACGCCCAAGCCCTACGCGAATTATTTATTCAAATACTCATCCATCGCCTTAGCCGCTGCACGGCCATCACCCATCGCCAAAATCACAGTAGCGCCACCACGAACGATGTCACCACCCGCAAAGATGGTTGGTATAGAGGATTGCATATTCTCACCCACAACAATCGTTCCCTTAGGGCTCACATCCAAACCTTCCACACTGTTTGGAACGATTGGGTTTGGAGAGACACCGATACTAACGATGACAACATCCACATCCACATCGATGATCTTACCCTCGACAGGTACTGGGCTACGACGTCCGGAAGCATCAGGCTCACCCAACTCCATTACTTGGAGTCGCATGGTCTTCACTCTACCCTTCTCATCACCCAAATACTCTACAGGATTGTGAAGCGTCATAAACTCGACACCCTCTTCCTTGGCATGCTTTACCTCCTCCAAACGAGCAGGCATCTCCTCCTCGGAACGACGGTAAACGATCATCGCGCGGTTGGCACCCATACGAAGTGCGGTACGGACAGAGTCCATAGCAGTGTTACCACCACCGATGACTGCCACATTCATACCATTCAACACGGGTGTATCACTCTCCTCATTAGAGGCATCCATCAAATTCACACGAGTCAAATACTCATTGGAAGACATCACACCGATCAAGTTCTCGCCAGGGATATTCATAAAGCGAGGAAGGCCCGCTCCACTTGCCACGAATACGCCTTGGAAACCTTCCGCCTTCAAATCCTCCATAGAAATAGTCTTGCCGACGATGCAGTCCTTCACGAACTCGACACCCATGCCACGAAGACCTTCGATCTCGACATCAACAATGTTATTAGGCAAACGGAACTCTGGAATACCATATTTCAACACACCGCCAATCTCGTGCAATGCCTCGAATACAGTAACAGAATATCCCTTCTTCGCCATATCTCCAGCGAAAGACAATCCCGCAGGTCCAGAACCTACAACAGCCACTTTCTTGCCATTCTTCGCAGCTACCTCAGGGAGAGACATATGACCGCTCTCACGTTCATAATCAGCAGCAAAACGCTCCAAATAACCGATTGCGACAGGATCCTTCTTAAAGTTGATCTTATAAGAACATTGTGATTCGCACTGTTTCTCTTGCGGACAAACACGTCCACAAACAGCAGGCAAAGCGCTGGTCTGCTTCAATACCTTGGCAGCCTCAAGCACCTCTCCACGCTCAATATTTTTAATGAAGCCAGGAATGTTGATAGAGACCGGACAACCCTTCATACAAGTAGGGTTAGGACAATCCAAGCAACGTTTTGCCTCTTGAAGCGCCTGCTCCAAAGTAAGACCTTGATTCACCTCGTCACGGGTTCTCGCACGGAAATGGGCATTAAGCTCATTCATGTGGATACGAGGGATCTGTAATCTTTCACTATTTTTGGTCGACTTGCGCAATTCCTCGCGCCAAGCCTCGTTTCTATCTTCTGCCATACTACTACTTCTTTAAAATTTTGTTAGCGAAATCCGCCTGCTCCAACTCCTTGTAGGCTCCCATACGCATCAACATCTCGTCGAAATCCACCTGGTGGGCGTCGAACTCAGGTCCATCCACACAGACGAACTTGGTCTTTCCACCAACAGTCAAACGACAAGCGCCACACATACCGGTTCCATCCACCATGATGGTGTTAAGGGAAGCGACGGTAGGCAATTCATATTTCTTCGTAAGCAAAGAGACGAACTTCATCATAATAGCAGGTCCGATGGTGACACAAAGATCTACCTTCTCTCTCTTGATTACGCTCTCCACGCCTTCAGTGACAAGACCCTTCTTGCCAGCAGAACCGTCATCGGTCATGATGATCACCTCATCGGAGGCCTGTCTCATCTCATCTTCAAGAATGATCAAATCCTTGTTACGCGCAGCCAAAACAGTAACGACACGGTTGCCAGCAGCCTTCATAGCCTTTACAATCGGAAGAAGCGGAGCGACACCAACGCCACCTCCCGCACATACCACCGTACCAAAGTTCTCGATGTGAGTAGCCTTACCCAATGGTCCTACAACATCCGTGATCTCATCGCCCACATTCAAAGCGCAAAGCTTATGGGTAGAGACACCGATTTTTTGAGCGACAAGCGTAATGGTACCCTTCTCAACATCCGCATCCGCAATCGTCAACGGAATACGTTCACCCTTTTCTCCAACACGGACAATCACGAAATGTCCTGCTTTACGAGACTTGGCGATCAATGGTGCTTCCACCACCAACTTCACCACATTCTCAGAAAAGTGTTCTTTAGCGACTATCTTATTCATTTAGTAAAACATTTAGTTAATGCAAATTTACTTTTTAAATTCCACAATGTAAAAAATAATGATATTGTTTTAATCATAAATTTTATTAGACAATCAGACGCATCGTAAGAGGGATTAGTCGGGAATATGACAACAAAAAGAAAGGGCTTACCAACCGGCAAGCCCTTCCCTAAAGAATAGTCGATATTATTTTTTACCGATCTTATCGCTAATGATGAACTTAAGCACCGCACGTCTGTTCAACTCACGTCCAGTTTCCGCCACATTGGAAGCGACTGGCTCATGGTATGACTTAGAAGTGGTGACGATGTTCTCTCGAGGAGCACCCGCCTTGATCAATGGTGCGATCAAACTGTTCGCACGAGCGATACCCAAGTTATTATTGATAGACTCAGTACCCAAGATACAAGTGTGTCCATCCACCTCCAACTTCACGTTTGGATACTTGTGCATAAACTCAGCCACTTGTTGGATACCCTCCGACAATACTTTTGACTTAAGCAACTTAGCGGATCCTAACTTAAAGTGAACTGTGTTGTTGATATCACCCAAAGCGCTGATAGCACGTCTGTAATCATCAGGATCGATCTCGATGACAGCAGCAGCGGAGCTATCCAAGACAGCGGAAGAATCCGCAGGCTCTACCAAAGCAGTCAACGGTTGAGGCTCCTCCAACAATGTAGAGTCGATTGGCTCCTCTACCTTCTTGCCGAATGGCAAAGTCACACCGATCTTGACACCAGCCGCCATGTAATTGGCTTGATCCACAGCTGTAGAGTTCAACAAACCTTGGTAACCACCCTTGAAATCGTCACGGATCACATTGCCTATAGCGTCGTGAGCCTTAGCCATATCGGTAATACCATAGTTGAAATATGCGCCGACATAACCATAAACCTTCTCGGTGAACTTAATGTTCAAACCAGCCTCCACATAAGCGGCGAATACAGGTTTGGTAGAGATACCATCCTTGAAGCGAGGGCTGTTGTCATAGAATCCATGGTGCTCCAAGTGCTCAAACGTAACATTATCAGCTGGGTAGTATCCAGTAATCTCATAAGAACCCTCCTTGATCTCAAAACGAGAGCGCAAAGGCATAATGAACTTAGGACCCAAGCCTACCACAAAGCCCAACTTCTCTGTAAAGTCGGTACGGAAGTAAACGCCCAACGGAATCTCCAAAGTCAATGAGCGTTGACGCTCCTCCCAACCAACGAACTCGAAACTATTCTCATAGTTCTCGTTGTTGTACTTATCAAAGATAGTCGTGTTCTCCACACCATCCAACAAAGAGGTAGCGGTGTAGTAAGAGACATCAGCACCAGTACCAATACCCCAATGTCTATCTTTGAAGAAGTGGTGATAACGGACGCTGAATGTAGCACCCGCGGAAAGTTTTCCATCACCGAAACACTCACCCAATTCATTCTTATCAGGGAATTTTGGTTCGTGCTTCAGTGAGTGTAGGCCACCGCCTACACTCAAAGTAAGAAGCTCACTCTGTCCAAATAGGAAACTACTCAACGAGAGTCCCAACAGAATCAAACTAATTCTTTTCATATCCTTTAATTATTTATTTTCTTACGTTTATACTACAACTAACCATTATGGTCTAACCAAGATCTTGCAATTAGCGCTGAGACCATTGTCAACAGTCACTACTGCCACATAATCTCCGATTGGCAATGTAAGAACATTCAATTCATACAAACCATCGAAATCCTTATACATCACGGTACCGTCGATTGAGTAAACAACCAACTTAGCGTGACTCAATTGATCCTTAGTAAGACCCATCACTTGGATAGTGAGCTCCTGGTTAGCGATAGCAGGAACTGGGTAAGCTGTGATAGAGAACTCAGGCAATACCAAGTCGAAGTCCTTACCGCAGACGTGGAGTGTATCTCCATACTTGGTTACGACATCCAAAGAGTATGTACCCTCGACACCAGTCAATTCATTGTAGTATTGACCAGTTGCGCCGTCGATCTTCTCATTGTTGTGGTACCATTGGTAAGCCACGAACAAGCTATCAGAGTTGTTGCATACAACCACATCGTTCCACTTACGCTTAATGACTTGGCCGCTCAAGCTTACATTAAAGTTAACCTTCACGACTTGACTAGCCATTCCCTCACCGAAGAGTTGAACGTAAGCCACATAAGAACCTGCCTTTGTTGTATCAGGGATAAAGAACTGTACAGATCCGTCAGCATCCAAAGTAGTCTGAACAGGAACGAATCCAGCAGCTGTTGTGAGCGAATCGTAGGTCAAAGCGACCTCCGAAGGGGCGCCGGTTGCGTAAATCTTAAGCATAGCGTAATCGCCGGTACAGAACCAAAGACCACCGTGAACGTTGATCTTAACGCCATCGCCAGAGCCATTGCCGCCCTCGCCGTTACCGCCATTGCCTCCGTTACCGCCATCACCAGAGCCATTACCACCGTTACCGCCGTTGCCACCATCATTTCCATGGTAGCCATCCTCACCACCTGTGATAACCAAACTGTCGATTACAATCGCACGACCAGTTGCAGTCACAGTGAAGTGGTAAGTAGTATCACAACCCAATGTTCCTACGATAGTAGTGTCGTAAGAGTAAACACCAAACTCGGCATTCTCAATTGTGTATCCATAAGCTGAGTAAGACTCACCAGCCATGATCGTATCGTTAATGACGATAGTGTCTGGATGAGAGATGATCAAGCGAAGGAGTGCTACGGAATCACAACCGTTAACGCTTGTGATCGTGTCACGGTACAAACCGCTCTCGGTAAGTGTCAAGCCATTCCAATCGTAAGATTCACAAGCTTGAACCAAAGCAGTATCGCCGGAGAATGCTGGTGTAACATGAAGTGTCACATTGTAAATGACATCACATCCGTCATTTTCATCAGCAACGCTCAAGACAGTGTCTTGTGTGATAGCGATGCCCTTGAAATCAGCAGCCAATCCCTCGCAAGTGGTCAACTCAATGTTGTAGTGGAGAGGAGCGTTGACGAAATCGAGTGTCACGATAGAGTCGCAACCGTAAGCGGAAGAGACCAAAGTATCGTTATAAACACCAGTCTCGAAGTACTCCTTGCCATTCCATACAAGGGATCCACAGTAGATACGCATAGATACCGTATCGTAAAGGACAGGAGCAATGGTCAAATCCAATGTCACGATAGAGTCGCAACCTTGAACTGTTTGAAGCGTATCGTTGTAGATACCAGACTCAGTGTAAGCCACACCATTCATGGTGAACGCATGACAAACGTTCTTAGCGACGATTGTATCGTAAGCAGGCTGAGCGATCGTCAAGTTCAACACTGAGATGGAGTCGCAACCTGCGTTAGAAGTCAACGTGTCAGAGTAAACTCCGCTCTCGGTCAAAGTCTTGCCAGCCCAAACGTAAGATACGCAAGCCAACTCATTAGCTGTATCTCTCTTTGTAGGGATCACATTCAACTTAACGTTAACCAAAGAGTCACAACCAGCGGCATTAACCAATTGGAAGGTTGAATCAGAGCTGATTACCGAAGCACCCAAAGCAACTGGCAACTGGCTCTCACAAACTGTGATTGTCGTATCAAGCTTGGTTGACTTCAAGATAGTCAAATTCAATGTGTAGACAGAGTCGCAAGTACCAGCGTTAGCCTTGTTGTAGATAGCAGTGTTGTTGCTTTCTGTGTAGGTAACGCCATCACGCCAGATGTAGCTGTCGCAGATGACAACCGTATCAGTCACAAAGAATGACTTGTTCACATGGACATTCAACAATGTAGTACCTACGTGAGCGGTATCACCATCGTTCTCGAATGTCGCGCCATGCCAAGAGAATGGCATATCGTTAGAACAGATGACTGTATCACGGATGATAGAGTACTTCTCACCATCCTCACCTGTCGTGTCGCGCTCGATCTCATAAACCTTCTCACAAACGGCGCTCTCATTACCGGAAGCGTCAACGACCTTCCAAGAGATAGAGACTGAATCACCCTTGTAAGCGTTCAATGTAAAGGTTGAATCCTTCTTTACAGAGACGAATCCAGCACCATTGATGTCCCATTGAACATCAAGGGAAGCATTGTCGCTACAGTTATCTTTCACCTTGCTAAGGATAGCCTCAGTACCAAGTGTGAAGGAGACATTACCTGTAATGGTATCGGTCACCTTATAAACGCTCACCCAAGCGGAGCAATCCTCCAAGAATTGAGGCTCCGTAGAATCGACCACAGAGACAATTTGCTTCATAACAAGGCTATCCAACTTACCGACTTGATCGGAAAGATCAACACGCCAGTAAATAGTGTCACCGTTCTCAACAGTAGCGGTTCCGTTTGGCGTTACCACTGACCAAACGAGAGAATCCATACTGTATGAGTAATCAGCTTCAGCAGTTGGATCACAGAAGTTGATTGTAGGCTTCATTTGATCCAAGTTAACCTCAGACTTACAATCCTCGCCAGCCAATACCTTTACAGTATCAGGAGCGATAAGCTCCATCTTGGTCACTGTAAGATCGACGATGACGATAGAGTCACAACCGTGAACTGAAGTGAAGGTATCCTTTACAATACCGGATTCAGTATAATACTTACCATTCAACTCATAACGTCCGCAAGCTGTCTCTGTAAGATTAACAACTGGAGACGGATTGATTGTAAGATTCAAAGTAACGACAGAGTCGCAATCGCAAGCCTTAGTCTTAAGCGTCTTCGAATATGAACCAGACGCCTTGTAAGTCTCACCCAACCACTCAACTACTGTATCGCAAGTGACGATAGAAATAGTTGTGTCGTAAACTGGGAAGGTTTGAACAGTTACATTAATGATAGAGTCGCAACCAGCTTTATTCTCGATCACGAATGTAGTATCACCCTGGATGCTCTTTCCGTCGAATACCATCGGTTTGTTCTCACATACCTTCAAAACCGTATCAAGTGATGTTGACTTCAAGATAGTCAAATCAATGTATGCGACAGAGTCACAGTTTGAAAGATGCGAAGTGGTTCGAGCCTCATACAAACCAGACTCAGTGTAGATACCGTCTGGATGCTCATCAGTTGCCAACCATTGGAACGCATCACAAGAGGTCTCTGATTTTACGGTTCCATAAACAGTCTTCGTAATAGTCAAGTCGAGGATCACAACTGAATCGCAACCTGCCTTATTAGGTGTTGGCTCCACATAGTAAGGAAGCGTCTCACCGGTTTCATCACCAAGAGCTACCTTAAAGGTCTTCTCGATCGACTCGGCAGAAGCGATGTGGGACTCTTTGTACCAAACACCGTTCCACAACATAGAGTCACAAGCAGAAATGGACTCTACCTTATAAGTAGGTTTGCGAAGCGTCAAATACAAAGTAACGGTAGAGTCACAACCTGCGGCATTTGTCGTGAGGTATTCATCCTCAGCGCTCTCGGTATAAGTCTTACCATTCCAAGTGAAACTCAATCCGCAAACATCTTCAACCACTCTTTCAGAGTTAGCTTCGTTGATTGTCAAAGCGAGTGTCACGATGCTATCGCCACCGATCTTATTCTTAGCCATCACCATTGTGTCACCATAAACATTATAGTCGACACCGGCAACATTCAAAGCGTAAGGAAGATCCGCACGACAAATCTTATCACTCAACTTAGTCGTATCAGAAGATTCCAACAATGTGATATGGACATTGACTGTCGAATCACAATTTGCGTCATTCTTAAATCTTGACAAGAAACTGTTCTTGGCAATCTCTTCAGAAGTAAGGGTAACCGCAACTACTGAGCCATCAGCCTTCTTGATAGCCTCAGGAACAAATCCCTTATGACCCTCTACACTATAATTAGCCAAATCCGATTGAGGAAGAGATACATTTACATCCCCTTCTGTGGATTTGTTGACAGTCAAATGCAAGTTGTAGATAATTGAATCGCACTTGCCGTCGCTGAATGGAACATGTACCGCATCTTCAGCGGAAGCAGTGTATTTCACACCATTCTTATCCCAAGTAAACTCATCACAAGCGACAACTGTCGTGTCAAAAGGTGTCACACGTCTTACACGGAAGGCAGCCCATGTGGTAGAATCACATCCAGTCACCGTAGAAGTGGTTATGAATGAGTATCTGCCGGAATCTGTGATATGGATGCCGTTCCATACGGTATCCTCGCAAACCACGAAGGTAGGAAGGTTAACCACAGCTGGCTTGTTCACCTTCACATGGAGTGTCAAAATAGAGTCACCCTTCACAACGATATCCTTACCAGGAGCCATTGTGATAGTGGTGTCGTATTCGAATTTGAGAGTCCAAACCGCATCCTCGGTTGTCTTTCTCTCCTCAGTACCATAGCGGAATACATACATCGCGCAAGCGCTGTCATACTTCTCGGCGCTCTTGGTTGGGATGATATGCAAAGCAAGTTGAGCAGCGCTATCACATCCAAGTGCATTAACCGTAGGAGCGACATTGTAAACGCCAGATGCTGTATATTCCGTGCCAGTCACCGGCCAAGTGTAACGATCTTTAGCGATCACCGTGTCGTGGATATCGATACTGTTATCCACATAGATGTTCAATGCGACGATTGAGTCACAGCCCTTCAACGTAGTGGTCTTGAAGGTATCTGTAAGCACGGCAGGGATAGTTGCAGGCAACTCGAACACCTTGCCCCATTGTGGAGCGGCATACTTGCCCTCAGCATCGAATTGGCTCGTACAAAGGTGTAAATTATCAGAAGTCTTAACAGAATGGTTCACCACAACATTCAATGTAACGATTGAATCACAACCAGTCACATTTGAGGAAGTTGTGTAAGTAGCGATATTATTGGTTGCATAATACCAATTACCATGCCACTCTACAGAGTCGCAAACCTCGCCCAAATCCTCGATGGTATTCAATGTGTGGTTGATAGTCAACTTCACATCTACGACAGAGTCGCAACCAGCGACATTCTTCAAAGTAAGAACGAAAGCGGTATCCTCCGTAAATGTCTCACCTCTATAAACGTAAGAGTCGCAAGAGGTCTCATTCACGAATGTGATTGGAGATGCCTCCAAGATATCGATATGCAAATTGATGGTACTATCACAACCAACTCGGTTCTCGATAACAAACGCCGTATCACTTTGTGGTTCATAAACCACCAAGTTTTTAGCCGCATCGAATGTGTAAGGGAACTCTGATCTACAAAGTGCGCGAGTGAAATCAGCGGAAGTCTCTTTCAACACATTGACATGGAATGTGATGATTGAGTCACCCATATTCTCACGAGCGTAAGTGATGACAGTATCCTTAACAAGCGACTTCTCCTCAACATCTTTCACGCCAGGGAATTTCGCCGTGTATTTGTAAGGCAACTCCTTTTGACAGATGTAGATGGTAGTGTCACCATAAGATGGCTCGTAAATAGTCAAATCCAAAACATAGATGCTATCGCACTTGCTCTCATCGGAAGTGGTCATCTCGTGCTTGTAAACACCAGATTTAGTGTAAGTCACACCAGTCTCGCTCCAAGTGTACTTGTTAGCGACAGCCACCTGAGCTGTATCGTAGAACGAAGTACCGATCTTCAAATCCAATTGTGCGATTGAGTCGCAACCATTCTTCGCTGTAAGAGTTTCGGTATAGATACCAGAAGTCTTGTAGGTAACACCATTCCACTCGAACGAGTCACATGCAGCGATCTTTTCAACTGATTCAAATACCGGCAAAATGGTCAAATCCAAAGTGATGACGCTATCACAAGCTCCATCATTCTTCATTGTTACAGTATAAACACCCGTCTTGTCGTACTCCTCGCCGTTGAACTCGAATGAGCCACAAGCGGTAGTCTTGAGGGTTCTGAAATAGGTATCGTCAGCGGATACCTTCAAGAGTGCGTAACCCACCTCAGCAGTCTCACCACTCTTAGTGAAAGTATGACCATACCATGTGTATGGGAAGTCTCCCGCACAGATAGTGGTGTCGCGGATCACCGCGTATGGTCCGTCTGGTCCATCATACTTATCCTTCTTCACCTCATAAGTAGCGATACAAGGCGCGCTGTTATTGCCAGCCTCATCGGTAACACCCCAGATGATCTCTCTCTTAGGATTAGTATAGACGTTCAATGCAACATTCTCGGTAATCTCACCGAATGAACCCAACTCAGTACCTGCGTATGAATTCCAGTTCACCTTCAAGTTCGCTGATTCAGTACAGTTATCGGTTGAAGCGTTCTTGATATCCGAAGCGGAAACAGAGAACGTAACATCACCAGAGAACTCCTTACCAGCTGGCAACTCAACCTCTTGCGACAAAGTAGCGCAATCGATGATTGGCTCGCTCTTATCGGAGATGTGAGCTGGTTGCTTCAAAGTAACCGTATCAAGAGCAACTGCGTCACCCTTTACGAAGAGGATTGCGCGCCATGTCACGGTGTCTTGATCAGCAAGCTCGGCCTTCGCGTCATCCGCATAGTCAACCCAAGCGCCACCATTTACATTATATGAATAAAGCACCTTGTCCTCATCAGGAGCACAGTAGCTGTAATCAGGCTTGTAACTCTTCAACTCGACACTCGCCTTACAGTTGGCAGCCGCATTAGCGTTGATATCCTCAACCTCATCGAAGGCCAACGAGTGGTTCAAACGAGCCTCGAAAGTAGTGGTGTCAGGACAAGCACCGCCCTCTCCCGCTACTACGAAGTAATAAGTATCGATCTCATTAGAAGATTTCTTGGCAGAGAAGGATGTTCCAGTGCCGACTTGCGCCTTGCTGCCATCCAACCAAGTTCTCTCCTTCCAAACCTCTCCTGGGTCATACTCAAAGGTAAATGTTTGGTCAGGACAAGCCACTTTTACCTTATCGGCATCCAAAGAGGCCAAATCAGGATAGTAGCTGATGGAATATCCGTAAGCAACACCATAGATACCCTCTTCGCAATTAACGGCAGGGTAACGTTGCTCCTCATTCCAATCAGTATATTTCAATGTAGCATTGTAGTGATTCAAAATCTGCTCAATACGTTGGGTGCTACGCGCCAAGATGACACGGCACTCACTTCCGGTAGGGAAGGTAGTCAAGTCGATGGTGTACTTGTTGTCAGTCACATAAGGATCATCTCCCTCGACCAAGTTCTTCCAGGACATCTGACCCTTCTCGCGGTATTGGTACAAATAGTAGTATGGATTGACAAAGTAGTCGGTCGCTACCGTACCATCCTTCATGATCGCATAGATGGAATAGGTAGAAGAATCAGAACCACAAATCTCCACATTTTGGTTTTCGTTCACAAACGAAGGGTTATCAGAGATCGCCATATCCGGACAGCAAGCGGTAATGGAGATATCATCAAACAACATATCGTTACCACTACCACCATTACGGTTGTTGGTCAAAGCGATACGATAGGTAACACCAGCGTTACCAAGGAACTTAGCGGAGAGGTTAGACCAATAGGTATCCACACCATCCACAGCATCGTAGTCATGCTCACGGCTCAACAAATCACCAGAGTAAGCGACACCGATCAAAGTCTCCTTTCCAGCCTTATCGACCTCGAAGATATCCAAACGGACGTTGGCATCGATGAAACGATCAGTTCTTTGTGAAATGTTAGAATAGTCTACTTGGTTGAAGTTAGCCACGTAGCAAGAGAAGATCACCAACGAGGAGTCACACTCTACAGAGAAATCACGTTGATAGATACGGGTGTTTTTTGAGTTCTCGCGGCAGTTCACACCCAACATACCGCCCTTGAAGTCACCAGAGGTATGGTCAGGGAAGTTACCGAAATAGTTCTCGTGTCCGCTCCATGCATCGTGGGTAGAAGGACAAACAACATAGTAACCATCATTCACCTGAAAATTGTTGGCACCACTATAGTTGTGGCCAACTACTGCATTTCGGAAGTCAGGCACTGCGTAGGTAGCACCATAAGAATTACCATTTGATGATTTAATGGTTCTGTTGTTACCATTGAATGTATATCGAGCGATAGTGGTGTCACCAGTCTTAGCCAAGTAGGTGTAAGAACCATTACCACTGTTTGCGCTCTTATCGAATGTACCGAAATCATCGAACCAAATCACTTGGTTGCTCTTTCCTGTACACTTGTAGATAGGACGTACGATGAAGGAGGTATCTTTCTTTGTCGTTACGGTTCCGATTCTATAAGAATAAGACAACGTGTACTCATAAGCATCCTCAATCTTCTTCTTGTACATGAAGTTCTCTACCTCACTGGCGTCGTAACTCCAAGACTGGGTGCGCTCCAACAACTTTTCCGACAATTTGAAATCAACAATTTGTGCGTGGTTAATAGCTTCCAAACCAAACTTGATTTCATTACCGAAAGGCACCTCAAACGAGTAGTGTGTAACGACACGGTCGTAACCAGAAGCGACAAAACGCACATATGGATCGGCGAAACGAAGCACTGGTGCGTAGGCAGTACAGATTACATCACGGCTACCACCCTTTCTCACAAGGTTTACTCTATAGTAAGGGATCTCGTCGGTAACAGGGTCGATGATGTAACGAGCCTCGTTGGCATCACGACCGATGTTGCTCCAAGTGGATCCATCACGGCTACTCTGCCATTGGAACTCATACGCCAAAGACGCGTACTCTGCACTTACACTCTTCACCTCCAAGACAACACGCTCACCGATGATCAAGTTCTCGCTCTTAGAGGCAGTGATGTGCGCGCAACTTTGGAACTCATAAGCACCTTGGTCGATGGTTCCTGCCGAGATACGGTCTAAACCAGCCAAGTCCTTTGGTTCGCTGTTGTAGGAGTTGGTACCCTTATCAGCACATTTAGAACCTGGCGCCAAAGCATAGTTGTTATCCGCTACTGAGACAAAACCAGGATCAGCGTACTCCGTATAAGAGGTGATTACTTGGGAAGCGCTCAAATTATACAAAGCGGTATTGGCTGCAGTTGCCTGTGAATTACGATTCAGAGAGACAATAGAGTTAATCACACGGCTATTGTTATTGGTAGAGCGAACGCCAGTAGCATAACTTACAGTTCCGCCTGCGTTACCACCTCTCAGTAGATTATTCACTATCGAAACATTAACAAGGTGACCACCTTCCAATGTGACGACCGCATTTCTATAAGCATTAGTACCCTCTACTGTATTCGCATAGAACAAAGTGTTAATCACCTTACCACCTAAAGCAACCGTCACGAGATCATAGTAGCGAGACGTAGTGTTACTAAGGACTACACCACCTACCAAAGTACCATCCACTATAAGAACAGTTCCATTACCACTATTACGAATAGAAGTACTTTCATCCATCGTCACCTTCTTATTAGCATTCACATAAATGAAAGAATAGGTTGCTGACGAAGTACCAGATCCATCGAATGTCAAATTCTGGACATTGACATCGGCATTAAAGATAATGCGCCTTGATGCTGTTGTACTTCTCGTAATGGTATTTCCATTACCCAAAATAGTCACTGGTTTTTGCAATGTCAAAGCGGATGCTAGAGAAAACGACTTCGTAATAGAAATCGTATCACCATCATCACCCGCAATCGCAGTTGCAAATTCCGCCGCCGTCGACACCTCTACCTTTTTTGCAAAGGTATCAGTCCAACAAAGCGAAAATGCGAGAATCATAAAGATTACTCTTAACATTCGATTTTTTGCTGTCATGATTAAATATTAATTAATAATTATTTGTTTCTATTTCTGCTTCGTCTATTACTCACAACAATCGTGCAATTTTTCCACAAACGCGACATACTCATCTAAAAAAAATCACACCCAAAGTGATACAACATTTTTTAACACAAAATTTCGAGTGCAAAATTATAACAAATTAGCCAAACAACAATTAAAATTTCAAAAAAATAACAACGCCACGACGATATTTATAAATATATCAATGTTCAAGAGAATGAATCCAGCAAACACTGGGATTCCGGGCAGGATTTTCGAAGGGCCTCCAAGAATGAATATGCAAAAACAGGAATGAATATGCAAAAAAAAACGAGGAGATGGTGAAGTGCAAGCGGCCTTAGCCACGCACAAAAAAAGCGGAGCAAAAACTGCTCCGCTTTTAGATTGAAATTATCTATGAAAGATTATTTCTTGATGAACTTACCAGAGATAGCGTTGTTAACGATAACTACGTACCCGCCAGCAACCAATCTAGATATATCAACGCTTCCATCGACCACTTCACACGAAACACTCATTCCCGCCATGGTGAAAATCTCCACAAGGTCTAATCGGTCCACGCCTTCAAAGGAAAGAATATCAGACGATGAATCAACATGAAACTTCACCGTTGAATAACTCTCCACATTTGGGACACCATCGTCACGGTCATCGATCCATAAATCATCGTAGCAAGGGAGGTGGCAACAATGCCAACCCGGCAGTTCCGCAGAAAGCACTAAATTATCTACCATATAAGAGACCTTAGGATTAGCCTTGAAACGGACCGACACGCTACTTGCACCTTGAGGAACCACAACTTTCTCCGACGCTAACGTATATTGATCATTGATGAGCGATTTAGTGAACAATGGGTATTCCGCGTCATCGTTGTTAAATTTAACATACACTGGGATGAACTCAGAAGCAGTGTCACCTTGCAACTCCACCGACGCAGGATCTTTTCTGACAAGGCAACTAATATTAATCTTATCAGCTCTTGATCCATATGAAACATATGGCAAATCAATTCTATCAAAAGAGAGAACGATGTATTGTCCCAAGAGCTCCTCATAGAAATCAGCAGGACTCTTAACCAATAAGCCATGGCGCAATTCCGAATAAAGAAAGCCAGATTCATCCGAACCGGTCCAGTCATCAGGTTTCTCTTGACATAGCATCTTGATATCAGCCGTGTACTCCCATTCATCATCACCATTGATGCTAAATTTAGAATATTTCGGAAGAAATCCACGTCCAGCCACACTCTCTGTTCCATCATACGTTCCATAATCTCTCATCCTCGCAAATTTTAAAATTTCAGGAACACTATCTGGAGCGTCGAAGGAACAAGCATAGAAGGGAAGATACTCGTCATGAATAGCTTCAAAATATAGATTCTTAATTTTCAAAGAGACGTCTGCAGAATCATCGAAAGATTTACCATGTAAATATCTGATAAAAATCGTCGCCACATCATCATTATTTTTCAAGAAAAGATCTCCTTTGTAAGTAACATAACCAGAAGAAGCAGCTGGATTAAATTTGCCATCTATGCAACTATAAGAAATAGTATTTTCATCCCAACAATCTGCCTTCGCCGAATCTCCACGGGCTGCCGAAGTAGAAACCACCAAGGTTGGCGCACAATAATCCGCAGCGGTCTGAGCTTGCCAATTGGCAGAAGCTGTCTCCGCATCAACAGTCATGGCAGACTCCGGCAATTGATACTCTAATACGAGACGTCTGTGAAGAGGTGAAAAATCAAGACGTTTCTGATCTATATCCAATCGGATATTACCTCCAGACCTTTGCGGCACGAATTCCAAATAACCATCGTGGAGTATTATCTCGGGGCTTGATAATCCCCCCTCATCCTCATACTGATTGTACGAAACTGCAGCGTGCATATAACCATCCCTGATAATATAAACATTCTGAGGAAATAGAGATAGGGAAACAAACGCAAAAAACAAAAGCAACAAACTTCGCATAAAAGGAAACATTTAAAACACTTTACATAATACTTTAACCAGGAAACAAATATATAACAAATATTATAAAACAAAAAAAGCGGAGCAAAACTGCCCCGCTTTTTCGTATTGAAATTATCTATGAAAGATTATTTCTTGATGAACTTACCAGAGATAGCGTTGTTAACGATAACTACGTACTCACCAGCAGCCAAGTTAGAAACATTAACTGTTCCGTTAACTACAGCGCATGGTACTGAAGCACCGTTCAAAGAAACGATCTCAACTGACTCTACGTTCTCGATACCGCTGAATGAGATCTCCTCTGCAACTGGGTTAGGATAGATAGACAATGACTTGCTATCACCGTTAACCTTAGCAACAGAAGTAGAATAGTTAGCAGAAAGAACCAAGTTATCAACGATGTAAGTGAAAGTTGGGTTAGCCTTGAAACGAACTGACACGCTCTTTGCACCTGCAGGAACTGCAACGTCCTCAGACTCTTGAGTGTATTGACCGTTGATGATAGACTTAGAGTACAATTGGTACTCAGTCTCATCGTTGTCGAACTTAACGAACATTGGGATGAACTCAGTAGCAGCGTCACCTTGCAACTCTGCAGACTTAGGATCCTCGCAGATAAGACAGCTTACGTTGATCTTACCGTCCTTAATCTCAGCTGGCAAAGCAACATCCTCGAAAGAAATTACGATATCTTGACCCAAGAACTCCTTAGCGAAATCAGCTGGGCTCTTTACCAACAAACCGTGGTACAACTCAGAAGAAAGGAATCCTGAACCATCTGAACCAGTCCAGTTCTCAGGACCATTTTGGTACAACATCTTGAAGTCAGCAGTGTACTCCCACTCGTCGTCACCAGAGATGGTAAGACCCTTCTTGTCTTGGAAGAATCCAAGGCCAGCGAAGTGCTCTGTTCCATCCTCACCTGCAGCGGCGATGTTGATAGTCTCTGTCCAAGTATCCTTTGCATCGAATGCGCAAGAGTAGAAAGGCTTAACATCAGGCTCAGCGTAGTAAAGGTTCTTGATCTTTACAGCAGGAGTTCCTCCCTCGATGTAACCATTCTCACGGATGTATGAAACGAATACAGTTGCTACGTCAGCATCGCTCTTTGCGTATGCGCAACCCTCATACTTAACAAATCCCTTCTCAGCCTCTGGGTTGAACTTACCGTCAACGTTAACGAAAGAGATGTTGTTCTTGTCAGTAAGCTCGAACTTAGCGTCCTCACCAGCACCCTTAGATGCGGAAATGATCATAGTTGGCTTATCCTTACCAGCGGCAGTCTTAGCCTCGAGGTTCGCAGCACCCTTTACCTCATCGTACAACATTGCCTCAGCTGGCAATTGATACTCAACAACCAAGTTCTTACCCTTCAAGTTGAACTTCAAAACTGATTGGTCGATTACCAAGCTTGCATCGTAGTATTGACCCTCGTGGTTAAGAGTAGCGAAACCGTCACCCTCAGTCAACTTACCGCAAGGAATACCCTCAGCGTCTTCCCATTGCTCGTAAGAAACACCAGCTTGCAACTTACCATCCTTGATAAGATATACATCGCCAGCAAAAGCGCTCGCACAAAGCGAAGCAGATAAGAAAAGTAAACTTACTTTTTTCATACTGTAAAATTTATTAGTTAAACATTAAAAAATATTCTTTGTAAAAACGCCGTAAAGATAGACATTCACAAACAAACAGCAAAGAAAAAGTACTTTTTTTTTAAGCAAACGGGAAATAAATAGAGCGCAATTGCCTTCGGTCAATTTCAAGGGATATTCGCAGACAAAAATCCCCAACCAGCACTTCTCTTTATATAATTAGGTAAACATCCCGCCGTTCGCTAACATTTATTAACACGACATATTTCCAAAATATCTAGGATTTCATATATTTGTATTACGGTTTGCAATTGATGGCAACCCATTAGAGTAATTAACTTTAAAAGGATACGAAAAATGTCTAAAGTACTTATTATCGGAGTAGGCGGTGTCGGAACCGTAGTTTGTCACAAGGTAGCGCAAAACGCGAATATCTTTACGGATATCGTGATTGCCAGCAGGACGCAATCCAAATGCGATGCGGTAGCTGCCATTTTGAAGGAACGCTACGGCGTCTCCGTGACAACTGACAAAGTGGATGCCGACTACACTGATCAGATTGTGGCTTTGTTCAAAAAACACAAGCCAGAGTTGGTAATCAACGTAGCCCTTCCTTACCAAGATCTTAACATCATGGACGCATGTTTGGAGTGCGGAGTTAACTACTTGGACACAGCGAACTATGAGCCAAAAGACGAGGCTCACTTCGAGTACAGCTGGCAATGGGCATACAAAGAGAAGTTTGAGAAGGCTGGTTTGACTGCCATTCTTGGTTGCGGATTCGACCCAGGCGTTTCCGGTGTTTACACCGCCTATGCGGCAAAGCACCACTTCAAGGAGATGCAATACCTGGACATCGTCGACTGCAATGCAGGCAACCACCACAAAGCTTTCGCCACCAACTTCAATCCAGAGATCAACATCCGCGAGATCACTCAAAAAGGACGATTCTACCAAGACGGCAAATGGGTGGAGACCGGCGCATTGGAAATCCACAAAGCGCTCACCTACCCTAACATCGGCCCTCGCGAGTCATATTTGATGTACCATGAGGAGTTGGAGTCATTGGTGAAGAACTTCCCATCCATCAAGCGCGCCCGCTTCTGGATGACCTTCGGGCAAGAATACCTTACCCACCTACGCGTGATCCAAAACATCGGAATGGCACGTATCGACGAGGTGGAGTACAACGGCGTGAAGATCGTACCGCTCCAATTCTTGAAAGCGGTGCTCCCTAACCCTCAAGACCTTGGGGAGAACTACGAGGGAGAGACTTCGATCGGTTGCCGCATCAAGGGTATCGGCAAAGATGGCAAACAGCTCACCTACTACGTTTACAACAACTGCAGCCACCAAGAGGCATTCAAGGAGACCGGCATGCAGGGTGTAAGCTACACCACAGGCGTTCCTGCCATGATCGGCGCCATGATGTTCTGCACCGGACAATGGAGACGTCCAGGCGTTTGGAACGTGGAAGATTTCGATCCAGATCCATTCATGGCCGAGTTGAACAAGCACGGATTGCCTTGGCATGAGGTAATGAACGAAGATTTGGAGGTCGATTAATCGTACTTCCTATAACAGCAAAGAGGAGACATCAGCGGATGCCTCCTCTTTTTGTTTACCGACTATTGTTCAATCAAGAGATCAGACCCCTATTATCAGATCCTCCGTCATCTAGAGGGCGCCCCTTCGAATCGAAGCCGTCCAGACGGTTAGCTTCCGCGATCTTCTCTTTCGCATACTTACGCATACCATTGAGCCACCAAAGGAAGACGAGCAACATCACAACAGAGACGAACTCGCCCACTACGGAAGAGATCATCAGCAAAGCATCATAAACACCATGGAATAGAATAGGAACCGCTAGCATCAACACAAACCATTTACGCTTATTCTCTTTCGCGTCAAAACTATACAGGGAGTAAAAATAACCCATGGCCACCGCCGTCAAAAAATGGCAAGGAACGGCCGTTACAGACCGTTGCAAAGCGACACTCAACCAATCCTCACTAGAGGAGACATAGAGGACGTTCTCGACGCCAGCAAAGCCCAATCCCACAGAGGCGGCGTAGACAATGCCATCAATGTGTTCGTCGAAGTATTTATTTTTCCTCAACAGAAGCGAAAGCATCAGAAGTTTCGAGCACTCCTCCGGAATGGCAGCCCCCACAAAGGCGCGGAACAATTGATGGAGAGGCGTAGGCGTCTCCATGAACTCCTGGCCTACGAGAAGGAGGACAACGGCATCTATCACAAATGTAACCACGATGGACAAAGCGCCATAATAGAGGCCTCGCATCACCACATTGATAGGCTCTGGCTTATAGTCGCACTTGTAGACAAACCACAAAAGTAATGCGACGGGTAAAAGAGATAAGACAAACATACTTTTCTATAATTAATCCACCACAAAATAAGCCTAAAATCCGCAAACAGCAAAACTTTGTGTGGAGAGGAAATTTTGTTTCAACTATTGCCCTGTCAATTGTTTTGTCAAATTTGTTGGCAACAAAATAAATTTCGCCGTAACGGATATAATATTTGACCCCACAAAGGCCACTCATTCACCAAATTTCTAAACAACTGAAAAGAGGCAGTATGTACTAAGCGTCTGTTAAAACTTTTCCTTATCTTCGCCACCAATAGCTAAATGAGCATTTGATCATGAAATTTCCAATAGGTATACAGACATTTGAGGAGATAATAACAGGAGGTTATGTCTATGTGGACAAGACCGATCTTGTCTTTAAGCTGGTGAATGAGGGAAAATATTATTTCCTCAGCCGTCCGCGTCGTTTCGGGAAAAGTCTGCTTACCACAACATTGGAGTCTTATTTCCTCGGTAAAAAGGAGATTTTCAAGGGCCTTGCTATAGATTCCCTGGAGACTGAATGGATCGAATATCCAGTCTTTCACTTTGACTTTTCAGGAGAGGTTTATAGTGATCCTTCTTTCTTGGAGGAGAAAATAATCTCTCATTTCGAAAAATGGGAAGTGTTGTATGGAAAGGATAAGAGCGAGAAAAGAATTGGCACTCGATTCGAGAATCTTGTGACACGAGCTTATGAAAAAACTGGCAAAAAAGTGGTTGTCCTGATTGATGAGTACGACAAACCGTTGACAGACTCGATCGGTTTGACTGAAATCCAGGATAAAAACAGAGCCATACTCCAAGGATTATACGGCATACTGAAAAAATCCGACCAATATATCAAATTCACATTCCTGACAGGAGTCACACGTTATGGAAAATTGGGAATCTTCAGTGCGGCGAATAATCTAAAGGATATCTCAAACGACGATAACTATTCCAGCATTTGTGGTATTTCAGAAAGAGAGTTGCATAAATATTTTGATGAAGAAATCGAAGCTTTCGCAAGAAAAAAGAGTGTTTCCAAAGATGAAACCTACGAAATCTTGAAAAAGAAATATGATGGCTATCATTTTTCTGAAGAATCAGAGGATATTTATAATCCTTTCAGTCTTTTGAATTCATTGGCTGACAGAAAACTATCAAATTATTGGTTTGCGACTGGGACTCCGACTTATTTGATAAAAACACTAAAGAAGAATGAGCCTGATCTTTCAAAATTAGAGAATGATATAGCCGCCACATTAGAGAATATCGCGACTTTTGGAAATGGAGAGGAGAATATTGTCGCGGCTTTGTATCAGAGTGGATATCTGACAATCAAGGACTTTAATGGAAGATTTTATCGACTTGGTTTTCCAAACGAGGAAGTGCAGGACGGATTTGTTCAGTGTCTGATGGCGGAATATTCCGGCAAGGGAGGATTGCTCGACAGCGATTTGCTGAATCTTTATGAAAATATCAACAACGATAATGTGGAAGGCATTCTATTGCAGATGAAGCATATAATCGGACAGATTCCTTTTGAGAACAACGAGCCCGATATGATGGAGATACATTTCCGCAATATGGTTTATTTAACCATTCGCTCAACTGGCTACAAGGTCTTTGTGGAATATCCAGTGTTGGGTGGCCGCATCGACGTCTTCTTCGAAACGGATAAATACGCATACATCATTGAATGCAAACGTGACGAGTCGGCAGAAGCTGCTTTATCACAAATAGACGAAAAGAGATATGCGAAAAAGATCTCTGCCCCAGGAAAGAGTGTGGTGAAGATTGGGGCTAATTTCAGCACGAAGGAGAGGAATTTGACAGAGTGGAAGGTGGCGAACTCTTGAATCCCACATCTCCTCCTCTTCTGTACACTATTGCAACTCCCATAAGATAAAAAAAAAGAAGAAAGCCCTAAAATCCAACATACAACCACCCGCCCCCATTCTTAACTCTCAACTCAAAAAAGTGGCGAGGAACATTCACCACGAATGCCCCTCGCCCAACCAACTTACTATGTAAAATTACGGATGCTCGAATTATTAGTTGTATGCGCTCTCTCCGTGCTCGTACACATCCAAGCCCTCCTCCTCGATTCTCGACTCGACTCTCAAACCGTGGATCTTCTTGATTGCGAAGAACACCAAGAAACCAACACCGAATGACCAAGCGGCGATGACAACTTCACCGATCAACTGGGTCAAGATGGAATAACCACACTCCTCGTAAGCGAAGACACCAGTCAAAATCGTACCAGTGAAACCTGCCATACCGTGTACTGAAACAGCACCTACAGGATCATCGACGTGAAGCTTAGTATCAAAGAAGTTTACAGAGAAACACATTACGACAGACGCGATCAAACCGATGACAGCAGCAGCGCCGATGGATACACAGTCGCAACCTGCGGTGATACCAACCAAACCAGCCAAGATACCGTTGCATACCATTGACAAAGATGGTTTTCCGTAAGCGATCCATGTATAAACCAAAGCTGTAAGCGCTCCGACTGCGGCTGCGATGTTAGTGGTCACGAAGATATGTGACATGGCAGACATGTTGTCCAAGATACCACCTCCGTAAGCAGCTGCATCCACAGTTCCTGTAGCAGCCACTGTTGAACCAGGGTTGAATCCGAACCAACCCATCCAAAGGATCCAAACACCGAGTGCGGCCAATGTCAAACTGTGACCAGGAATAGCGCGGGCCTTCATATCCTTTCCATACTTTCCGACACGAGGGCCAAGTACAATCGCACCTGCCAAGGCCATGAAACCACCACAAGAGTGAACGACTGCGGAACCAGCGAAATCATGGAAGCCCATCTCGCTCAACCAGCCTCCACCCCAAGACCAGTGAGCTTGGATAGGATAGATAAACGCTGAGATCACGATAGAGTAGATCAAATACATGGAGAACTTGGTACGCTCAGCCATAGCTCCCGAAACGATAGTGGCAGCAGTTGCGCAGAATACAGTTTGGAAGATGAAGTAACACTCCTTAGGCAAGTTTGGACAAGGGTTTTCCACGCCAGCGATACCAAAACCGTCCCATCCCATGAACGAACCAGCACCAAACATAATGGAGAATCCCATGATCCAATAAAGGAGGGAACCTGAAGCGAAGTCACAGAAGTTCTTCATCAAGATGTTTGCCGTATTTTTCGCACGGGTCAAACCAGCCTCCACCAAGGCAAAACCTGGTTGCATGAAGAACACCAACATAGCGGCCAACAAGACCCAGATCGTATCTACCGCATTGATTGGAGACTCCTCTTCCGCAGCATCAGCCGCTACAGCCATTGTTTCCGCTGCCGGAGCAGCTACCTCTTCCGCAACAGCGGCGACCACCTTTGCCGCACTGTCGGCGACAGCGACGCTATCTTGCGCCATGGCCGAAGTCGCCATCAAAAGGCAACCCGCGAAACCGAGCCATGCTGCTGTCTTTGTTATATGTCTAAAAATTGAATCCATACTAATTAATGTTTGTTTATTTTGTTACTATTATTGACGATCCACCACCCTACTACTTCTCGTTCTCGGCATTGTAAAGAGCGGTATCTCCTCTGTCGTTTGTTCTGATTCGGATAGCATCCTCCACATTGATAACGAAGATTCTACCATCACCAATCTCTCCCGTATAGGCTGCATTACGAATAGCCTCCACCGTCTTCTCGACATTCTTGTCACGAACAATAATAGAGATCAATGTACGTTCGATGATACTTGTGTCATATACGACACCACGATAAATACGACCCTGGCGGGATTTTCCCACACCACGCACATCATAGTATGAGAACCACTCGATGTCCGCATCGTTCAACGCATCTTTCACATCGTCGAACTTGGTCTTTCTGATAATCGCTTCAACCTTTTTCATACGTTTATTATTTTGATTGTTTCACATTTCATCAATTAGAATCCAATGCCAAAGACTGCTGCAACACGCTCTGTGTTAGGATTCAACACAAGTTGAGTGAAGATAGGCATCGCATAGCGATCCGTGATACGAATATCCTTTGAGGCCTTCACGGAGATGTTCACCACATTGAAACCTGTCGAATACATACCTTCCCATGGCGTGAAGCCCAAAGCGAAATCCAAATCGAGCGGCTTTAAGTGAACAGGATAACCCAATTCGATATAGGTAGAGAAGTTCTCTTTTCCTGTCTCATCCTCATCGTTCAGGAAGTTTGTATTCCAAACGACGCTCAAAGCGAACTTCTTACAAACCGCACTGAAATCAAACCCGACCGTTCCTTCCAAAATATGAGACTTATCAGCAAAATACTTAGGAGTCTCCGTATCCACATACGGACCAAAATAATCAGTCACACCAACCGAGAAACCGCCTACCTCGTAAAACAAGGTCCAGTCAAACTCATTCACCACATTTTTAAAATCAGAGGATGCCCAACAACTCAAGGACAATCCCTTATATGAAATTCCCAAAGTAGGCTGGAAACTGATTCCTGTCACCTTGGTTCCACGCCACACGTACGAGCTGACCAAATCGGCGCCGACTGTAAACTCAACTTTTGACGCTGTACTATCTACTTCTTCCTCTGCCATCACCGGGCAAACCAACATCACCGCGAACAACGCTGTCAAAATTCTCTTTCCTAGTCTTTCCATAACACAACTATTTTAAAAATTGTACATCTACTGTCATTATGATAGCATTTTATTGTTTTTACTATCTTTTTGACATTACAAAATTAAATAGCCATGCATTTTAACACAAATGTTTTTATGCATTTCAAAAAAGAAAATTCAGCAAAGTTCAAAACGATAAGGAAAGCGCTCCATTTGTTTTCAGATTATAAGGGAATCTGGATTAAAAGTTACGATTTTTAATGCATCAGCCCCTTAGAGTATGCTCAACAACATAGAAACGAATAATAATACAGGATCATTTACTATACAACAATTTGATTTTCTGCACATTACAAACAAAATAGATGTTTTATGGGCATCTAAACCCGATGACATATTTCAACATATAACCAAACTGATAACTAACTATAAAAAAAACGCCCCAACCTTTGAAGTTGGAGCGTTTCTATTTAGAAGCTGTTTAAATTTTTCTAAAAAATTTTGTTAAGCATCAGAAAACAGAAGGCTAATTGAATCATAGTCACTGCGGTTTCCGCATGAAACTCGTAGTCGATGGTCAGTCTTCTGAAGTTTTCCAACCAAGCGAA
>JAZUDI010000043.1:0-5608 GCA_045639525.1 Paludibacteraceae bacterium | reverse complement strand
TTGCTCCGCAATCGAGTGCTTCCTTGCACTCTGAATTGTATTGGTTAAGTATGCTGGTGTTCATTTCAGTGCTTTGGATTTGACACTTAAAGTTACTGAAAATCAGCAACTTAACCAAATTTATAGAGAACTATTTCTCTGATTTTTAGCGATTTATATTGACAAATAATTTCAAAGATCTAAGTATGAAATTGCAGCTCTTTGAAGCTGAATTATATTGTTAAACGGTAAAATTTACCGAAGTATTGTAATTGAGTTCTTGTGAGAATTAATTATCATGGCAGAAAAGAAACTTAACGGAACAGTTATCGTGACATATAGATGCAACGCTCGTTGCTCTATGTGTAATAGATATAAAGCGCCTTCAAAGACGGAAGAGGAGATTTCAATCGAAACGATAAAGAAACTTCCTAAAATGTACTTCACCAACATTACGGGTGGAGAGCCTTTTATTCGTACAGACTTGAAGGATATTGTCAGAGAGTTATATAAACTCAGTAATCGTATTGTCATATCTACGAATGGTTTCTTTACTGATCGTATTATCGATTTGTGTAAGGAGTTCCCTCAAATTGGCATTCGTATTTCTATTGAGGGTTTAGAGCAGACGAACAATGAGATTCGTGGTCTGAACGATGGCTATCAGCGCGGTTACTCGACCTTGAAGAAACTGCGTGAAATGGGTATGAAGGATGTCGGTTTCGGTATGACGGTCCAAGACAAGAATGCGCCGGATTTGGTCCCTTTGTATAAAATTTCCGATGAGATGGGTATGGAGTTTGCCACGGCTTCGTTGCACAACTCCTTCTATTTTGTTGAGGCAAAGAATATCATCAAAGACCGTCCGATGGTGGCCAAGAATTTCGAAAACTTGGTGAATGAGCTGCTGAAGAGTAATTCTCCAAAGAAATGGTTTCGTGCCTACTTCAATCACGGCTTGATCAATTATATTTACGGACAGGATCGGTTATTGCCTTGCGATATGTCCTTCGATACGTTCTTTATCGACCCATACGGGGATGTGATGCCTTGCAATGGAACGAAAGATAAAGAGGTGATGGGCAACCTGAACAGACAGTCGTGGGATGAGTTGTGGAGTTCTCCTGAGGCAGAACAAGTTCGTAAGAAAGTGCGTTGCTGCAACCGTAATTGTTGGATGATTGGGTCCGTTTCTCCTGCAATGCGTAAATATATCCAAAAGCCGGCTTGGTGGGTGTTGAAGCATAAGGCAAAGAGTTTGTTGGGCGGTAAATATAGCATGTTTGAAAATCAAATCTGTTGCGATTATCGTGACGGAAAGGTTTCAAAAGAGGATTTGGATAAATTGAGTACCTGTGATTTGAACGCAACCATTAACAACGGTTTGTCTGACGATAGCAAAGAGGCGTTGAAGGGCAAGCGAGGTGAGGATATCGTGAATGCGGATGTCGCTGGACAAGGATATGAGGCTACGGTGGCGGAAACGGATCGAGAGATTGAAATTAAATAATTGAGTAGTTGATGCCAGGCTTGAAGAGCGTTGTAGTGACAGGAACTCGTGGTATTCCTAATGTGATGGGTGGTGTGGAGACCCATTGCGAGGAATTGTTTCCGCTAATTGCCCAAAAGGGATACGACGTGACGATTATTCGTCGATCCAACTATGTGAGTGATGGAGCTTCCTCGTGGAATGGCGTGCGTTTAGTGGATGTTTCTTCGCCGAAGAAGAAGTCGTTCGAGGCGATTATCCATACATTCCGAGCTATTAATACAGCGAAAAAATTAGGCGCTCAGATTCTTCATATTCATGCCATAGGACCTGCTATTTTAACGCCCTATGCCAAATTGCGGGGCATGAAGGTGGTGTTTACACACCATGGCCCGGATTATGATAGAGACAAATGGGGATTTGCCGCCAAGACCATGTTGAAGTTCGGCGAACGATTAGGTTGTATGTTTGCGGATGATGTGATAGTCATATCGAATGTCATCAAGAAAATTATCTCGGATAAATATAATAGAACAAAAAGGGTACACTTGATTTATAATGGTGTACCTGAACCGGATGTTGTTGATTTCCCTTCCTATTTTGCGGAATTGGGTATTGAAAAGGAGCAGTATGTGTTGGGTATGTGTCGGTTTGTGCCCGAAAAGAATCTACACCATTTGGTGGAGGCTTTTGCTGCCTTTAAGAAGACTCAACCGGAAACTAAGATCAAATTAGTGCTGGCTGGAGATACCGATTTTGAAGATGATTACTCTTTGGACTTAAAGAAGATGGCCAAGGAGAATGGTGTTGTGTTGACCGGATTTGTGAAGGGGCAGAAACTACATTCGTTGCTGACAAATGCCTCTTGTTATGTTTTACCATCCTCTCACGAGGGTTTGCCCATTTCTTTATTGGAAGCGATGAGCTATAAACTCCCCGTGATTGTAAGTGATATTCCCGCGAATCTGGAAGTGGGATTGCCGCAAGATAACTATTTTCATGTTGGAGATGTGGCTCAGTTGTCTGAAAAGTTGGGTGAGGTGCTGGCGAATAATGCTCGTGTTTCATACGATTTAACCAAATATAAGTGGCAAAATATCGCGGACCAGGTTGTGGAAGTTTATGATAATCTGTAGTGTTTGTTGGGTTCTATCAAGGTTTTCGATTGATTCTTTATGAAAGCGATTTACGATTACTTAATAGTAGGCTCCGGCCTTTTCGGAGCGACGTTCGCCTATAAGGCAAAGCAGGCCGGTAAGCGTTGTTTGGTGATTGACAAGCGACCTCACTTGGGCGGTAATGTCTACTGCGAAAATATCGAGGGTATCAATGTGCATAAATACGGTGCCCACATTTTCCATACATCCAACAAGGAGGTTTGGTATTTTGTTAACGCTATTGTGGAGTTCAACCGCTACACCAATTCTCCTGTCGCGAACTACAAGGGGAAGCTGTTTAATTTGCCTTTCAATATGAATACATTCTCTCAGATGTGGGGAGTTACCACACCTGAGCAGGCTGTGGCAAAGATTGAGGAGCAAAAGGCGGAGGCTGCCGCTCGATTGGCGGGTAAGGAACCTGCCAACCTAGAGGAACAGGCTTTGTTGTTGGTGGGAAAGGATATTTATGAGAAACTGATCAAGGGTTATACGGAGAAGCAGTGGGGTAGAGCTTGTGCTGATTTGCCAGCCTTCATCATTAGGCGTTTGCCCGTTCGCTTGGTTTTTGACAACAACTATTTCAACGATAAATATCAAGGTATTCCGATTGGTGGTTATAACAAACTGATCGAGGGTCTGCTGGCTGGTATAGAGACTAAAACTGGTGTAGATTTCTTTGCGGATAGAGCCGCTTGGTGTGATTTGGCGGAGAAAGTGGTATTTACCGGCAAGATTGATGAGTTCTACGATTATCAGTTCGGTAAGTTGGAGTATCGTACCGTCCGTTTTGAGGAGGAGATCATTGATACACCTAACTATCAGGGAAATGCGGTGATTAATTATACTGAAAGAGAGATTCCGTACACCCGTGTGATAGAACACAAGCATTTTGAAATGTTTGGACAAGAGGTTTACGATTGCCCTAAAACCGTTGTCTCCAAAGAGTATTCCACCGAGTGGAAGGAGGGTATGGAACCATATTATCCAGTCAATGATGAGAAGAACGGTAACTTGTATGCCCAGTATAAGGCGTTAGCCGATCAAGAGAAGAATGTTATTTTCGGTGGCCGCCTAGCGGAGTATAAATATTACGATATGGCTCCGATTGTGGAGAAAGTCTTGAATTACTGGAAGTGACAATCGATTATTATCTAAAACAGTGAAGGCGTGCCCATTGGACACGCCTTCCTTCGTTTTATACAAATCTTTTACATCAACTTATTCTTACTCACCGTAGCCACGAACTCCTTTAAGTAGAAGGGCTCGAAGTAGGCTACATCCTGGAACTCTTTTTTCTCGAAGGCTGCCTCCGCCAGTTTCGCCATGTCAGCGGCGAGAGGAGTGATGCCATCGACGAATGAGACGTTAGGGTGGGTGAGGGTATCCTTGCATTTGGATGATCCGTTTCCGAAGCAGATGATCTTGTGACTAGACAAGAGGTCGCTGTATGATTCGCTGTCGATGATGTCTGCGGAGATCTCTCTTTGTAATGATAGGCTGTTGTCGTAGAAGGCGGTGTAAACCTCCATTCTACGCGCGTCGATCATTGGACACATCCATGTGCCCTCTGAGACCGCACCGTGACGGTTGAGGTAGCCTTGGGCCATCACTTGGAGGGTGTTCATGGCGAGAAGAGGAATGTTTGCTCCGAAGCAGAGCCCCTTCGCAGTGGACACGCCGATGCGTAGGCCTGTGTATGAGCCTGGTCCACAGCTGACTGCGACTGCATCCGCTTGGATGCCTTGTTTCCGCATCTCTTCTGTCAGTTCTTGGATGTATTTTGCCAGCAGAACCGAGTGGTTCATACTCTCGTCGCTTACCTTTTCCCAAACAATCTTGCCGTTGTTGGATAGGGCGACGGAACAAACCTCCGTGGAGGTGTCGATCAAAATGATATTTGCCATCTTAACTAAGTTGCCTTTTTTCATGATAATTCACGGCATCTGTTTGCCGAGAACCTCGTTGCAAAATTACATCATTTATATCTCTAATAAAAGCGTGGGGCTCTTTTTTAGCGCAGAATCTTCTTCGCGCTGTCGAGATCCTAGTCAATGTGTCAGGAGTCAAGGGCGTTGTGATTGATTTTTGTTTATCATTGATTCCCCGTATAGATTCTATGCCGAGATAGATTAATTGATAGGAAATCAATGAAATTGATTATTTAATATTATCTTTGAGGTACTTCCTATATTATCAAGAACTGGTTTGGGCCTGTCACCGACCATGGCGAAGCCGTGCCCAGGGGTGACGAACTGCCGCGAAGTATCTCCGATGTCCCGTACGGATTTACCATTCCTTTAGAGGAGGTCAAGAAAAGAGTATATCAAGATGAGAATAAATAAGTTCATTACATTTTGTATTCTTTCACTTGGAACATCTTGTTCTTCCATGTTCCATGTCATAGATAATTATATTGTCTGTAATGAGTACGATAATAACCAATTGGACTGTAATCCAGCGTACAAAGATAGTCCATTTGTTGAATACGTAAAATCTGTAATGTGGAACAGTAACACGATTGTTGTTAACCAACAATTGCCCGATGGGCATCATAATTGGTTCTTTGTTATAGCTAAATGTGACACACTACATTGTCATTGTCAAGATTCATTGTTAGGCCCTTTCTCCCAGGAAGAAAGGGATTCTATTTTGTCTGTAAGAGGTATTGACACATTAAAAATGGAGAGAAAAGTATGGCGTACACCATATTAAACGACTCAAATTGTATAAAGACGCTCTATGACATATACAAGAAAGGGAAGGGTGGTATCTATGGCTATGGTGATGCCATTTTACAGAATAGATAACGAGTTTTTTTTGTTGTTCTATAAATTCAGTGTATCAATAGTTCGTTAAAAATTCAATACAATTAAGCGGCTTTAGCCGTGAATAAAACGAGTTCCTTGAAAAGTTTGTCAATTAAATGCGGGTTTGGGTCTAAGCCAGACACGCAAATAAATCGCTCGAGCATATAAGCGTT
>JAZUDI010000042.1:0-3238 GCA_045639525.1 Paludibacteraceae bacterium | reverse complement strand
GATCTTCATCCCAGAGTACTTCTCTCCAAACGGAGACGGAAGGAACGACGGTTGGGTAGTGAAGGAGTTGGTGGATGTCTATCCGAACGCGTTGGTGACCATCTACGACCGCTTCGGTAAGGTGGTGGCTCAGTTCCCAGGTGCGCAAGCCGAGGGATGGGACGGAACCTACAACGGCAATCCGTTGCCTTCGACCGACTACTGGTACGTGATCGACATCGAGGAGATCGACAGACAGTTCAAGGGTCACTTTACTTTGATTAGACAGTAATAGTATTATATCAACTGTGATTAGGAAGCGGACCAATTGGCCCGCTTCCTTTTTTTATGTCAATCTGCCATATTTGCAGTGTGACATTGCTGTGATCGTCTTGGCACACCTATTGATTTACCTATAGTGAGAGAACTAATAGTTTTTGATAATGTGTTGATATACAAAATTTTTTGATGATGCAACATGACCTAATCCATTAGGTTCGACCGTAAAAATCTGACAAAATGACGTATTGAACACCAAAATGACATAACATGAAGAAAAAGATTGAAAATATTTTATTAGGTGTAGAAGGTGGAAATGAAGAGGGTGCTGAGTTTTTGCCTTTGATCACAGATGGAGATCCTAACTTTGTCTTCTCCGTTGGCGAAGATGAGAGTCTTCCTCTCCTTCCTCTTCGTAATGTGGTGTTATTTCCTGATGTTGTATTGCCAGTGTCATTGGGACGTAAACGTTCCCTCAATGCCGTAAAAAGCGCATATAAGAATAATGACTATTTGATTGCCTTTACGCAAAAGGACGCCAGAGTTGATTCGCCTACCATGACCGATTTATTTGAGGTGGGTTGTTTGGCTCAAGTGATGAAGATCATCGAATTGCCGGATGGTTCCACCACCGCGCTTCTTCAGGGTAAACATCGCGTGAAGTTGACTGGTTTCTCGGAAGAGAGGTCTTTCTACAAAGGTACGGTAGTGGCTCATCCGGAGACAAAGGATGAAACGATGACTCATCGTGAGTTTACCGCTTTGTTGGAGTCCGTAAAGGATGTATGTCTGAAGATCGTCAAGGGATCTAGTTCCATTCCGAACGGATTGGCGTTTGCCATTAAGAACATCGAGGGATCTGTACCTTTGGTTAACTTCGTGGCAGCGAATTTTAATATTCCAGTGGACGACCGTCAACGTCTTTTGGAGTTGACCAAGATAAACGAGCGTGCCTACTCCTTGTTGTTCCTTTTGAACGACGAGTTGCAGTTGATACAGGTGAAGCAGACCATCCAATCCAGGACACAGGAGGCCATCGATAAGCAGCAGAAGGAGTATTATCTTCAACAACAGATAAAGGCCATTCAGGATGAGATGGGCGATAATTCATCTCGTGACATCGAGAAACTCAAAGAGAAGGCTAAAGGCAAGAAGTGGACCAGTGAGGTCAAGTCGATTTTTGAGTCCGAACTCTCAAAACTGGAACGTACCCCTACGACCTCACACGATTATGGTGTCCAATTGAATTATGTGGAGACCATCGTTAATTTGCCTTGGGGCATTTATACCAAAGATAGCCACTCCATCAAAAAGGCGAAGGCTGTTTTGGATCGAGACCATTTTGGCATGGAGCCGGTCAAGGATCGTATCTTGGAGCATTTGGCGGTCATGAAGTTGAAGGGTGATATGAAATCGCCTATCATCTGTTTGTATGGCCCTCCGGGAGTGGGAAAGACCTCTTTGGGTAAGTCCATCGCCGAAGCGTTGAACCGTAAGTATGTACGTGTCTCGTTGGGTGGTCTTCATGACGAGGCGGAGATTCGTGGCCACCGTCGTACCTATATCGGTGCGATGCCAGGTCGTATTATTCAAGGTCTTCAACGTGCTGACTCCTCCAATCCTGTCTTTATTTTGGATGAGATCGACAAGGTGTTCAACGATGTGAAGGGTGATCCTGAATCGGCCTTGTTGGAGGTGTTGGATCCTGAGCAGAACGCCGCGTTCCACGATAATTTCTTGGATATCGACTACGATCTTTCCCGTGTTATGTTCATTGCCACCGCTAACAACATTAATTCCATCTCCAAACCGTTATTGGATCGTATGGAGTTGATTGACGTGAACGGATACATCACGGAAGAGAAGATTCAAATCGCACTTCGTCACCTAATCCCTAACGCTTTGGAAAAGCATGGCATGACAGCTGATCAGGTCTCTTTCCCGGAGAAGACGGTTGAAAAGATCATCACCTCTTACACCAGAGAGTCCGGTGTCCGTGAATTGGACAAGCAGATCACCAAGGTGTTGCGTAAGATCGCTTATAAGATGGCGATGAAGAGCGAGTACAATGTGGTTGTGTCGGAGGCTGATTTGGTGGAGTATTTGGGTGTGGAGAAAATCTCCCACGACGAGTACCAAGGAAATGATTATGCCGGTGTTGTGACTGGTTTGGCTTGGACGGCTGTGGGTGGTGAGATTCTCTATGTGGAGAGTGCCTTGAGTAAATCAAAGGCTCCGAAACTCACGATGACGGGAAGTTTGGGCGATGTGATGAAGGAGTCCGCGGTTTTGGCGTTGGAGTACATTCATTGCCATGCGGAGGATTGGAATATCCCTGAAAACCTTTTTGAGGAGTATAGCGTCCATGTCCATGTTCCAGAGGGTGCTGTTCCTAAGGATGGCCCATCTGCGGGTATTACAATGACGACCTCTTTGGTCTCTGCCTTCACGAAGCGAAAGGTTCGTAAGAATTTGGCTATGACGGGCGAGATTACCCTTCGAGGCAAGGTGCTTCCAGTGGGTGGTATCAGGGAGAAGATCTTGGCCGCAAAGCGTGCGGGTATCACAGATATCATCCTTTGCCAAGAGAACAAAAAGGATATTGATGAGATCAAACCAGACTATTTGGAGGGTTTGACATTCCACTTTGTGAATAAGATCAGTGAGGTGATCGATTTCGCACTCTTGGATGAGAAGGTGGAATAGTGTTACATTCCGTATCAAAATAGAAAAGGGGCTTTATAGCCCCTTTTTTATGTCTTGAAATTTGGTGTTTTACAAGACCTCTCTTCTTTTATGGCTATTTGTTAATTATGGTAATATGTGTTATACTTAAATCCTTTTATTGGTGTCCGCTAAACATTTTTGAATAGGCATAAAAATAGGCTGAATCTTCCTTGCGGAAGTTCAGCCTTTTCGTTTATTTTGTTTTCACCACAAAAACCCATAAACGATGAGCAAAAGTACACATTTTATCGGA
>JAZUDI010000041.1:0-56741 GCA_045639525.1 Paludibacteraceae bacterium | reverse complement strand
TGGTTATTGCAGTGGGGTTCCACCTCTTCCCATTCCGAACAGAGAAGTTAAGCCCACTCACGCCGATGGTACTGCAAATTGTGGGAGAGTAGGTAGCCGCCGTCTTGAGGGGACGTTCCTAATGGAGCGTCCCCTTTTTTTGCCCGGGGGCGTTGCGGGGGCAAATCGCATTCGCCCCGATGGGTATTGTAGACCGATAATAATATGCGTATGAGAGAATTATTAAAAGTTGTTACGTTGATGCTGTCATTGACATTGATAGCCTGCTCTTCTGTTAAGGTGGCGAAGGAGAATGTCAAATTACCCGGCAAGTTCTCCGTCTCCGCTACCAAGCAAGTAAGTTTCGCTATGGGTAACTTGCAGTACCAAGCCAGCACCAAGACATGGCGCTTTGCCAAGAACCAGTACGATGTAATTGGTCCAAAAAACGAAAACATCTCGATCACCTATAGCGGTTGGATCGACCTCTTCGGATGGGGAACCAGCGGATACGATAGCAAGTATCCGTATATGACTAGTACCGACAATTATGACTACGGATATGGACAAAACTATATCTCTGTCACCAACTATGATTGGGGTGTTTATAACGCCATCAGCAATGGTGGAAATAAAGCGGGTATGTGGCGCACGCTGACAAAAGAAGAGTGGAACTACCTCTACGACACTCGTGCCAATGCCGAGAACCTCCGAGGTCAAGCGACCGTCAATGGGCAAACTGGTTACATCCTCCTTCCTGATGGTTGGAGCATACCAAGTGGTTTGACATTCACTGCTAACCCTGACGATTTCTCCACGAACACCTATTCCGTTTCCGAATGGAGCAAGATGGAGGCTGCTGGAGCAGTATTCTTGCCTTGTGCGGGCTACCGCCGTGGTATTACGGTCCGCGATGTCGGTTCGAACGGCAACTACTGGTCGAGTACGTACAACAGCGGCAGCAGCGCGTACTACTTCAGCTTCAGCAGCAGCTCTGTGTATCCGAGCTACTACTGCAGCTGCTACAACGGTCTCAGTGTTCGCTTAGTCCAGGAATAATTATAGCGACGAAGGAGCATCATAAGATCATAGGGAGCCTGTCCCGGAGGGCTGGCTCCCTGGCTTTTTCAAAACGCCCCTACAACGAATCGAATGATCCTCCCTGCAGTGCCTGGAAGGCACTATCTGAGTAACCGGGGGCAACGCCCTCTTCTCTATCTCTTACACAAGAATTTAAGCCATGGTAGAATGCGTTTTTGTTTTGTCTTTTCTATGTTTTTTACTATATTCGCGGTTCAAAGTGTTTTATTCTTTTGATAATAAGTTTAATAAAAATATAACCGACATTACATGGAAAGACGTGTTGTTATTACAGGAATGGGAGTTTACTCATGTTTGGGTAAGAACCTCGATGAGGTAAAGGAGTCACTCTACAATGGTAAATCTGGTATCATCTTTGATCCTATCCGTAAGGAGATGGGATTCAGATCTGCTCTTACCGCTCATTTGGAAATTCCTGATTTGAAGGGTCAGGTAAGCCGAAACCAACGTGTTTATATGCCTGAGCAAGCTAAGTATGCTTATGTTGCCACAACAGAGGCTCTTCGTAATGCTGGTCTTGATCAAGATTATATTGATAGCCACGAAGTTGGATTGCTATATGGTAATGATAGTACAGCAGACGCTGTTGTGAAGAGCGTGGACACTATGCGTGAGAAGAAGGATACCACATTGGTGGGATCTGGCGCTATTTTCCAATCTATGAACTCAACAGTGACTATGAATCTTGGTTGCCTCTTCAGATTGAGAGGTATTAACTTGACTGTTTCCGGTGCTTGTGCGAGTGGTTCCCACGCCATTGGATTGGGATCTCTTCTTATCAAGTGGGGATTGCAAGATTGTATCGTTTGTGGTGGTGCGCAGGAGGTGAACCCATATTCAATCGGTAGCTTCGACGGTATCAATGCGTTCTCTACCAGAGAGAGCGATCCTACAAAGGCTTCTCGTCCATTTGACCGTGATCGTGATGGTTTGGTTCCTGGTGGAGGCGCGGCAACAGTTATTATCGAAAGCTATGAGTCTGCGGTTAAGCGTGGCGCTCCAATTTTGGCTGAGGTGATCGGTTATGGTTTCTCTTCCAATGGTGACCATATGTCTGTTCCTAATGTGGATGGTCCAAGCCGTTCTTTGCAAATGTGTCTTCGTGAGGCTCATGTTGATTTGAAGGATATCGCATACATCAATGCCCACGCTACTTCAACACCGGTTGGTGACAAGAATGAGGCTAAGGCGATCGCTAATGTATTTGAAGGATATAAGCCATATGTGGCATCTACTAAGGCCATGACTGGCCACGAGATGTGGATGGCTGGTTCTTCAGAGATCATTTACTCCATGTTGATGATGCAAAATGATTTCATCGCTCCTAATATCAACTTCGAGAATCCTGATGAGGATTCCGCAAGATTGAATATCCCTGCTAAGCGTGTTGATACCCATTTCGATATGTTCTTGTCAAATTCATTCGGATTTGGTGGTACCAACTCTACGTTGATTGTTAAAAGATTTATGAAATAATTGAATTGATGGATAAAGAAACGTTTATCGTAAAATTAAACGAGTTGCTCGCAGAAGAATTTGAGGTGGAGGTTTCTACTATCACTCCAGATGCGACCGTGAAAATTACTTTGGCTCTGGATAGCCTTAGTTTCGTTGATATGGTTGCCGTGATCGAAAATGAGTTCGGTGTCAAGGTGCCAGGTCAAGATTTAAAGAATATCAAAAAGTTCTCTGAACTTTATGATTACTTATACGAAAAGATTGCATAGTCATGAGTTTGGAGAATCCATTGTACAAAGGCGAACAGATCAAGGATTTGATTCCGCAGCGTTTCCCCATTATGATGGTGGATACGATGTACGACGCCAATGAAACAGAATGCATATCAGGACTTACCATCGCACAGGATAATTTTTTCTGTGTCGATGGTTATTTCTTAGAGCCTGGTTTGATTGAGCATATCGCGCAATCAGCCTCTGCCCATGCGGGTGTGAAGGCTAAAATGAAAAACGAAGAGACTCCAGTCGGTTATATCGGCGAGGTGAAGAAATTCAAGCTTGGTGCTAAACCTAAGGTAGGAAGTTCGTTGGTCACCACCATCCGCATCGTTTCGGAAGTCCAAAATGTCTCTTTGATAAAGGCAGAAACGAAGGTAGGCGAGGAGGTGGTAGCCTCTTGTCAGATGAAGATATTCATTCGCGAATAGTGTGCCATGAAACGAAGTGAGTCGAATCTGAAACTGGTATGCTCCGGCGAACCTTTGGTCAGCCGCATTGAAGTGAAGGTGCGCTTTTCCGAGGTCGATTCCATTCGTGTTGTGTGGCATGGCAGTTACGTGAAGTATCTGGAAGATGGTAGGGAGGATTTCGGAGAGAAGTTTGGCATTGAATATTTGACAATCTTCGATAACGGATATACGGCTCCTGTCGTGGATATGCATCTGCAATATAAACAGAGTGTTTCTGTCGGAGAAACGGTGATTGTGGAGACGAAGTATATCCCAACACTTTCCGCAAAACTAATATTTGAGTATAATATTTTCCGTAAAGAGGACAACGCTTTGGTACTTACCGCTACCACGACGCAGGTCTTTATGAGTAGATCAGGTGAACTTCAACTCTCTAACCCTCCTTTCTTTGAGGAGTGGAAGAGAAAATGGAATATTGGATAATTCTCATATTATGTTACTGAATTCATATTTTACAATCAAAAAGGAAGTTAAGACCGAAACTGGTTCTGATTTCCATATAGCATTGAATCCACAGCATCAAGTCTATCAAGGACATTTTCCTGGCGATCCGATTTGTCCAGGCGTGTGCAGCATTCAGACCATTCGTGAGTGCGCTGAATTGGCTTTAGGTGCTAAGTTGACGATCAGTTCTGTTTCCCAGTGTCGCTTCTCTGAATTGTTGACACCTGCGAAGAATATTGATCTGCTTCTTAAGATGACGCTTGATAAGAGCGCCGAAGAGACCATTAAGGTGGTTGCCGCTATTTTGTCTGAGGACGGAGCGACACCATTCTTGGAGTACAAGGGGGAATATACCCTCCAATCTTAAATGAATATACTGCAATGACGAGATTTACTATTGCGATTTTCAAATATTTTCAACAGCATAAAGTCGTCTTTTATGCCGCTATGTTGTTGAGTTTCTTCTTCTTCGCCTTCTTTGGCTCGAAAATGGTTTACGAAGAGGATATCACTAAGTTGCTGCCATCGGATGATAATGGAGATAATTCCAAAGAGATGGTCTTCGCGAACTTGAAGGTAAAGGATAAGATGTTTGTTGTCCTTAAAATGAAGGATAACAGTGTGGATGTTCCGCAATTGACATCCGCTTGCGATAGTTTGGTTGAGTCGTTTATGGGTAGTGAGGTTGCCCAAAATATGGTAACCGATGTGCTTTATAAAGTGGATGCAAGCCTTATTCAGAATGGTGTCGCATCTTTGTATAATTATCTTCCTGTCTTTTTGGATAGCACTGATTATAAGAAGCTTGACTCTTTGACAACCAAGAGTAGCATAGAGGCGCAGATGCAGAAGAATATGATGACCATGTATTCTCCGATGGCCTCTATGATGGGTCCTGTAATTGCCCAGGATCCTTTGGCGTTGCGTGAAATCTTTATGAGCAAGAAGGATGCGTTGAAAGATGGTTTGGGATCTAATTATGCTATGATCAACCAACATTTCTTCTCTCCCGATTCTGCCATAGCGATCGCTTTTATTTCGCCTAACTTCAAAACGGTGGACTCTAAGTTGAGTTCTAAATTGATCAACCAAATCGATGAGAATATCAACCATCTGAGCGAAATCTACCCGGATGTGGAGGTTTACTATCATGGTGCGGCTCCTCAAAGTGTATGCAATTCCAGACAAATCAAACACGACTTGGTGATGACATTGTCTGTCTCCATGCTATTCGCTTTGTTGGTGATCGGTCTTTGTTACCGAAATAGATCTACATTGCTCCAGTTGGCGGTACCAATCGCTTACGGTTTCTTCTTCGCTCTATGCGTGATTTATTTTATCAAGGGGCAACTCTCCTTGTTGGCCTTGGGTATTGGTGCGATTGTGTTGGGTGTCGCGGTAAGTTATTGCTTGCATGTCATCACCCACTATAAATATGTGAGCAACCCAATCCGTGTGCTTGAGGAGCAATCTGTTCCCGTATTTTTGGGCTGTTTGACAACGATTGGAGCCTTTTTGAGTCTGATGTTCACGGAGGCTGAGTTGTTGAAGGACTTCGGTCTGTTCGCTTCATTGGCTTTGTTGGGAACCACCTTCTTCTGTTTGATTTTCTTGCCTCAATTCTTTAATGAGGAGAAAAATAAGCGTAATGAAAAGGCCTTCGCTCTTTTGGAGAAGATCAATTCCTATCCGTTTGAGCGTAAGACTATTTTGATTGGTGCCATTGTCATCATAAGTTGCATCTGTTTCTATAAGGCGAAAGATGTTGATTTTGACTCTGATTTGACCCATATCGCTTATTACGATTCTAAGATTTTGAAGTCGCAGGATATTTTAGCGGAACATACAACCAAGGATTGCAAAACTGTCTATTTCGCTGCCGTATCCGAGGATTTGGATAGCGCTTTGGCCTATTCGAAGAAGATGGAGCGCGTGTTGAATAATCTGAAGGACAACTATGGTAAGGTAAGGTCTTTCGGAACTTCATCCAGCATGATATTCATTCCGATGGATGAGCAAAAGGAGCGTTTGAACAATTGGTACTCTTTCTGGACGGAAGAGAAAAAGAAACAGGTATTCGGTGACATGAATGCGGCGGCGACAGCTTGCGGATTCTCTCCGGAAATGTTTGTTGAGTTCCAAAATATGGTGGAGGTGCAGCGTGGTACATTGGATTTGGCCAACTCTGATATCTTGCCGTCATCGCTCAAGAGCAACATGATTGAGTATACGGATGGAAAGTATATGGCCTTTACGCCTGTCAATCTCTTGCCGAAAGATAAAAAGGAGGTTTGTGACGAGGTGACGAAGATTCCTCATTTGGTGGTTATCGATCCATATTATTACACAAGTAATATGGTTGAGTTGATCAACGACGACTTCTCCACCACCTTCTTTATCTCCTCTTTGTTCGTGCTTTGCGTTCTTTTGATCTCATATAAGAGCATCGTGTTGGCGTTGATCGCCTTCTTGCCTATGACGCTGAGCTGGTTCATTGTATTGGGTATTATGGGTATCTTCCATCTCCAATTCAATTTGATCAATATTGTAATCTCCACCTTTATCTTCGGTATCGGTGTTGATTATAGTATCTTCGTGATGGATGGTCTGCTTTCTGAATTCAGGATTAGAAAGAATGTCTTGGTCTTCCATAAGACGGCGATCCTCTTCTCGGCCTTTGTGCTGATCGTTAGTATCGCGTCGTTAATGTTCGCGACTCACCCGGCTGTTAAGTCTATTGGTCTTTCCACTTTGATAGGAATGTCCACAGCGGTTATTATTTCTTACTCATTGGAACCATTCTTGTTCTATTGGTTGATTAAACGTCCGACATTGAAGAAGAAGTCACCAGTGACCTTGTTTAATATCATGCATGGTGAGTCCTATTTCAAGTTGGGGCAAGACCAAATGTCTTTGAAGCAGAAGATCCGTAATAATTATGAGTACAAGGGCTTCTATGTCGAGAAAGAGTTGAAAGAGGAGTTGAAAACAACCCACAACTATGGCATCTTCAATTCTTTGTTCCCTATTAATGGCGCTGTGCTTGAATATGGTTGCGGTTATGGATTTAAGAGCTATTGGTTTGGCATTAACAATCCGGAGTGCAAGGTTTTGGGCTATGACTCCGATGAGTATAATATTCTCTTGGCGGAGAATTGTTATTTGAAGGATGAACATATTCAGTTCACGACGGATGCAACACAGTTGAATCAACCTTTCGAGGTGGTTATTCTTAACAAGGGCACATTGGCTGATGTGGAGTCTTCCCTTCAAAGTGTTCGTTATTTGATTACCTACAAAGGTTGTACGGGAGATATTTTGGATGAGGATTTCATCAAAGAGGATGAGGATGAGTTGTTTGTGCTTTATCGTGCCAAACGATTCTTTAAGTAGTGATATATGAAATACGACGTAGTCATCATCGGAGGAGGACTTGGTGGCTTAGAATGTGGCTATACATTGGCTAAGTCCGGTAAGAGTGTCTGTGTTTTAGAACAGGGACTCCTTCTCGGTGGATGTCTTCAAACTTTTAAGCGGAAAAAAAACGAGTTTGACACTGGTTTCCACTATGTCGGAGCTTTGGGTGAGGGCGAATCGTTGTGGCGTATATTTGATTACTTCCAGTTGATGGATCTTCCTTGGCATCGTTTGGACGATGACTGTTTTGATGAAATTATCCTGCAAGGCGAAAAATTTAACTTTGTTTCCGGCAGAGAACGATTCGTGGCGGAATTATCTTCCCGTTTCCCTCATCAAAAAGAGAATTTGAAAAAGTACATCGAGACACTCTCCGATGTGGGGGATAATATTTTCAAAAGTTTAGATACGGCCGAGGCTGTCGATTTCTATCAGAAGCCCGTTTTTGTCAATTCCGCTTATGATTTTCTAAACGAGACGATTTCTGATCCGAAACTTCGGAATGTTTTGGCTGGTGCATCTTTGAAAATGGAGCTTCACCCCAATCTTCCATTGTATATATATGCCCAAATCAACGACTCCTTTATTCAAAGCGCTTGGCGTATAGATGGCGGTGGTCAACAGATTGCCGATCGTTTGGCGCAACATATCCGATCGTATGGAGGCGAGGTGCGCACAAAGGCCTTGGTGACCGAATTGGTGGAGCAAGATGGCCGTTTGGTTGCCGCTATTGTGAATGGTGAGGAGCGAATCGAGGGCGACATTTTCATCTCTAATGCACATCCTGTCGCTACTTTGGATTTGTTGAAGGAGAGTCGGGTGGTGAAGAAGGTGTATCGCAAACGAATTGCGGGTATTCCCAATACCTTCGGAATGTTCACCGCCAATATAAAGTTGAAGGAAGGAGTCCCTTATGTCAATAGAAATCAATTCATTTATGAAACAGACGACCTTTGGCATTATGCGGACTTTGATACAGCCCATCAGACAAATGCGGCTCTGATTAGTTATCAGACTCCGTTGAACGGATCTCGATATGCCCACAACCTGGATATCATCACGCCGATGAATTGGCGGGATGTGGAGGGGTGGAGCGACACAAAAGTGATGCGTCGCGGCGCCGAATACGAAACCTTTAAGCGTGAGAAACTGGACCAATGCGTTCAATTCGCCGCTAAATATATTCCAGGATTGGAAGATTGTGTGGAGGATGTCTATACCAGCACTCCTCTTACTTACCGAGATTACACTTTTACATATGAGGGTAGTGCCTATGGTATCAAAAAGGATCATAGTAAATTGATGTTTACGATGCTTACGCCGCGTACCCCATTGTCAAATCTTTTGTTGACAGGCCAAAATTTAAATCTTCATGGCATTTTGGGTGTTTCTATGACCTCTTTCTTCACATGTGCTGAGGTTTTAGGTATGGATAAAATTAAAGATTTGTTAAAATTGTAATCCACTTTGTGAATTTTTGTAAAAATTCAGTTTATTTTGTTAAAATATGTAGTTTGAATATAGTTTGGCACGGTATTTGTATTAAATATAGTGTACAACAAAAAAGACATACCATTAGAATAAATTTCAATTCGTTTATTGAGTAATTCATGTTGCATCCATCAGTGCGTGAGCATAGATGGATGTTTTTTTTGTCTCGTTTTATTCCTCCCGAAAAGATGCTTTTTAATTATTCTTCACGCACTTTTATGTATAAAATAAGATAGTTTTTCACTAAATTCGCGTAGATTAATTCACGAAAGAAGATGAAGGTAAAGGGAAGAAATTTTGTTGAGATGCTCTCCGAAGAGGAGATCGCTAAGATCATTGATCGTATGGCCAATGCAATCAACGCGGATTTGGAGGGAAAGAATCCCTATTTCCTTGTGATGATGAATGGCGCATTTATCTTCGCCTCGGATTTGTTGCGTAAAATCACCATTCCTTGCGGTTTGGCGTTTGTTCGTTATAGTTCATACGAAGGCATGAAAACCACAGGTAAAGTGGTTCCTGTCATTCCTGTTCCTGCCGATGTGAAGGGAAGGAATGTGGTTATTATAGAAGATATCGTTGATACGGGCATTACGATGGAGGCTTTCTTGAAAGAGTTGAAGAATTTCTCGCCGGAATCGGTGCGTATCGCATCTTTCTTGACAAAGCCGGAGGCGCGTCAGCGAGAGGTTTTGGTGGATTATGTGGGAAAGGAAATTGAGAATAAGTTCGTGTTAGGCTACGGATTGGATTATGATGGTTTAGGCCGTAATATTCCTTCTCTTTTGGTGTTAGACGAGCGAGCTCAGTGATACAAGGATAGAAATTATTTATTTTAAATTTTAGATAAAAATGAAGAACGTAGTTATTTTTGGCGCTCCAGGTTCTGGAAAGGGAACTCAGAGTGAGAACATCATCAAGAAGTATGGTTTCAAGCACTTCTCTACTGGTGATATCTTGAGAAAGCAAATCGCTGATCAAACAGAGTTGGGTAAGATCGCTAAGACTTTCATCGACGAGGGTAAGTTGGTGACTGACGAGTTGATCATCAACATGTTGGATGCCGAGTTGGCTTCTGTTGAGGGCGCTAAGGGTGTTATCTTCGATGGTTTCCCACGTACATACGCTCAAGCTGAGGCTTTGAAGGTGATGTTGAACAAGCGCGGTACTGATGTCGCTGTTATGTTGAACATCCAAGTGGACGAGGCTGAGTTGATCAAGCGTCTTTTGGAGAGAGGTAAGACTTCTGGCCGTTCTGATGACAACTTGGAGACTATCACCAAGAGAATCAAGACTTACAATGAGCAAACTACTCCAGTAATCGACTTCTACAAGAAGGAGGGTACTTGCGTGGATATCAAGGGTGTTGGTTCTATCGACGAGATCTTCGTCGCTATCTCTAACGCTATCGACGCTGCTAAATAATTTATTTAGTATCACTATAACGAGCCTTCCTTTTTGTGAGGTTGGCTCGTTTTTTTTATGATCCATAATTCTGTTTTGATCCCTTGTCGGGGAATTTAGTAGATTTTTGTTGTCATCATGGCTGAAGAAAAATCATTTCGTGAAAAGCAGATCACCAAAACCAGTGTGATTGGTATTGCCGCCAATATTTTGTTGGCATGTTTTAAGGCGACTGTCGGTTTGTTGGCTAATTCGATCGCCGTTGTATTGGATGCGGTGAACAACCTGAGCGATGCGCTCTCCTCCGTCATCACCATAGTCGGTATTAAATTGGCCCGTAGAAAACCTACGAAAAAGCATCCGTTTGGACATGGTCGTATTGAGTATTTCAGCGCTATCATCATAGCGGGTCTTGTCTTTGCGGCTGGTATCGCCTCCTTTGTGGAGTCGGTGAAGAAAATTATTGATCCTGAAGTCCCTAGTTATCAAACGGTCACATTGGTGGTCATCATCGCCTCCATTATCACCAAAATCTTATTGGGTAGATATGTGAAGAAACAAGGTGAAAAGTATAGTTCTGACGCTTTGATTGCCTCTGGATCCGATGCCTCTTTTGACGCAATCATCTCTGCCGCTACCTTGGTAGGCGCCATCATCACAATGATTTTCGGTATCTCTGTGGATGGCTTTATCGGTGCTGTGATCTCCGCATTTATCATCAAGGCGGGTGTAGAGTTGTTAGGACAACCTGTCAGTCAGGTGGTAGGTGCCCGTACCAACAGCGAGACCACTAAGGGAATGAAGGCGGATGTCCGTAAGATTGATGGCGTGATTGGTGTCTATGATTTGGTTTTGCATAATTATGGCCCGGATTTTGCGGTGGGATCTTTGCATGTGGAGGTGGATGACCGTATGTCGGCCCGTGAATTTCATCTCCTTACCAAGAAGATTCAACGAACCATTAAGGAGAAGTACGATATCTTCTTGACTGTTGGCCTCTATGCGGTGGATCAAGTGGATGATGAATTGGGTAAAATGCAGTCTGAAATCAAGGCGGCGGTGAAGACTTTTGATGGGGTGCTTCAATCACACGGCATCTTCATCGACAATGAGACGAAGTATATCTCTCTGGATGCGGTTGTTGATTTTAAGGTGGAGGATAAGGCGCTTCTTCGTCAGAAAATGGTGGAGAAGTTGCAGACGTTACACCCTGGCTATGAGGTGGAGATCAATTTTGATATCGATTATTCGGATTGATGGTTAGGGGCGGATGCTCTCCATCCTTCTATTGAGTTATCTCTTTATTCGCCGAAATATCTCTCCCAAATCTCTTCCAGTCGTTTGGCGATGTGGAAGGCCAATACGGGAGGTACGGCGTTACCGATGACTTTGTAGGCGCCAGAGGCGCTGACACCATATCGTTTCCCTTTTGCTCGATAGACAAATGGATAGTCGGGTGGAAAGGTTTGAATGAGGGCGCACTCCCTAGGGGTGAGCCTTCTTTCTTTTAGCCCCATCTGTAACTCCTTTTCGTATTTTCCCCCATGTTCGGCGTTAAGCCTTCGGTATTCGATATTGCCGTGATGCTCTGATCGGATGGTAGGAGCCATTTTGTGGATCTCTATTTCGCTTTGGCCCTGGCAGTGTGTGCCGAGGTATTTGGCTTGGGAGTATAGCCTTTGGGATAGATCATCGGAATCTTCTGGCTCCCGCAATCCTTCGAAAACCTCTTGGCAAGTGACGGGTCGGTGAAGATCCGGTTGCTTGCCGGTATGGTCATGTGTAGGGGTGGGATAGGGGTTGTATTCAGCCGAAATCACCTCTCTCTCCAACTCTTCCTGAGCCTCTTTTTTGAGGGCGGATCTCCTTATGCCGATAAATATGACACGCTCCCTCGTTTCCGGAACGCCAAAATCGCCCGCATGAAGTATTTGTGGTGGTAAGACGATATAGTCGTTTCCGTCTGCAGATGCGAAATCGTGCTGGATAATTCGTTTGGCGTCGCCCAAGCTAACCAGCCCCTTCACATTTTCCGCGATGAATATTTTAGGTTTCACAATGTCGATGACTTGCTTCATCCAAAAGTAGAGTTTTCCGCGCGTCTCCTCTGTAGGGCTATCCACGTCACGGAGCTTTCCGTTGTGGGATTTCTCCGAGTCGAAACCTTTGCGCTTTCCCGCCAAACTGAAATCTTGACAAGGGAATCCGCCTGTCACCACATCGATATCGGATGGGAATACCGCCTCCCCTTGTTGGGCGCGTTTCACCAACTCCACGATGCTTTCGGCATGGTAGGTCTCTGTCGGTAGATCGTAACGGCTCATGTATTTCAACCAGGCACTTTTCGCCTCCTTTAAAATGTCGTTGGCGAAGATGGTTCTAAACTTGTTTTGTTTGAGAAGTACCCAGTTCTCATTGATCCTCTTTTGTTGTAGGGCGATATCTGGCACCGATCGTTTATGGCAGATGAAACCGCCTTCAAAACCGATGTCCATTCCACCGCAACCGGAAAAGAGAGAAAGTACCTGGAACTTTTTTTCTGTTCCCGCTCTCCGCTCTTTCTTCCAATCGGGAAGTTCACTTGTTTTGATGCAGTCCGCAATCTCTTCCTTATTGATCTCTTGTGTCATCATCGTTTCCTTTCCTACAAAAGTAATTATTTTTTGCTAATTTTGTGGAGAAATAATAGCAAGATATGAAGAGAGGTCTGGTATTGGAAGGTGGTGGCATGAGAGCACTGTTCACCGCAGGCGTATTGGATGAAATGATGGAGAACGGCATTGAATTCGATGGCGCCGTGGGTGTCTCCGCAGGGGCGAGTTTCGGTTGTAATTACAAATCGAAACAGATTGGACGTGCGCTTCGTTACAATGTGGATTTTAAGGATGATCCCCGGTTTATGGGTGTCCGTTCCCTGTTGAAGACCGGTGATTGGGTAGGCGCCGACTTCAGTTACCATGTGATGCCTTTTGAATTGGATGTTGTTGATTTTGAGACGTATAAGAATAATCCGATGGAGTTCCATGTTGTGGCTACCGATGCGGATACGGGCGAAGCGGTTTACCATCCGCTCCCTGTGATTGACCATGAGACCATAGAGTGGGTTCGTGCCTCCGCATCTTTGCCGATGGTCTCCAAACCTGTCTCGTTGGATGGTAGAAGGTTGTTGGATGGGGGAATGTCAGACTCTATTCCGTTGGAATATTTTCAGAAATTGGGTTATGACAGAAACATTGTGGTCTTGACGCAACCACAGGGATTTAAAAAGAGCGCTCCTAAGATCATGCCTTTGTTTCGTATGTTGTTGCGTAATTTGCCTGTTATCGCGGATGCGTTAGCCAATAGACATCTTATGTACAACCGTCAGTTGGATTATATCGCCGAGCAGGAGCGTTTAGGGAATACGTTGCTGATTTACCCGGATGACGAGTTGCCGATCGGACGAATTGAACAGGACGAAAAAAAGATGCGGCATGTCTACCAAATGGGAAGAGATGCCGCCAAAGATAAGATGGATGAAATCAAACGATTCTTGGAGTGTTGATCATCCTTGGAATCCTAAATCTTCTAAAGTTTAGGTCAATCCTTTTCGTATTTACCGTTATTGTATCTTAGCACATAGGAGTTGGTTGAGGTGGAACTATCCGCCTTTTGACGGTTACCATACTCTTGCGCTTCCCATTTCTCGTGCCACAACTCCTCTGTGACGAGGATGTCGTTGTAGCCGTTGGTCACGGTTTCTGTGGTTTGGTAGGTGCGTTTGATACCTTCGCTATCCTCGTTATCCAGCATGTAATTTTTGCAAGAACAGAACTCCTTATCGTCCGATAAGACCAATTGGATGGTGTTTGGCGATACGGCGATCAGGTCAAAGTATGTATTGCACATATGCTCCTCTGTGCTGATGTTGCATGCCGACAGAATGTGCGCATAGGCCTTGGTCGTATCGTTGAGGGTGAAGAATGTGTCCATCCACTCTCTGCTCGGATTGTCGCTGAGCGGGCTGGATAGGAACTCCTTGATCTTGATGGAATCTATCACCGAACTCTCGCCCGATTTGTAGCGGTTGAGGTAAAGCATGATCTCTTTGCTGTCCGTAGCGTCCAAGTCGGGACTCTCCACATAGACATAGAAGGTGTCGCCGTTGGGGAATGTATCCATGATGTCAAAGTTCACATGCGCCACGAAGGCGGTGTCCACTCTATTGTCTGCGATAGGCTTGTTATTGACCTCTTTTTGTCCGCAAGCAAAGATCCCGAGCATCAAAAATAGGCCGGATGTGTATTTAGTTAATTTTATGCGGTTCAATTTCATACCCTATAAGTTTTTGTTTATGCAAATATAAATATTTAGGGAATATAGTGTTCATAAACAATGTTAAGATTCGCCCCTTTTTGCCTATATTTGTATGAAACAATTCATGATAATATGCAGTTTGATTCTATCATCGCCCAACGCTTGAATATCCAGCAAAAACAGGTGGCGAATACATTGAAACTATTGTCGGATGGGGCCACTGTCCCCTTCATCAGTCGTTATCGTAAAGAGATGACGGGCGGTCTGTCCGAGGTCGATATACAGGAGATCCAACTTCAGTTCGAGAAGCTCACGGAGTTGGAGAAACGCAAGGAGAGTGTCCTGAAGAGCATAGATGAGCAGGGAAAGTTGACGCCTGAACTGAAAAAACGCATCGACGGTTGTGTGACGCTTACAGAAGTGGAGGATATCTATTTGCCTTACAAGCCGAAGAGACGAACCCGTGCCGAAGTGGCCAGGGAGAAGGGTTTGGAGCCGTTGGCGAAGATCCTGATGTGTCAGTTGAACAATGATGTGGAGAGCAAAGCCCTCCCTTTTGTGAAGGGAGAGGTGAAGGATGTGGATGAAGCCCTGCAAGGTGCCCGTGACATCATTGCGGAGTGGGTGAGCGAGAGCGAGTCCGCACGAGGTAGAATACGTCGTCTCTTCTCGCACGAAGCGGTCATCCAGTCGAAAGTGGTGAAGGGAAAGGAGCAGGAGGCGGAGAAATTCCGCGACTACTTTGATATGAAAGAGCCGATTAAGCGCTGCTCTTCCCATCGCCTATTGGCGATGCGTCGAGGAGAAGCGGAAGGCTTCCTTCGGGTTGATATTTCACCCGATGTGGATAGCGCGGTCGAGAAGTTGAATCCCCTCTTTGTAAAGGGGACCACCGAGGCTTCCCGTCAAGTTGAGATGGCCGTTTCGGATGCCTATAAACGTCTGATCAAACCCTCTATCGAAACGGAAGTGGCCGCCTCGATGAAGGAGAAGGCTGATGATGAGGCGATCAAAGTTTTCTCTGAAAATTTGCGGCAGTTGCTGCTCTCTCCTCCGTTGGGAGAGAAACGAGTCTTGGCGATAGATCCTGGTTATCGTACCGGATGTAAAGTGGTTTGTTTGGATGCGCAGGGTAATTTGCTGCATAATGAGACGATCTATCCGCACCCGCCTCAAAATGAGCGTTCTCAAGCGATGTCGAAGATTTCAAAAATGGTTGAGGCCTATCATATCGAGGCGATTTCTATCGGAAATGGAACGGCGGGACGTGAGACGGAGCAGTTTATCCAGAACATACGTTTCGACCGAAAAGTGCAGGTGTTTGTGGTGAGCGAGAGTGGTGCCTCCATCTATTCCGCTTCCGCTGTGGCGCGCGAAGAGTTCCCCAATTATGATGTGACGGTGCGAGGCGCAGTCTCTATTGGTCGCCGATTGATGGATCCGTTGGCCGAATTGGTGAAGATCGACGCCAAATCAATTGGTGTGGGACAATACCAGCACGATGTGGACCAGGCGAAACTGAAACGTTCGCTGGACCAAACAGTAGTCAATAGTGTGAACTTGGTGGGCGTGAATCTCAATACGGCCAGCAAGCATTTGTTGAATTATATTTCAGGCTTGGGGCCTCAATTGGCGCAGAACATTGTCGATTACCGTGCGGCGAATGGCGCCTTCACTTCTCGTAAAGAGCTTCTGAATGTGCCTCGTTTGGGGGCAAAGGCCTATGAGCAGTGTGCGGGTTTCTTGCGTATCCCTGATGCGGAGAATCCGTTAGATGGAACAGCTGTCCATCCGGAGAGTTACGGTATTGTGGAGAAGATGGCCAAGCGTTTGAAATGTAGCGTTGCGGAGTTGATTAGTAACAAAGAGTTGAAGAAGGCTTTGGACCTCAATGATTATGTGAGCGACAAGGTGGGTTTGCCTACCCTGAACGATATCATGGAGGAGTTGGATAAGCCTGGATTGGATAGAAGAAAGGCGATTAAGGTTTTTGAGTTCGATCCAACCATCCATGTGATTGAGGATGTGAAGATCGGTCAGGTCTATCCGGGTATTGTCACCAATGTGACCAATTTTGGCGCCTTTGTGGATATAGGTGTGAAGGAGAATGGCTTGGTCCATATCTCCCAGATGGCGGACCATTTTGTGAGCAATCCTGCGGATGTGGTATCGCTTCACCAACATGTGGAGGTGAAGGTGATTGATGTGGATTTGGCGAGAAAGCGTATTCAGTTGTCGATGGTGATCGGGTAGCCTCTATTCGTATTCACGACGACCCTAATAAAGTAACAAAGGCTGGCTCTTATGAACCAGCCTTCGCTTTTTTTTGCAATATGGAGTGGCTTATTTTACAGCTATCTTCTCCACGCGTCTCTCGTGTCTGCCACCCTCAAAATCGGTAGTGAGGAATGCCTTCACAATCTCCAAAGCCTTCTCCTTCGAGATGAAGCGGGCAGGAATGCCTATTACATTGGCGTTGTTGTGTTGACGGCCCAATTTTGCGATCTCCACCTCCCAAGAAAGGGCTGCGCGTATGCCTTGGTGCTTGTTGCAGGTCATGGAGATTCCGTTACCTGTACCGCAGATGGCGATACCTAAATCGCATTTGCCTGTCTCGATGGCCTCTGCCATTGGGTGGGCGAAATCGGGATAGTCGCAACTGTCGGTTGTGTTGGTACCGAAGTTAACGAACGCCTCTACTTCTGTGCCGAGTTGCTCGATGATGTACTCTTTAACCTCTACGCCTGCGTGGTCGTTGCAGATGCCAACTACCATATCTTTTAATGCTTTCATTGTTATGATTGTGTTATATTTCTATTCGTTAGGTGCGTCCTCCTCGATGACAAGGTTATCGATGATGAAATCTTGTCGTTGTTGGGTATTATTACCCATATAGAATTCGAGCATATGGCTCAAGTCGTCGTCTTTGCGGATGTTGACTTGCTCCAATTTGATATTATCGCCGATAAAGCCTTTGAACTCGTCTGGTGAAATCTCTCCAAGACCCTTGAATCGGGTGATCTCCACCTTCGAACCGCTCTTCTCGATCTTCTTGATTGCCTCTAATCGTTCCTCATCTGAGTAGCAATAGAAGGTCTGTTTCTTATCGCGGACACGGAAAAGAGGCGTTTCCAAAATATAAACATGGCCGTTCCTTACCAAATCTGGGAAGAATTGGAGGAAGAAGGTCAAAAGGAGTAGGCGGATGTGCATACCGTCGACATCGGCATCGGTAGCGATGATCACCTTGTTGTAGCGCAATCCCTCCATGCCGTCTTCGATGTTCAATGCGGCTTGCAGTAGGTTCAACTCCTCATTTTCGTAAACCAGTTTACGGGACTTGCCGTAACTGTTCTCCGGCTTTCCTCTCAGTGAGAATACCGCTTGTAAGTTGGCGTCGCGGCTCTTGGTGATGGATCCACTTGCGGAGTCTCCCTCCGTGATGAAGATGGAGGTCTTCTCCTGCTGATCTCCCTTGAGGTCGTTGTAGTGGATGCGGCAATCCCTCAACTTGCGGTTGCAGAGGCTTACCTTCTTTACACGCTCACGAGCGGCCTTGGTGATACCGGCGATCGCCTTACGTTCTTTCTCCGCATCTTGAATTTTCTTCAAGAGGATATCGGCCACCGTTTGGTTCTTATGTAGGTAGTTGTCTACTTGCTCTTTTACGAAATCATTTACGAACTTATTGACGGAGACTCCGTCCGTAGGGTTCATATCCTTGGAACCCAGTTTTGTCTTTGTCTGACTCTCGAATACGGGTTCCTCGACGTTGATGGCGATAGCCGCCACGATACCCTCGCGGATATCCACCAATTCCATGTTCTTGTTGTAGAACTCCTTGATGCTCTTTCCGATAGCCTCTCTAAAAGCGCTCTGGTGGGTACCTCCCACAGAGGTGTATTGTCCGTTTACAAAGGAGAAATAGTCTTCACCATGTTGCAAGCAATGGGTAAAGGCGATTTCGATATCTTCCCCCTTGAAGTGGATGATAGGGTAGAGGGGATCCTCCACCAATTTTTTATTCAATAGATCGAACAGACCATGCTTGGAGGAGAACTTTTGTCCGTTGAACACCAAGGATAGGCCAGTGTTCAGGTAGGAGTAGTTACGAAGCATCTCCTCGATGATCTCGTTCTTGTATTTGTAGTTCGCGAAAATCTTCGGGTCATTGTCCGGCTTGAAGGTGATGATGGTTCCGTTTTCTCCCTCTCCATCAATTATGTCGGAGTCGTTCACCAACACGCCGCGGGAAAATTCCGCGATTCTGGTCTTGCCGTCACGGATACTTTGCACCCTGAACGATTCGGATAGCGCATTGACCGCTTTTGTACCGACACCATTCAGACCGACTGATTTTTTGAAGGCCTTGCTATCGTATTTACCTCCGGTATTCATCAGGGAGACCGCTTCGACCATCTTTCCCAATGGAATACCACGACCATAGTCTCGTACAGTCACCACACCCTCTTGCAAGGTGATGTCCACCTGTTTGCCGGCGCCCATTCGAAACTCGTCGACGCTGTTGTCAAGCACCTCTTTGAGTAAGACATAGATACCGTCGTCGCTATGGGATCCGTCACCTAATTTACCGATATACATACCGGGACGAAGCCTAACATGCTCAAGACCTTCCAGGTGCTTAATGCTGTCGTCATCGTACTGTGCGGTTGCTGCCGGTGTATTGTTAAATTCCAATTCTGCCATAACGGTATGTTTATTGATTTCCTTATATGATTTCTATTTTCTCAGCCTTGATCCATCCGGCGTTGCCATCTTCCATCTGGATCTCGACCCAGTCACCTGTTTTACTCTTAACCCTTACCTTGGTACCCTCGTGCAAGACGAAAAGGTCGGTTCCCGTATTATCGGGAGCGCTCTTGCCTGTTACGGTAGGAGCGACGATGATTGCGCATTCATTGGCTGTTTTTGCTTGGTGTTGCGCTTTGGCGTACCCGAAGGCGATGATACAGAAGAGTAGGGTGACGATGCCTGAGAAAAAGGCGATTTTCTTGAATAAAACTTTGGGCGAGAACATATAAACACCGCAGAGAGCCAAGGTAAGGATGAATGCCGCAATGCTCCATTTCGCCCATCCGTTGGAGGTCGTTCCGCTCTGGATAGACTCGTTCCACTCAGAAAGGAGGAATTTATCCATTACTTCGATTTTATCCACTGTTTGGGCTTTCGCCATCTCCAAATTGAACTTCGCGTCCTCGTTTTTCGGATCAAGCTTCAGGGCTCTTTCGTAGTTGAGGATGGCCCGTGCGATATCATTTTGCTTGTATTTCGCGTTTCCAAGGTTGTAGTACAATGCGGAGGATTCTCCCTCTGATCGCAACACTTCTGTGTAGAGGCTATCCGCCTGTGCGAATTTTTCCGCTTTATAGGCCTCGTTGGCCATCTTCATCTTCTCGGAATTCCCTGCATAGGTTAGCGCGGATGAGAGCGCTAATAGGAGTAATATAAATATCTTTTTCATGACTTCATTATCTTACTTGTTCTTCCAATTTTCCGATTACATCCGCCGTTTGGTTGTAAAGTTCATCCATAGCGGTCTCCTTGTCGGATGGCGCATATCTCGCGAATTCGCAAGTGTGGAGAATCTCCATGAACTCTTGGATGGTCTCTTCGCTGGCTTGTCTCTCCTTCAATTCTGTTTCGATGCTCTCCTTGTTGAGTTCTGACAACGGTATGTTCAACTTGTCGCTGGTGTATCCCCACAAAGCCTTGGCGATCTCCTCGTAGAAGTGCTCTTTGTCGCCTGACTTTAAGAATACGTCCGCTTGTTTCAAGCATTTCTTTGCTTGCTTGTTGGCTCTCTTGTTCTTCACAAGGGCGATGTTCGCGTTCTCTTGGATCTGCTTGCGATAGAGGATCACCAATGTGATGAAGAGTAGAAGTGGGAGGATATACCACATCCAGAATCCGAATGTGCCGAAGATATCTTTCGCCTTCTTTTCGACTTTGGTACTTTGCGTATTGATGTAGCGGATATCTTTTCCGATGATTTGAACATTCTCCTTGGTGAAATTGCTGATCACCTGGCTGTTGTCCGTGTTGTTGTCGCTCTTCTCGATATTCAAAGTGAAACTCTCGGTCTTCAAGGTGTGGTAACGCTTGGTGTTCAAATCGAAATAGGAGAAGGTGGCTGCTGGTATCTCGAAGGTACCCGCATGTCGAGGGATGATAAGGTAATCAATCTCTCTGGAACCTGAATTGCCAGAGGTCTTGGTGTTCTCCTTGGGCTCGTAGGTGTCGAAATCAGTTGGGAAAGTGAAGGATGGGCTCTTTATGTATTTAATGTTACCCGTACCGCTGATTTTCACCTTGATGGTGATTGGGTCGTGCGCCTTCGCTTCGGTTTGGCTGATGCTGCTCTCCATTTTGAAAGAACCTACCGCATTGTTGAAATCTGCGGGTTTTCCCTCCGGAAGAGCCTTTACCTCCAATTTCGCACCATCGAAAGGAATGATTTTCCTCACTCTTCTAGGACCATTGAAGAAACTATCGAAATCAAAGATGTTTCTGGATTGAACCTCCATGATGGTGGAGAGTTCTCCCTTTTCAATCTCGATGGTTCCGCTCTTTTGCGGGTAAAGTATAGTTTGCTTTAATTTGTAGGTGAAGTATCTGACACCGTCAACGACCTCCTCGCCGTAACGATCTTCATTCTTCATCTGGATCTCCTTGGTGACACATCCTTTGTACTCAGGTAATTTCGCGTCTTCGATTTGTAAATTTCCTTTATGGTACAATATGATGGTGGACATCACCTCCTCTTGCTCGTAAACGCTCTTCTTGGAGTAAATCGTTTTCACGAATGGATTATTTGCCGGATTAGAGGCATTGGCGGAACTGTTGTTTCTGTTGTTCTGCGAAGTGGCGACTCTTTGTTGGGAATTGGCTTGACCTGCCTCAACTACCTTGATGGTGACCGCATTACACATGATTGTCTCTCCATTGTGTTTGAAGTTGATGGGGGAGATTGTGAATGTGCCCTCTTTAGTCGGCATCAGGTAATAGGTGATTATATGGCTGGTCTGACGCTGCATATTGCCGTTGATGATGGTGACGCTTTCGACTTTATTAAAGCTAGGTCCACTGATCACGCTAAAATCGCTGAGGTCGGGTTCTTGGATGTTCGGCGATGCGTTTTTTATGGTGTATTCTAGTTTAAATTGTTGGTTCATAGCTACTTGTGATGGTGCTGTCGCCACAAACGCCACATTCTCCGTTTGAGCGAAAACATAACCTAAGGCTCCCATCAGAAGGAGTATTGTCGATATGATTCTATTTTTCATCTTTCACCTTTTTTTTCAACATGCAAAAATACAAAAATTCGATCTATTTCTCAAATGTCCAAGAGTGTGCTTACCAGTTCTTCTCGATATGTCTTCTTTGCTGGTTTTGGTTACGTTGGAGTTTCATTTTTTTCAAGGTGTTCTCCTCGTCCTTCTCCATCGCTTTCAGGATCTGTTCTGCATTCTCCTTGGAAAGGTCCGGAATTTGATCGTCTTTTTGACCATTCTTCTCATCCGTCTCTTTTCGTTCGTCGTTAGGATCACTTTGCTGATTTTGCTGATCCTTTTGTTCTTGCTGATCTTGTTGGTCCTGCTGGTCCTTCTTGTCTTGTTGATTCTGCTGGTTTTGTTGGTTTTGTTGGTTTTGTGGCGGAGGTGGCATGTTTTGGAGAATTTCTCGGATGTTCTTCTCGTAGTCTTGCGCCAAAGCCAAGTTGAATCTTGTACTGTCGTTGGAAGGGGCCCTTCTCAACGAATTTTTGTAATCTATGATGGATTGTTGCGCTTTGCCCCAACTTTTCGCTAATGTTGGGTATGCCTCTTTCAACGCCGCGGGTTGTTCTCCTTCTTGAGCCGATTCCATCATCTCCTTGAACATTAAGACAGAGTCGATAGGCATCGTTTGCTTCATGTTGGCGTTGCCCTTGTTGTGGTAAATTTGTGCCAACATCTCATCGTCGACGATCTCCTTCTTCTCGATGTTTTGATTCAAATAGTGGTTGGCCGCCCGGTCATAGACGGAATCTGCCTCCTCGTATTTTTCGCGTTTGAAGTCGGTGTTGGCCAGGTTATAGGTCGCTCCGGCGTTGCTTGTGTCGTTTAGCAGCACTTGGTTGTACTCCTTCAACGCGTTTTGGTATTGTTTCTTATCGAAGTAACCGTTTCCCTCCTTGATCATGTCATCAATTTGATGGAACGACAGGTTGTCGGAATTGAGGATATTGAACATAATCAGTGCGATTACGCCCGCTGCGACTGCTCCGAAAAGGATGATCTGCTTCTTATCCATTGTTTCTGTTATTTTCAAAAAGTTTGAAATTCTTAAATAGTCCGTTCTTCTTCTCCATGATGAAGAATTCAACGATTAGAAGAATCAATACGATCCAGGCGATGAGGCTGTATTTCTCGTCATATTCGGAATATACTTTTGCCTCGACATCCGCTTTCGCTACTTTGTTGATCTCTTCCTGTACAATTTTGAGCGCGTTATTGTTGTTGTCCGCCCTGACGTAGATACCGTTACCGGCCTTGGCGATGCGGATACACATCTCCTCATTCAACGCTGATTTGATGTAGGCGCCGTTTTTGTCTTTGATGAAATCACCGGTTCCTTCGATCGGAACGGGTGCTCCATTGGGTGATCCGATGCCGACCACATTGACTTGGATACCCTTTTCCGCAGCTGTTTTAGCCGCCTTTTCCGCATCATCCTCATGGTTTTCTCCGTCGGTGATGACGATGATGGATTTACCGCTCTCCATATTCTCGGAGAATGCGCTGCTTGCCATATCGATGGCACCTCCGATGGCTGTTCCTTGGGTGCTGATCAGGCTTGGTGTGATGGCGGAAATGAACATACGGGATGAACTGTAGTCGGAGGTGATCGGAAGTTGGGTGAACGAGGTTCCCGCAAAGACCACTACGCCGATTTTGTCGTTGTCCATTCCATCTAAGATTTGGTAGAGCATATTTTTGGAGCGCTCCAATCTACTGGGTTTGATGTCTTGCGCCATCATGGAGTTGGAGATGTCTAACGCCACCATTACCTCGACGCCTCTCTTTTTCATGGTCTCCAATTTGGAACCGAATTGAGGACGTGCGATGATAAGAATGGTTCCTGTCAGGGCAAGTGCCAGCAAAGCGAACTTGGTAGTTTGCCTGCCGTTGGAAGCCCCTGGCATAAGGTCTTCCATCAGCTCTTTCTCTCCGAATTTCTTTATTTTGCGGCTTCTGTCAATTCTGGTGACGATGAAGCCTAATATAGCCACTGGTACGATAAATAGCAGCGGCAAGTATTCTGGGTTTGCGAATTTGAACAGCATATTCTTTCCTCCAAATTATGGGATGTGTCGCAATAGGGTTTTCCTTAACAGAATCTCCAACAATAGGAATACCAAGGCTGCGATGGCGTAGGGTAGGTACTCTTCATTCTTCTTGCTGTATTCTGTCACCTGTATTCTGGTTTTCTCTAACTTGTCGATTTCGCTGTATATTGATTTGAGCGATTTATTGTCTGTGGCGCGGAAAAATTTACCACCTGTCTTTTGGGCGATGGCTTCAAGTGTTTTCACATCGATGTCCACTGGCACCATTTGTCTTTGGTATCCCGTGGCGGTCTTGATGCGGATAGGGGCTTCGCCAGCATTGGTACCCACTCCGATGGTGTAAACCTTGATGTTGAAGGTCGCTGCCAAATCGGCCGCTGTCATCGGATCGATTTCACCCCTGTTGTTGGATCCATCGGTGAGGAGGATGATGACTTTTGATTTAGCCTCCACATCTTTGATGCGGTTCACCGCATTGGCGATACCCAAGCCGATGGCTGTTCCTGATTCTTCCACCAGGTCGCTGTTCACGCCGTCCATCAGTCTGACCAACGAAATCTTGTCAGTGGTCAACGGACTTTGCGTAAAGCTCTCTCCAGCGAAGACCACCAGTCCGATGTTGTCGTTCGGACGTGCCATGATAAACTCCTTTCCCACGTTTTTTGCCGCTTCCAGACGGGTTGGCCTTAAGTCTTCCGCATCCATACTCTTCGACACGTCCAACGCCATCATGATGTTGATACCCTCTACGTCTTTGTTTGAATGGCTGTCAGAGGATTGAGGTCTCGCCAAGGCGAAAATCAGAGCGGTGAGGGCTCCCAATCTTAGAATGAAAGGAAGGTGGAGAAGATACACTTTATAACTTTTCGGGATTCCTTTGAAAGAGTCCACCGAAGATATTTGTAGGCTGGCGGATGTCTTTTTATTCCTCCAAATGTACCATGCTATCATTGGTATGAGCAATAATAGCAGGAAGAAATAGGATGGATGAACGTATGTGATCATAATAATACTTTCTCGGTTTTATAGGTTGGAATCTTTCTCTTCGTCGTTTCCTGCTGGGGTGGGCTCCTGATTATCGGTTGCCTCCGTCTCTTCTTCCACTTGGGAAGTTTGTTGGACGATGAAGAGGGCGTTGACGATACTTAATTCGTTCTCTTCGCTGGTCGCCTCGTATTTCGCGAATTTTACCATATCGGAAAGTTTGAACACCTGTTTAACCTTCTCCTCTACAAGGGCGGTCTCTTCGTGGTACTTCAATTCATCCAACATTTCGTCGGAGGTCATCTCCATAGCGGAGATATTGAATCTTTCCGAGAAGTAGTGGCGAAGCGTATCCGTGATTTCGGTATGGTACTTTTTCTGTTCTCCTTGTTGCCAGATTTTCTCCTCTTTGATGTCGTTCAATGAGGTTAGCGCTATTTCACGAGGGGAGCGGTGGTCTGTGGTGTCGAACGCCAAATCGCTCTTCTTTTTCTCGTTCAAATAGAGTATCACCATCACCGCGAGGATGGCTAATCCTGCCAATATGAGCAGGAAGGAGAGGTATTGGGCCAATCTTTGGAAGTTGAAAGGTGGACGATAGATGTCTTCGTTGGGCTTTATCGTCGCCTTGGCGAAATCCGCCTCTATTGTCACGACATCAACGATGATTTTGTCGCTCATGTAGTGCTGATCCGTTGTGGTGAATCGGAATGGAGGTATTTCGTATCTTCCTGTGTCAAAAGATGTTATGATGATATCTTGGCTGACTTCCAATACGTTCCCTTTGAGGGTGATGGTATCTTTCGGGGTGATGCGAAGAATCTCCACGCCATCAGCCAATTTCGTCTCCTTGTTGATGTCGGGGAACTGCATTTCTACCATTTCGGGGAATTTCGCCTCCAAATGGATGGTCCTTTGCTCTCCGATTAGGAGAGTGGTGGAGTCCATGGTTGCGGAGACGTTGACCACCGCGGCGGATGCGTGGGTGGCTAATACCGCGAATAGAGTGAAAATTAAATATTTCAGTTTCTTCATTGTTCGATCTCTTTTTACATGCGTTGTTTGAAAATCTTCATTAACGCCTTTACATAATCCTCGTCTGTGGAGATGGCTACCGAATCGACGCCACATTGGGATAGCGTCTGTTTCACCTTTTCTTGACGCTCTTTCCAGTTCTTGTGGTAGAGGTTTCTCATCTTGGCGCTGGAGGTGTCGATCCAGATATCTTCACCGCTCTCCGCGTCCTTCATGCGAATCAATCCGACGGATGGAAGTTCCATCTCTCGCTTGTCGTAGATTTGAAGCGCTACCACGTCGTGCTTTCTGTTGGCGATGGTGAGAGATTTCTTGAAATCCTTGTCGATGAAGTCGGAAATGATGAAGGCGGTGCAACGCTTCTTGATGGCATTGGTCAAATAGATGAGTGCCTCTTCGATGTTTGTCTTCTTGCTTTCTGGCTCGAAGCCCAACAATTCCCGGATGATGTATAGTACATGTTTCTTTCCCTTTTGAGGGGGAATGAACTTCTCGATTTTATCGGAGAAGAAGATGACGCCGATCTTATCATTGTTTTGAATGGCGGAGAAGGCGAGGGTGGCGGCGATCTCCGTCATCATATCTCTCTTCTTTTGCACCTGTGTTCCGAAGTCTCCACTTCCGGAGACATCCACCAGGAGCATCATGGTCATCTCACGCTCCTCTTCGAAGACTTTGATGAAGGGCTTGTTGAAACGTGCGGTCACGTTCCAGTCGATGTTTCGGATGTCGTCGCCGTATTGGTACTCGCGCACCTCGGCGAAAGCCATACCACGGCCCTTGAACGCGGTGTGGTACTCTCCCGCAAAGATATTCCGGGAGAGTCCGCGCGTCTTTATTTCGATTTTTCGAACCTTCTTTAATATTTCGTTCGTGTCTTGCATCTTCTCTGTCCCCTTGAGTTTTCTGCTTGTGAATCTGTTGATTAAGGTACCTCGACAGCGTTAAGGATTTCGCTGATGATCTCTTCTGAGGTCATGTTGTTGGCCTCTGCCTCGTAGCTCAATCCGATACGGTGACGCATTACATCGTGGGCGATGGCTCTGACATCCTCTGGGATTACGAAACCTCTTCTCTTCAACAAGGCGTAAGCGCGTGCCGCCAAACCTAAGTTGATGGATGCGCGAGGGGATCCTCCGAAGGAGATCATGTCCTTTAAGTGGCCCAATCCCTTCTCTTTAGGGAAACGGGTGGCGAATACGATATCGACGATGTAACGCTCGATCTTCTCGTCCATATATACCTCTTGAACGAGTTCTCTCGCCTTGATGATGTCCTCTGGCTTCAGAACTGGTTTGATCTCTTTCTTCTCCTTGTTGAGGTTTTGTCTGATGATCAACATCTCCTCGTTAGGTTTAGGGTAGGTGATGTTCACTTTCAACATGAAACGGTCCAATTGCGCCTCAGGCAATGGATAGGTACCCTCTTGCTCAACAGGGTTTTGTGTTGCCATTACAAGGAATGGAGAAGGTAATTTGAATGTCTCCTCTCCGATGGTGACTTGGCGCTCTTGCATCGCCTCCAACAAGGCACTCTGTACCTTTGCGGGAGCACGGTTGATCTCATCGGCCAATACCAAGTTCGCGAAGATAGGTCCCTTCTTGATGTTGAACTCCTCTGTCTTTTGGCTGTAGATCATGGTACCGATCACATCGGCAGGCAATAGGTCTGGGGTAAACTGAACACGGTTGTACTTCGCATCGATAAGTTGGCCCAATGTTTTGATCGCCAATGTCTTTGCCAAACCTGGAACACCTTCCAACAAGATGTGTCCGTCCGCGAGCAAACCGATTAACAATGATTCCACCAAGTGCTTTTGTCCTACAATGGCTTGGTCCATACCCGCCATTAGGATATCTACAAATGCACTGTTCTTCTCAATTTTCTCATTCAAAGCTCTGATGTCACTTGCCTGATTCATATTTTCTTGTTTTTAATTATTTCTATCGCTGTATTTCCTGAATTTTACATCTACGCAAATATACACAATTCTAGCCTATCTTCTCCCCGTGTTAATAACTATTATGAGTTTTTTATAATGCTTTAACAAAAAGAAATGCCACCTGATCGGAAATCGGGTGGCATTTATGGATGGGGGTCCGTTTTAGTTGAATAGTCTCAAATAACTCTCCTTCACGTCTTTGGCCGCATTCACGCTTTCGTGTGAACTTGGGTTGACCATAGATGGGTGGAGTTGCGGAATTTTAATGACTTTTCCAGCGGGGACATCGTCTGGCCTGCGGATAACATCTTTGTTGTACAAGTAGATATATACCCAGAAGTCCTTTCCTCCGTTGTAGTATTTCCTTGACATGGATGTTAATGTCTTGCCCGCTTTGATGGTGTCGATGGTTGGTTCGCCCATGACTTCCACCTTGATTTTCGGATGTTCTCTCTTCATGAATTTTTTGAATTCAGCCTCGAACCAGTCGTAGTTGACCTCTTTGACGGGCTCTTCGACGATTCCCTCGTTTTCTGCGGCCTCCAAGATGGTCTCATCTTCGTTCTCTTCGAAGAAGGCCTCGCTTTGTTCGTTGTTTTCAACTTCGGACAATGCTGGTGTGCTATCCACAACCGCTGGGGTTACCGTTGGCGTAGCGTTCTCACCGCCTGTGAATAATTGGGTGATTTGCTCCTTTATGTCGTTCAATTTAGAACTGAAGTTCGGGTTTTGCTTGTGGGCATAGAAGAGACATGCCAATAGAAGCAGAATCAAAAGGATGATCACAATCAGTAATCCCTTTTTGCCCTTTTTCTTCTCTTTTTGTTGAGGCTCGGTCGCCGGGGTAGGGTTCTCCACAAGGGCTGCCACCGGTTCTGCCGTATCTTCGTTTGCCTCTTTGGTCGCTTCTGAAGCGGTCTCGCTTGAAGTCTCCGCGACAGGCGCTTCTTCAGTCAAGATCTCTGCCGGTTTTGAAACCACTTCGATAACTGCCTCCTCAGCCACCTTGTCGGATGGCTTTTCGTTGGTAGGTGTCGTTTCTGTCGCATTGATCTCGGTAGTCACCTCTGTTGGGGTTTCGACTTGTTTTGGCTCCTCGCTCCTCACTTCGGTAGCCTTCTCCTCTTCCGAAGCGATGTCGATGTTGGTCGGCTCCTCTTGGGTAGTGATGGTCTTAATGGAAGATATTGGGTCGGAAGAGACTGCTTTCGCTTCGTTGGAAAGCTCTCCTCCGATTACTGTACTGTTGATGTTAGGGATCGCTCCGGCAACTGCTGCGGCGACTTCCTCTTCCACGTATCCCTCCTCCTCATCTTCGTCTGTGACAGGGGCGTCAACCGGACCGTCGGTGGGTAAAATGTATGTTTCGAGGTGTTCGTAAGGCTTGTTGATCGCCTCTTTAAGCTCTTTTTCGGGGGTAAATGTGATCTTTTTGTGGGCAGGAATCACAACAGCGCTTCCGTCTGTGACGCTGACGCTCTTTCGCTCCTCAATGGCGATGATTTTGAATGTTCCTAACCCTTTGACCTTTGCGATTCCATCTTTTTCAAGCGCCTCTTCGATGATTTCCGTCAATGAACGCAAAAAGGTTTCTGATAATTTTTTTGACTGACCAGATATGTTGGATAACTGTTCTGCTAAATCTTGCAGCGTGACTTTGTTATTCATTATGCTACTCTATGGGTTACTGATTAAATTTATCCTTGATTGTGCTGCTTGGCTTGAAAGCGATTGATTGCTTCGGAGGAATGAGCATCCTTTGCTTGGTAGTCGGATTTACGGAGATACGCTCCGCCTTACGTCTCGCTTCGAAGGAACCGAATCCTTGTAACGCCACGACATTATTATCGAGTAGCTCCTTTTTTAGGGCCTCGGACAATCCTCTGAATAATGTGTCTGATGTCTCTGCGTCAATTTGTAGCCGATTCTTGATTTCGGCAATGATTTCTTTCGTGTTCACAATCCCGAAAATTTTGTATTAGATAATTCGGCACGATATTACGAAAAAAAATTGAAATATGCAAACGATAGGCGATTTAAGGTGGAGACGGAGTGCGTGACACATTGTTTTCAATGTCTTTACGCACTCGTCTCTATCCCAATTATTTCGCAGGTTCCCAGTAACAACGTTTAGGAGATACGATTGCACCCTCCTCCTTCAATTGTTTCATGGCTTTGTCCACCTCTTTGCGGTCAATTCCGCTGATTTCAACAATTTTCCCTGCGTTAACTGGCTCGCCGGCTTGTTTCATGGCTGCCAAAACTTGTTCTTTTATCTCCATATTATTTCTATTGTTTGTGGTTGGTAATGCAGGACAAAGGTAGGAAAAATTGGGAGAATGGGCGATTTTTAGATTTGAAAGGATTTTTTTAGTGGTATGCGGAGTTTTTGCATAGGTGTGGTCTAAATTCGCGGTCGAAACCAAATAAAGAGATAATTATGGAGGCGATTGTGAATGGAAAGAAGTTTGAAATTGAGGGGGATATGATTTTAATCAGACCTGAAGCGGGTGACCTTTTGTTTGTCTGCGAGGGGAAGGTTTACGAATGGAATGTTTGTATGAAATTGCATGAGGATGTAGTGGTTACTGATGAGGATGTTGTCAGTGAAAGTTTTGATGGTTGGGAGGATTATAAAGACACTTATAATCCCTTTGAGATATGTAAAGAAAACATTTATTACATATTTCAAGAGCGTTGGTATATACGCCAAACTTTACGAAGATTTGGTGGGGTGTATTGATGGGTTAGATAGCGTTATGGGAGTTTTCTATAGAAAGGGATTATATAAATATTTATATTTGCAATAAATAGTGTTAAAAGATGAGCAAAAGTACTAATAATGCAATCTCTCCTAAATATAGAGGCATTTTTCAAAATGCTAATTTTTTAGCTGAGTTTAAGAAAAGTGATTTTTATAAGAATTTATATTTAAATCACACAGATGAGTTGTTGATAGGTGTACGTTATGATTCAATAAATATTTATTATCAATGTGATAGTATCGCAAAAATAAAGTACTGTGCATGTAATCAAGCTTTTAGTGCTTTGATAAACAACTTTTATTTGAATAACGGACAGACTAATTATACCACAGTTACTGCGAGTGATATTATCAATAATTATAATACCATAAAAAATCAGAGTAGTAATCGTTCTACAGATGAAAAAAAATCGCAACAGTTGTTGGTCTTATCAAATAATTCGAATCCAAATTCAGAATGGTATTGTTTTGATGTGGAATATGTAAAGAGATATCCAAATAAGCAAGCGAAGAAGGATGGTTTTGCTGGTAGGTTTGATATTATTGCCATTCATAAGAAAAACTTTAAAATTGCATTTATAGAGTTGAAGTATGGTTCTAAAGCTATTGGTGGGGACAGTGGAGTTCGGAAACATATAATGGATTTTTATGAATACAATGGTAGCGATTGTAATAGAGTGGCTTATTTTGACGATTTTAAGCACGAAGCAGTATCTTTGCTATCCGCGTTAGAATTATTGGATGTGAATTTTCCGTCATGTCTCAAGGGGCTTCCTGTTGATAAGATCGTTCATGTCCCGTCGTTTTATGTTGTTACCTTGGATGATAATGCTGACGCCCAAGGACTTACTCCTAAAATTACCATGTCTGGTTATTTGTTTGATGATTATAGGTGGGGTTGTAAAAGAATATCACAATTAGTGAGTCGTAATGGAACATATTACGATCTTATAAAACATGACAAAAACTTCAAGGTTACATTCCTGTTTTCAAAGGCTCAGTTACCTTCTATTGGAATCCAGGATATTTTAGATTTGAAAAACTACGACGTAGAGAATCCCTAAGTTGTACCCTAAAATAATCGTATTCTGATGAGTAAATATATTGACGACAAAGAAAAATTTGGGTATTTCCAAAGACTGATTGAACCCTATACCAAGAAAAATGTCAAGAGGTTCTTTATTGATCAGTACTTGAACGGAGATGGCAATGAATTAAAATCAAAATTTTGGAGTAAAAAGTCATCTTCTAGGTTTGCCTTCGATCTGTATTCTTGGTTGGCAAAGGATCCTAATGTGTTGGATTTTCAGTTTGAATTCAAGCTGCCAGGTATGGCAAGTGGTGGGAAAACACCCAATATGGATGTGTTTATAGAAACAGAGAATAAGTTGATTTTTATTGAGAGCAAATTTTCCGAGTTGGCCGATTGGAAGTATATGAGTGATGGCGGATTGTCCGAAGCTTACTGGTTAAACGCTCCCTATGGTTCTAAACAAATGAACCTTGTGGAGCGTTATCACGATTGTGAATGTGCCACCCATTTCCGTGATTTTATTATAGAATTCGACGCAAAAATGAAAACTGTTACTCGAGATGGAAATGAATGGTTTTATGCCAAACAGGAGACTTGTCACCTAATAGGCATCGCTCTTTATTTACATCTAAATCCATCCCTGAAAAGCAAAAAGGTTTGTTTGTACAATATCGTGTGGAATTTAAAAGGTGACAAATTCCCGTCTGATCTTTCAAAGGCCTTTGATGGATTATTGGATAAATACCAGCAAAAACTTTTTGCTGGTGTGAACTTTGAATATAAAACATTTTCTGCACAAAGTTTGTTGGCTGATGGCATGGAATTGGATGTTAAAGTTGGGTTCCCTGATGAAGTTAGGAATCTTATCGACCCGTTCGAGAAATATTCCGAAAACTGTACAAGAAGTGATATGAAAAAGAAATAACTCAATACCTCCCCAACGCCTTCTCTAATTCCCTTCGTAGCTCCTCCCTCAATTCTTGAGGCTCCAATACCTCCACTTGGCTTCCCATGGATAGCAACTCCGTGGTGAGTTCAGGAGTGGGGCATAGGTTGTATTCAAAGTCACAACAGGAACCCACTTGGTTAGGAATTTCCTTTTGTGAATGGTGGAGGGGAAGTGTCCTAAGATGATGCGCTAAATTCTCCCATGCTCGGATAACCACTTTCTTCGGAGGTTGGTTGTAAACATAGGTTCCGACTGAATTGGCGAAGTGAAGCGCTCCGTCGAAATCGTTAGGCATTTTGAAGTGTTGATCGGTCAATTCGATTGATTTTACCCTGTCCAATGCTAAGTTGCGGATATTATCCCTCTCTATGGCTCTGCCTATGATGTACCATCGTTGCTTATATACTTTGAGGCAGTAAGTCTCTATGTGTAGTTCTCGGGCTGTTTCTCCGAATGGTTCATAAACGATTTTCACCACTAAGTTGGCTTTCATTGCCTCCACAATGCTCTGTAGGTATTCTTTGCCCGATGGAATCTCCTCGTAGAGGATACGCTCCTTCATGTTTACGCTTGAAGAGATCATGTTCATGATGGAAAAGGAATTGAAAAGCCATTGTTTGGTTTTGTCGGTTCCTAAGTCGCTGTCGGAGTCGATGTAGTATTTGTATGATTTGTTACACTTTATTTCCACACCAAAAAGATCATAAATAGCATCCCTATGCATGTGAAATGTGCGAAGTGCTAAAGGTTTTCCGTCTCCAACAGAGATGTTCCGCTCCCATCGGTCTGATATTTCCTCAAACGTCAGGTAATTTGTCTTCATGAGTGTGTTGAGCAACCAAACGTATCTATTGAATGTCTTACTGGTCATGGATTTTTACTGTTTATTGGCAAAAATAAGAAAAAAAATACGTTTTTTATTTCGTATGCAATATTTCTGCATATCAAGGGTCTATCTTCGCGGAAGATTTGTTCTTTGACATATTGAGATGAGGCGGATAGGAGTTCGTAAATAAGATTGTTGAACTAAAAAATTCATATTATGAAAAGTGTAAAACAAGATTTAATACGTCATTGTGTGCCTTTGTACTGTAATGATGGATGTACTCAACCATTACAGTACGCCGAGATGAAAAACGGCAAGTATAAGATTGTGTTGTTTGAGGTCTTGGGAATGGGCATGACTGGCGGCGAATGTAAGCAATTCATTGACGAAGAGTATGACGAAATCGTTTCGACAGAATATGATTTCAAGGTGGATCGCATCTTCGTGTGCGTGAGGAAGGGGAATCTTTGGGGAATGTTTAGATATTCGTCAGACCCCGATAGAGACTTTCATACGCCTTTGTTAGGATGCGTGTTTGAGAAGGTGGAGGATGTCAAGTGGCATAGCCGCGAAGAGATGCTCGCCAAGTGGTTATGAGTGTGGTAAATTCAAAGAATTAACAAAAAAACTATAGTATATGAAGGAAGTGTTAGTAAAAGAGACAAGACAGGGAGCAGAAAGCAGGATTTTAAAATTTGTTCGTAACTATGACGACAAAGGAAGAGTGGTGAAGGAGTTTTCTTATAAAGATGGCAGTTATGAGGTCAGCAATAATGATCTTGAAGACAGAACGATCTTGTATGATGGTTTAGGTAGAGTCTCTCTTGAGGTTCAACGAATAGTCAGTTCATCTGGTCGTGAAAAATCAACCCAAGGTTTCCAAGATTTCTATCATCACGATAAGGATGGAAATGTGTTGTTCTGGGAACGGTATAAAATCAGTGGTTTTGTGTGGATTACTCAATGGCCCAACATTGTCTCGTGGATTCGTCATAGAGTGTGGTTTGTTGAGTATGTATATGACAACAAGGGGAGGAAAAAGGGGGAAGTGAAGTTTCTTAAACCAGGTAAAGTGTTATCCTCAACCGAGTTTCATTATGATCGTGATGGCCTATTGAAAAAGGCACGGACGACCGATACCATCGACCCTTTCAGAACCTTTCACACTATTTTTGATGAGAAGGGAAGAGAGGTTGAAAGTTATATGGAAAAAAGAGGAAAGATTTCCCGTCGGAAGGTTTCGGAGTACAATGAGTGCGGCTTACTTTCAAAACGTACCACCTTCAATATCGACGGGACAGAGAAAAGTGTTGAACTCTGGAGTTATGATCGCGAGGGGAGGATGACGGAAGCCTCCACCTTCGTCAATGGCACTTGTGAATCGAAGATTTCTTGGGAGTACACTGAAATACCTCAAGTTTCATAGGATAACTTCCGTAAACGGCCAACGCCTGAACGGTAATCCGTTCGGTGTTGGGGGAGATTTAAATGTGTTAACTTTTGAGTAAAATAGTAATCGTATGCCAGTGAATAATAACGCAATAGAAAGACTTAGAGAAGCTTTCAGAGAGATGGAAGAACAAGAAAATAAAAAAAACGTCTATAATCAGGAGATTGCGGTTAAACTACTTGTTGATCGCGGATATAGCGAAAAACAATCGCGTATTTTTGTGAAGAACCTTGATGGTTGTATCTCCCACATTGCAACGTCGAAATTCTTCTTTGGTGTTTGCAGATGGATTGGTAATAGAGAGATTGATTGCACCAGCGTTGAAAAATCTGCTTGGCGAGGAGGCATTCCGTAAACTATACAGATAACCCTTACCCTACCACCTTATACCTCTCGACAAAGGCCAAGATGATCTCTTTCAGATTTGGTGCGGCGGTGGCTAATGCAGCTTCCCATAAATGTTGGGGCACACCCCATCTTGCGCCTGCCATGGCTCCGGCGATGGCTCCGTTGGTGTCGGTATCGCCTCCGCACAAAATGGTGTTGCGCAGTGTATCTTCGTATGATTGGCCGTAAACTACCTCTTGGATACATAGCGGTACTGTGTTCTGACATACGGCATTGAATTGGTCAAAAGGTTTTTCGAAAGTCTCCCAGTCTGGGTAGTATTGCGTCATGAGACGTTTGAATCCTTCGATATCATCCTTGTGGTGACGAAAGAACCAGATGGCATGGGCCGTAGCCTGCGCTCCTTTGATGCCTTCGGGGTGGTTGTGGGTGCAAGCAGATGATTTTTCTGCCTCTTTTAGCATTACATCTTCCTTATCAAAGGCCCAACCAACCGGGCTGACACGCATAGCCGATCCATTACCGCATGAGTTGTATGGCTCGTTGCCGTTTTTCCATAACCAATTCAGAAATCCACTTCCGTAGGCTCCCATCGGATAGGGGTGTCTTTTGCATATCTCTTTAAGACTGTCCGCATAGGGCATCCCTTTCAAGATGGCATTGGCGATCGCTATCGTGCAGATAGAATCGTCGGTGATCTCCTTTTCGTTATCGACTATTGGAAAGTTGGCATCTTGTGTGTTGTCAAACTCGTAGATTGATCCGATGTAATCTCCTGTAATTGCTCCTATCATATATTTATGTATTTATTACGCAAATATAGACAATATCTGTCGATTATCAAAATTATTTCACAAAATTTCTTTGGCGATCGCCGCGCATGCCTCCGCATCGGCTAGTGCATGGTGGTGGTGTTCGAGATCATAACCGCAAAGGGCGGAGATGGTATGGAGCTGGTGATTGACTGCTTGGGGAAAAGCTTGGCGCGATGCGAGATATGTGCAGTGAAACTCATAATCAGGATAGTCCATCTGGTAGCAACGGAAGGTGGCCTTGAGGCAGTTTTCGTCGAATGCTTTATTATGCGCCACAAGCGGGAGCCCCTCTATCAATGGTTCGATTTGGCTCCACACTTCCGGAAAGCATGGTGCGTCGCGGGTGTCCTCATCCGTCAATCCATGTACTGCCACACATCTCGGTTGGTAGTAGTTGGGCTCTGGTTTAATGAGCGAGTAAAATTTGTCTATAATCTCTCCATTGCGAACAATGACGATTCCTACTGAACAGACTGACGTCCTTTCGAAGTTTGCTGTCTCAAAGTCTATAGCGGCGAAATTCTGCATGGTAATTGCTTATTTGAAAATATTTTTATGAATTCTTCTTTTGATATGACTACTGTTTTACCTCACGTTCTCGGAGACAATGTTGATGTGACTACAAGAACTGTTGCCCTCTTGGTTCACTTGGATCTGAACAGGAATCCGTTCGCGCAACTCCTCCACATGGGATATGATACCCACGCGACGTCCAGCTTGGTTGTGAAGCGAACGGAGCGTGTTGATGGCCCTTTGGAGAGGCTCGCCACTCAATGTTCCGAACCCTTCGTCGATGAATAGCATGTCGGTGGAGAGGTTCTCTCCGATGTCGCTTAATGCCAACGCCAGTGAGAGGGAGACAAGGAAGCTCTCTCCACCTGATATGGTACTGGCGGCACGTGACACATAGCCTTGGTAAGCATCCACGGTGGAGATGACGAAGGTGCCTGGTGTCACTTTTAACGTGTATCGGTCGGTCAAGGTTCTCATGTATCTATTGGCGGAGTGTATGAGACTGCTCAACACATAACTTTGCGCGATTTTTCGGAATTTCTTTCCTGTGTTGTCGCCAATATAATAACACAACCGTGACCATTTGTTGAAGTCCGCATGTTTCTTGTCCGCATCTTCTTTGAGTGAGGACAATTGTTTCTTCTTCTCATTATCTAGGGCGAGTTCTTGGTCGATTGCTCCCTTCTTTTCCCTGAATTCACCTACCTGTTTCTCGTAATCGGCGATTTGAGCGTTGAGGGTATCGATGTTGTCACTCTCTTCTAACATAGGCTTCGTTTGCTGATGCTCCTCATACCTCTTTTGCTCATTTTCGAGCAATGATTTTTGTGAGGTGACCGCATCTCGACTCTTTTGTAATAGACCCTCCTCCTTTGAAATTTCCTCTGCGGAGTATCTGTTCAATAAGATGAGCCGCTCCGTGTTCAAAGTATTGTTTTGGGCGAAGAAGTTTTTTAGTTCTCCTTGGTTAGTGGAAATCGAATCTTCCGTGCTTTTGAGTTGGGCGAGGAGTAGTGTCACCTGGTTCTCTATTTCATTGGCCTTATTCAGCAAGTTATCAATATTTGAGGCGGTGGTGGGAACGTAACTTCCCCATGATGGCATCAATTGAATAATGGATGCGATGACGGTTGCTACACTTTCGTAACGAGCCTTGTCCGTTTGGAGTTTGAAGCTAAGTTCTTGTCTCTTTTGCTCTTGATTGTGATATTTTTGAGCGGCTTGGATTAGCATCTCGGCAAATTCAAGAGGGGACTTTTCCCAGTCGATGGACCAACTATGCTCCGAAAGCAGTGCTCTCACCTGTTGGGAGGTTTCGTTCTCTTCTTTCGTTTTGGTTTGGACAATGGCTTGCGACTCTGCTATTCGCTTGTTACATTCCGCCACGTTCTCTTTGGCTTTCGTAACTTTTTCTGTGAGATTTTTTAATATAGCTCTTTGCTTGTCGAGGTTTTGACGCCTCTCCTTTAATTCTTTCTCGATTTTCTCTCCATTCGAAATTTTGAGGTCAAGTTCCTCTTTCTCTTTTTGCGAAGTTTGTTTTAGTTGATCCAACGCAGATAGGGTGGTGTTATCCCAATGGGTGATACCACATGCCACGCAGGACGCTTTTGCCTTTTGTTCCGTCTCCGCGACTGATTGGTCGTTGTTGTGGGCCGTGAGTTCACGGTTATAAACCTCCGTTTCGGATTGGATGGAGGCCGTTGCTTTATTTAGGGCGTCGGTTAATTCTTTGTACTTTTTTTCCGCGTTATTGAAACGCTCTTGTAATCCGTCGTATAAGGCCTTCAATTCCTCCTCATGGGGTAATTCCTTGGTTATAGGCTGACGACAAATAGGACAGGTATCCCCTACGTGAAGCTTCATTCGTAGGGTGGTGGCGAACTTATTGACTGTGTCGATTTGTTTTTCTAGCTCTTCCTTCCGAATTTTCATCTCCAACTCCGCATCGTGGATGGGTTGCCCCATTTGAGCGGCTTGTGCCTTCATCTGCTCAATGGAGGATAATTGGGCCTTAATTTTATTCGCTCTCTCTTGGACCATCTTTTGAGCGGTGGTATGGCTGTCGATACGCTCTTGTGCGGATGAAATGTTATTCAACAAAACGATCAGCTTACCTTGTTGATCCCGAAGTAGTGGCATACCCATTTGATCGAGTTGCTGGCCTATGGTATTTATGAAAGCCTCTTCTGTCTCAATGGTTTCATTGCCCTTCTTCTCCTCGCTTTGCGCCTGCTCCAATGTTGGGGTTAAAACCTCCTTGAGTGTTTGGTTCTCGTTTGCTATATTTACCTTCGCTTGCGAGATGGTTTGGCGTCCGCTATGGATGCTTGTCAGTAGGGCGCTGATGTTTTGCGCCTCTTTGTAAGTATTGACCTTCTTCTCTTCCTGATGAAGAAAATCCTCTATTTCAACGATGCTTCGGGCATTGCTGTTTATATTCTCCTCCACGGATTTTTGTCCGCATAGTATCTCCTTGTATTTTTGAGCCCAAATGGACAAATCTCTTTCGTAACTGTTTTTATCCTTCTCTCTACTTTGAATTTCGTTCATCCATCTGCGTGCGTCGATGGTGGATCTCCAATCTTTGACGATAGCCTCTGTTTCTCTGAACCTTTCGCTTGCCAGCACATTGTTCGTTGCTTGAAGTGCGGAAGAAGCCTCCTCTATGCTCTTTTTTATCTTGTTATTTGTCTGGATCCACTCCAATTTTCCCAACGCTAGTTTATGGTTGGATTGTATGCTTTTTTCTTGCTCTTTTAGTTGGTTTATTTGTTCCTGTCTCTCTTTGATGTCGCTCTCCGAAAGCGTTTGGGTGTTGTTTGCCAAAAGGCTTGCGTCGTTGAACAATTTCTCCTTTTGTTTGGTGATTTCGTATACTTTGGCTCCTATCTTGGAGTAGATATCCACGCCTGTGATTTTTTCTAGGATATCGGCTTTCTCCTCGTCTTTGCTGTTAAGAAAACGTGTGAATTCGCCTTGTGCCAGCATGGAGGTACGGCAGAACTGGTCAAATTCAAGCCCGATGGCGTCTGAGATGACTGCTTTGATCTCCTTGTCCTTTCCTGCGATTTGTTTGTTGTCGAGATCCTCAATTTGCCAATCTTTGCTATTAAAACCTCCGTTCTTTTTCCTTTTGACCGCCCAAGTTGCGAGATAATGCTTGCCATTGTTGCCTGTAAAAGAGAGGGAAACCTTGGCCTCCATGGCGTTTTTCCGCATCAATTGGCGGGGGTCGGTGATCTTGATCTCTTCTTGCGACTCTCCCTCCATTTTGGAGTTGTCCAAACGTGGGGTGTCGGCATATAAAGCAAGACAGATGGCGTCCAATATGGTCGATTTACCGGCTCCAGTTTTTCCCGTGATGAGAAATACTTCGCTGTCGGACAATGGCTCTGCCTCAAAGTCGATGACTGCATCCTCGATGGAGGCTAGGTTGTGAATGGTAAGTTTCTGAAATTTCATGTTATGGTTCCTCTCTGATTATTCGTTGTTTGAATCTGCATTTAGGGACAAAATGGTCTCATGGAAGAGCTCTTTCAACTCTTCGTCGAATGGGACACCTTGGTTTTCCACATAGTGTTTGACGATTTCCATAGGGTCTTCCGCCTGGAACTCCTGCACAGTTAACACCTTTTCTTGGAAGTTGGCAGACGCTTGACGTTTTGTGTTGATATGGCAAAATCTGCAATTCTTTCCCTCCGTTACTTGCAAGGCTTCATTGAATGCGTTGGCGGGGAGATGTTCATCCACCATGACATTGAGACGGATGTAAGCACTGATGTCGTAAGGAAATTCTTTGAGCAAATTAATCGCCTCATTCCAGGGCGCAGCCCCCTCTGGGGGTAACGTCACCAATGGGTGAGGGTTTTCGATCTCTATTTTCCTGACATTTGGTCTCTCTCCTTTGTGGTCTATTTCAACCAGTGAGACGGAGTGGGGGTAGTTCTCGTCAAAGCTGACCGGAATAGGTGTGCCACAGTATCTTACATTGTGTTTGCCGGTATGGACGAATTGTTCGCGATGGATGTGTCCCAGCGCTAAATAATCATACCCGATTCCCATCTCTTCGATCTGTAACGAATCGATGCCTCCCACTGTTCCCCAGCTTTCGGTCTCTAACGTGTGGTCGTGTCCTGTGAAGTCGCACCCCTTGACGGTTGTATGGGCCGTCATGATGACAGGCAATCCTTCTTTGTTTTCCTGAGCTACCTTGTCCAATATCGTTTGATAAAAACCTTCGGGAATATTTCTCTCGTTGGCATAGGGAATGGCTACGACATACCCTTTGTCCGCCACTTTGATGATGTGCTCATCAATCTCCTCCTTGTTGAGTTGTCCGATGGTATGGACTTTCAGAGCCTTCCAAGGCGTGCGGAAGATCTCATGCTTCGTGCCACTGTCATGGTTGCCCGCAGTGATAACGATCGTCATTTGTGGGTTGGCGTCATGGATCTCCACCAAGGCGTTGGTGAAAAGGGTTTGTACGGATGAAGCGGGTTGGGAGGTGTGGTACACATCACCGCATAGCAGAAACAGATCGGGTTGCTCTGCCTTGACAATCGTCACCATCTGTTGGAGCATGGCGATTTGCTCTTCCGTTCTGTCGTAGTTGTAAAGTGTATGGCCAAGATGCCAGTCGCTCGTATGTAATATCTTCATAGTTTAATGATATTGGGGGTGTCGTGATTGATTGGTGAAACTATGCTGCACATTTATTTGTCGTCTTTGTAGTAGTCCCACATTTTTCCCACTCTTTTCGCGATGGCCTCCCTGAATGATTGGGGAGCCAAGATCTCCACACTCTCTCCGTGCCAGAGAATCTCCTGCTCAAGGTCGAAGGTGGTGCAGAGTTCTACCTCGAATATGCTGTACTTGTCATTTTTCTCCACCTCTGTTTGGTGACCTTCCTTGAGTGGAAGGGCTCTGATGTAATTGGCTTGTTGAGCGGAAGTTTTAATGCGAATCCGTTGTGGTTTGTCGTTTCCGGGTACCACGCCAAAACAGTTTTCGAAATAGTTCTGTGCATCGAAATCGTCGGGAATGGAAAAGGTTTGCTCCGTTTGGGTGAAGTCACTCATTCTATCAAGCGAATAGACCAATATCTTATCCGTATCGCTTAATTTTCCCACCATGTACCACCTTTGGCGAAATAGTTTCACGCAGTATGGCTCCACGATGTGTGGTCGGTAGTCTCCTCTCCAGTAGTTGTAGTAGGTGAACGCTATTTTGTGGTCGCTCTTCATCGCTTCGATGATATCTTGAAGGTAGGTGCGTCCCGAAGGAATGTTTTCGAGAATGATACGATCCTTCATACTGATATTGCTCAGCAGAAGGTTGCTGGTGCTGATGGTGTCGATCATCCAAGAGCTAAGTTTATTCTCTGTGATCTCCTCCTCGTTTTCAATGAAATAGCGATACTCCCCGCAATTCTCATTTTCGATAATAAGGCCAAACATCTCCTCGATGGCATTGCGCCATTTGTGGAAGGTGCGCTTGGGAATCTCCAATCCTTCGCTCATGTCGCTCCGCAACCATTTTTTGTTGATCTCCTCAAAGGATATCTTTCCTGCGCGGTGGATTGTGTCTACTAACCAGATGTACTTGTTAACTTGATTCGTTGCCATAAGCCAATTCGTTTGTTATGGCAAATATAGCAAAATGTTGTGCCGAATTGAGGCATAGGTTGTTTTTTTTCATGGGAAATTGGTGCAATTGTTGGCGAATGGCTCTATTGCAGGGCATCTATCAATTTGTCCAACAGTGGGGCCAGTGCGATCAAATCCTCTGTGGGTAGCCCTTTCTCATTTAGGTTGTGGACTAAACAGGAGGGGATGTTAGCCGCTTTCTCCTCCAGTCGCTTGCCCTCTTTGGTCAAAGAGACGATGCGTTGTCTGGTGTCCACCTCTCCGCGTGTGCGTACAATGAGGCCCTGCTTCTCCATGCGTTGAAGCAGCGGTGTGACGGTGTTGGTCTCCAATTTAATCCTTTCCGCAATTTCCGTGATGACACGGTTGTCCTGTTCCCACAGTACCATCAAGACTAGGTATTGGGGGTAGGTGATGCCCATCTCCTTGAAGAAGGGGGTATAACTTTGAGCGACCAGGCGCGCTGCCGTGTAGAGACGGAAACACACCTGGTTGTCTAATTTTAATTGATCGTAAGCCATTTTTTAATACTTGTGGAAATCGTATTTTTGGCGCATTGCCTCTTTTTCCTCTTCTGAAAGTGAGTTCATGAAGCCTTTCCATCCTGGGCAAAAATTGATGTGCCAACGCCAGAAGCGTCCCATGAGTGACTTTGGATCCTTGTCGTACTTTGCGCGGAATTTGCAGTTCGCGCATGGTTTTTCTTGTGCCATAATCTATTCTTTTTTATTTGAAAAATAATTCTTGATTCGTTTCCATCCCTCTACGCCCACGATGGTGAGTCCGCCATATTGGAATGTCTTCGCCAATCCGAAAAAGACCGTCCATAGAATGGTGTGAAGCGAGGCGGAGAGGTCTAATGCGAATTGGGCGAAGGAGATGATGTAGCATGGAATGCACATCGCCAATACGATCACGCCTGTTCGGAAAGAAAAGCGCTGGAGGAACTGTTTGATCTTCTCTTTCATATCACAACAATGTTTTGATTTCAGCGGCGATCATCTCTGGTTTGACGGTCGGGTCGAATCGTTTGACCACGGTTCCCTCCCTGTCGATCAGGAATTTCTCGAAATTCCACCGTATGTCCCCCTCCTTTTTGCTTTTGCCGTTGAGGCGGGAAGAGAGGGAGATCATCATGCTCATGAAGAAGTTGCCTTTGCCTTCCCTTTGGCTAATGGCTTTTTTGAGATAAGTGTATAATGGAGACTCCTGCTCTCCGTTCACATCGATTTTCTTGAAACGGGGGAAGGTGGTGTCATATTTTAGTGTGCAGAAGGAGTTGATCTCCTCATCGTTGCCCTTGGCTTGCTCCATGAATTGGTTGCATGGAAAGTCTAGGATTTCGAATCCTTCGTTTTGATACTCACGGTAGAGCATTTCCAATGCCTCGTATTGAGGGGTCAGTCCGCAACCTGTCGCCGTATTGACGATGAGAAGCACTTTCCCTTTGAAATCTGCCAAAGGCACTTCTATGTCCTGTTTGTTCTCCCTTTTGAGAACCTTGATGTCGTATAGGTTCATAATCATTATGACTTTATCGTAAACGATATAATATATTTCGTTAAGTTTTAATTTGTTGCAAAAGTAACCAAAATAATTTATATCGCAAACGATATAAATGGGGATGTAGTTAAAAATTGAAAAATTTTCGCATGATGTCGGGCGATATATTTTTATAACGATATATTGATGTATAATTATAATATTATATTGTTATATTGATTGCGGTTGAGATGCGGAATTGTCTATGATGGCCTCTCATCAGTGTTTTTGCGAGTCTTTGGGGTGCTTTATGCCTCGATGGCTGTTACCTTAAAGACGATGCGGAATACCCCCTCGTTGTAGCTGGTGCTGGTGATGCGGAATCCGCCAATCTCTCGGGTGGAGGCCACATGCTGTCCGATGCATGGGCAAACGTCGTAATCTCCTATGCGGACCAAGCGAAGCGTCTCGCTGGCGTCCTCTGGAAGTCGGTCCAATTTTACCCCTTCCGGAATCTGGTCGCGAGTGACAAATTCATAGGTGACTGGCAGATTCGCTTGGATGAGATCGTTGAGTGTTTGCTCGATTTTCGCTATCTCCTCCGTTGATGGCGCCTGGGGCAGATCGTAGTTGATTTTACTCTTTTTCCGCTCAATGTGCGCGTTCTTGGATCGTTCGCAGCCAAACATCCTTACCATTGTCTGGTTGAGCAGGTGCTCTGCCGTGTGGGAGGGCTTGTGCTCCTCTTTGTTGTGCTCGTTTAGAATGATTTCCATGGTTGTATCTCCTTATTGGTTGTTTAATGTCCATCCATGTTCCGCATGGTAGATCATCTGTTTGGTCATGCCGCCGTCGATGCAAATATTCTCTCCTGTGATGAACCCTGCCTTCTCGGAGCAGAGAAAAAGTGCCATGGCTGCGATGTCCATTGGGTTACCCACTCGTCCGACGGGTTGTTGGAGGGCATCCGCGCCTTCGTATTGGGTGTAGTCTGTGTCGATCCATCCCGGAGAGATGGCATTTACCCTTGCTTTGCCGCCCAGGCTAACGGCCAAGGCGTGTGTCAGTGCGGCGATTCCCCCTTTGGCGGCTGTGTAGCTTTCCGTTTGGGGCATGCTCATGCGGTCGCGGGAAGAGGAGATGTTCACGATGGAGGCGTTCGCTCCAAGGTGATTGGAGAGAAGTTTCACCAGGTAAAATGGCGCGGTTACCCCTACGCTGAGTGCGTATTGGAACTCCTCGTAGCTGCACTCGTCTATTCCCTTCATCAGGGGGATCGCATTGTTGATAATGCAATCCACATGGCCATATTGGGCGATGACGGAGCGGGCGAATGATTCCAAAACCTCCTTTTGGCTGATGTCTCCCACATAGTGGTCGCCTGGCTGGATATCTATGACGCAGACGGAGGCGCCCTCCTTACGGAACTGTTCCGTGATGCATTTACCTATGCCTTGGGCACCGCCGGTCACAACGACCACTCTCCCTTGAAACTGCTTCTCCATGGGCTTATCTTGAACAACGGGACTCTTTCCTTAAATCGCTGGCTACGACGCTACCCGCATGTTTTTCGCTGAATTCGCGGTTGATGTCGGCCAACTCTTTCAATCCGTAAATATAATCGTCGTACATGTCCGACAAATCCACACCTTCGCAGTCGCTTTCGCAACCCAATGCCTCGCGGACAATCTCCGCACGCTCCGACACGGTGGTGTCTTTGATTAATAAACTTTTCATATCGTATATTGTATTTTGATGAATAAATCTAATTTTTATCCTTCGGCAACCAGTAGGCCACGCAACCGAGTAGAGGAAGGAAGGAGGTGAGGAAAAAGACGAATTCTATTCCCTTCATGTCGGCCAACCAACCGCAGACTGCGCTGCCGATACCGCCCATTCCGAACGAGATGCCGAAGAAGAGTCCGCTGATCATGCCGATGTTGCCGGGCAACATATCCATCGCATAGACCAGTATGGCGGAGGTGCTGGTGAAGATGATCATTCCGATGACAACCGCCAATACCATGGTGCCGACGAAGTTGCAGTAGGGGAGCAGCAACGCGAAAGGCGCCGCTCCGAGGATGGATACCCAAATTAAGTATCTTCTGCCATATTTGTCTCCCAATTTACCGCCCAACACCAGACCGAACGCCGAGGCGAAAAGTACCGCGAAGAGGCAGTATTGGCTGATCTCGTTGCTGACTTGGAACTTCTCGATCAGATAGAAGGTGAGATAGTTTTGCAGATTGCTTAAGTAAAAATCTTTGGAGAACATCAAGGTCAACAGCACGATTAAGGCTCCTATCACCTGTTTGCGGGTTAGGGGACTTTTGTTCTCCATCTCAAATTTGGATTTCCCTGATTGGGTATGTTCCGTTAGGTAATTTTTATACCATTTACCAACCCACACGAGGATCAATGCGGCGGCTCCCGCTATGAGTGAGACGATGCTGATGCTCCATTGCCCATATTTCAACACGATCAAGGCGACGACGACTGGTCCCAGTGAACGTCCCACATTACCTCCCACCTGAAAGATGGATTGGGCCACCCCTTTTGCTCCGCCGGATGCGTAACGGGCCACTTTGGAGGCTTCCGGGTGAAGGATGGCGGAGCCACACCCTGTCAGGGCGACGGCGACGAGCATCATGGCGTAACTGTTCGCGAAGGCCAATATCCAGAGTCCGGCGAAGGTGCCACCCATGCCGATAGCCAATTCATAGGGGCGTGGGTGCTTGTCGGAAAAGTAACCCACCACTGGTTGTAGAATAGAGGAGGTGAGTTGGAATACCAGGGTGAGGATGCCTATCTGTTGGAATGAGAGATCCCAGTTCTCCTTCAACATCGGGTAGGTGGCGGGGATGACCGATTGTAGCAGGTCGTTTAACGCATGCGCCACACTCACCATTACCAGTACCGATAGGACGGTTTTGGAATTGTTCATGATAAACTATCTTTTCGTTCCTTATGCGATACCCAACAATTCGATCTCGAAAATAAGCGTTGAGCCTCCTGGAATGCCTGGTTGAGAGAATTTTCCGTAACCCATCTCCGCAGGAATATAGACCTCCCATTTGTCTCCGATGTGCATCTGCTGCATGGCGATGATCCATCCTTCGATCAAGTCGCAGAGTCGGCAAGCGAGAGGCACTCCGCCTCGGCTGGAGTCGAATTTCTTTCCGTTAATGGTCTTTCCCGTGTAGTGCGCGGTGATCACGCTACGAGGCGTAGGTTGGTTGCTCTTGGCGTCTCCTTGGCTGATTACTTTGTAGAAGATGCCCTTGGGAAGCGCCTTGACGCCCTCCTCTTTGGATTTCTCGATCAGCCACTCTTTGTTGGCTTGTATATAATCTTGTTTACCCATGTGAACTATTGAGTTGTAAAATTGTATGAATTATTTTTTAGCGGAGATGATCGCTCTCATCTCCTTTTCGTATTGTGCGGCGTTATGGAAGACGATGCCCTCCATGCCCATGGCCCTGCTGCCGATGATGTTCTCCTCCTTGTCGTCGGCGAAGAGGCACTCTTCAGGTCGAAGGTTGAATTTGTCGAACAGCCGTTGGTAGATGGCGGGCTCCGGTTTGATGACATGCTCTTCCGATGAGATGATGTATCCGTCGAGCAACTGGAATATCTCAAACTGGTTCATAGTGATATAGACCTTGCTGCACCAGTTGGAGAGCCCGTAGATCTTGTAACCCTCCTGTTTCATCTGGCGGATCAATTCCCTCATGCCCGGCATCTCTTGGGTGATGATCTCCGGATAGTGTTGGTTGAATATTTGTATCTCTGGCTCGAATTCGGGATGCTCTCGGACGATGTTGGCGATGATCTCCTCGAAAGGGATCAATTCCCTATCCATGCTGCGTTGCACCTCTTCGTTGTAGAGGACAGGTACAAAGGCTTTGCATCTTTGTGGATCTGGAATGTATTTGCGGAAAAAGGCTGCGAAATCGTAGTCCACGAGTACCTTCCCGAAGTCGAAAATGAGGTTCTTTATCATAAAAATTAGTGGTTAGTCTGCGCAAAAATGTTCGGCTCTTTGGTTGAGCCACTTTAAAAATTGTTCTGGTTTGTCGTTCATGATGAGCCCCTCTGGGAAATCACATGCCGCTAGGAGCGGGTAGACTCTGCTGTAGTTGGCGATGTCTGTGAAAAAGTGGGCGTCAGACCCTAGTATGACGGGCACCTCATAGCGCTTGCAGAGGCGTAGAATTGTCAGATTGTTCTCTTGGGCCACGATCTTTCCTCTTCGCGGATTGAGCGATGAGTTGTTGATTTCCAAAAGGGTGCCACTCTCTTTGGCCGCCAGTACGATTGGCTCGAAAAGAAGGTCGGCCGTTCCGTCGCCAGGATGGCTGATGATGTCGGTCCAAGGGTTGCGGATGGCGCTGATCATGCCGGCGGTGTTCTCCTCCAAGGTGCCGCCCCTCCAGCATAAGCTGTGTATGCCGGCGATGCGGATATCCATCCGTTTGTAGTAGCGCTCCTCAAGGTCCAAAGTGCCTTGTGTGTCGAGGATGTTTAGCTCCGAGCCCATCAAAAGGCGCATCTCGCCCCATTGTCGGGGAATGTTGTGCATATTGTGGAAATAGAGCGCACCGCAAGTATTTGGTATGGAGGGAGCGTGGTCGGTGACGCCATAGATTTTCAGCCCCTTGTCCATGGCTGCGTGGATCATCTCCATCAATGTATTGTAGGCATGTCCGGAGGCGATGGTATGTGTGTGAACGTCAACTAAGGGTGTGATCATAAAAGAAACTTAAATTGTCCAAAGATCCGAGGGTTCAAGGGTGAATACGCCCTCTGAGGATTGTTTTGCCATGGCGATCATCGCATGGGCCACTTGGCTGGTTGGCATGGGACGAATGGATTTTAATAGGCCAATCTTGTTCAATGCTTGAAGGACCTTGACGCTGATTTTCTCGGCGAATCGGTCACTCTCTTTCCGTATGAGAGAAGGCGGACGCATGATGGCAACGCTTTTGAATCCCAGCCGTTTCATCTCCTCTTCCAGTTGTCCCTTCATTCGGGTGTAGAACAATTTAGACTCTGGGGTTGCCCAAGCGGAGGAGACAAGCACCATCCTCTCCACACCATTCTCGTGGGCCGCTTTCGCCACCTCGTATTGGTAGGTATAGTCGATCTTCCATTGCGCTTCCTGGCTACCAGCTTGCTTCAATGTAGTTCCCAATGCGGAGAACAATACCGTTCCTTGGAGCTGCTCTTTCCACGCCTCTATTTGGTCGAAATCCACTACATGGACGTGTAGTTTTTCGTGCTGGGTGGAGATGCTTCGTCTTATGAAGATATGGACCTCGTTGAACATTTCGTCATTCAAAAGTTGATCGACGAGATCTTTTCCGGTGGCGCCTGTGGCACCAATGACAAGTGCTATCATATTGGGTATTATTTTTATGCGATGGTGCGTTTCAAAATTTGGACACTACAAAATGGGACATCTCACCACATCTACCACATGGCTGCCCGCTCCGATAAGGTCGCTTCTCTCCGATATGCTCTTTTGGTATTCGATGAAAAGGGAGAAACTCTTTTCGCTCATCTGGTTGAGGCGTGTGCGCATATAGTCCGCCGCACCGTCTGGAGAAAAGATGGTGATGCGTTCCAAGCCTGCCATTTCGTTGTATCTATTGATGTCTTCCAACCGTACATAATCGTATAGTTCGCCCTCCTTCGCTCGGATGTGGAAATGGCTATCTACGGCACCTTGTGCCAATAAATCCTCGATTCTCTCCTCGTCGAAACAGTAGGAGAGGATGCTGTATTCGTTCATCAAATAGGCGATGAACATCACTCCTCCTGGTTTGGTCACACGCTTGGCTTCTGTCAACGCCTTGACTTTCTCCTCATCGCTGAAGAGGTGGTAGAGTGGACCTAACAGTAGGGTAATGTCAGCCGAATGGGAGGGAATAAAGGGCATTTCACGCGCGTCACCCCGCACGACGTCCGCCGAGGGTTCTCTTTTGAGGAAGGTGTCGATGTTGCGTTGGACAAGTTCCACCGCCTTCACCCGATATCCCTCTGCCAACAAAAGTGACGCGTATCTGCCAGTTCCCGCTCCGACGTCTAAAATGGAATGTCCCGGTTGAAGGAAGCGACGCAAGTGGTGCATGGTTGTCTCGAACTCCACGATTCCATGCCTACGGCACAATCTCAAATCTTCCTTATGTTTGTTGTAATGTTTCTCTATGTTGGATAGTGCCATATTCGCAATGAGGGTTTCTACGGTGAAAATAAATCGATCGCAAGTGGCGCATGGCAATTATTGTACAATTATTGTACTCCTGCCCGGCTGTTTGGGGAAGATACTTTCCCCTTTCGGTGCAAAGATAATGACTTTAGGAGTCTTTGCGCAAGAGTCGCGTCATTTTATTTTCTTTTGGCCGTTCTCGATATAGAAACCGCTCTCAGGTATTTGAGTCATGACTCTTCCGTTGATGTCGTAGAGGTGCGTTGATTGGATTTTTTCAGATGCTGCGGTGTTGAGGCCCGTGGTTCCAGGCAATGATAGGGTGATGGTGACTTTGCCATCGCCTAACATCTCTTTCAGATCGTTGCCGCTGATGTTCAGAACTTTTCCAAGACGAGTGAATTCCCATGTGTTGGTGCCATAATAGAGGCAAATGTTATTGCCTTGGTAGAGGATAACATCTCCTGGTTGAGTCGTTATCTGCTCGTTGTTCTGTGGCAAGGTGTAGGCGATCTCTCCAACTTTCTCAAAGTTGCCATAATCGTTGGCTTCGTATGTTATAGGACCTTTTTCTAGCAAAGACAAAAGAGCTTCAGTAGATGAGTTGTTGGTTAGTTCCACTGTCAGGTTGTGGCCGTTGACGTTCAAATTCATGGCGCTTGTTTTTTCTTCTAAGTCTGAAAAGTTTATGTTCTTCAGCCATTGCTTAATGAGTGTTCTACGTTTAGGATGGTTGGAATTGTTGATCCAAAGACTCTTGCTCATGAAATTTCCGTTTGTCACCAAACGTTTGGCGTCCGCCTCCACGCCACTGATGCCGCTGCTGTGGCTACTGACAATCAGACCAATGTTTTTGCCTTCCATCTCTTTGCCGTATTTGAATAAGAAAGTCTGCGTATAGGTAGCCATCTGGCTCCACCAAAGTGGTGTGGCGATAATAACGGTGCTATACTGGCTCATATCCACGTTGATAGGATCAATAGATGGATAACTGCTCTCTTCTTCGGGATTGTTGTTAATTTTGGATAATTGTGCGGAACCGATAGCATAATTGTTGGCAGAGAAATCCAATCCTTTCTCTTCCGGCTCCACCTCAATCACATCAGCGTTGATCACCTCTCTCAAATCAGCCACAATCTCCTCTGTGTGGTTGGTATAACTGTAATAGACAACGAGCGTTTTGGATCCTGTAAATTGATTGCTGTCCTCCACTGGTTCGGCATCAACCTCCTCATTGGAGCAAGCCATCATGAAGATAGCGGTCAATACAAGGTGCAATTTAGATAGTAATTGTTTCATTTCGTGCTTTATTTATTAGCTTCAACGTATTGTTCGTCAGTCACTGGCGATCGTTGCCAAATGTTTTTGACGTGTGGATAATGATTGTGCGGAAACGGATATTGTCATTGCCAATAAAATTAAAAGGGTTGAAAGTATATGTTTCATAGATTCATTATTTTGCCTTGTTGAAAATTAGCGATTTTTATTGTCACTTTCATTGGCATATCAATTTTTTAATGAACTTAGCCACTCTCCATTGGTTCAGTCTCTTTCCTGCCAAACCGTTGATTACTTCATGTTTTCGTTAAAGAAAGATGCCAATTTTCCCCAAGGAATAACCTTATCTTTTCCTCCGTCATAAAGGTCGCAATGGCTGGCACCTGGGATGATGAGAAGTTCCTTGTTCTCTGGTACGGGATTAGGCTTACGTACAGCGTCATAACCTTCCGCTTTACCAGTCATCATGTACTCGTAAGCGTTCTCGCCGAAGTAGCGTGAGTGAGCCTTTTCTCCATGAACGATGAGTACGGCACTGCGTATCTCATTGATGTAGTAAAGGAATCGTGTGTTGGCGTATGCCTGACAACCGAAGGTGTGCCATCCATCGTTTGAGTTGCCGGAACGAGCGTGGTAACCGCGTGGCGTCTTGTAGTAGTCATAATAATCCTTTACGAACTGAGGAGCATCCTCTGGCAATGGGTCAACAACACCACCACCATGAGTTGTCTTCCCGCTTTGGATCGCCTTGATGCGTTCATCTGCCAATGCTTTTCGAGTCGAAAAACGTGCCTCTTCGTTGTTGAACTCATCGTAATAACCATTGCCATTCACACGACTCATGTCGTACATGGTCATGGCGGCCGTTGCCTTGATGCGCGGATCGACAGCGGCTGCATTGAGGGCGATACCTCCCCAGCCGCAGATGCCAATGACACCAATCTTCTCTGCATCTACATCTTCGCGCATTGCGAGATAGTCGATCGCGGCAAGAAAATCCTCGGTGTTGATGTCGGGCGATGCCGTACGACGAGGTTCTCCGGATGACTCACCCGTAAATGAAGGGTCAAATGCGAGGGTGACGAAACCGAGCTCGGCCATGGTCATGGCGTATAGGCCAGAACATTGTTCTTTGATGGCTCCGAAAGGACCACTAACGGCAATAGCCTTCATTTTGCCATGGGCAGTCTTGGGTATGTAGAGATCTGCCGCAAGGGTAAATCCGTATTGAGTCTTGAAGGTGATTTTTTCATGATTTACCTTTTCACTCAACGGAAAGGTCTTGTCCCATTCCTGTGTTGTGGAGGTATTTGGTCTGTTCTCTTCTGTTGTCTTGTTTTGTGCGCAAGCACTAAGTAAAATTGCCGAGAGCGTAAGGATAAATAATTGTTTCATGACTGACTTCCTTGAATTGTAATTGATTATTCAACTGCAATATTACTCATATTATTGGTGTTGGGATATACCTGAAAATTAGGAAGGATAACCAATTTTTAGGATTTATTCTTGTGAACTGGCCATTCGGTTTGTGTCTGGAATATTTATATTACAACTTCTCAATCCTTCTGCTAATCAACTCCATATATGCATCTTTCAACGCTTCCGTTAGGAATGAATCCTTTATGCATGTGATAAATTTCTCTTCCAGAGCCTTGTACTTTGCTAAGAGATTTGACATTACGTTTTCTGGCAAACCGAGAGTTGTGGCGGTTTTGATGAAATCATCTGCCTTTATCTTCGATCTCTTGCCATTGAGCGTGAGGGCAAGTTCCTCTTTGTCTCGAGGATTAACGATGGCAGCATTGAGCATGTCGTATGCAGGAGTGAGGCGTGGCTTGCCTTCCTTGGGCTCGTAGAGCGAGAAGTTCTTGAGGTGCATGTCGTTGTTGCCCACAATCCATGAGAACAGCAGTACTTCCATGAAGTTGGTCAGATCCATTTTTGGTACAGACGAATAGCGAAGGATCGCCTTACCTATGGCTTCATACGAGCTCTTGTACTTGTATTCCGTCTGGCGTTCAGTCAGTTGACAGAAATCTTCCATCGCAATTTTTTCGCCTTTCGATGTTCGGTCGATACGTTTCGTGACATAGCAAAGCGAATCATCTACCATTCGCATCAGGGTGTGAGGCACTACATCAATCTTTGCCACTTCTGCAAGGTGCATCGTGAGGTCTTCAACTTCAGGTAACTGGGGATACATTTCCGTTTGCGGCTTCATGATAAACCCTCCCCAAAGTCCAACGATAGTGAGTCGCTGGCTTCCTTCATGCTTGTTCAGGTGAAGCGACAACTTTGGTTGAACACCAGTCAGAGAGGTTTGTTCCTCAATGACTTGCGATGCCAACGAGTCAATCTCCTTGAGTGTATAGTCAAGTGATGGAACCTCCTTCGTGCCGAAGTATTTCTTGGAGCATGTAGGGTGGAAATCTATCTCCCCCGCATTAAGTGGACGGTAGCAAAACAGGCATTTACACATGGCTAGCCTCCTTTCTTTCAATGACACTCACCGCTCCGATACAATCTTTGCAACAGAGCAAGAGCAATGACATGCGGTCGAGTACGCTGATGTCGGTGTTGCGAATTGCCACGTCCAAAAGCCAACCTTCAGGAATCAAGCCATCAAAGAAGGGAAACAGCACATTGCAAGTGTATGGCTCTTCCTGCAATGGCAGCGTCAGGCTTACTGCTCTTGCACCTTCAGATGCAAGATACTCTGGCAGATACACAAACTCATAACCGCTATCCACTTCGGATAGCAATCCTACTAATTGCTCCTTATAATATACTTTTGCTTGTCTCAGTACCATACGCTATCAATCTTTTGGCATTGCCTTCAACTCATAATTAAACAGGTCGAGCAACTGGTTCACCTTATCCATGCGAAGCGTTGCCTTCCCTTGCTCAAGATTGCGTATGAAGTTGAGGCCTACACCCGATTTAAGGGCGAGATCTTCCTGAGTCATGCCGAACTCCTTGCGGAGGTTCTTGACGGTATTCGATAAACTTGTTCGTGCCATAATGTGGTAATTTTATATTCTTTCGCATGCAAAAGTACGAACAAAAAAGAAAATTACATTATAACGAATATAGTTTAACTCAACTTTAACATTTTTATATTCGAAATAATGTAATCTTATGATATTACTGATTGTCTCTATTGAAAACAGGCATCTGGTCAGGCAGGTCGATGGCCAACTCAATCAATCCAGCCACATTACCCTCTTCATCATACCATGGTGTTTGATGCAGGAGCTTATGCTTGCCATGACGGATAATAGCAATGCTGACAACCTTCGCTGATCTTATGGCAACCGTGCCAGGGATTCCAAATTATCATACGTTCTTGATAAAAGGAGGAAACATGCCAATGCTCTCTGGAACTTCATGCCCCCAAAGCTCAGCAAGGAGCTTGCGTAATTCGACAGGAAGCCCATCTGCCATGTGTTTTCTGGATTGTTCTACAGTCATTATTTCATTGCCATCATGCGTTCTTACCCATCTCGTATGCCGTCTGCAATTTGGCGTTGCCTTCGATGTCATGCGGGTCGTTCACACCGCCGCAGAATAGGGTAGCGGCAAGCCTTGACTCTGGATAGCAGTCGATCCAACCTGTCAATCCTGCTTCCGCACGTTTAGGCACAAACTCCTCGTCCTCTGCCGCTGTAGAGAGCATGTAAACGTCGCGGAACTTGTAATCTTGAGAGTACATGGCGTTCATACGGTCAATCAGCGTCTTCATCTGTCCACTCATCTCGTAGTAGTAGATAGGCGTTGCCCAAACAACGACGTCGGCATTCAGCACTTTTGCCATGATGTCATTCACATCATCCTTGATGACGCATTTGCCCAATTTCTGGCAAGCGAGACAGCCCTTGCAGAACTGTATGTTCTTGTCGACGAGAGAAATCTTCTCTACGGAGTGACCTGCATTCTGTGCGCCACGGATAAACTCGTTGGCCAAAGCGTCGGAGTTGGAGTGGGCGCGTAAACTGGTGGAGATGACAACTATTCTTTTCATGTTTTCAAATTTTATTCAATTGGTATTGGATTAATTCTGTTTGATATTAAGCTGCTCGCCACTGGTTCGGTGTCTTTCCTGTCAGGCCTTTGAAGAAGCGGACGAAATGTTGCGGGTATTCAAAACCAAGTTGCTGGCTCACCTGGCTCACCGATAACGTCTCGGATTGTAGTAACTCCTTGGCTTTCGCAAGAATCCTTTCATTGATGAGGTCTTTGGCCGTACGCCCGGTCTCTGTCTTTACCAATGTGCCGAAATAGCCTGTTGAAAGGCAACACTTGTCGGCGAAATAAGCCACGGTTGGCAGACCTTCCGTATCGGCTTTGGTAGTAATATATTCGTCAAGTAAAGATATGAATTTCTTCACAACGGAGTGGTTGATCTCCTCGCGGGTGATAAACTGGCGGTCGTAGAAGCGAAGAAGATAGTTCAAAAGCAGTTCTATGTTGCTGACTATCAACTCTCGCGTATGTTTGTCGATAGGGTGTTGCAACTCCTGCTGGATCAACGCCAATACGCCACGGAATATCTCTATTTCCTGCGATGAGAGGTGAAGCGCCTCGTTGGAGGTGTAGTCGAAAAACTCATATCTACTGATGTTTTTGCCGAGCGACGTGCGGTTTAGAAAATCCGGGTGGAAAACTAACGCCGTGTATTTGGCAAATGGCACATCCGGATTGGGCTGAACTATGATCGATTGCCCTGGAGCGAAACTAGTCACCGTCATCTCGTCAAAATCGTAGGGAGTACGTCCATACGATAGCTTACAGCCTTTATTCTCTTTCAAATAGATAGCATATAGGCCGTAGTGCATTACACATTCCTTGATATGTTCCGTGCTCTCCACACGGATGACGCTTACAAGGGGATGAAGCGTCTCCTTCCCGTTGTAGTCGTTGAACTGCTGAATAGTATCTAAACGTGTTTCTTGCATTACTTCAATGTAATTTACAACGCAAATTTATTCACATTATCAATACTTTCGCATACCTAAACAGGGGAAGATATAACCTTTTTTTAGGATTGTGATTTAAATTTTTTATTGAAGATTTTTAAGTGAGGCTTTATAGGGTGTTTTAATTGAAACTTTTTCGTAAATTTTTAAACAGCTTCTTATAATTGCCACCTATTGTCATGTTTTAAAGTCCTATACTTTCTTATATGTTAAATCTTTTACAATTTCTAAATCACATGGATATTTGATTTCTATGTGATCAATTTGAGTGATGTCACTGATTTCTTCGTTTTCTAAAGCGGATTTAAACCAAATCTCTTTGAACCACTCTCTTTCCTGCTCATTATAAAGAGCTTGAAAATCAATAATTGTTTTATCCTAAACTTCATTATACCCACACTTGAGAATATCCGCCATTATAGTGATTATTTCTGGCAATACATTTTTTTTCCATAAAGAACTATTTTCCAAATGAGAGCAAATTTTCTTGTCTCGTTTCCCTATAATTTCCTCTTTCGTCATCACAAAATATTACTATGTTTTAAAGTCCTATAATTCCTTCAGATAAATTAATGAGGTTGAACAATTTATTTTATAAGATGAGGGTGTATCAAAATTGATATGCCCTCTTTTCGTATAAAAGCCACCGAAAAGAGTGAAAAAAAGCCCCGACTTTCACAAGCTAGGGCTTTGTAGTCTCATAAAGATTTCGTATCTTTATGAAAATCAAATAATTAATGGCTACAAAGTTACACTTTCGGGATTACAATCCCAAACAAATGGTACTTTTTCCAGAGAGA
>JAZUDI010000040.1:0-5247 GCA_045639525.1 Paludibacteraceae bacterium | reverse complement strand
CAACTGTACCGCGACCGATAAGATGGAGTATTACTACAAGTTCAACGGAGATGCCGATTACACTTTGTATGCTGCAGGCGCGAAGAGGGAGTTGGGCATCAACGCGTACACCATCACATGGTATGCGAAGGATTCGACAGGCAACGAGTCCACCACATGCATGGCGAATATCGTGGTGAAGGATAGCACGGGCTTCAACAAGGTTTGCCCAACCCATCCGGCGGCGATCATCGATACCTGCGCCGACATGACGTGGGGTAGGGTGAAGGCGAATTTGAAGGCCGACGAGGTGGCGAAGGTCACCAGAACCAACTGTAAGGAGAACCAAGTGGAGGATGTAGAGCCACAGATGTTCTACAAGAAGGATGACGAGTCGGATGACCAATACGCGGCGTTGACCGATGCCACTCTCTTGACGTATAGCCAATTGTACGACATCAAGTGGTTGTTCGTGAAATCAGGCGAGAATGTCAGTACGATGAAGGACTCCTGCTTCTCAACCGTATTGTTAAAGGATACTTCAGTTCCTACCGTGGCCTGCGAGGCGATGCCGGAGATCACGTTGAACCCAACCAGCACCTGCGATACGCTCTACCAATTGGTTAAGCCAGCGGGCGTGTTCGACGACAAGTGCGGCGAGGGCAACTTGACCTACTACTATAAGACAGAGGAAATGGCGGCGTTCAGCGAGTTTGTGGCTGGCACCTCAGCCATCACCGTGAAGTTGGGCGACACGATCGTGACCTGGAAGGTGAAGGACGAGTTCAACGAGTCTGCGGAGTGCGAGCAAAAGTACCATGCGATCGATACGGTACAACCGGTGATCGTCTGTCCAGCCGACACGATCATGAACATCACTGTAGCGTGCGACACGACAGTGAAGATCAGCGCACCAAAGATGAGCGACAACTGCGAGGTCGACAAGATCTATTATAAGTTCAACAACGGAGCAGAGAACGAGTACACCGCGCCGTTCGACTTCACCTTCATGAAGGGCGACACCCTCTTGAAGTGGTATGCGAAGGATAAGAGCGGCAACGTATCCGACACCTGCGTAAGACAATATACCGTCAACGATGTGGCGAAGCCAAAGATCAAGTGTCCAGCGGATACCGCCTTCAAGGTACGCACCAAGTGCGACACGACGATGAAGATCATCGCACCTGAGATGAGCGACAACTGCAAGGTGGTGAAGATCACCTACTCATTCAACGGAGCGTTGAACGAGTACATCGCACCGTTCGACTCCGTATTCAAGTTGGGAACGACGACCATCGTCTGGACGGCATACGACGAGGCTAATAACTCCGAGACTTGCACACGCAACTATACTGTATCCGACAGCACTGGCATCAACATCGTCTGCCCTACGGCGGACAGCGTAGTGATCGATACCTGCAAGAACCTCACATGGAAGGAGATCAGCAAGTTGTATGCTGAGAACCAAAAGGCGACCGCTACCCGCATCGACTGCGCGAACGACGTGGAGGAACCAATTGATCCTAAGATGTACTACAAGGAGTCTGGCACATCCGCTTACAACGATTTGGATGACGATACAGAGTTCACCTACAACAAATTGTATGACATCCTTTGGGAGTTTACCAAGAGTGGTGAGAACATGGAGACCATGATCGACTCTTGCTTCTCGAAGGTGATCTTGCGTGATACTTCCGTTCCGACTGTAAACTGCGACTTGATGCCAATCGTCACATTGGAGCCTAAGGAGTCTTGTGATACGCTCTATACGCTTCTTGAACCAACAGGCGTCTTCGATGACAATTGCGGTGCCGATGCGTTGACTTACTACTACCAATATGGTTCAGATCCTTTCACTGAGTTTGAGGCAGGCGTTTCCAAAATCACCATCGAGAATGGAGACACCACCGTATTCTGGATGGTGAAGGATGCGATCGGTTTGGCTTCCGACACTTGCGCGCAAAAGTTCACCGTAGTGGATGTGGTTAAGCCATTGGTAGTTTGCCCTAACGATACGACCATCAATGTATTGGCTGATTGTCAAATCGCTGTACAATTGAATGTGGCCTCCGCTTCAGATTCTTGCGGTGTGGAGAGCATCCAATACTCAGTTGACAACGCTACTTTCTATAAGTTCGTAGGATCGACACTCGACACTACTTTGGCTGTCGGTTCCCACACCATCTATTGGAGAAGCGAGGATGTTCATGGTTTGATCTCCGATGTTTGTGAGATGACCGTCGATATCAAGGATACGATTGTTCCAACTGTGGCTTGTCCGGCGGATATCACCATCTCACTTACCAAGGGTTGTGATACTACAGTGACATTCACACCAGCCACTGCCGCTGACAATTGTGATATCAAGGATATCTATTACTCATTCGATCATGTAACCTTCTCTCAAGTGACAGACGAGGCGATTACCCATAAATATCCAGTCGGAAAGGATACCGTTTACTGGTATTCAGAGGATATTTACGGTAATGTCTCCGATACTTGCAAGCAAAGCATCGCTATCCAAGATGAACGTAAGTTCGATTTGGAGTGTCCTGCTAACGACGATATCAATCCATTCGTCGTAGAGACCTGCGGTAATTTGGATTGGAAGAGCTTGAGCGATAGTTTGAAGGATTTGAATATGTACGCTACCGCTAGCTATACTGATTGTAACACCAATACGGTGACTCCTATCGATAGCTTGGTAATGGAGTACTCTATCAAGGGTAGCGACGTATGGACAGAGATGACCGATGACACCACATTGTTATACAATACGGATTATATCATCCGTTGGATCTATACCAAGTCTGGTGAGGATTTGGTAGATCTCTCCGACACTTGTGAATTGTTGGTGGTCTTGAAGGATACGACTAATCCAGTATTCGATTGCGCGACCATCAATCCTGATTCACTTGTCCAAGTGTTGGATGGCGTTTGCGAGGTGCCATTCTCTGAGGTGATCTTCAATACATATACCGCAACAGATAATTGTGACGTCACCATCGACGGAGTCCTCTCTTGGACCGAGAACATTGCGGATACCGTCAAGAAGGGAGAAACCTTCGAAGTTGGTAAGTTGTATGAGTTGAAGTGGATTTTCCAAGATAAGACAGGCAACCAAGTGACTTGTGACCAAAAGGTGATGTTGAACTCTAACAAAGAGCCACTCTTCGATTGCGACTCATTGAAGAATGCGCCGATCGACACCGTTCTTCATGGTGTCTGCGAGATCAGCGCCGCCGATTTGGATGTGAACACACCATTCGCTTTGGATGCTTGTACAAAGGATACCATCTGGGGCGTCGGAACCCGCAGAAGCGGTGCGGCGATGGATGCTGATTACAAGGTGGGCCGTGATACGATCGACTGGAAGTTTGAGAGCATCTACTCTTCAGAGATCGCATATTGTGAGCAATACATCTTTATCCAGAGTGATATGAAGCCAGTTTTCGATTGCGACTCGTTGAACGAGGCGGTGATCGACACCGTTCTTCAAGGTGTCTGCGAGATCGACTCGACAGGCTTGGGCGTCGTCGCACCGTTCGCATTGGATGCTTGTACGAAGGATACCATCTGGGGAACAGGAACCCGTGCGAGCGGATTGGGTATGAACGACAAGTACTATGTGGGCCGTGACACGATCACATGGAAGTTCGTGAGCGAGTACTCCACCGACACGACATTCTGCGACCAGTTCATCTTCATCCAGAGTGATATGAAGCCAGTCTTCGATTGCGACTCGTTGAACAATGCGGTGATCGATACCGTTCTTCACGGCGTCTGCGAAATCGATTCAACTGGTTTGGGCGTCATCGCGCCATTCGCATTGGATGCATGTACGAAGGATACCATCTGGGGAACAGGAACCCGTGCGAGCGGATTGGGTATGAACGACAAATACTATGTGGGTCGTGACACGATCACATGGAAATTCGTGAGCGAGTACTCAACCGACACGACATTCTGTGACCAATTCATCTTCATCCAGAGTGATATGAAGCCGCTCTTCGATTGCGACTCGTTGAATAAGGCGGTGATTGACACTGTTCTTCAAGGTGTCTGCGAGATCGATTCAACTGGTTTGGGCGTCATCGCACCATTCGCATTGGATGCATGTACGAAGGATACCATCTGGGGAACAGGAACCCGTGCGAGCGGATTGGGTATGAACGACAAATACTATGTAGGTCGTGATACGATTACATGGAAGTTCGTGAGCGAGTACTCCACCGACACGACATTCTGCGACCAGTTTATCTTCATCCAGAGTGATATGAAGCCGGTATTCGATTGCGACTCATTGAACAATGCGGTGCTTGATACCGTTCTCCACGGCGTCTGCGAGATCGACTCGACTGGTTTGGGCGTGATTGCGCCATTCGCGTTGGATGCATGTACGAAGGATACCATCTGGGGAACAGGAACCCGTGCGAGCGGATTGGGTATGAACGACAAATACTATGTCGGTCGTGATACGATTACATGGAAGTTCGTGAGCGAGTACTCAACCGACACGACATTCTGCGACCAATTCATCTTCATCCAGAGTGATATGAAACCGGTATTCGATTGCGACTCGTTGAAGAATGCGCCAATCGACACAGTCCTTTCCGGTGTTTGTGAGATCTCTGCGGAGGATTTGAAGGTGAAGACACCGTTCGCTTTGGATGCATGTACGAAGGATACCATCTGGGGTGTAGGAACCCGCAGAAGTGGTAACCCTGTGGATGGCATCTACTATGTTGGCCGCGATACCATCGACTGGAAGTTCGAAAGTGAATACTCCACAGAGGTGGCCACTTGTGAACAATATGTATTTATCCAAAATGATGATAAACCAAATGTTGACTGTGATTCGTTGAAGAACGATCCGATCGAGAAGGTGTTGGAGGGCGTTTGTGAAATCACGGCAGAAGATTTGAATGTCAACATTCCATTTGCCCTTACCTGCTTCAATGATACCATCTGGGGTCAAGGAACCAGAAAGAGTGGCGCTTCGATGACCGACAAGTATTTGGTCGGCCGCGACACCATTGTTTGGATGTTCGGTAATGAGAATACGGTTGATACTGCATACTGCGAGCAATACGTATTCATCCAGAGCGATTTGAAACCAGTATTCGATTGCGACTCGTTGAAGAACGATCCTGTCGAGAAGGTTTTGGAGGGTGTCTGCGAGATCTCTGCGGAGGATTTGAAGGTGAACACACCATTCGCATTGGACGCTTGCACCAAGGATACGATCTGGGGCGAGGGAAGAAGAAC
>JAZUDI010000039.1:0-15542 GCA_045639525.1 Paludibacteraceae bacterium | reverse complement strand
TTGTTTTTATGAAAATTTCAGTTCGTGAGAATCGAATATTTGCGACAATCCTGAATTTTTACACTCCTAAAAATCCATCCAATTCTCAACGAGTTAAAAAGAGGGTGTATCGCAACTTTATTAGTTTTGATACACCCTCCTTCCTTTTTTGTAGGATGGTTTCCTATTTCGCCTCCTCAAAGATCGTCTTCATACCCTTGATCTTCTCCCCTCGGATTTTAGCGAGCAAGCTATTCAATTTGAAACGCTTGACGGTAGCGAAGGCGGATTGCTCCTTCACCTCTATTCTGCCTAAATCATCTTTATCCAACTCTCCCTTTTTGATGAGGAAGCCCGCAATGTCTCCCTTGCTCAGTTTGTCGCGTTTGCCCTTGCCGATGTAGAGCGAAGCCCACTCTGATGGTTGAGGCCCCACGCACACCTCTGGCAGTTCGAAATCTGCCAATGTTTCATCCGCGAGGAAATCCGGCAGACGCTCCTCTCCGTGGAGGATGATGTAGGCGTTTCCATCCGCATACATACGGGCGGTACGGCCGTTGCGGTGGGTATATGACTCCTTATTGATTGGGAGGTGGTAGTGGACAACATTCTGGATTTCAGGAATGTCCAGACCTCTGGAGGCCAAATCGGTGGAGACCAACAGGTAGGAGGTGCCGTTCCGGAATTGGAAGAGCGACTTCTCGCGGTCCACCTGCTCCATGCCGCCATGGAACATTTTGCAGTCCAATTTATTCTTCTTCAAATAGGTGGCGATACGCTCCACCGACTCTCTGTAGTTGCAGAAAATCAGAGTGGGTTGGTTGCCGATGGTGCAGACCAATTTTTGTAAGGTCTCCAACTTATCCTTGATAGGCGATTGAACCTTATAGACCGTCAATTCACGCAAGGTCTCGGTATTCCCCAAGAAATCGAGCGACATTGGGTGATGTATCTTCGTGAAGGCGGGAATCTCTTCCATTTTGGTGGCGGAGAGCAACATTCGCTTTTTGATGCCTGTCAGTTGGGTGATGACCGCCTCCATCTCCGCTTGGAAGCCCAATTCGAGTGATTTGTCGAACTCGTCCAACACGAGGAACTTAACGGTAGAGGGGGCAAAACTCTCTTGTTTGATGTGGTCCAATATTCTTCCTGGCGTACCTACCACGAGTGCGGGGCGGGTGGCCAGCGCATTCTTTTCCATGTCGAATGGGTGTCCGCCATAGCAGCAGGTCGCCTTTATTTCGCTCTTCAGCGAGCGGAATACCTCCTCGATCTGGACTGCCAGCTCTCGCGAAGGGGCGATGACCATCGCTTGGATATCATGGGAATCCGACTTCATCTGCTTCAACAATGGAAGCAAAAAGGCGAGTGTCTTACCTGAACCTGTAGGAGAGAGGAGGATCACGTCGCGGCCCGATTCGTTGGCGCGGAGAGAGGCTTGCTGCATCTCGTTGAGTTCGTTGATGCCGATGGATTGAAGGGCGGATGTAATGATATCTGACATATTATAAAAGTTTATTGTATACTGACATGAGGTTGCGGGCGATGGCTTCGTCCGTGAATTTTTGTGCGTGGGTGAGCCCTTGGGTGATCATCTCCTGCCGTACGTTTTCGTGTTGTAGCACGTCGATGAGCGTCTCCGCCAACTCTTCCGCGTTGTGGCAATCCACATACTTCGCCGCGTCTCCTCCCGTTTCGCGGAAGCAGCTTCCTTCGCTGGTGACCACTGGGGTACCCATGGTGAGCGACTCTAGGATAGGAATGCCGAATCCCTCAAAAAGGGAGGGATAGACAAATACTGTAGCTAATTTGTATAAGGCGGGCAAAGCGCTGGTTGGCAAAGCGTTCAAGAAGATCACGCGCTTCTCCAGTCCATATTGATGGATAAGTTCATCCAAATGTTTTTTGTATTCAGATGGTCGGCCCACGATTACCAAAGGAAGATTCAATTGTGGATGGCGCATGGCCTCCAAAATCAATTCGTGGTTCTTTCTACGTTCGATGGCGCATATAATCAGCATGAAATCTTTGGGAAGTGCGTATTGCTCTCGCACATTCGCTAATCCCTCTTCGCTGATGGGTTGGTGAAAAATAGGGTTGCAGCCCTGGTAAACCACCTCAATGCGTGACTCATCCTCTTGCATGTATTCTATGAGGTCGCGCTTGGTCTCTTCGCTGATGGCGATCACTTTGTCGGCTGTTTTGCATCCGTGGGTATACTTCTTTTTGAAGGAGTATCGGTCAAAGAGAGGAAAGAGCTCTGGATTTTTTAGGAAGATTAAGTCGTGCATCGTGACGACCCTCTTGGCCCTCGTTTTTTCTATGCCGTAGGGCAATTCATGGCTCAATCCGTGGTAAATATCTAAATCTAAGCGTTTTATATCGTCGCATATATTCCATGTACGCCATACGGAGGATAGAATTTTATTTGCGAACAGACCATTGGGTCTTATGACAGACGAACATTCTCCATTATAGGACCACTGAATGGATTCGTTGATTCTAGGCGTGAATAGGGTATAGTGATGCTCCGGACATTGCTCAGACAAGAGACGAATGGTGTCTCGGCTGTAGTTGCCCAAACCACGGCTGTTGCAGAAAGCCCTCTTCGCGTCGAATCCTATCTTCATGCCAATGGTTTGATAGTGACCTCTCGCTGGCCGTTCGCCTTCTCTTGGATAGAGACGCACATGGCATCAGCGGGTAGAAGCTCTTCGATCATCTCAGGCCACTCCACGAAGCAGACGTTGCCGCTGTAAAAGTAGTCCTCGTAGCCGAAATCGTAAGCCTCCTCTATCTTGTTGATACGGTAGAAGTCGAAGTGATAGACTGGTTTGCCCTTACCGTCGGTATATTCGTTCACGATGGCGAAAGTGGGGCTGTTGATCACGTCTTTCACCCCTAGCTCTTCGCATATGGCGCGGATAAAGGTGGTTTTTCCCGCTCCCATGGATCCATAGAAGAGGTAAATTTTATGATCGTCCATTTGGGCGACAAACTCTTTCGCTGCCTCACCAATAGAGGCTAAATCTTTAATAATCATTGCCTAACCCTATATGTTATACTTTTTGTTATCTAATGAATGCCATCTTTGTCACCATCTTCGAGCTTCCGTCGTCTTGGGTGGCATAAATAAAATAGACACCTGTATCGACACGTCTGCCGTTCAGGTTCTTTCCATCCCAAATGTATGTTCCGCCATTGGAACGACCCTGGTGGATGATTCTTCCTTCAGCGTCGGAGATGCGGACGAGGCTATTCTCCAACAATCCATTGATGGTGATGCCGCCCTCGAATGTCTCGCGGACAGGATTTGGATAGACATAGACATCTTTGTAGGTCTCCTTTCCCTGGGTAGCGTCCGTTTGGTACAGGAAGAGCGCGTTGGAGGTGGCTACGTAAAGTTCACCGGTCTCGTTGTTGATGGCCAAATCCAGGATGGCGTTGGAGTTGAATGGAGAGTTCTCCGTGGTGAAGTGTTGGATGGTCTCCTTGCCGTCTGGCGAAAGAAGATAGAGGCCAGAGGAGTTGGTTCCGATCCATTTTCGATTGTTTCCGTCGATGACAATGGCGTTGATCTGTTCGTTTTCGAGCAGATAGTCGGCGTAGTTGGCATTATCCTCGCGGGTGATCTTGATACGATCGATGATGAAGTCGCTGTTGAACACCTTGGATGGATCGCTGATTAGGAAGGGGCCTTTGTCGGTTCCTATCCAAATCGTGCCGTCATTCGCCTCCGCGATGCATCTGAATGTCATCGGGGTGATCACGTGGCCATCTTTGTCTTTGAGGTTCGTGATGAATTTGGTCTTGTCGTCTCGCTCATTGAACGGCGTGTTGTTGAGGTCGGCGCAGAAAATACCCGGGTTCTTACGTGGAAGCAATACCCACATATAGCCTTTACTGTCTAGGAAGACCTCCTTGATGGTCTCCTGGTCTTGAAGTTCCGGATATTGGAGGGTCTCCCACTTTTTGTCGGCGGTATAGATGACGATTGGGTTTTGGGAGAACATATTGGCCATCCAGAGGTTTCCGCTCTTGTCGTAGGTCAGTCCATCCAGGATTACCATGATCCAGTAGGGGGTCAGTGGACTGTTCAAATCGGTGTAGTGGTTGATGAGTTGGTAACCTTGAAACTCGAAGAGACCTTGCCAAGAGGCGGCAAAAAGGTGTTGGGAGTCATTGGGATCCACGATGACATCCAACACATCCACAAAGTGTCTGTCATGGATGATGGCGGTGTCCATTCCCATCTCGGTGAGGATAGACCAATGGTTGTCTTCGAAAAACTGGACCACACCTGGCGTATTCATCGCCAAATCGAATGGACCACCACTACCGGTGATCAGTTTACCTCCTTGGAACTTCACAAAAGCCGCGATTGTGGAGTAAGGTCCTGTTGGAATGTATCGGTTCTGGTGTTGACCCTCTTTGTTGTACTGATGGAGCAGTGTCTGTCCGTCAGCTTGGTGGGTGCTTGTCCAGAATCCTTTCCCTTGCGGATCGTTGATGACGCATGTGGCGTTCTCGATCGGTAGGGTGGCGCTGTGCTTGAACGCCTTGTCGAAGAGGGAGAGCGAGTCTTGGTAGCAGACGATGATCCTCTCCTCGTCGGTGATGATCTGATTGGCTCCCTCCACCGCTACGACGGGAACAATGGCGGTATCCATTCGGTAGATGGATTGCTCGTCAATGAGCAAAAGATTGTCGTCGAAAGAGCGGATGTCGCTAGCGGCGATTGTGCGGGGGATTTCGACAAGGTCCCATTTGGTGAAATCCGCCAAATTCTTCTCCTTTTGTGAGGCGCGGCGAATACCGTTGGTGGTCTTCGCGTAGATGGAATCGTGGCAGAAAACCAAGTTGGTGACCGTTAGGTATTCACCTTTGTTGCCGATGATATAGGTGTCGGTGACCTCTCCTTTGCTTACGTCAACCACCATGATACCAAATCCGCAAGCGAAGTAAGCGTACTTCCCTTGAATGGTGATGTTGTAAATCTTCTTACTTCCCACTTCGGAATTCTTCAAGTCCGGAATGTTCACCACATTGTATCCGCTGAGTAGGTCGATGTTGCAGTTGTCGTAGGCAATGACTAGACTCTCTTGGTTGTCGCAGTAGGCGATATGTGTGATGTTCCCGTCAGAGAGTCCGCTCAGTTTGGTATAGGTCTCTATGCTCTCGTATGTCTTGTCCACAGAGAATAGGTTACCGTCGCTTAGTGCGAAAACCTTCTCTTTGGATTGTGCGATTTGGCTTACATTATTGTAATTGAAGAATGACTGCCAACTTCCCATTTCGACACGGGCGAAGGTGTCGGTGGCGCATAGAAGCACACTGAGAATGAATATTGCCTTGAAGATTTTTACCATAAGATAAAAAGTGTATTAGTTTTTATTTTGCCCCGTTCAAGAATTGGATCAACTTCTCCACCGCCCTGCCTCGGTGGCTGATGCTATTCTTCTCCTCCATGGTGAGTTCGGAGAAGGAACAGTCGTATCCATCGGGTTGGAAGACAGGGTCGTAGCCAAATCCGCCGTTTCCGTGACGTTCCGTCAGGATGGTTCCAGTGACGATGCCTTCGAAGAAGTATTCCTTATCTTCTAAGAATAACGAAATAACTGTTCTAAATCTTGCGCGGCGGTTCGATTTATTTTGCAATTCAGCCAATAATTTATCGATATTGGCCTCGGAATCCTTGGCAGGGCCCGCATATCTGGCGGAAAAGACGCCTGGTGCGCCATCCAAAGCCTCCACTTCCAAGCCTGTATCGTCCGCGAAGCAGTTGCAGTGATATTTATCGTGGAGATAGTGAGATTTTTGGCTGGCGTTGCCTTGAAGCGTGTCGGAGGTCTCAGGGATATCCTCTGTGCATCCGATTTCGGCCAAGGAACGGATTTCGAAGATTCCGTTCAACTTATTTCTCACCTCATCCACCTTGTGCGCGTTATTGGTCGCGAAGATTAATTCTTTCATTTCTTTCTCTATTTTATGCTACAAATCTAATCAAAAAAGCACAAAAATCGGCGATTTCACCGCAGATTTTCGCATTTGTAACAAAATTCCCCCTAAGATGAAACATGGTTCGTACCTGCCTCCTATGGAATCGTATTACATTTGCAATGCAAAAACGAAATGAATTATAGATTTCGTTGTCAGGAAACATTTATACTTTAAAATAGGCGACCACAATCACTCTGTGAAGAGTTAGTTGTGGTTTTTTTTTGTTTATGCTTTTCGCACCGCATTTCTCAGTGCGTCCACCAATAACCCTTTTATTTTTAATCCTTTTTCTATTAGGTATATAAACCTATTATAATTCTTCGTATTTTTGCATTGGCAAAAATATACAAATTTTCGCGATGGCAAATAATTTTGAAATGATTGCCAAGACCTTCCAAGGATTGGAAGAGGTATTGGCAAAGGAGTTGATTGATCTGGGAGCGGATCAAGTAGAGATCATCACAAGAGGCGTTCGCTTCTTTGGTGACAAAGAGTTAATGTATAAGGCGAACTTCCGATGCCGTACCGCTTTGCGCATCTTGAAGCCAATTCATCAATTCACCGCAACGGATGCTGATGAGGTCTATAACATCATTAAGTCTATGGATTGGTCTCAATATCTGAACACGAAGAAGACCTTCGCGATCGATGCTGTTGTTCACTCCGATAACTTCCGTCACTCCAAATTCCTTGCCTATAAAGCAAAAGACGCTATCGCGGATTACTTCATGGAGAAGTTTGGCGAGAGACCTTCCGTCCGTATCAAGAATCCAGATGTACAATTGAATATCCACGTCAACCAGGATCTCTGCACCCTTTCGTTGGATAGTTCCGGTGAGCCTCTGTTTATGAGAGGTTACAAGGTGGAGCAGACCGAAGCCCCTATCAACGAGGTCTTGGCGGCAGGTATGTTGATGTTGGCCGGTTGGGATGGTCAGACCGACTTTATGGATCCGATGTGTGGATCGGGTACCATCGCCATTGAGGCTGCTATGATGGCTTTGAACATTGCTCCTGGTATTTATAGAAAAGGTTTTGCCTTCGAGAAATGGCCTGATTTCGACTCCGCTATCTTGGAGGATCTCTACAACGACGAGTCCCAAGAACGTGAGTTCAACCATAAGATTTATGCATCCGATATCTCGTCGGCAGCTTTGCGTATCGCGACAGAGAATGTGAAGAGTGCCGGACTTGCGAAGTATATCGAGTTAAAGCATTTGCCGTTCCAAGGATGCGAGCGTCCGGAGAATGAGACGATGATTATGTTCAATCCACCATACGGTGAGCGTTTGAAGCCAGTGGAGATGGATAAACTCTACGAGGAGATCGGTACCAAGTTGAAGCACGACTTCACCGATATGTCCGCATGGATCATCACGGTGCCTTCTGAGACGACTGACCGCATTGGACTTAGGCCATCTGTGAAAATTCCTTTGCTCAATGGTTCCATCGAGTGTGAGTTCCGCAAGTATGAGATGTTCAAGGGTAGAAGAAACGATTTCTTGCGTGAGCGCAACGAAGGTCAAGAGGCTACTCCTGCTGAGGATAAGAGAGATAGACGTAAACCTGCTACCCCAGAGAATGATAGCCGCAAGACGACTAGTCCGATCCGGGAGGATGGCTCTTTCGTGAGATTGGAGGAGGATACTTGGAGACGTAGTTCCAAGAGTGAGGATGAGCAGAGTGAATACCAGCGCCGCAGACACGAGGCCTTCGAGAAGGAGCGTGAGTATCAAGAGCGCAAGTCAGCCAGAGAGGCTGAGTGGAAGGAGCGCCGTGAGCAACGTCCTTTCAACCGCGAGAGAGGTGAGGGTAGAAGAGATTTCTCAAAGAGAGATGACCGACGTGATGATCGTAGAGGCGGTGGATTCAGACGCGACAATGAGGAGCGTGGCGAACGTCGTTTCGATAGAGACAACCGTGAGAGACGCGGCGGTTTTGGTGGCAGAAGAGATGATGACCGCAACAATGATAGAAAGCCATTCAGACGTCGTGACGATGACTCACGCGGTAGAGGCGGAAGAGAAGGTCGCGGTGGTAGAGGCGGTTTTACCGGTGGTCGACGCTTCGACAAGTCGGAGGATTAAGATAGCGCATAAATAGCGCATCAAATAGCAAAGGGAAACGCAGTGATGTGTTTCCCTTTTTTATGGTTGAAATTTTATTGAGGTATAATATATTAGCTATTTTCTTGTTTTTTTACGAAGGATTTATTTTTTTTGCACAAAAAGGTTAATATATTAGTCGTTATGCAGTGGAATAAGTTAATTAAGGATCGAAGAAAAAGCATTGGTATAACACAAGAACAGTTGGCCGATGTGGCGGATATCAGTTTGAGTTATTTGAAACTGATTGAGCAGGGCAAGACCAATCCGACGCTTCAAGTAATTGAGAAGATACTGGATTGTTTGGGAATGGAACTCTCTGTGAATTTAAAGACTAGTTTATTGCCTTATACCGAATAAAATCGATTAGCAAATGCGACAAGCCATTGTAAATGTAAATAAGGTTCCAGCAGGTATTTTGCAAGAAACTGATGAGGGTAAATATTGCTTTCAGTACAAGGAGGCGTATCTCCAGGATAGGGATGCCTTCCCTGTATCCATTACACTTCCCAAGCGTTGTGAGGCCTATTATAGTGACCATCTATTCCCTTGTTTCTTTAATCTATTAAGTGAAGGGGCAAACAAGAAGGTTCAGTGTACTGCACTTCATATCGATGCGGACGACTACTTTGGTTTGCTATTGGCTACTGCACAGACTGATACTATTGGGTTTCTTACATTTACACCTTGCGAATAATGATGAAAGATATATTGATCGATCGAATGCCAGTCCCGTTTGATACGGATATCGTGTATAAACCGGTATCCTATGTGGATAATGTAAAGCACGTTTCCATTTCGGGTGTCCAGGAGAAGTTGTTTGCCGTTGTGGAAAATGGGAAACTTCGTTTGGCAGAAGATGGAGAGCAGAGCGTGTATATTATAAAACCTGCTCCTCAAAATCTTGCTTTGCTAAATTTGCAGGATATGCCAGCCAATGAATATCTTACGATGCAGATTGCATCAAAGGTGTTTGGCATAGACACTGCGATTTGTGGGATGATACGTTTAGCGGATGGCCATTTGGCGTATATAGTAAGACGCTTTGATGTCTCTGGACAAGGGAAATTGGCACAAGAAGATGTCTGTACGCTTCTTGGTAGATCTGCTCATACGCATGGTAGTGACTATAAGTACCGAGGTAGTTATTTGGAGGTCGCCAATGTATTGCGACAGACACTTCCGCTTTGGCGTTTTGACATGCAAAGATTTGTGAAACTGGTAGTTTTTAACTATCTGTTTTCGAATGGAGACGCCCATCTTAAGAATTTCTCTATTCTGCGGGACAAGGATCAATTCAGACTATCACCATCGTATGATTTGTTGAACACCTCGTTGCATATTTCCGATAGTGATTTTGCATTGGACAAGGGGTTGGGATTGCCCATAGAGCACACATCTGATGTCTTTGACAAAAGCGGACATCCAACCATTGTTGATTTCCACAATTTTGCAAAATTGTGTGGTTTGACAGAAAAGCAAATCGCGGATACCTTAGCTCCCTTTGCAAATGAACAGTCAAATGTACAAGAGTTGTGTGAGTCATCTTTATTGTCTAATAAGTGCAAACGGATGTTCATGAGAACATATCGGGAGAGGTTGGCGCGTTTCTGTCGAGGAATGAAAAGGTAACTCATATATGAATAATAACGAATACACTGTAGAGACTTCATCTGCCCGAATGACGGAGATTAAAATTGTGGCCGCTTTGGGGTTGTTGACCTTGCTTTTCATCATCTACATGCTAATGAAGGATGTGGAAGGCAGTGAGTGGCTATCCCTGTTCTTAGGTGTTTTTACATTGCCTATCATTTGGCTGTTCTACTATGTTTATAAAGTGAAGGACGATACGATCCGTGTGGATCAGAAGGGTATTACTCTTGATGTGCATAGTGATGCAATCATTCCTAAACGTCATCAGGCTTCCTATCAGTGGAGTGAGTTATCCTCCTATTCAATAGATGTCAGGTGGGAGGCTAACATCCGTTGTTATGGAATAGAATTGTATGGTGCCGATGAATCTCTTTTGCAGAGGATAAAGTTGCATGGCCTAATGGGTGATGAAATATGGGAGATAGGAAGTGATCTATTGATGCATTTGCTTCCCAAACCTTGGTATGATTATAATAAGTATGGGATGATCACATTTCCTGCTAAGCGATCCAAAACCTATTTCGTGCTATGTGGTGTTTTCTTCTTGATAACCGTTGCCTTTATTCTATGGTTTGTGGTGGAAGGATTTTTTGCGGGAGAGGATAGTGTTTATGCGTATATACTATTGAGTACTTTTTTCTTATTGGACTTGTTCATTTTATACGGGGGCATAGTGTCCCAACGGGATTCTCTTACTATTGACTCGGAAGGCATTGAAGTGGATGTGCACTCTAAGGAGTTGTGCAAACATACGAAACAAAAGGTGGCTTATGATAGTTTTGAATATTTCCAGGTGGATAGTTCGGTGGATGAGTATCAATTGATTTTAAAGGATAAAGATCACAAAGAGATCTTATCCTGCAATTGCTCTAACCTTTGCTATGCGAATTACTTGGAAATGGTATTGAAGGTGGCGCTGACGGAGTAGGGGGTTACTCCACCACCATTCCTTCCAGTAATTCCTCATTGAAATATTTCACCCAAGTCTGGTAGGTATCTTGGGCGGATTGCATCGTTCCGACAAGGAAGCCAGGTGTGGTTTTGAATTCCTTAAGTCCACGGTAGTAGTATAGTTTGTGGTTGTCGTCGATTACGAAAGGAAGGATGTTGTTGCGGAGGCATTCTCTGAAAAGAATGAGTCGTCCGACACGTCCGTTCCCGTCTTGGAATGGATGGATGTTCTCGAAACGCCAATGGTATTCAGCCAAGGTTTGTATATTTCGTATTTTCTGTTTATTGTACCAATCCTCCAATTCATTCATCCGTTGTTGAACCTCATCTGGGCGAGCGGTCTCCTGTCCTCCGACCTCATTTGCCAATTTTTTGTATGCCCCTACATTAAAATAGGATTTTTGTGCATCGGCGGTACCGCTTTTGAGGATGCGATGGAATTCACAGATGATTTCTTGTGAGAGTGGTGATGAAATAGTGCGAAGTAGGTAATCGAAAGCCACGAAGTGGTTGGTGGTCTCGATAATATCGTCCACAGGAACGGCCTCTTGGTCCTTGAACCCGATGGTACGCGTTTCGAAGATATAGCGAGTTTGTTCCTCTGTCAGTTTTGATCCCTCGATACGATTGGAGTTATAGGCAAGTTGCACTTGTGTCTTATGATAGAGTCCGCCTTTTCGGTGCGACTCCATCTCTTCGGCAAGGAATTTGGTGAGTTTGTTTGGCATAAGCGAATCAAAGAATACTAATTATGCGGTATGCAAATTTAATGTTTTTTGGGGAAACTACATGTTGAAATTTTAAATTGTGGCAGCCATCTTTTTGTTTGTTTTTTTTTATATTTGCAAAGTCAACCATGCTGGAAGCCCTTGGGCTTGGGGGTGGGAGATATACATAAAAGGCGTTCTGTACGCTTTGGTTTTGACGGTTCATGAACTTCGCAACTTCAATAATACTTGTCAAGAACAAAGCAACGGGGACGCCCCGATGGGTGTATTATAGTATGTCCAGAAGTTCGTTTTTGACGAAGGAAGGTTATATACATCAGCGTGGGGCTTTCAGCGTTGCTCGTTTCGACAAGTGAGGCAATGCGAAGGCCTATGAACCGTGGAACGAGTGACAGACTGGCTCCACGTTTTTTTATGCTCGTGTTATTAAGTTGTTTGCGCAAGGAGTCTGCGTGTTAAATAGGTTTTACTACTATGGAATTTAGTGCAAATCAGCTGGCTGCAATTGCTAAATTGGGAATTGCAATGTCTGCTGCGGATGGAAAGTTCGCAGAAGAGGAAAAAAAAATGTTAACGTTAGAACTGATAAGATTTGGTGTCAGTCGAGTAGAAGCAATAGGTATTATGACTGTTGCTCAGAATATGGATATTCAGGCTGCGTATGATGAGGTTAGGAAAATGAATTTAAATCAAAAAAAGTATGTTACGGGATATCTAGCCGCAATTATGGCTTGTGATGGAGAAATTGCGGATGTTGAACGTGCGTTATGGTCTCTAATTTCATCTCTTTGTGATTTGCCAATAATGAATATGGGAGATGCTCTGAAGTTTTGGAAAGAAAACTAGTAAATGTTACGATAATACCGTATGGATACTTTTACTCCATTTAAGAAATTTGAGTTGTTGTCGTTTGTCTTTCAAGCAACAAGATACGAAGAGTTCCAAGGCGGGAAGCGTATTGCCTCTGGGAGTACGTCCATTCTAGTTAACTGTCGGGTAGGTGAATCTATAAAGTGTTTAATAGGGAATAATGATCTTCATACTAAAATTATGAGTTGTACATTTGATCAGTGTGTCACTCTAAAGGATAGGATATTGATGATAACATGCCCTGTGAATACTAATGTTAGTATCCCTGCTATTTCAGCTATAAGAATGTTCGTAGGATACACAAGAGAGACTAAGTTCTTTAGTGATATAGAGCCTGTTGTGGGTAGCATTTATACCGATTGTGGTCGAGTCGTAAAGATATCTTTCACTATGGGAAACCCAGAGCGATTAATTGAATTAGTATAACAATTGATTTAGAGATATGATAATCACATACGTTTCAACAAATCATATGAGATTTGAAAATGGCATAATGGTATCTCATGACTTTGTGCCAAGATATATAACCTTAAAATACGATGATTTTGGTAGGAGGATGACTATTAGCATAGCCCCTTCATTATCAGAGAAGGTTTCTATTGCATACAAAGATTCTGATAATGTGTTGTATTACAGAGGTGTAGATCCTGATTATAGGTTTGAGGTAGAGACTTGGCCGGATAATAATACGGTAAGAAGGGTATCGGTGATAAGGGTAGATAGGAATCTTGAGATTAGGTACTTTGGAGAACATGAGGAGGCGGAGTAAATTTCTCCGCAGTATTTAAACGAATCGAGTAAGTGTAAATTTGACAATGTTTGCTAGTTATAGGTAATCAGGACTCTGTGTCAAATTGATATGTATTATAAGAAAACTGCCCAATAGGAGTTCTTGGGCAAAAGTAAAAAGATATGGGAATTTCTGTTGTTCATTTGGTAACTGAGTATTTGTCTTCTGAGGGGTATAAATACGAAATTGATGAAGATGGTGATGTTCATTTCAAGTATGAAGGAACACATATGTATTTCACGGTTGACAAAAACGACCCTTCTTTTTTCCGGTTGCTTATGCCAGGTGTATATAGATTAGAAGGAGACCGGACGAAGCTATTAGGGTGTCTTAATGAAATAGTTGCGGAAACTAAAGTACTAAAGGCTTTCTTAATTGGCGATCAAGTTCATTTGTCAGTGGAGATATTTCTTGATACTACACCTGAAATCAAAGACTTTTTCCCCCGTTGTGTAGATTTATTAAAAGAAGGTCGAAATCGTCTTGCGAAGAAGGTGCTTTTGTTATCGTTGTCATGAATTTAGGCGGTTTCTACTTTTGTGAGCCGTCTGTGGAAATGTGGATAATATATTCTGATGACTGTAATTTATGGAGTGGACGGTGGTTCACTCCCTTTTTGTTTTATGGTTTTACGTGAAAGGATAAGTGCAGAATATGATGCCATCACTATTTTGCCACGAAAGCCATTGCTACCCCATTTGTGGCAGAATAGCGATTATTTCTCGAATAAGTCATCCAGCACTACTACGTTTTGAATCCTATCTGAGTGGCTATTTCTGATAAGTCCGTATGTGGTGATAAGTGTTAGGTGGAGACTGCTTTTTATTTTGCTTTCTGTTTGGAATACGGTTAGCTTGTTGCGTAGTTTCGCTTCGTAATCTTTGTCAACCACGAATTCACTGTCCACAAATTTCATTTCGCAGACATTGATGGTGCGGTCCGCTCGTGCGATTAACATGTCGATTTGGGCGTTATTACCTTCACTGGTTCGAGAGTGCCACGGAGATATTTCAGTCTGAACTCCTGCAATGCCAAGTGCTTTCTTAATTTGCTGCGTATGCGAGAAACACAGATCCTCAAAAGCCAAACCTCTCCAAGCATTAAGCGCAGGTGATGTGAGATTGTCTTGCCAGAAAGATTCGTTTGTGGTAGTTTTCTTTGACTTGAAGTAACAATGGAATAGACAGAACGGGTCTATTAGTTTGTATTTGACATTTCTTGATGATTCTCCCCAATATGTATAGGGCAGTATAAAATCACTTACTTCCAGCACTTTTAACATGTTTGACAAACCACCGCCATAAGGAATGCCTGTTTGGTCTGAAATCTCTTTCCGGGAGAATCCCTCTCTGCGTTGTGATAATAAGGTCACTATTTTTTTGTAATCAGAGGCATTGGTAAAAAGGGATGTGAAAAGTCTGTCGAACTCATTAGCCAGTTTGCCATTTTTCCGAAATAAGATTTTATCGATATTTTGCGCAAGACTCAGCTCTTTTTCCATACAATCAATGTAATATGGAATGCCTCCCAAAATCATGTACGCCTCTGCTTGTGATTGCCTATTAAGAGAGATGTTTTTGAATTCGTAGAATTGTTCACATTCGTAGAGCGAGAATGGTTGAAGTTTTATTTCCCGCGTTGTACGGCCATACAATCCGCCGTGGTTGTTGATGAGATTGTCCGTTATCCATGCGGTGGAAGATCCGCATACTATTAGCATGATGTTTTCTCTTCCTGCGGCCCATCCGTTCCAAAAGTGCTCTAGTGCGGTGATAAATCCTGATCGGGGAGTATCCATCCATGGCATCTCGTCAATGAAAACCACTTGGCGTTTCTCTTCTTTTTGTTGTTCCAAGAGTGAAATCAGCATATCAAACGCTTCAAACCAATCTTTTGGTTGAGGCCCTGATTCGGCTCCATAGCGCAGTAAGGAAGAGTGGAAACTTTGTAATTGCTTGTTGCTTAGACTTTTCCCTTCAAGTTCTATGGGAGATAAAGCTGTGTGGTAGAATGCGAACTCTTGTTTGAAATATTCTCGGATTAGAAATGTCTTTCCAACTCGTCGTCTGCCGTACACGACTACAAATTCAGCCTTACCTGAATCATATATTCTTTGGAATTCAGCTAATTCCGATTCTCTTCCTATGATTTTTGCCATGCTTTAATTTCACTAATTTGCCACAAATATATAAAAAATATGGTTAGTGGCAGAATAGTGCGTCACTATTTTGCCACGAAAGCCATTACTACCTCGCTTGTGGCAGAATAGTGGTTACTTCTCCCATTTCGTAAACGACATGTTCGCCAATTCGAATTGGTGTATCGTTTCAGAAGCTGTTTAAATTTTTCTAAAATATTTTGTTAAGCATCAGAAAACAGAAGGCTAATTGAATCATAGCCACTGCGGTTTCCGCATGAAACTCATAGTCGATAACCAGCCTTCTGAAGTTTTCCAACCATGCGAAG
>JAZUDI010000038.1:0-34369 GCA_045639525.1 Paludibacteraceae bacterium | reverse complement strand
TTGATGGATATGGTTACCGCTTATGTCAATTTGAAGGTGTTGCTTAATAAATAATCCGTAAATAATTAAAATAGATATACAAATGAAGAAAGTTGTAAGAATGGTAGGTTTGGCGATGGCTGTAATGGCTATCACCGGCGTGGCAACAAGTTGAGGCAAGAAGGACGATAAGAAGGCGGATGCCTCTGTCGTTGAGGAGAAGGTCGAGCGAGTACGCGTCGAGAAGGTGCAATTCCAAACAATTGACCGTATTCACGAGTGTACGGCAGTACTTGAGGGATATGAGACTCAAAATGTCTCTCCTTCTTTGACTGGTATCATCGAGAAGAGATTCAAGGATGTGGGCGACCGTGTCGCTACGGGAGAGTTGTTGGTTCGTATGGATCAAACTCAATTGAAGCAAGCAAAGTTGCAGTTGGCCAACTTGGAGAACGAGATGAAGCGTATGGATGCTTTGTTGGCTGGCGGTAACGTTACCCAACAAATCTATGACCAGACAAAGTTGGGTTATGACCAAGCCAAGGAGCAAGTGGAGTTCTTGTCGAACAATACCTTTTTTAAGGCTACTTTCCCTGGTATCGTTTCCGCTCGTAACTACGAAAGCGGTGAGTTGTTCAATGGCGCTCGTCCGATCTTGACTGTGGTTCAAGTGAATATGTTGAAGGCTATTATCAACTTGCCAGAATCATATTTCCCTAATGTGAAGGTGGGTATGAAGTTGGATGTCATCTCTGACATCTATCCTGATGCTAAGTTCCCTGCGGTAATTGAGACCATCTATCCTACCGTTGATGCAGCTACCCACACTTTTCAATGTAAGGTAAGGGTTCCTAATGGTAACATGAAGTTGCGTCCAGGTATGTATATCCATACTTCTGTCAATGTGGGTAAGGCTAAGATCTTGGCAGTTCCTTATCAATCCGTAATGAAGTTGACTGGTTCTAACGAACGTTACTTGTTCTTGAATGACAATGGTTCTGCAAAGCGTGTGACTGTTGAGATCGGACAACGTATCAATCGTATGGTTGAGGTGATTAGCGATGTTGTCGTTGATGGCGACGAGGTGGTTACCCAAGGCCAAGCTCGTTTGGTGGATGGCGCCAAGATGGAGATCATGGATGGAAACTTCGAGGAGGAGGCTTCCGCTAAGTCCAATGCTGAGGCACCTGCTTCAAGTGAGCCAATCGCTGATACCGTAAACAAGGCTGAGATGAAGAAATAATAATCGAACGCTCTAAAAAGGAAATTAACAATGAGTATTTATAAAACCGCGATTAACAAACCGGTCACCTCCATCTTGGTGTTCGTGGCCGTCATGTTGATGGGTGTTTTCGCTTATATCAAGCTGCCTATCGACCAATTCCCGGAGATCGAGCCTCCGTTTATCGCTGTCATGACCGCTTATCCTGGTGCCAACGCCAGTGAGGTGGAGACCAATGTGACAAAGTATTTGGAGAACAGTTTGAACTCTGTGGATGGATTGGATGAGTTGACCTCCACCTCTAAGGATAACCTCTCTTTGGTGGCTTTGGAATTTGAGTGGGGTGAGAAGTTGGATGAGGTGGTGAACGATATCCGGTCGTACGTCGATATGACTAAGGATAATTTGCCAAGCGGATGTTCCAATCCGTTGATCATCAAGTTCAACAGTTCCTCTATGCCGATTATCCAGTTCGCCGTGCAGGCGAAGGAGAGCTATCCTGGTTTGGAGAAGATCATGAACGATATCGTCATCCCTCAGTTGAACCGTGTGGAGGGTGTGGGTAACGTTACCATGTCAGGAGAGCCTGACCGATATGTTTATGTGGAGATCGACCAAAAGCAATTGGATGCGTATAGCATCACTTTGGAAACTGTCGGAAATGCGGTGGCAAGCAACAACTTGAACTTGTCTTGTGGAAACATCAAGATGGAAAAGGAGCAGTATGCTTTGCAAGTTCGTAGTGAGTATGTCGAGAGTTCTGAAATCGCAGATATCGTGGTTGCCACTAGCGCTGATGGTAAGCAGATTCGTGTGAAGGATGTCGCCATTGTCCGCGATACTATTAAGGACCTCTCTTTGGATGAGAAGATGAATGGCCAAGAGGCTGTACGTTTGATCATCTCCAAGCAGACGGGTGCCAACACTGTGCAGATTTGCCGTGATATTCACAAAGAGTTGGATAAGATCCAATCTTCCCTTCCGACTGACGTTAAGTTTAAGGAGATTTACGACTCTTCCACAGAGATTGTCAGTGCGATCGACTCTTTGAAGGAGGCCGTTATGTACGCCGTATTCTTTGTGGTTTTGGTGGTGCTCTTCTTCTTGGGTAAGTGGCGTGCCAGCGTCATCATCGGATTGACCATTCCAATCTCTTTGTTGGTGGCCTTCTTGTACCTATTGTTTGTGGACAGTTCTTTGAACATCATTTCTCTCTGTTCATTGTCCATTGCGGTCGGTATGGTGGTGGATGACGCCATTGTGGTCTTGGAGAATATTACGAACCATATAGAGCGTGGATCCAGTCCTCGTGAGGCCTCCATCTATGCGACCAATGAGGTGTGGGTATCTGTAATTGCCACGACATTGGTGATTTGCGCGGTGTTTGTGCCGCTCACCATGTTGCCAGGTATTGCGGGTATTATGTTTAAGGAGTTGGGATGGATTGTGACCATCGTATGTTGTACTTCCACTGCTGTGGCTATCTCTTTGGTGCCGATGCTTTGCTCCAAGATCCTGAAGGCGAAGAAGGTGCAAGTGGATGCCAATGGCCATTTGGTTGTTGAGAAAAAAGACACGAAGAAGCTCTCTTATGAGAATACGGTAGTGAAGTTCTTGGATAAGTTGGATGCTGTTTACGCGAATGGCCTTCGCTGGTGTTTGGGCCACAAGAAACTTACCATGTTGGGTGTTGTCGGTTTCTTCGCCCTCTCTTTGTTTCCTGCTATGACGGGTATGATCGGTACCGACTTTATGGCGGTGCCTGATAATGGTCGTTTGACGATCGACGTCGAGTTGTTGCAAGGTACTCGCGTGGAGGAGACCGCTAAGTTCGCCCGTATGTTGGAGAAGCGTTTCATGGAGTTGGTTCCTGAGACCAAGAATATCTCTACCACCTGTGGTGCCAACGAGGATGCTGGAATTTCCGCCCTCTTCGCCTCTACGAGAAATAATACGATCCAGATGCGTTTCAATGCGGATAAGAAATATACCCGTAAGCGTACCATCTGGGAGATTTCCGAGGTGCTTCGTGCGGAGATCGCCTCTTATCCGGAGGTGCAGGATTTCAAGGTGGCTATCTCTTCCAATGGTGGTATGGGTGGACAAAGTACGGTGGACGTTGAGATCTATGGATATGATTTTGATGCGACCAGTACCTATGCGAAGGCTGTAAAGCAAATCATCGAGGAGAAGATTCCGACAGCCCGTAACGTGGATATCAGCCGTGACGATGATCGTCCGGAGTTGAAGATCACCGTCGATAAGGAGAAGGCAGCTCGTCATGGACTCTCTTCCGCATCTGTCGCTTCGTTGGTTCGTAACCGTACCAATGGAATGGCATGTGGATTCTTGAAAGAGGATGGTGACGAGTACAATATCCTGGTGCGTTTGAAAGAGGTCAACCGTAACTCTATTTCGGATGTGGAGGATTTGAGTATACCAACCCAAACCGGAAGAGTGAAATTAAGTGAAATCGCCAAGATTGAGGAGTATTGGGGTCCACCTGAGATTGAAAGAAAGAGTCGTCAACGTTACTTGAAGGTGGAGGTTACTCCGTTCGAGACCTCTTTGGGTGAGCTGGCTGCGGAGATTTCAAAGGTGTTGCCGGAACTTGACAAACCAAATGATGTCACTGTCGTATTGGGCGGTGCTTATGAGGATCAACAAGAGTCTTTCCAAGATATGGGATTGTTGCTCTTGATTATCGTGATCTTGGTTTATGTGGTGATGGCGTCCCAATTCGAGTCTTTCGCAAAGCCGTTTATCATTATGATGGCCGTTCCGTTCGCCTTCTCAGGTGTGATTTGGGCATTGTTGATTACCAATACCTCATTGGATATGATTGGTGCGTTGGGTTGTATCATGTTGGTCGGTATTGTGGTGAAGAATGGTATCGTGCTCGTGGATTACATCAACTTGATGCGCGACCGTGGACATGAGTTGAATGAGGCGATCGCCATTTCAGGTCAATCCCGTCTTCGTCCGGTGTTGATGACTGCGGCGACGACCATCTTGGGTATGTTGCCGATGGCTTTGGCCACTTCCGACGGATCTGAGATGTGGGTGCCAATGGGTATCGTGGTGATCGGTGGATTGTTGATTTCCACATTGGTTACCTTGATTGTGGTGCCAGTCCTTTACGGTATCATGTCAAAGCATGGTGAGCGAGATAAAGAGGCTGAGACACGTGCTCAGTTCATCTTCATGGATATCAAGACGGATGATCAACCCGCAGGTGAGAATCATTCGGAGTCAAAGAGTAATAACAAATAAAAAAGTTGAAGTATGAAATCTGTAATGATAGTATTCAATCAAGCAAACACGGAACGTGTGGAGTATATGTTGGATAGACTTGGAATTCGTGGCTTCACCTTTTTCGAGCAAGTTCAAGGCCGTGGTTCCAAGACGGGTGAACCTCGCAGAGGAACCCACACATGGCCTGAAATGAACTCCGCATTGATGACCGTGGTGGAGGATGATCAAGTTCCTACACTGCTTGAAACAGTCCGCAAGTTGGACCTCCGTAATGAGGAGGTGGGTGTCCGCGCCTTTGTGTGGAACATCGAGCAGACTGTATAGTCTTTGTTAACTACTTTTTTCGGTTGAGGCCACCCTCGTGTGACCTCAACCCATATGTCAACCTTGGGTTGAGATCTTTGTATAATGGTCCTAATTATATGGGATAGGCAATCCACATTGAAGTTTCGTCACATATTTACTTTTCAATGTGCGAATGCGGTTTATCTGTGAAGATATTTTGACATTCAGCCTCTCCTGTAGAGGATCAAATTATGGCATGGTTGAGCGATCAACCATGCTTTCTTTTTTATGTCGTTCTCTCTTTCCTGTTGGTTGTCATGTGGTTATGATCGTATCTTGATGAAAATCATCTGTTTTTGCAACGCCCTAAAAATCATTTTTGAAATTCAACTCTATTTTAATATCTTTGTAAGTTCACAAGTATGTTTTGTCGTTTCGTTGGCAAAATATTGTGCGAAAGAATTATTGATTTGAAGAGATTATTAACCATATTGCTAACGTTGACTGTTTATGCATCTTTCATGTATGCGCAAACAGATGTCGATCGTATTCGCGAAGAGCAACGCGCCCGTGCCGAGAAGTTGAAGGAGGAGCGTGAGGCGAAGCGCCAGCAGGAGCTGCGCGAACGTGATTTACGTTTGGAGCAGGCGAAGGCGGCTAATGATCAGGCGAAGGCAGAGCGTGAGGCGAAGCGTCAACAGGAACGTGACGAGAAGATTCGCCAGCAGGAGGAGTGGAAGAAGGTAAAGGCCCAAGTGGACGCCCGTAAAGCGGAAGAGAAGGCTGCTGAGGCACGCAAATTGAAGGAGTATGAGCAAATCGTCGAGCAGGAGCGCCAGGCGAGGGAACTTCGCCTTCGTCGTGAGGCGGAGATGAAGCAGCTCGATAAGGAGCGTTGGGCGGAGAAGCAAAAGGAACTCGATGCCGCACGTAAGCGTGACGAGGCTGCCGCGGAGAAACGTCAGCAACAGTATGTGGCCGCCTCCGAGCGAGAGAAATTGCAACGTGAACTTCAACGCCAGAAAGAGGCGGAGAGACGCCAGCAACAAGTAGAGCAGTGGCAGAAGAAGAAGGAAGAGATGGCCCAAAGCCAGCAACAGGCTGTTGATGAGCGTGAAAGCCGTTTGGCCGACTACCTTGCCGCCGTTGAATTGGAACGTCAGGCTCGTGAGATGCGTATCCGTCACGAGAACGAGATGAAGCAAAAATATACCGAGCTTTGGAATAAGAAAAAGGAGGAGATCGAGGCGGCTCGTTTGAGGGAGAAGAATGAGAATGAGCGTCGCCAAAAAGAGTATGAGGCGGTCATCGCCAAGCAACGTTTATCTCGTGAGGAGCAACGTAAGCGCGAGGAGCAGCAACGTGCCAACGAGCGAGAGATGTGGGAGCAACACAAGCAGCAGCAAGACGAAATACGTAAGCAACAGGAGTTGGATAGAAAGCGTCGTGAGGAGCAACGAGCCAATGAGGCTCAACAAGCCTACGAGGCCCGCCAACAGCGTATGCAGAAGATGCAGGAGGAGCGTGAAAAGGCGCGTGCCGCCCAAGAACTTCGTAAGCAGGAGATGCAGAGACGTTTGGAGGAGCAAGCGGCTAAGCGTGAGGAGGATGTGCGTAAGAGACAAGAGGCTGTTCAACAAAAGCGTCAGGAGCATGCTGATTGGGTGGAGAAGCAGAAGCAACTGCAGAATGAGCGCTTAGAGAAGCAACGCGAGCGTAAAGTGCAGATGCAGGAGAAACAGCGTATCCAACGGGAGAAGCAGCGTGAGGCGAAGGAGAAGGCTCGTCAAATGGAGATCGCGAAGAAACAGAAACAGAAGGAGGAGCAGATGCGTAAGCGTGCCTTCCTGCAACAGATGCGTGAACGTGAGAAGGCCCGTGAAGAGCTGACGAAAAACAAAGAAAAGGCTTTGGCCGACCGTATGAAACAGAAACGGTTGGAGGAGAAGCAAAAGCAGATAGAGTTGCGTCAGGCGCAACGTGAAAAGGAGTTGGCGCGCAAACAGCAGGAGAAGGAACGTGCGGAGGAGATGCGCCAAAAGAAGCAAGAGATGATGGAGGCCGAAATCGCCCGTAGACAGATGTCTAAACAGCAGGAGAAGGAGCAGGCCGAATTGGAACAGGATGAGGAGAAGTTGAAGGAGTTCCAACAACGTCAGGCGGAATTGGCTGCTGAGCAGGAGCGCTTGGAGAAGGAGAATAAGTTGGAGGAGCAAAAGAAGAAGGAGTTGCAAGCCCAACGTGCCAAGATAGAGAAGGAGACGATGAAACTCGCCAAGAAGATTGTCTCTGCGAAGGCTAAGAAATATGATGTTGAGGACAAGGCCAAGCGCAAGGAGGAGAAGATGCGTGAGAAGATGCGTAAAGAGATCGAGCGCGACTCCTTGAAATTGGTTCAACAGGAGAATGCCGATTTGGAACGTTTCGCCAAAGAGGATGCCCAGGATGAGGCGGCCGCTTTGACCAAGAAACAACAGAAGGCGTTGAAGAAGATCCAAGAGAAGAAGCGCGCGATGCAGGAGCAGAAATCCAAAGACTCGCTTATGTTGGCGGATGGAGATTTCGACCTTGCCACTGGTAAACGAGATAACTCCGATTTGGCTAAGAACGATCGTGATCGTGTCGAGGTGAAAGATAAGCAGCAGGAGGATCAAGTGGAATTGGATGATGAGAACTCCTTTGCCTTCGCGAGTGGTGAACTCGACTCCACCTATATGGCTAACATCGATTCGTTCGCCGTTGATGAGGAGGCTGAGGCGGAAGTCGTGACCTCTCTTATCGACTCAGTCCTTTTGGAGCAGCAGATCGCGGAGTTGGAGGAGGAGTTGCAGAATATGCGCGATGTCAAGGAGTTGGAGCGTAGCAAGAACCGAAAGGGTGATGTGATACTCCGTAAGATTAAGATTCCGAATTGCCGCTATCTCAATGATGTCTATTATGTCAGGGATAAGTTTGAGTTCCGTTACGAATATGACTTCTTCCTACACTATTTCGACCATAGATATTTCCATCGAAAGAAGTTCTACGATTTAGGCGACTCGACTCGATTGGTGGCGAAGTATGTGATGCGTCTGGTCGGTAAGTCCAAGTACCGTCATACGGATTTCAATAAGGTGGCCGACTCTGTTGGTGTCATTTTGCCTAACTATCCAGTGGTGGAGTATTTGGATACTGTCATCACGCAGTTGAACTTGGAGTATTTGGCAACTGGTGAAATCAAGATCAAGTATAAGAACCGTCGTCAGGGTAAGATCATCTCTAAGATTAAGCCGACCAAGATCAATCCAGAAGGGGGCGGATCGTTGGGCGACATCAAGTTCTACACCTCCAACCGCCGTAAGGTGATTGAGGAGTTGGATGCTTCCCAATTCGACTCTCTCTTGATCAAACCGGATTCTTTGCAGTTGCAGGAGCAACATTTGGCGGATTCGCTTAACCAGATTCTTAACAAGAAGATGGAGCAGGATAGCCTACAGCGACTCCAGGATAGCCTAAATATTTTGACCAACGAGTTGGCGATGGAGAACTCGGCGAAGGATAGTCTGCATAATGTGTTGGATGACATGTTGTTCGGCGCACCGCCTGTTTCATCTGTTTCCGATAGCCTATCTTCCGAAGCGGAGATGGAGGAGGAGGCTGTCCCTACGAGGGAGGCTCTTCCGGTCGAACCGCATGAGGTTATTTCGTTGAATGATATCAGTAGATATATAAAGCAGTTGGAAGCTCAAAGGAAGAACAAGAAGAAGGAGACTTCTGGTGGTGCCTCGCCTTTCAATGTGGCTTTGCCGTTGGATGAACAGACGGCACCTGAAGATGGACACTAACTTATTTTGTATAATTTTATCGGATGGATCGGATAGGTCCGACGTTTTTTGAGGAGGAAAATAGAGTGAAGAATTTGGTGATTAGAGCGATTTCCGGTGCGGTTTTGGTGGCACTGGTGGTGATGTCGATATTATTGTCGTCATGTTATTGTTTCGGCGTTCTCTTTTTCGCCGTGATGATGTTGTCCCTTTCCGAGTTTTATAAGATGGCAGAAAAGATTGAGGGGGTAAGTGTGGATAAATGGATGGGATTGGCAGGCGGGGCGGTGCTTTTCGCTGCGGCGTTCTCTGTTTCGTTTTTAGGAAAAGAGGCCTCTCTCTTCTCCGTTTATGCTTTGTATATTTCGGTTCTTATGGCTTTTGAGCTTTTCCGAGGAAAGCAATCCCCTATCCAGAACCTCTCGGCGACTTTGTTGGGCCATTTGTATGTTGCGGTTCCATTCGCGCTATTTTGTTTGGTAGAGGGTGCGACTGAGCAGTCAAAGTATTTGCTGTTGGCCTTTTTTGTTATCATTTGGGCTTCGGATACTGGCGCCTATTTGGTGGGCCGTTTCTTCGGAAAACATAAGATGTTCGAACGCATATCTCCTAAAAAGACTTGGGAGGGATTCGCGGGCGGTTTGCTCTTCGCTATGGTGTCGGGCTATATTTTTCACCGCCTTGCGGTGGTCGATACTTTGGAACTCGCCTTCTGGCTTACGCTCTCCGCTGGCGTCTTCGTTTTCGGCGTGTTAGGCGACTTGGTGGAGTCTATGTTTAAGCGTAGCGTCGGGGTAAAGGATTCTGGAAATCTGATTCCGGGACATGGCGGATTTTTGGACCGTTTTGACAGTGCTTTATTGGCCGCTCCGGTTCTTTATCTGCTTTTTTCTTGGATTGTTTAGTGCCAAATGCGTTCAGTGTAGCATTTTTAAATAAAAAACATTAACTTTGCGTTTCAAATAGTAGAAAAATATATCATGAGAATTCATAAAGAGGGAAAAGGAATATTGACGAAATTGTTGCTGGCCATTGTCGTTGTAGATGTGGCGGTAGCTTGTTTTTTCTATCGCAGCGAACCTAATTTGGTGGGTTTGGTCTGTGGCTTTAGTTTGTTGGTCTTCCTCTTCTTTTTGAACTTCTTCCGCAATCCCAGCCGTATGTTCGAAGGGGATAGCGAAGGCTTGGTAGTCGCTCCAGCGGATGGTACTGTAGTGGTGATCGAGCCTACCATGGAGGGTGAGTATTTGAAGGATCAGTGTATCCAGATCTCTATCTTCATGAGTGTGTTCAATGTGCATGCGAATTGGTATCCGGTGAACGGAAAGATTTTGTATTACAACCACAACGACGGTAATTTCATGCGGGCCAATTTGCCGAAATCCAGCACAGAGAATGAACGTTCCACTGTGGTGGTCGAGACTGCAAACAAGACGAAGGTTTTGTTCCGTCAGGTTGCGGGTGCTTTGGCGAGAAGAATCGTCACCTACGCGAAGGAGGGTGATGAGTGTCATATCAATCAACAAATGGGTTTCATCAAGTTCGGTTCCAGAGTGGATATCTTTTTGCCTATGGATGCGGAGGTGATGGTCAACCTGAAACAATCGGTCGTAGGTAACCAGACGGTTATCGCTAAATTGAAAGAAAAATGAGCATAAAGAAGTACATACCTAATACTATCACAAGTATGAATTTAGCCTCCGGATGTGTGGCTATTGTGATGGCTTTTCAAGGAAATTTCGTTTGGGCGGCTTTGTATATACTTTTAGCGGCTGTCTTCGATTTCTTCGATGGTATGGTGGCTCGTTTGTTGCATGTGAAGTCTGAAATCGGTAAGGAGTTGGATTCCCTCTCCGATGTGGTGAGTTTTGGTGTAGCTCCTGCTACGATCATGTACAACTTGCTTGTGAATCTGATGCCAGATTCTTATGTGCCTTTCGTGGCATATTTATTGGCTGTCTTTTCTGGATTGAGATTGGCGAAGTTTAATGTGGATGAGCGTCAGACCACCTCATTCATCGGACTTCCAACGCCGGCGAACGCTCTTTTTATGAGTTCGCTCGCATCCCTTTCCGATCCGTTGACTCCATTGCCAGGCTGGTTTGATTTGGATTTGGTACACTCGATTGTGACTTCACCTGCGGTGTTGATCACGTTGATTGTGATATTCTCTTATTTGTTGGTTTGCGAATTGCCTATGTTCTCATTGAAGTTCAAGAACTTGAAATGGCAGAACAACAAGAAGCAATTTGTTTTGATTATCGTATCCGCTATTTTGGCGGCCATCTTCCAAATGGCGGCTATCCCAATGATCATTATCTTCTTCATTGGAATGTCTGTCTATGCGGCAATCTCTAAAAAATGAATTTCATAAAGAGTGTTTTCTCCTCCTGTTTAGGAGTTTTGTTGGCTTTTTTCGCCATCTTTTCCCTATTTGGCATTATCGTGTCCATTTCTGTTGCTGCGCTCTCTTCGCCTGCGGAAACAAAGGATAACTCTGTGCTATCCATCCCGATGAGTGGTGTGGTGGTGGATTATAACGAGGGTGGATCCATTGAGTCGTTATTGAGTCCAGACCAGAAGATTATTGCCTTGGATGATATCCTTTCGGCTTTGAAGGAGGCGAAAAGTGACGAACGTATTAAGGGCGTCTCCCTTAAGATGAGTTCTATGAGTTGCAGTTACGCAGCTTCGGAGGAGATTCGTAAGGCGCTTCAAGCCTTTAAGGAGAGTGGTAAGTTCGTATACGCCTATTCGGGTCTTTATACCCAGAAAGCCTATTTTATCGCTTCCGTAGCCGATTCTGTTTTTATCAATCCAGAAGGTTCTTTGGATTTTTCGGGAATCTCCAGTTCTTCGCTCTTCTGCAAAGCCTTCTTAGAGAAGGTTGGAGTAGAGATGCAAGTGGTCAGGTGTGGAGCCTACAAATCCTATGCTGAGACCTTTTCCAATGATACGATGAGTGCGGAGAACAGGGAACAGATGGAGGATATGATCTCCTCTATTTGGGATGTCATCCTTGAAGGTATCTCCGAATCGCGCTCGATTTCGAAGGAGAAGTTAAGTCAGTTGGCGGATGATTATTTGGCTGTAAGACCCGCTCAATATTTGCTGTCGAGCAATTTGGTGGATGGTTTGGCCTATGGCGATGAGTATGAGAATTATTTGAGGTCTCGTCTCTCGTTGTCCGCTTCTGATGAGGTGCCAATGGTTGATGTCACCAATTATGTCGCCGAGAAGGAGTCTTTTGATTCGGGCGGCGATAAGTTGGCTGTTGTCTATCTGAGTGGTGAAATCGATAATGGCAACAGAGATGGAATCTCCTCGGTGAAGACTATAAAACTTTTGTCGGAGGTCGAGAAGGATAGTTCCGTCAAGGCGGTGGTGCTCCGCGTGAATTCGCCAGGAGGAAGCGCTTATGGTTCGGAACAGATTTGTCATGCCGTCGAGAAGTTGAAGGCGAAGAAGCCGGTTGTGGCTAGTTTCGGTGGATATGCTGCTTCTGGTGGTTACTACATTTCCTCGAATGCGGATAAGATTGTCTCCAATGCCTCTACGATAACGGGGTCTATTGGGGTGATAGCCATGGTTCCAAACGCGAAGGATTTGGCTGATAAGTTGGGTGTTCACTATGAGACGGTGAAGACCAATGCCAATGCTGATCTGCTGGAGAATGTTTTCAGACCGATGACCGAAAGTGAACGTACTGTAGTGCAGGCCTCCGTCGATAATTTCTACTCCACTTTCTTGAACCGTTGCGCGACAGGTAGAGGCATGTCTGTGGATCAAGTTCATGTCTATGCCCAGGGCCGTGTTTGGTCGGGTGACGATGCCGCCAAATTGAATTTGGTTGATTCCTTGGGAACGTTGAGCGATGCTATCGGTTGGGCGGCTTCCTTGGCCCAAATTGGGGAAAGTTATACCATTGAAACTTATCCTAAAAAAAGAAATGTGTGGGAGGAGTTAGAAGAATTTCCCGCATTAGGATATGAAAAGTTATTCGGAAACGATGTTTTTTCAAAAGAAAAGTATATATTTGAAAAAATACGGAATCTGGAGCGTGTCCAGACCATTATACCATATACCATTGAGTTGAGGTAGCCTGCATTGAGACGGTGTGCGCTATCCTACTTTTGACCTTAAATTGCGTACACGAATGAAAAACAAACCATTCATATTATTGGTTCTGTTATGGCCATTTTCTGTGGTCTATGGCATTGTTGTGTATGTGCGCAACTGGTTGTTCGATCGTGGTATATTGCCCTCCGAAGAGTTTGATTTGCCTGTGATTTCCGTGGGAAACATCACCGTAGGCGGTACAGGCAAAACCCCTTTCACTGAGTATCTGATCCGGCTCTTGAAGAATGAGCAGCCGATGGGTGTCTTGAGTCGTGGCTACAAGCGTAAAACTTCGGGATTCAAAGTGCTCTCGATGAAGGATTCTCCGTCCGACGTGGGGGACGAACCATATCAAATGAAACATAAATTTCCGGAGGTCACGGTGGCTGTGGACGCGAACCGTAGGCGTGGTATCCGGAATATGATGAAACTGGAGAAGGGAAAACCTGAGTTGATAGTGTTGGATGACGCATTCCAACACCGCTATGTGACGCCATCCATCTCCATCCTTTTGATCGACTATAATCGAAATATTTTGGAGGATCATCTCTTGCCGATGGGGCAGATGAGGGAGCATTGCCGTTCCATGAGAAGGGCTGATATCATTGTGGTCACCAAGTGCCCGGATTCGGTCTCTCCTATGGATATGCGGTTTATGCGTAAGAATCTCAATCCTTATCCCTACCAAAGTCTTTGGTTCACGCGGCTCTCGTATGGAGAGATGGCACCGCTGTTCCCACATAGCCTGAAGAAAAAACATGCCCATCTGAGGATTGATGATATGAAGGAGCGTTCTGTGCTGGCACTGACAGGAATTGCCTCTCCGGCACCATTCATCACCTATCTTGAACAGCATTGCGCGAAGGTGGCGGGTTGTGAATTCAGGGATCACCATAGCTATACGAGGAGCGATATGGATCGAATTGTTAAGGCCTTCGACCAGTTGGAGGGCAATCGTAAGTACATCATCACCACGGAGAAGGATGCGGTACGTCTGATGTCGTGTGATATATTCCCTGAAACGCTAAAACAGAAAATTTACTATATTCCTCTCTCCATTTCGTTTGTGCGGGATGAGGCGACTCAGTTTGAAGAGCATCTGAGGAAATTGATTCGAAGAAAGAAATAGATTGTTGAACTGTAAGTATTGAAGATTATGGATTTGTTGAAAGAGATAAAAGCCTCTGGCGACTATTTGAGAAAGCGCACGGAGCTTCGCCCTAAGGTGGCGATTGTGTTGGGTACAGGTTTGGGTAGTTTCGCCGAGCGAATTGTGGCGGTGGATACGATCCCTTATGCTGAAATTCCTGGTTTCAAGACCAGTACGGTGCAAGGTCACTCCGGAAAATTGATTTTCGGTTACGTGGCTGGCGTGCCTGTGATGGCGATGCAAGGTAGATTGCACTATTATGAGGGATATTCCATGCAGGAGATCACCTTCCCGGTTCGTGTGATGAAGGAGATCGGTATCGAGACCCTGATGGTTTCCAATGCGGCGGGCGGTTTGAATCCTGAATATGTGCCAGGCGATATAATGATTATCAAGGACCATATCAATTTGTTCCCTGAACATCCATTGCATGGCCCTAATATCGAAGAGTTGGGAACCCGTTTCCCTGATATGAGCAATGCTTACGACAAGGCGTTGATTAAGAAAGTGGAGGCGATTGGAGAGAAATTCCATATTCCGTTGAAGTATGGTGTCTATGTTGGCACGCAAGGTCCTACCTTCGAGACCTTGGCGGAGTATCGCTATTTCAGAATCATCGGTGGCGATTCTTGCGGTATGTCCACGGTTCCTGAGGTGATTGTGGCGAATCATGCGGGCATCTCCGTCTTTGGCGTCTCGGTGATCTCCAATGTGGGTGTGGATGCGAATTTGAGTAATGTCACCCATGAGGAGGTGCAACAAAATACCCTTCTGGCCCAAGATAAGTTGGCGACCATCTTCACGGAGATGGTGAAGGAGTGTAAATAGTACTTTTTAATAACACTTACTTTTTTTGCTTATGAAGAGTCAACCCTTCCTTGTGGAGTAGGTTGACTCTTTTTTTTATGCACCACATCTTGTCAAATTTGTTTGACTCGATATTGGAAAGTTGTGAAGTATGTGGTTTTATAAAACGGCCGCAATTTCGGATATTCTCTTCAGGCGGTTAAAGAACCCCCTATCTTCTTTTGCTTTTTTCAAGTTATATCGAGTTTGCATATTCAATAATGGTTCTGCTTCTATGCCTAAAGCGGCTTCCACCAATAGCGCGAACTCCGTATTTATCGCTCTCTTCCCATTTAATACTTCATTCAGTAGAGAATAAGAGATGCCGATTTTTTCCGCTAATTGGCGCTGTGTTATGCCACGAAACTCTAATTCCTCCTTGAGCACCTCTCCGGGATGAGATGCTATAGCAGGTGAAAGATTGTTAGCGATCATATCATCCGGAACGTTTATCATTGTAATCATAATACTTTATTTATAAGATTAGACAATTCAGTAATACAACATATTGAAGCGATTGTTTCTCCATCTTGAATTTGTTCTCTAAACTCAATTCTATATTGATTGTTAATTCTAAGAGAAGACAACCCTTCTTTATCGCCGTGCAGATGTTCGTAGTGTAACGCTCCATATAGAGCCAATCCCATAACGTTTTTCTGGGCAATCATTAAATCAATTACTCGTATATACTTTCGTATAATCTGAGGTTGGAAACGATATTTCTTATCGTCAGTTGTCATATTTTCATACAAATCTTTCAGGTATTTTTTCTCAAAGAATACAATCATAGTTGAATAATTAAGTTTCTGCAAAATAACAAAAATCAAATCGGATTTACAAATATGTGAATTTTATTTTGCTGCGTTTGTTTCTCTTCTCTAGTAATCTGAAGTTTAAGCAAGATGTTGATTTGGTAAAATATGCTTAATTTCGCTATGAAATAGAGGTGGAGGTGTGTCGTTCACATTTTGCAACCGCAAAGGTTTATTTATGGATAACAAAAACAGAGAGGTATTGCGCTTGGCGATTCCAGCCATCGTGACCAATATTACGGTCCCTTTGTTGGGACTGGTGGATACCCTGATCACAGGGCATTTGGGCCGGACTGCCTATATTGGTGCGGTTTCCGTGGGCGCTACGCTCTTCAATATGATTTACTGGAATTTTGGTTTCCTACGAATGGGGACCAGTGGTCAGACCGCGCAAGCCTTTGGTCGCCAAGACCACGAGGAGATGGCGGGAGCGCTCTTCCGTTCCCTTTTTTTCGCTTTGCTCTTCTCCGGGGTCATTTGGTTGCTGCAATGGCCCATCACCACGTTGGCGTTTCGATTGATGGATACTACGCCAAAGGTGGAGGCGAATGCTTTGCGGTATTTCCGCATCTGTATCTGGGGCGCTCCGGCCATTTTGGGAATGTATAGCCTGAAAGGGTGGTACATTGGCATGCAGAATACCCGCTTCCCGATGATCGTGGCTATCACCATCAATCTCTTGAATATCCTCTTCAGTCTGTTTTTCGTTTATGTATTGGGATGGAAGGTGGAGGGTGTCGCCTATGGTACGCTCATCGCTCAATACATGGGACTGATCTGTTCCGTCTCGTTGTGGTTGAAGCGGTACAGCGCCTATTGGTTGCGCCTGGATTTTAAGCGTGCGATGCGCCGGGTGGAACTCATGGGTTTCTTTAAGTTGAATGGGGGAATATTCCTTCGGACACTTTGCCTCAATGCGGTGATGTCCTTCTTTACCTTTGCGGGGGCGCACCAAGGAGAGGTGCTACTGGCCGTGAATGTCTTGTTGATGCAACTTTTCAACCTCTTCTCCTATTTTACCGATGGTTTTGCCTATGCGGGAGAGGCTTTGGTGGGGAAGTATGTGGGGGCGAAGGATCGGGAAGGCGTTCGTGATTCGATTAATCTTATATTTGTTTGGGGGCTTCGTTTGGTGGCGCTCTTCACCATGCTCTATGCGGTGGGGGCTCAGCCCTTCATCCAGGTGCTGACCGATCAGGAGGAGGTGCGAAACGCCGCGTTAGGCTATTATGGTTGGGTACTGCTGATCCCGATTGCGGGTGTATCCGCCTTCTTGTGGGATGGCATCATGGTGGGCGCCACTGCCATTAAGCCGATGATCTATGCGACCCTCTTTGCCGCAATTGCCTTTTTCATCATCTATTTTTTGTGTGAAGGATGGTGGGGCAACCATGCCTTGTGGCTCGCCTTTATCCTCTATCTGGCCATTCGTGGGGTGGTGCAGTGGATGATGCGGAGGGTGGTGGAGGGGTAGGGGTCTCTAGGTAGTCGGGTACGATGCCATGCCAAAATCCGGGGGGCATCGCCCTCGGCCAAAGGAGTCTCACGACAAACATCAGCTTGGAAGTCTGTACCTCCCATGCTATACCACCTGCCCCATAATCAACGCCTTGGGTAGATGGATGACGTCAAAGGCGAAAAGCCTTTTGCCGAGGTCTTTGAGCGAGGCTCCAAAGTGATAGACGGTATCGTCGACGATCAGAAATCGGTCGTGAAAATTAGTCCGATATTGGAGAATGTCTATGTGTCGGTCTTTGCCGTATTCAGCGTCGTGGCTACTTTGCAACGCTTGCGTATTCGCTCCTACACGTTGCGTATAGATGGTGGCAGACACGTTGGGTTGCCGAGCCTCTAGGATATGAAGCGTGTCTGCTCCAACATAGGCATCAATCAGTATCACCTCGTGTTGGGCTGTTCGGATGATGCTTTCTGCCACTTCTCTGCCTTCGAGCAGATGACCCTCGAAAATACAGCCTTCGTGAGGTGGCAGGTTTGTTTTTACGAAGAAGTCTATTTGCTTTTGGTGCTCGTCCAATCTCTGTTCCACTTTTTGAAACCGTTCGTCGGTACGTTCTTGTAATGCCACCAGTTGACGGTTGATGGAATAACCTCGGAGGAGGTGGTCTTTGAGGACTGAGTTAGCCCAGATGCGGAACTGAGTGCCCCGTTGCGATTTTACACGATATCCAACGGAGATGATAACATCGAGGTTATAAAGCTTTGTTTTGTATTTTTTCCCATCAGAGGCAGTTAGTAAGGAATCCTTACATACTGAAACCTTGTCTAATTCAGACTCGTTGAATATGTTTTTGATGTGGAGTGTCACATTGTTTCTTGTTGTTTGAAACAAATCTGCCATTTGTTGTTGCGTTAGCCAAACGGTCTCATTCTCAATTTGTACTTCCAGTTTTAAACTCTCGTCTGGTTGGTAGAGGATAATCTCCCCTAAGGTAGTCTCTTTTCGCATAATGATAATTTATAGTTAAACAGATAGACATCTGAACATGAGTCAGATGTTTTATAAACACGAAGATAATGTGTTTCGATGAATCCTGCAAATATGTGGATTTATAGAGGTGAAAATTGTGCAACCCACGTTAGAAATGATTCCACCTGCGGTAGGGGCGAATTGCATTCGCCCTGGTCAATGATGAGGATGTGTCGTAGGGGCGAATTGCTTTCGCCCTGAAACCGCAAAAAAAAATCACAACCGAAAGGCTGTGATTTTTTTTTTTGTCTTGTGTCAATGCTTACTTCCAAACATTGTAATGCACATTCTCTGGAATCCACTTGTCTTTTGGCGCTGGATTCTCAGCTGGGTAACCCATTGGAATGACGCAAAGAACGATTTGTGAAGATGGCATGTTCAACATTTTACCCATCATCTTCGCCTTATCCAAGTTTGGATAGAAACCTGTCCAAACAGCACCCAATCCTAGAGCGTGAGCAGCCAAAAGGATGTTCTCGGTAGCGGCAGATGCGTCTTGTACCCAGAATTCACGGATCTTCTCATCCTCTATCGCTTTGGTCATATCACCGCAAACCACGATAGCCATAGGCGCTTTTGCCGCCATGTGCGCATTTTGAGCGGAGTCGGCGATTTGTTGGAGAAGCGCCTTGTCGTTCACTACGGTGAAGCTCCATGGTTGCTTGTTGATAGCGGATGGAGCGGCCATACCTGCGCGAAGAATCTTCTCTACCTTCCAATCCTCCACCGGAGTCTCTTGGTAGTCACGTACGCTGGTGCGGGTCTGGATGGCTTGGAGCACAACCTCTGCGCTGTCGATGTTGTTACAAGCGGTGTTTTCTGTTTTACAACAATTGCCGCAGCAAGATGAGAGTGCGAGTGCACCTGTCAGGAAAAAGTTGGCCATAGCGGCCCACAAAAATTTTTTATTCATAAGTTTTTGTTATTAAATGTTCGCAAAAATAGTTATATATTTGTCTATTAAAATAGTGATGAGAAAGTTTTTTTACATATTAATTCTTTTAGGCCTCTTTGGATCCTCCTTCGCGAAGGAGGTGAAGCTATCGGGTGTCGCGCCCACTTATGTGGGGGAACAGCTGGAAGTGAGGTGCAATACCAATCTGATGGTAGGTGGGGAGAGGATCCTTGCCACCTCGGTTGTGGATTCGTCTGGTGCTTTCTCCTTCTCCTTTGATCTTCCACAGACCATGCAGGTCTTTATCCCTACCGAGACATCCCGCGGATACATCTTTATGGAACCAGGTGCCCAATATGAGGTGAAACTCTTGCCTCGTAAGGAACGTACCCTCTCCCAAAAGTTGGACCCCTATTACAAGCCGACTGATTATATGTTGGATATCGTCCATCTGAAACATGGCGATATCAATGCGCAGGTCATGGAGTTTGAGGATGCCTTCGATTTCTATTCCATGAAGCATATGGTCTATGGCGCCAACCCCGACTCGTTGAAAAAGTCGGTGGGAGAGATACGCGAGATCTTCCCCGATTTCGCTGCGCATCGCTTTTTGTCGGACTATTTGGATTATCGGTGCATGCTCATTCTGAACATGGCACAGAATGTCAACCAAGCCAAGATCATCAAGGAGCTGAACGATAAGGATATTGATGTGGAGAACCCCGCGTTCTGGGATCTCTTCAATACACTCTTCAATGACTTCATCAAGCAATCGGCTTATGACCGCGAGCAGGCGCTAACCTTCTCTCGTGTCATCGAGGAGGGAAATGTGAAGATGTATCTTCTCAACATCAAAAACCGATATGGCATCAACAACCAAGTCTTGGGAGAACTGGTGGCGATCAAGTGGCTCTATGATTTGTTGAACTCCCCGGAGTATGATCGTGTGAAAGTCTATGAGATGTTGAGGGGATTGGGCGGTGCCATTCAGTTGGACTACAACCGAGACCTGCTGACAGAGATTTTGAATAGTTCGTTCACGATCCAACCGGGGTTGGAGGTGCCAGACTTGAAGGCACGTACCGTGAAGGGGAAGGCTTGTGGCCTCTCTGATTTTAAAGGACACTACATCTACCTGAATTTTGGCAACAGTTTCATTGACCAGACACAAAAGGACTTGAATGTGATGATGCGTTTCCAGAACGACTATGGCCGTGATCTGGATATCGTGAATATCTTTCTTTATGACCAACAAGAACAGGTTGCCCGACTCTCGCAACGATTTGACGGCAAAATGAATTTCTGGTTGGTGGAGGATTCCGACGCGGTGAAGAAGATGTTTGGCATAAAAAGTCTTCCCGCCTTCTTCCTGATCGATAAGGATGGAACATTCCTGATGACCAAAGGTGCGGAACCCAACGACGAGTTGAAACTGCTGCTACAACGAATTTTGAAGAGGTAAGCCTATGGAGAGTTCTAATAAATCATTGCGTGAGGTGTTCCGCCAAACGCTTCAAGATCTGATGTTGGACGATGCCTTGATGGAGGATCTTGACCGCGTGTATATGCCGATGGCTAATATGATCCGTATGGGTTTCAATACGGGTGAAAGAACTCATATCATTGGTGTGAATGGCGCCCAAGGTGCTGGCAAGACCACGTTCGGACGCCTTTTGCAAGTGGTGTTGGAAAAGTCGTTCGGAATGAAGGTGGTTCAATTGAGCATAGACGACATTTATCTTAGTCGTTCGGCGCGCGAGCGTCTGGCTCAGGAAGTACACCCCTTGTTGGCGACCCGAGGCGTGCCGGGAACGCACGATGTGAAACTGGGTGAGGATACCTTGGATGCCCTTTGTGAAGCGGGAGCGAAGGATGTGACATTGATCCCTCGATTCAATAAGGCGACAGACGATCCCTTCCCCCGTACGGAGTGGGATAGTTTCGTGGGCCGTCCGGATGTGGTGATATTCGATGGTTGGTTCATGGGGGCTGTGGAGCAGAAAGAGACTGATTTGTTGCAGCCTGTCAACGCTTTGGAACGGGAAGAGGATCCCTATTGTGTGTGGCGCAGATATGTCAATAGCCAGTTGAAGGATAATTATAAATCCCTCTTCAATCGTCTGGATCTTTTGGTGATGTTGAGGGTGCCTTCTTTCGATAAGGTATATGAGTGGCGCGCGTTGCAGGAGGAGAAGTTGCGAATCAAGACGCAGGGACAGAAGAATCTGCGTGTGATGAGCGAGGAGGAGGTGAAGCGATTTATCTCCCACTACGAAAGATTGACGCGCCATATCTTGGAGGAGATGCCTTCCAGGGCGGATATGCTCTTCAAGGTGAGCGAAGATCACAGAATTTGCATTTAATTTTTTTGAATATAATTAGTTTACGGGGAGCCCAATTAGCCCCCCTTTTTTTCGTAATATGGCACTTCATTATCTACAAGTCGAGAATTTAGCGAAATCATTTGGCGACAATTTTCTATTCAAGGATATCTCCTTTGGTCTGTTTGAAGGTCAGCGTGTGGCGTTGATCGCGAAGAATGGAGCGGGAAAGAGCACCTTGTTGAATATCATCGCGGGCAATGAATCTTATGATGCGGGAAAGGTGACATTCAGAAGTGATTTGAATGTCGGTTTCTTGCCACAGGATCCTAAACTGGATGGCTTCAAGACGGTCGAGGATGTCTGTACTGGTACAGGCAATCCAATCCAAATGAAGCAGATGCTCGGCAAATTGAAGATTGTGGATATGGAGCAGGAGTTGGCTGTGATGTCCGGAGGTCAGGTGAAGCGTGTCGCCTTGGCGAAGGTGCTGGTCTCCAATCCTGAATTGCTGATCTTGGATGAGCCCACCAACCATTTGGATTTGGAGATGGTGGAGTGGCTGGAGGAGTATTTGCGACGCTCGCGTATGGCGTTGCTGATGGTGACACACGACCGTTATTTCCTGGATCGTGTCTGCAGCGATATCTTGGAGTTGGACCAAGAGCAGATCTTCTCCTATAAGGGCAATTACTCCTACTACTTGGAGAAACGGCAAGAGCGCATCGATGTGCAGAATGCCGAACTTCAGAAGGCGAACAACCTCTTCCGCAAAGAGTTGGATTGGATGCGCCGTCAGCCGCAGGCCCGTGCGGGTAAGGCGCAATATCGTATTGATGCCTTTTATGACTTGGAGAAGAAGGTGAAGGCGCCTCGCGCTTCGGGCAATGTGAAATTGGATGTCAAGGCGAGTTACATCGGCAGCAAAATATTTGAGGCGAAGCAGGTCTATAAGTCGTTCGGCGATCTGAAGATTTTGGATGATTTCAACTATACCTTCAACCGTTATGAGAAGTTGGGTATCGTGGGAAATAATGGAACAGGAAAGTCCACCTTCGTCAAGATGTTGGTGGGCGAGGAGGCGCCCGACAGTGGCGTGTTCGATATTGGCGAAACCGTTCGTTTTGGTTATTATAGCCAACAAGGAATGACCTTTAATCCTCAGATGAAGGTGATCGACGCCGTGAGGGATATTGCGGAGGTGGTGCAGTTGGGAGATGGCAAGCGGTTGACCGTCGGCCAGTTCCTCAACCTCTTCTTGTTCACGCCTGAGACGCAGCAGAAGTTTATCTCCAAATTGAGTGGCGGTGAGCGTCGTCGCTTGTACCTCTGTACCGTCCTGATGCGTAATCCGAACTTCTTGGTGCTCGACGAGCCAACCAATGATTTGGATATTATGACCTTGCAGGTTTTGGAGGAGTATCTCCAATCGTTCAAGGGATGCGTGATCGTGATCTCCCACGACCGTTATTTTATGGACAAGGTGGTGGATCATCTCTTTGTATTCCACGGAGATGCGAATGTGCAAGACTTCCCCGGCAACTACACGGATTACCGCGAGTACCGCGATATGAAACTCTATTTCGAGCGTCAAGAGAAGGAGGAGGCCGCTAAACAGAAATCGGTTGCTCCCGCTCCGCAGCGAGAGAAACGTGAGCGTGTCCGTAAGATGACATTCCAGGAACAGCGTGAGTTTGAGCAGTTGGAGAAGGATTTGGCTGCGTTGGAGAGTGAGAAGTCCGCTTTGGAGGAGGCCCTCTCTTCCGGAACATTGGGTGGAGATGAGCTGATGGCGAAGTCGAGCCGTATCGCTGAAATCATTGATCTCCTTGATGAAAAGGAGATGCGTTGGTTGGAATTGAGTGAAATAGGAAAGTAATAATATGGGAAATAGCAATAAGTTACCTTTGGAGGCTTGGGTGCCTGGTGGACGGTTATATGATGAATTTCAACCGGAACACTTCACGAGCATCGCTGTCCGTGACCGTTGGGCCGCAGTGGTGGACGCGAAGGGAAATTTAACGCTTTACGAGGTGGAGCCGATCTCCTCTAAGATGAAATGTCGTTCGGTCACCTTCCTCAACGACGCTATATTTGATGTTTTAGAGGAGGAGATTGAACCGACAGCTCAATTGACCATATCGGGTCTCTCTTTGGAGGAAGAGAGGCTGTCGATTTATCTACAAATTGAATCGTATCTGGTGAAACTGCAAGTGAGGGAAGAGCAACTCTCGTGGTCGTGGATGGTCTCGACCTCAGATTGGAGGCTGACTGCGACGGATGGTAGGGGTACCTATCTCTTCGCGCTGAAAGACAGGGAGGAGATTCATGCGCTTACTCCGCAAGGCGAGGAGCGTACGCTCTATGTGGAGAGTGATCCACGCTTTACGCTCCGTACTACGCCCTCCCGCCAGGAGTTTGGCATCGATCAGATGTTCTTTCTCTCTCCGGATAAGAAAAAATTGGCCTTTTATCGTTTAGACCAATCCGAAGTGACCACCTTCCCGATTGTCGCCGCACCAGATGGAAAGGAGATGCCGTCGTGTAAGATGGAGCGCTATCCGATGGCGGGTACCCATACGCCGGAACGTGTGGAGGTGGCCGTGTTGGATATGACCACCGGTCGTATCGTCCATTTGGAGCGTTATGGTGAGATTTGTTACTGGGTAGGACTCTCTTGGTCGCCCCTTTCGGATCGTTTATATTGCTTTGCGGTGGATCGGCGCCAACAATCGAGTCGTTTGTTGCGTTTTGATGTGACATCAGGCAAATGTGAGGGTGAAATTTTGTGCGAAGATAATTCGAAATATGTCGAACAACAGCATTCGCTCTATTTTATCGATGCCGATAGATTCCTCTTCCAGACACGTTCATATTCAGGTTATAACCATATATATCTTTTTGATTTAAAGACAAATACGCTGAATCAAATCACCCAAGGCAATTGGGAGGTAACCTCTCTTTTAGGCTATTCTTCCGAAAGGGATGCGGTTCTATACCTTGCGACCAAGAATTCTCCGATGAATAGGGATTTTTTTGCAACCCGATTGTCGGATGGGGAGACCTTTTCGCTCTCTCCGCAGATTGGTACCCACCAAATTATTATGGATGAGTCCGTCTCCCTCTATGTCGATCTCTTTCAATCGATGAATGAACCTTGCGTGACTACCTTAGGTAGTTTGGCATGTTATGGCGATACCCATGTTTTGCTCCGTTCGCGCAATCCCTACGAGGGGTACGATCTTCCGGAAAGGGAGGTGGGCATCTTGCCGAAGGCGGATCCTTCCGAGGATGATCTCTATTACCGTATCGTAAGACCTAAAAATATTAAACCGGGCGATCGCCTTCCTGTCGTTTTCTATGTTTATGGTGGACCGCATGTGCAGTTGATCACCAATACTTGGGGAAGTGGTACCAAAGGATTTGAGGAGATGATGGCGGATGCGGGATGTGTGGTTTTTTACATTGATCCGCATGGCTCTGATAACCGAGGGTTTGATTTTGAGAGTGAGATCCGCGACGATATCAATGGACCGCAGATGCGGGATTATAAGTATGCCCTCAACTGGCTCTTCCTGACGCACGACTATGTGGATAAGAATCGGGTGGCGATTTATGGATGGAGTTTTGGTGGCTTTATGACCTTGACCATGCTCCTTCGTAGCGGATTCCCCTTCAAGGTGGGTGTGGCAGGCGGTGCGGTGGTCTCGTGGCGCTATTACGAGACGATGTACACGGAGCGCTATATGAGTCTGGATGAAAAGGGGGAGACCTCCGGCGACCATTTCGACCGCAGCGATATGACCCGGTATGTCGGCAATTTGAAGGCACCGTTGATGATGATCCACTGTTGCGAAGATCCGGTTGTCTTGCCGTTGCAACTCAACTACTTTCTTTCGGCGTTGAACAGGTGCGACGGTGGCGTGAACGGGTTGGTCAGCTGTTATCTCTATCCAGGACATGAGCACAATGTCCGTGGATTGCAGCGGGTGAACCTGATGGAGAAGGTCAAAGATATGATTTTTAAGTATCTATAGGCTAATTTTATGAGTTATGATAAGAAATGTGGAAAATATTTGTGTGAAAATATATTTGTGGTTACATTTGTAACGCAAACAAAACAGGTAGATTTTTTCATAGTTAAGGTTTAGATTGGTTAAGGGACGTTGTGAAACGTCCCTTAATTATTTTGTGTCGGATACAAGTGCCTAATAATTTTGATTTATTATCCCCCTTTTTTACCTTTTGATAATTTACTTCTCTCTTTGATTTATCGTTCCATGTCTTTTTTTTTCTTTATTTTTGCATTTGGTAAATTGCCAAGTGTATGGAGCAAATAGTGAATAATTTCTTTCATCTTCCGGTGACAGACCCCATCTTGATTTTTTCATTGGTGTTGTTTGTCATCTTGTCCGCTCCATTGGTATTGGATAGGGTGAAGATTCCCCATATCATCGGTTTGATTCTCGCCGGTGTGATTTTAGGCGAGAACGGAACGGGTGTCTTGAAGCGCGATATGAGTTTCGAACTCTTCGGCGCGGTGGGTCTGCTCTATATCATGTTCCTGGCGGGTCTTCAGATGGATCTTACCGATTTCAAGAAAAACTCCAAGAAGAGTATCTTCTTTGGTCTGACCACCTTCGCGGTGCCGATGATTTTAGGTACGGTCAGTAGTTACTACCTGTTGAATTATCTTTTCAACCATACAGGTGTCGAGTTGCGTATGGTGGGTGATTTCTCATTGCATGCCTACTTCATTTTGGCCTCCTTGCTGATTGCCAGTATGTATGCCTCCCATACGTTGATCTCCTATCCGATTGTCGGAAGATTTGGTGTGACCAAGAATTCCGCTGTCAATATCTCCTTGGGCGGTACGATGATCGCCACCACGCTCTCTTTGATTATTCTCGCCATTATTGTGGCGATGTGCCGCGGAGAGGTGAGCGCGGAGTATTGGTTGCGATTTGTGGGATCTGTCTTCATCTTCGCTTTGATCATTGGTTTCGTCTATCCGAAATTGGCGGACCGTTTCTTCAAACACCATGAGGATAGTATTTTGCAGTACATATTTGTCTTGGCGATGGTCTTCTTGGGCGGATTCCTTGCGAAGATGGCCTCTTTGGAACCTATCATCGGAGCCTTCATGGTGGGGTTGACCTTGAATCGTTATATCCCCCGCATATCTCCTTTGATGAACCGCCTGGATTTTGTGGGTAATGCGATCTTCATCCCCTTCTTCTTGATTGGCGTCGGTATGTTGATTGATGTCCGCAGCGTCTTTTCAAGTCTCAATTCGTTGATCGCCGCCTTTGTGATGAGTTTCGTCGCCTCCTTCTCCAAGTATTTGGCAGCGGTGGTTACCCGCAAAACATTCAAGATGTCGAAGGAGGAGGGTTTGATGATTTTCGGATTGAGCAATGCCCAGGCTGCCGCCACTTTGGCTGCGGTGATGATTGGCCACTCAATCGAGATCGGTGTGACGCCGGAGGGTATTTCCGTACCTCTTTTGAGCGATGATATTTTGAATGGAACCATTGTCATGATATTGGTGACCTGTACGATCTCCTCTTTCGCCACGGAGAAAGCGGCCCGAAAGTTGGTTATCCAACAAGACCAATTGGATGAAAAACTCTCTGACGAGAAGTTGGAGGACCGTATTTTGATACCAGTTTACAATCCAGATACTTTGAATAGCTTGATGGAGCTCTCCATCCTACTAAAGGTGGATAAGAGCCGTGAGCCGCTCTATGCGTTGGCCATCGCGAACAAGAACGCCGCCCATCTCACCTCTGAGGAAAAGGCGAAGAAATTGTTGGAACGTGCGGCCAAGATTGCCTCCGCCACTGATAATTCCGTAAGGATGATGACTCGTTTCGATGTGAATGTGACGAGTGGTATCGTGGAGACCATTCGAGAGAACCACATCACAGAGGTGGTGATGGGACTTCACCATAAGAACAATTTCGCGGATTCCTATTTGGGTGATAAGACCGACAATTTGTTGAAAGCGACCAACCAGATGACGATGATTTACCATTCGACACAACCGGTAAGCACCATCAAGCGTATTGTGGTGGCAGTGCCACCGATGGCGGAGTTTGAGGTGGGTTTCGTGAAGTGGTACGATCGTGTGAAGAACATCGCGAAGCAGATCGGTGCTCATGTCTTGTTCTACGCGCATAAGGAGACGTTGGATCAAATTCAGGTCTTGGTAGACCGCAAACGGTTTGGCGTTCCAACCCAGTTCAAGGAGTTGGACGATTGGGAGGATTTCTTGGTGTTGACCGGTGAGGTGGGGGATAATGACCTACTCGTTGTGGTTACCTCCAGAAAGGGTGCGATGTCATACAATCCACTCTTTGAGAAATTGCCAAGTTATCTCTCTAAATATTTCCATAAGAATAGTTATATCCTCCTCTATCCGGATCAGTTCGATGAGGAGAACCCAGAATCATATAAAACGATATGAGCCAGTATTCTAAAACCTCTCTCTACTACAAGTTGATGAGAGTCTATAGTAACTTTGTCTATCCGATGTGGTATTCTTCGGAGAATATCATGATCAATGGTCGTGGTAATATTCCTGAGGGGGAACCAGTCATTTTTGCGCCCAACCACCAAAATGCGTTTGTCGACGCGATGGCTTTGCTCTATTCCTCTCCCCAACCGGTGGTGTTTTGGGTGAGGGCGGATCTCTTCCAAAATAAACTTGTGGATAAATTCCTTCGTTCGTTGAAGATGATGCCAGCCTACCGTATGCGTAACGGTGTGGAGAATTTGAAGAAGAACGATGAGTCTATCGACAACTCGGTGGATATCTTGACGCACGACCAATTCCTCTGTCTGATGCCGGAGGGAGGGCAGGATGAGAAGCGCCGCCTTCGTCCGTTGGTGAAGGGAATCTTCCGAAGCGCCTTCGCCGCCCAAGAGAAGATGAGTGACGAGTGGGTGAAGATTATTCCTGTCGGCATTGATTATGGACATTATGACCGCAGTGGAAGACATTTGATCGTCAACTTCGGACGTCCGCTCAACATCAAGGATTATTACGAGCAGTACAAGGAGAATGCTCCTCGCACCATGAATACCATTAAGGAGGATTTGTCCGATAGGATGAAACCCCTTATGTTGCATATCCAGGATGAGGAGGACTACAATACATTCTATACGGCGGCCTATCTCTACAATGAGGAGATGCTACAGATGCTCCAGTTGGAGGACAACTTGACCAACCGTTTGATCGCTAGACAGAAACTAATCGCGGTTTTCGACAAGGCTAAAGCCGAGAACGACGCCGAGTTGAATCCGTTAAGAGTCGCTTGCGCCGATTGGAATGGCAAGAGTGATGATATCGCTTTCCGCGCGCGCGTGGCGGAGGAGCGTGGTTTCGATGCGGATTTCACGATCAAGTTGATCTATTTGGTGGTTACCTTCCCCCTCTTTATCTATGCGTTGGTGATGAACTTTATTCCATATGCGATTTCAAAGGCGTTGGGTAGGAATTCTAAAGGCAGTGGATTCGAGGCCTCTTTCAAGATGGGTGCGGCGATGTTCCTTTGTCCGATTTTCTATCTTATCGAGACAGCGCTCTTCCCGACATTGCTAGAAGGTCTCTATGCCTTGTTCGATATTTCCGTGACCGCCACCAAGATGCAGCAATTGCTCTTCTTCTTCACGTTGCCGATCTCTTTCTTCTTTATGTTGCGTTACAAGTGGAAGTTCCAATATGTGAAGGAGCGTCTGCGTAACATCTTCTGCAAACGCTTGGTGAAGACGCGCGACGAGGCGATCGCTTCTATCCGAAAGTTGGTAGCGAAGTACCAATAGGAAGGGGTCATTATTTTATACATTAAAAATTATCCGTTAATAATTATCCATGGAGGATTTTGATATAAGAAATTCAGCGGCGGAACGTGAACGTGAGTTTGAGAATGCTTTGCGTCCGCTCACTTTCGATGATTTCTCAGGTCAGAGTAAGATCATCGAGAATCTTCGTATCTTCACTCAAGCGGCCAAGATGCGAAACGAACCCTTGGACCATATCCTCTTCCATGGCCCTCCGGGTTTGGGAAAGACCACATTGTCCAACATCATCGCCAATGAGTTGGGGGTGGGCTTCAAACTAACATCCGGCCCTGTTTTGGATAAACCGGGGGATTTGGCGGGCTTGCTTACCAATTTGGATCCGCACGATGTCCTGTTCATTGATGAGATTCACCGTCTCTCTCCCGTGGTGGAGGAGTATCTCTACTCTGCAATGGAGGATTTCCGCATTGATATTATGATCGATAAGGGGCCGAATGCCCGTTCCATTCAAATTGACTTGAACCCATTTACGTTGGTGGCGGCCACCACTCGTAGTGGATTGTTGACCAGTCCGTTGCGTGCCCGTTTCGGAATCAATTGCCATTTGGAGTATTACGATGTGGATGTCTTGACGAAGATTGTGATGCGTTCCGCTTCCAAGTTGGGTGTCCCTTGCGAAGAGTCGGCCGCCGTGGAGGTCTCTCGAAGGAGTCGTGGTACACCTCGTATCGCGAATGCGCTTTTGCGCCGCGTGCGGGATTTCGCCCAAGTGAAGGGGGATGGACGTATTAGTTTGCAAATTGCGCAATATGCCCTTGAGGCGTTGAATATAGACAAATATGGTCTGGACGAGATCGATAATAAGTTGTTGAATTTGTTGATCGACAAGTTCAACGGCGGACCGGTGGGACTCTCCACCATCGCCACTGCGATGGGCGAGGATGCAGGAACCATTGAGGAGGTTTACGAACCTTATTTGATCAAGGAGGGATTCTTGAAGCGTACCCCTCGTGGACGTGAGGTGACCGATTTGGCGTTGAAACACTTGGGCAAATTCGATGGATTTGCGCGTCAGGGGACCTTATTTAATTAAGAATTAAGAGTTAATAGTTAGGGGCGAATTGCATTCGCCCGCGAATAAAAGAAGCGTTTGTTCAACAAAGTCAATTAGGGAGAGATGAAGCGCTTGCTCGTTACATATGCGATTCCTTCTGAATCTTTGAACGCTTTGAAAGAGCGGTTTGAGGTTATTGTTCCTGAGGAGGGTTCTTTCTCTCGGGAAGAGGTTTTGCGTCTTGTCCCCAACTGCGAGGCGATGCTTTCTATGTTCTCGTTCAAGGTGGATAGGGAGGTGATGGATGCGGGTAAGTCGTTGAAAATCATCTCGAATTTTGGCGTAGGCTACAATAATATTGATATCTCCTATGCGAAGGAGCGTGGAATTGTGGTGACCAATACACCCGACCCAGTGGTGGAACCAACAGCGGAGTTGGCATTCGCTTTGATGTCTGACTTGGCGCGCCGCGTGAGCGAGTGCGATGCAAAACTGAAACGACGTGATGATGGTCTGAAGTGGGGCGTGATGGAAAATTTAGGCGTCGGCCTTTGGGGGAAGCGACTCGGCATAGTGGGCCTGGGCAACATCGGCAAGGCGATCGCCCGTCGGGCTTTGGTCTCGGGCATGGAGGTTGTCTATTATAATCGTCACCCTTTGAGTTGGCTGGAAGAAGATTATTTAAGCGTTTCTTATCTGCCTTTCGAAGAGCTATTAGCCACCTCGGACTATCTTTCGCTCAATACACCATTGACTGAAAGCACCTTTCACTTGATGGATCAAACCACCATCGCCCAAATGAAGCGGGGCGCATTCCTGATCAACACAGCCCGTGGCCCTGTGGTGGATGAAGCGGCTTTGGTGTCGGCATTGCGCAGTGGACATTTGGCGGGAGCGGGATTGGATGTCTATGAGTTCGAACCTGCCATTACGGATGATTTATTGTCGATGGATAATGTGGTTTTGGTGCCCCATATCGGTACCGCCACGATGGATGCCCGTATCGAGATGGGTAATTATGCGGCGGAAAATATCTTGCTTTTTTTCCGTGGTGAAGAACCATTGAGCGTTGTGGTAGGGGCAAATTGATTCGTCCATTGTTTTCTGAAATGAACAGACCTTAATAATCTGTCCTGTCTTGATTCCCCTTATTGGCACCACTATGTATTTGATTATGTTGTGATTAAAAATTAATGAAAAGTTTTTAAATCAAATAATTATTTCCTAAATTGCGTAGCGTTTTTTTGAGGACGTGTGTTTTGTGCAAAGTGTTGACAATCAGTATGTTTCCGTTTTGCGGGGGATTGTGTTATACTAATTTGTAACCATGAAGATGCGAAAATTGTTATTAATGGATAAGTATATGGGGTATTTCAAACAAGGATGTCGCATGTTAACCATGTTGGCGTTGGTATCATTTTTTAATGTTGGTTCAGCCGGTGCGCAATGCGTAGTGGGTAAGATGGACTTTAGTTTGTCTTCGAAGGTGGACCTATGCAACCCTCAGTTGTCGAACGACGAGGATGGCTGGTTTAATGAGGATGTGGCCGATGAGTTGGATGCGTGTAAGGATTTTTACGCGACTCCGTCAAATGTGGCTCAGTTAGGTATGGCGTCCAATGTGCTTTCGGTTCCTGGCGCGATGATTACTGAAAAGGCTTGGACTGCGAATAAGGCGACGCAAAATGCTGCCGATAATTCGGTCGGATATTCCGCAATCGTGGCAAATCCGAAAATAATTGATCCATTGTTGCTGGAGGTGCCAGGTAAGAATTTGCTTGTCAGTTTCGGTAATTCCCATGATAAAACATACATCATGGGTTATTCCGTAAGTGGATTAAAACCAGGATCCACAGCGACATTGACGTGCGAAGTTTATAATTTGATTGATCCCGCCTCTTTGGCTGCGAGCGCGACCGCTGCCGCATCAACAAAGGAAATTAAGATTTGTGGCCAAACCTATAACCCTCAGCAAGATAAGGTCTATGGTCAGGCTGGCGCCATCGTCACAACAGCGACTTCGTTGAACACGAACGGTGCTGTTCAGGGATTATCTACGACGATCGGTTATGGTGAATCAAAGAAGATTAGTATTAAGGCGACTGTGGATGCTTATGGAAACGCATCTTTCTATATCGGAAAAGGCGGAGGTACCAACTCAATTCCTGTTGGTATCACAGATGTGGAGGTGGTAGGAACGATTAAACCGGAAATTGATTTCAATGACAATCCGTGCCCTAAGATGCCGGCTGTTGTCAATCTAAAGCAGAAATACCCTGCGGGTACAACTTTTTCTTGGAAAGAGAGCACCACTGGTCAAACATCATCTACCGCATCATTCTCATTCCAACCGCCATCAGAAGGTAAGTATAAGATTTCTTGTACGGTCGATATGGGTAATGGTTGTACCGCCTCTGCGGCGGATGACTTCACTTTGGAGGTTGGCAAGTGTTGTGAAAGTGAGGCAGGTGTGGCGATGGCCAAGGTGAACATCTACTACAATGACTTTGGATCCTTCTCCGGATCCACTTATACCTACTTGAATAGTGTGGGCCAATCCGTATCGGTTCCGACCAAAGATATGATGGATTGCGGAGCGGGTGGTGTCCCAGCTATAGAAGACCAGTTAGGTGGTTTCGGCGGTATTAAGTACAATAACAATCCATGTACAGGAACAGGAGGATATGCCATTTCGACAATAGATCCATACACAAGATCTATTGAAGATAAGAAAGCGCCTGGAACAGGAGGATTCATGGTAATGGACTTGAAGGACAAAAACTTCGATAAGGTGATCTTTGAGAAAGTGATTCCAGATCTATGTGTGGGAAGAACTTTGTACTTTAATACTGATATCGCTTCTGCCAACAACAAGGCTGCGGAGAATGCCCATATTGATATCGTTGTTATCGAAAAGCACAAGGATGGAACAGAGATAGAGAAGAAGAGATGGGAGCGTACTTTGACCACCAGCACCAGTTGGATTAATAACTATTTGGAGTTTACTGTAACGGAGGAGTCTGATTTGGTGTTGCGAATCGAAAGTAAGGACGCTAATTATCCGGATGATAAAGGAGATATGGCTTTGGACAATATTTTCCTTCAGGTATGTGCGCCACCTTCAATCCCATTTGATTGGGAGTTGAACAGCGATAAAAGCTTGTTGGACTTGTGTACCGGAGATGTTTTGACATTGAAGGCCGAGCCGTTTAGCACATTGACGGAGTTCTATGGTGGAGATCCAAAATATATGTTCCAATACACATATGACGATCCTAAAACCATGGATCCGGAGGATGTGACGTGGGTAACTATGGATTTGAACGGTCAAACTATATTTGATTCTCCTAATTTTAATATTGAAGAACCTGCTACACACAAAGCATTCTCGGGAATCAGTGATGGTGACGAGAAGGAGGTGACATTCCGTGTAGTTGTGGGAAGGGAAGCAACTTTGAAAGATCCTAAGGAGTTGAAGGTGAATGCGCAATCTCCTTGTAGGAACATTTCCGTTTCTAATATGTTCGTGACGGCAAGTTTGAATTGTGCCGCATGTACTAAACCGGACGATGTCGTATTTGCAGCCGAGGGTGGTAAATTTGACAAGAAGACCAAAACGGTTGAACTTTGTAAGGAGGATGATTTCACCACTTTGAGTATGACCAACAAGGTCCATGGTATTGATAAAAATGGTGATGATTACTACGATTATACGGTAAGTTGGCATAAGGAGAAAGTTTCCGGTGCGGGAGAGACATCCGCTATAACTAGCAAGGATTCACCAAACGCGCCGACGATGGAGGTGAAGTGGGCTGACGCCAGCCCAGAGGGCACGAAGTACATCATCTCGATCCACGACAACTTCGACACGGACCCGACCGCGTGCGACATCACCGACACGATCACCGTGATCGCGAACCCGGAGCCAGAGGTACCCGAGATCGAGATCCCAGCCTTCTGCAAGGGCATCGTTGACGACGACGTGAAGGATTATCTGAACAACGACCTGAAGAAGCTGCTGAAGGGACTCACCGCGGAGATCGCGGACCCTAACGGCAAGGCGGTCGATGTGGCAGACCTCGCGGGCGAGCTGGAGGTCATCCCTGCCGGCGAGCACACCTTCAAGATCCCGGTCACCGACGAGAAGACGGGCTGCGTGAGCGAGGAGGGCGAGTTCACCGTCAAGGTGAAGGCGATCCCGGACGCTCCGGCGACGAAGGACGAGGACTACGTGGTGAAAGAGGGCGAGACCCAGAGCCTGGAGGCGTTGGCCACAGCTTCTGACGACGCCAAGCTCCACTGGTACAAGAACCAGAGCGACGTCTACGGCAACC
>JAZUDI010000037.1:0-179525 GCA_045639525.1 Paludibacteraceae bacterium | reverse complement strand
ATTAATTGTTTGATTTTCATAAAGATACAAAATCTTTATGAGACTACAAAGCCTCAGCTTGTGAAAGTTGGGGCTTTTTTTTCACTCTTTTCGGTGGCTTTTATACGAAAAGAGGGCATATCAATTTTGATACACCCTCCTTCTTTTTTTATTGAATAATTCTTACTCCCCAATCACCTGCGCGATCACCTGAGGGAAATATTGGTACTCCAATTCGTGGACATTGTGCGCCACATCGTCAGGGGTATCGGTCGGAGCGACCTTCACCTTCGCCTGGAAGATAATCTGACCCGCATCCAAATTCTCATTCACATAGTGGATCGTGATGCCACTCTCCTTCTCTCCAGCCTCAACAACCACCTCGTGGACATGCATGCCATACATTCCCTTACCTCCATACTTTGGCAACAAGGCAGGGTGAATGTTCACGATCTTATTCGGGAAAGACTCGATCATCTCGTTAGGCACCTTCAACAAGAAACCCGCCAAGACAATGAAGTCGATATTGGCCTCTTTCAACCATCCCATGACTGTTCCGTCTTTCCACTCCTCCTTGGTGAAATATCTGAAAGGAATACCCAAACGCTCGGCGCGCACCTTTACATAGGCATCCTCCTTGTTACATAATATAAAAGGGAAAGAGACGTTCTTATTTCCTGAAAAGTAAGTGATGATATTTTCGGCATTCGAACCCGAACCGGATGCGAAAATGGCGACGTTCTTCTTCATACAAGTTGTTATTTGGTTTAAAAACATAAAAAAAGATACACATTTGGGGCAATTTGTGCAATTTTTCGCGTTTTTTATCGAAATATCCACACGCTATGTCGCAAATATTGTGTTTCTTTGCACCGCAAATTTAACACATAAATTATTAACTAAAAAATTAAGATTATGTCAGAAGTAGCACAAAAAGTAAAATCTATTATCGTAGAGAAATTGGGTGTAGATGAGAACGAGGTAACCAACGAGGCAAGCTTCACCAACGATTTGGGTGCTGATTCATTGGATACTGTTGAGTTGATCATGGAGTTCGAGAAGGAGTTCGGAATCACCATTTCAGACGATCAAACTGAGAAGATTACTACAGTAGGCGAGGCAATCGAGTTGATCGAAGGTCAATTGAAATAAATCATAGTAAAAATTCTGCTATGAATTTTAGAAGAGTTGTAATAACGGGAGTTGGTGCGATTACACCAGTTGGAAATGATGTTCCATCTTACTGGAACGCTTTACTTAATGGCGTGAGCGGTGCCGCTCCCATTACGCTCTTTGACGCTACTAATTTCCGTACCCAATTCGCCTGCGAGGTGAAGAACTTTGATCCATTGGATCACTTCGAGAAGAAGGAGGCAAGAAAGTACGACAGACACGTCCAACTCGCCATGGTAGCGGCGAAACAGAGCATGGACGACGCCAATTTTGATTTAGAGAAATTAGACACCAACAGAGGTGGCGTGATTTTCTCCTCCGGTATCGGAGGCATCACCTCTTTGGAGTTGGGCTTTGAAGAATTCCAATCCTGTGGAAAATTTAATCCGTTTTACATCACGAGAATGATCGCCGACATGGCGGCCGGACATATTTCGATGATGTACAAGTTCCGCGGTCCGAATTTCGGTACTGTATCCGCTTGTGCGTCATCGACACATGCATTGAGCGTCGCATTCGACCAAATTCGACTAGGCAGAGCGGATGTGATGATCACAGGAGGTGTGGAGACAGCCGTTACCCGAAGCGGTATCGGAGGATTCAACGCCATGCACGCACTCTCCACAAGAAACGATGATCCACAACACGCATCCCGTCCGTTCAGCAAATCCAGAGATGGATTCGTAATGGGTGAAGGTGCTGGAAGCCTCATCTTCGAAGAGTACGAGCACGCCATCAAACGCGGCGCAAAGATATATGCGGAGGTAGTTGGTATCGGCGCATCCGCCGACGCGTACCACATGACAGCCACCCACCCAGACGGTGAGGGTGCCATCTTGGTAATGGAAAGAGCGTTGGAAGACGCGGGAATGAAACCAGAGGATATCGACTACATCAACATGCACGGAACATCCACTCCAGTGGGTGACATCTCCGAGGTAAAGGCCATCTTGAAAGTATTCGGCGACCACGCCTACAAGATGAGTTTAAGCTCCACCAAATCTATGACCGGCCACCTCTTGGGCGGTACTGGCGCCATCGAGGCAATCGCCAGCATCTTAGCTATCAAGGAGGGCATCATACCTCCGACCATCAACCACGACGAGGAGGATAAGGATCCTGACATCGACTATAACCTGGACTTCACTTTCAACCAAGCAAAGAAGAGGGAGGTAAGAGCCGCAATGTCCAACACGTTCGGATTTGGTGGTCATAACGCAACCATCATATTCAAGAAATTTGAAGGTTAAATTCCTCATAAATGAAGCGCTGAATCGGTTTAGACTTCTATGGGTTAAACCGAAGGAGGACTATATAGTCATCCAAAAACAGTTAGGCTTCACACCCCACACATTAGAATATTACACTGTCGCGCTCTCCCACAAATCCATTCTATCCAAGAAAGAGCGGGAATCCAAATCCAACGAAAGACTGGAATACCTCGGTGACGCCGTAATCGAGACCATCGTTTCCGATATCCTCTACAAACGGTACAAAGAGGCCAACGAGGGGGAGCTGACCAATATGCGCGTCAAACTCGTGCAACGAGGCACCCTAAACAGGGTGGCGGAAAAGATGAACCTACAGAAATTGGTGAAATCCTCCGCCTTGAACAAAACCCATAACTTCAATGTGAACGGAAACGCATTGGAGGCGCTGATGGGTGCCATCTATTTGGACAAAGGATTTGAATTCAGTTACTACTATTGGGAACACTACATCCTAAAGGATTATTTGGATATGTCCCTGGAATTGAATAGCGACCACGACTACAAATCCAAACTCATCGAATGGTGTCAGAAGAGACATCTACGTATCGACTATAAAGTGGTGGAGGAGACAAAGGACGACAACCACAACATCATCTTCAAGACCGAGGTTACCATCAACCATAAACATGGCGGCTACGGCACAGGCTACTCCAAAAAGGAGTCGCAACAGATGGCTTCCCGGATCGCTTACTACAAGTTGACCGAAGAGCCTGAATTCCAAAAGGAGTTGAAAAATAAGAAAGGACAAAATACGGAAGAGGGTTAGCCTCTTATCACTAAAACGAATAAATGATGGAAGAGCAAATCCATTTAGGAAAACTCGCCTTCGAAAAGGCGAAAAAATATGCGAACAGGACCGTTTTGAAGAAAAGAAACGACCAGAACGGAAATTGGAAATCAATCACTTGGGGGGAATTATCGCAACAAGTGGAAATCATCGCGAAATCGTTGATCGAGATGGGCGTCAAAGAGAATGACCGCATCGCCATCTTCTCACAAAACATGGTGGAGATCGTAGCCATCGACTTGGCGATCTTGGCGGTAAAATGTACCTCCGTACCGATGTACGCCACCTCATCCGCAGCTCAGATCGACTACATCATCAACGACGCCGAGATCTCCCTCATTTTCGCAGGTGAGCAATACCAATACGACTGCTCCGTAGAGGTGCTCCAACAATCCCAATTCCTCAAAAAGATCGTTGCGATCGATCCATCCATCCAATTAAAGGGTGTGGACGCGGCTATCTCCTTAGAGGATTTCATGAAACATGGCCAAGAGTCGGCCAAGGCTTCCGAAATTTTGGCGGAGCGTCAACAAAACCTCTCCATGGACGATATCTCCACCCTCATCTACACCTCTGGTACCACCGGAGAGCCGAAGGGTGTGATTATCAAGCAGTATAACTACCAACAAGCCATAAGGATCCACGATCTAAGGTTAACGAACATCACGGATAAGGACACATCCGTCTGCTTCTTGCCATTGAGCCACATATTCGAACGCGCATGGACTTACCTTTGCATGCACAATAATATGACGGTTTACATGAACAAGAATCCGAAGGAGATCCAAACCATCATCAAGGAGGTAAGACCTACCATGATGTGCGCCGTTCCCCGCTTCTGGGAGAAGGTTTACATCGGCGTGAACGACAAGATCGAATCATTCTCTCCATTCATGCAGAAGTTGATGCGCCGCGCCATCCGCATCGGAAGGGAGCGCAACCTCGAATACAGACGCTACGACAAGAAGGTGCCAACCCTTTTGGCCTTCCAATACTGGATCTACAGCAACACCCTCTTTAAGGTGTTGAAAAAGGTGATCGGATTGGACAACGGAAAGTTCTTCCCTACCGCCGGAGCGGCTCTTTCCAACGATGTGAACATCTTCCTGCACAGCGTCGGCATCAATATCTGCGTCGGCTACGGCCTGACCGAGTCTTGCGCCACCGTATCCTGCTACAACCCTTACAACCGCGACTACGAAGTGGAGTCGGCTGGTGACGTGATGCCGGAGGTGGAGGTGAAAATCGGCGAGAACGACGAGATCCTATTGAGAGGAAAAACCATCACCGAAGGTTATTACAACAAACCGCAAGCGAACGCTGAGAGTTTCGTTGACGGATGGTTCAGAACCGGTGACGCAGGTTACCTGACGGAGAAGGGACGACTGGTGATCCGCGAGCGTATCAAGGAGTTGTATAAGACATCCAATGGAAAATATGTGGCGCCTCAACAGGTGGAGAACTGCCTCTGCGTGGACAAGTACATTGAGCAAGCCGCCATCATCGGCGACCAACGCAAATATGTTTCCGCACTCATCGTGCCTGCTTTCCCCGCATTGGAGGCTTACGCCGAGGCTTCGAAGATCAAGTTCAGCTCACGCGAGGAATTGATCCAAAACCCTAAGATCATCGAGTTCGTCGAGGCGAGAATCCAGCAAGCCCAAAAAGAGTTGGCCGCCTATGAGCAGGTGAAGAAATTCACCCTTTTGGCACAACCTTTCACGCCAGACAACGGCGAGTTGACCCTCACCTTGAAACTCAAGAGAAAGGTGATCAACCAACACTATGAGCAAGCAATAGAGAATATGTATATATAATTTCAAATTATGGCAAGTAATAAACACATGGCAAGTAACAGAAACTCATTCAACATCTCGACTGATGATTTAAACAACAGCGGGATCCCAGGATTTTTGAAGACACTGACAATTCCAGTCGCGATCGGAATCCTTCTCCTTTTCGTTTTAGCCAACAGTTGTACTACCATCGACTCCGGTTCTGTGGGTTTGAAGTTCTACAAATGGTCAAGCGATGATGACAAAAGAGGTGGCGTCATCGGAACCTGCAAAGGTTGGGTATGGTACAACCCTATCACCCAAAATGTATTCGAGTACCCCATCTACGTTCAACGTAAGACCTACGAGCCATTCTCGGTGAACGCGAAGGACGCAAGTACCTTCACCATGGACCCAACCATCGCCTATCGCCTCAACCCAGATATGGCCGAGAAGGTATTCGTCAAGTACAGAAAGTCACTCCGTGACATCGAGGATGGTTACATCCGCACCTGTATCTACGAGGCATACCGTACATGCGCCAACCAATACACCTCCGACTCCTTGATGGCCAACCGTGGAGGTTTCGAAAACGAGGTACGCAAGAGATTGGAGCAATCACTATCCAACGAGGGCTTTGTCGTAGAGGAGTTCACCTCCCAAATCACCCCTCCTAACTCATTGGCTCAAGCCATCAACGCCAAGAACGAGGCGGTTCAAAACGCATTGAAGGCGGAGAACAAGGTGAAAGAGGCGGAGGCCAACGCGAAGATCGAGATCGCAAAAGCGCAAGGAGAGGCCAACGCCTTGAAGATCAAGGGTGACGGTGAGGCTTACTACAACCGCGTGGTGGCTCAATCCCTCAACGAATTGCTCGTTCGTCAATACGCGATCGAGAAGTGGGACGGAAAATTGCCGACCTATATGGCGGGAGACAAGAGCACTCCTCTCATCGGCTTGAAATAACGACTCTCAAAATTCATAATTCAAAATTCATAATTACCAATGATAACGATAGACCAACTCAAGAATGTGTTGGAACGCGAGGACGCGTTGAGGAGGTATCTTTGACATCGATGCGAAGTTAGTTCAAATCGAGGAAGAGGAACTGAGAACACAGGCGCCAGGCTTTTGGGACGACCAAAAGGCAGCTGAGGCGCAGATGAAAAAAATCAAGGACATCAAAAAGTGGGTGGATGGCTACAATGAGGTGAAGGCGGCTGCCGAAGAACTTCAACTATCCTTCGACTTTTACAAAGAGGAGGCTGTGACCGAAGCGGAGGTGGACGACGCCTACGCACGCGCCATCGACCTTACCGAAAAATTGGAACTCCAAAATATGCTCCGCAAAGAGGAGGATAAAATGGGCGCTGTCTTGAAAATCGTGGCGGGCGCCGGCGGTACGGAGGCACAAGATTGGGGAGATATGCTGATGCGTATGTACCTGCGATGGTGCGAATCCAAGGGTTATAAAACGGAGATCGCCAACCTACTCGACGGAGATGAGGCGGGTATCAAATCGGTCACCATCAAAGTGGAGGGTGACTTCGCCTATGGTTATTTGAAGAGCGAAAACGGTGTCCACCGTTTGGTACGCGTGTCGCCATTCAACGCGCAAGGTAAGCGTATGACCTCCTTCACATCCGTCTTTGTCGTGCCATTGGTGGATGACTCTATCGAAATTTATGTCAACCCTGCGGGAATCTCCTGGGACACCTTCCGTTCCAGCGGTGCGGGTGGACAGAACGTCAACAAGGTGGAATCAGGCGTGCGTCTGCACTATAAGTTCCACAATGTCTTGACCGACCAGGACGATGAGATCGTGATTGAGAATACGGAGACTCGTGACCAACCGAAAAATAAGGAGAATGCTTTACGACTTTTGCGCTCACAACTCTACGAAATCGAGTTGGAGAAGCGCCGCGCGGAGACCGCTAAGATCGAGGCCGGCAAGAAGAAGATCGAATGGGGTTCCCAGATCAGAAGTTACGTGTTTGACGACCGAAGGGTGAAAGACCACCGTACCGATTACCAGACCTCCAATGTGCAGGCGGTGATGGACGGAGACCTCGACGCCTTTATCAAAGCATATCTTATGGAATTTGGAGGAGAGGAATAATCCCCTCCTATTTTTATTAAAACATCTGAAGACATGAAAACTAGATTACTTATATTTACCCTCCTCTTTCCGCTTCTCACCTGTTGCAAGAAGAATGAAGAGGAGCTTCCTGGCATCTCGGAAGAGGAGATCAAGAAGGAAGATATTATCGGCGGTTGGGGCGCTAATGAAGTGAATTGCTATATCAATCATGGAGCGGTTCCCGGCGTGGAAACCATGCAAAAGAAGATGCAGGCCAATTTGGAGAAATGGTTCCTTCCTTCTCATATTTATATCACAGAGGACTCTATCTACTACATCGAAACACACGAGAGGGGCTACAACTATGTGAAAAAGTCGGGCGGCTACACCATCAAACAAGATCCGACCCGTATTGATATCTCCAACGAATACCTGATGTGCGATCAGTACGCTCCCTACTATTTGATCAAGAAAGAGGACGGTAGACTATGCCTATACCTCACAAAGTCAGAAACTTTGGAACTGCTCAAACGCAATGCGGATTTCAAGAATGTGATAGGACTGGTTAGCAACGTTATCGACGATGCCCAATTCGAATTCTTCCTTGAACACGACGACATCAGCATCTATCACGACATTGATAACGGTGATTTCGTCCATGTGGATAACTACGCGAAATAAATTCAATCGTAATATAGAGAGACGGAATAGGCAGAAAACTGACCTATTCCGTTTCCTTTTTTCTCCATAAAGATTACTTTTGTAAAAAATATAGTGAAATAGATTCATGAAAAAGAAAATTGCAATCGTAGCAGGTGGCGACCAATCCGAATTGGAGGTCTCCCTCAGAAGCGCAGCAGGTCTTTACTCCTTCATCGACAAGGAGAGATACGACCTTTACATCGTGACCATCGTTGGAACCAAGTGGGAAGTGGAATGCGAGGGGGAGAAGTTCCCTATCGACAAGAACGACTTCTCTTTCATCAATAAAAAGGGAGATCATGTGAACTTCGATTTCGCCTATATCACCATTCACGGCGTACCGGGCGAGGATGGTAAACTCCAAGGTTATTTCGACCTTCTTCGCATCCCCTATTCTTGTTGCGGCGTTCTGGCGGCTGCCCTTACCTTCAACAAGTATTTCTGCAATAAATACCTTCACCAATTCCAAATTCCAATCGCCAAGTCTGTGCTCATCAACAAAGGCGATAAGATCAATCCGCAAGCCATCGAGGAGGAGTTGGGCATGCCTATCTTCGTGAAACCTAATGGCGGTGGCAGTAGTTACGGTACCTCTAAGGTGAAGAGCGCCGATGGGATCGTGAAAGCGGTGGAGGCGGCCTTGGTGGAGAGCGACCAAGTGATCATCGAATCCTTCATGAAGGGAACGGAGATTACCTGTGGCGCCTATAAGACAAAGAACAAGGCGGTTGTCTTCCCTATCACAGAGGTGGTCAGCAAGAACGAGTTCTTCGACACCGACGCCAAATACAACGGCGCTGTGGAGGAGATCACCCCTGCCAGATTGTCTAAATTGGTGACAGACCGTGTGCAACGTCTCACCGGCATGATTTATGACCTCATCGGAGCGAAGGGTATCATCCGCGTGGATTACATCATCACAGAGGGCGATTTGATCAATCTCTTGGAGGTGAACACCACACCAGGTATGACCGCCACCAGTTTCATTCCGCAACAGGTGCGCGCCGCAGGTTTGGACATCAAGGATGTGATGACGGATATTATTGAAAATGAGTTGAATAAATAATTATGGCATTTTATCCTCAACTGATATTGGATGCGCTGAAACATGTGCGCTATCCAGGAACTGGACAAGATATCGTCTCCGCGGAGATGGTGGACGACAACATACGAATCGAAGGCAATAAGATCTCCTTCTCTCTCCTTTTGGAAAAGCAGGGCGATCCGTTCGCCAAATCCTTGGTGAAGGCCGCCGAGCAGGCTATCCTCACCTATGTGAGCGCCGAGGCGGAGATCGTGGGCAACATTAGCGTCAACTACAAGACGCAGACCCCCACTCAACCTGATAAGTTGTTGCCACAAGTGAAGAATATCATCGCCGTATCATCCGGTAAGGGTGGTGTCGGCAAATCAACCGTCTCCTCCAACCTTGCCGTGGCGTTGGCAAACGCAGGCTACAAGGTGGGATTACTGGATGCGGATATCTTCGGCCCCTCTGTTCCTAAAATGTTCGGATTGGAGGATGCAAGACCCTATCTGGAACCAGTCGGTGACAGGGAGTTGATTCGTCCCGAAGAGAAATATGGTGTGAAGATGCTCTCCATCGGCTTCTTCGTGGACCCTGAAAATGCGGTGCTCTGGCGAGGCGGTATGGCAAGTAACGCCCTCAAACAACTGATCTCCGATGCAAATTGGGGCGAGTTGGACTACTTCATCCTCGACCTGCCACCCGGCACCAGCGACATCCATTTGACCCTGGTCCAAACCCTTGCCATCACAGGCGCCATCGTGGTCAGCACCCCGCAAGAGGTGGCTTTGGCGGATGCCCGCAAGGGAATCAGCATGTTTACCGGAGAAAAGGTCAATGTGCCTATCTTGGGACTGGTGGAGAACATGGCATGGTTCACCCCCGCCGAACTTCCCAACAACAAATATTACATCTTCGGCAAAGAGGGATGTAAACATTTGGCGGAAAGCATGGGCGTGAAGTTGCTCGGTCAAATTCCAATTGTCCAAAGTATTTGCGACGGCGGAGATAGCGGAAAACCGGTGGCATGCGATCCCGATTCCATTACAGGAAAATGCTTCGCTGATTTGGCGCAAAACGTCGTGGAACAGGTGGAAATCCGCAACGCTACACTGCCGGAAACCCAAAAGGTTAATGTGACACGCAAATAAAAAAGATACGCGAAACAAATGATAATCAATAAATTTCCCTATATTTGCAGAAAACATATATGTGCTAAATAGGGGAGATGTGTTATAGATTGCTTTGTGAATGTTACAGAAAGTGTTCTGCGATCCCCTAATTAAAATGATTGTTAATTATTAATATTCATATAATAGGAGTTTAACCCATGAGAAATTTAGGATTCAAATTTATTTTTGCTGCCGCAATGGCGGTTAGCATGACAAGTTGCGATTCATGCGGAGGCGACGGCAAAAGCGATCTTTGCGACCACGTGAAGGCTTCGGCTAGCAATTTCAAGTCGGCTATGGAGAGAAGTACACATTACATCATCGTAGATTACCGTACAGCCGATGAGTTCGCCAAAGGTCATATTATTGGTGCCATCAACATCCCCGTTACCACAAAGGATCTTGACGGTGTACAAGGCAACTGCCCTTACGTGAAGATGGTTATGGAAGAGGCTGACCTCAATTCAGAGATCTACGTTTACGGCGCTGACAAGGGTTGGGGTATCAACGGAAACGCTGTTCCTGGCCAATTGGCTTGCAAGTATGGATCTGACAAAGTCACTCTTTTGGAGGGTGGTTACGATGCTTGGGTAAAGGCTGGTTATCCAACCGAGCAATAATATTGTTCCATAAGATTCATGAGAGGGGTATCCATACGGGTATCCCTCTTTTCATTCTATACGATGATTAGGCGACATCGCTTTACACTTTTCCATTTTTTTCCTATCTTTGCCCAAAATATGTAGCAAAAATATTGTAATACCATAACAATATGAGTTTCAGTCAAGACGCAAACAAGTTATTCGACGGAGTCATTGTCGATTACCACAAAACAGATGATGTGGACGCAGCCATGGTCAACCCATTCAAGGCACAAACCATCGAGAGCGTCCTTTATCTCAAAAACTGGATCGACACCGTACAATGGCACCTCGAGGATATCATCAGGAACCCGGAAATCGACCCCGTTGAGGCTTTGGCCATCAAACGTAGAATCGACAAATCCAACCAAGACAGAACCGACTTGGTGGAGAGAATCGATAGCTATTTTCTGGAGAAATATGCCAGCGTGAAGGTTAAACCATCCGCTGTCATCAATACCGAGAGCCCCGCATGGGCGATCGACCGCCTTTCCATCCTCGCGCTCAAGATTTACCACATGCGCAACGAGGTGGAGAGAACCGATGTCTCAGCTGAACACAAGGCCGCTTGCCAAAAGAAGTTGGACGTTCTTTTGGAGCAACGCGAGGATCTCTCCTCCGCGATCGACCAACTCATCAAGGATATAGAGAATGGAGACCGCTACATGAAGGTGTACAAGCAGATGAAGATGTACAACGATCCGAACCTCAACCCGATCCTTTACGGAAAGAAATAATAGCGCGATGGTGGAGAAGAACCTTTTGGTAATGAGGCTTTCCGCCATGGGAGATGTGGCAATGACGGTCCCCGTTGTTGCCTCTTTTCTTCAAGCATACCCCGATATGGGCGTCATCATGCTTTCGGCACCTCGTCTCTCCACCCTATTCGAAGGCATGGAACGGGTCACCTTCGTTCCTGTCGATACCAAGCAAACCTACAAAGGGCCACTGGGTATGGCGAAACTTTTCAAGCGATTGAAGAGGGAATACAGTTTCGAAAAAATGGTGGACCTACACGACGTGTTGCGCAGCAAGATATTGCGGAATATCGTACGCATCACTGGCAAACCAGTTTATGTCATCGACAAAGGCCGCAGCGAGAAGAAGAGACTCGTATCGGCGGACAACAAAGAGAAAAAACAGCTCAAAAGCTCCATCCAACGCTACTTGGAGGTGTTCGAGAAGGCTGGTTACCCTTTCCAAATTGATTTCGACGGGCTGATCGACAAGTCAGCTGCCCTCCCTACCCCAATCGAAAGGGAGATAGGCGCGAAGAGTTATGCGAAGAGGATAGCCATAGCACCATTCGCACAGCACAAGGGAAAAATCCTTCCTCTTGAGAAGAGTGAGGCGGTCATCGCCCACTTCGCCGCCCAAGGGGATACCCAGATACTACTCTTCGGTGGAGGTAAGAAGGAGAGCGAAGTATTCGACGGTTGGGTAGCCCAATATCCTCATACCATATCCCTCGCCGGCAAATTCACACTCATGGAGGAGCTGCAGATCCTGAACCACTGCGACGCGCTCCTCTCCATGGACTCCGCCAACATGCACCTCGCCTCTTTGGTGCGGACACCGGTGGTCTCTATCTGGGGCGCCACCCACCCCTTCGCCGGATTCTACGGCTACGGACAGCATCCCGACCATGCGGTACAGCTCGATCTCCCTTGCCGTCCTTGTTCCATTTACGGCAAAGAGCCATGTAGGAGAGGGGATTACGCATGCCTCAACAATATAGACAACAGTTTGATTATCAATAAGATCAATGACATCCTCCGTGGAAAGTGAGTTTTTTCGCAAAAAAAGTTATTAACAATTTGATATATCAGAGAAAACCACTATCTTTGCAATCCGAAATTGGATGTAGAAAATAAAAGAAATAAAAATAATAATAAAAATACACGGCAATGAAAAGAACATTTCAACCATCAATCAGAAAGAGAAAGAACAAGCATGGTTTCCGTTCAAGAATGGAGACTGCTAACGGACGCAGAGTATTGGCATCTCGTAGAGCACACGGTAGAAAGAAATTGACTGTTTCTGACGAGTACACTACAAGACGATAATCTTTCTTGAAACAAAGAAGAAATAGGGCGCATCTTTCAGGTGCGCCTTTGTTTTTTATCCACGAACAATCAAACATCACCACACAATGGAACAATTGCCGGAAAATATCAGCATGCTTCTCAGTTTCATCAACATGAAACTAAGGGACGAGTACAGCTCGTTGGACGAACTTTGCGACTCCATGGACATCAACAAAGAGGAGTTGGTGGCCAAATTGGCGGAAGGTGGCTTCGAGTACAACGAAGGACAGAATAAGTTTTGGTAACGGGCAGTAAGTCCCAAAAATTATCGTACATTTGTAGAAATTATATTTTAAACGATATTCTGTCTTATGAAAATAGATGCGAAGAAAATATTCATCAATCCGTACACTATCAGTATTGTAGCGGCTCTTTTGCTTGTTGTCATCATCTACAAGGCGGTATTCTCTTGGTTGGATTCCTATACCAACCACGGACAGGAATTCCCTGTGCCCGACCTTTCCGGCATGACGACGGATGAGGCCGCATTATTGTTGAGCAAACAGTCACTGAAGGTATCGGTGGTGGACTCCATCTATATGAAGGGGAAGACATTGGGCTCCATCGTCGAGCAAACCCCTAAAGCGGGCGAAAAAATCAAGGCGGGAAGAACCATTTACCTTATCGTCAACTCCTCTACTGTCAGAAAAGTGACGGTGCCAGATGTCCGCGAATACTCCCTCAGACAAGCTGAATCCATGCTCCGTTCGGTCGGAATCAAGGTGGATAGCATCGTCTATGTCACTTCGGAGTTCAAAGATTTGGTGCAATATGTGAAGCAGAAGAACATGCCGTTGGAAGTGGGCGCGCGCATCCCAGAGGGATCCGCTGTCACGCTATTCGTCGGAAGAGGATTGAACAATGAGTTGTGTGAGGTGCCAAGTTTCAGAAAACTCACCTTGGAACGCGCCACCAACATGGCCCACACCTCCTTCCTAAACATCGGAACGGTCATCTACAACGAACAACCTATCGACGAGGACGAGAAGGCGCAATATGTCGTTTACAAGCAAGAACCAATGACGGAGGCTAAGGTAAGCATGGGTAGCGCCATCAAACTCTATATGACCAAAGATCTCTCCTTGTTAGAGACGCCGGAGGAGATCTACTACAATGAGGAGAATCCATCAGAGGCAAAGACGGAAGAAGAGGAGTTATTCAAATGATCGCAGAGGAGACACTTGAAGATTTAGAGAACGAGGAGGGAGAAGGCGGCGCCGAATTAGGTGGCGACGGCCAATTCCACGAACATTTTCGATTTACGGTCGAGAAGGGCCATTCCTTGGTCCGTATCGACAAATACCTGGTAAACATCATGTCCAGTATCTCCCGCAACCGTATTCAGGATGCGGCCGACGCGAAGTGTATTCTCGTCAACGGTAATCCCGTGAAATCCAACTACCGCGTGAAGCCATTGGATGTGATATCCGTTATGCTCTCTTACCCACCGTCGGACTTTGAGATCATACCACAGGATATTCCTATCAACGTCGTCTATGAGGACAAGGATGTCGTTCTGGTCAACAAACAGCCAGGAATGGTGGTGCATCCAGGTTTCGGCAACTTCCAAGGCACCCTGCTCAACGCATTGGCTTGGTACCTTAAAGACAACCCCGATTTCAACGTGGATGATCCCCGACTGGGATTGGTCCACCGCATCGATAAAGACACCTCAGGCCTACTGGTCATCGCCAAGAACGAGGATGCGAAGACCCACTTGGGCAAACAATTTTTCAACAAGACGACCAAGCGACTCTATAATGCCTTGGTATGGGGAAATATCGTGGAGGATGAAGGAACCATCACAGGTGACCTGGGCCGCGACCCGAAGGATCGTATGCTCTTCACCGTCTTCCCAGAAGGTGAAAATCCCAATGCCAAACATGCGGTGACCCATTACCGCGTCTTGGAGCGTTTCGGCTACGCTACCCTCGTGGAGTGCAAATTGGAGACGGGCCGTACCCATCAAATCCGTGTCCACATGAAACACATCGGACACACCCTCTTTGCGGATGAACGCTATGGCGGCAAGGAAATTCTACGCGGTAACACCACCGCCAAATACAAACAATTCGTGAAAAATTGCTTGGAGATTTGCCCAAGGCAAGCTCTCCACGCCAAGACCTTGGGCTTTGTCCACCCCACCACGGAAGAGGAGATGTATTTCGACTCGGAGTGGCCTGACGATTTCCGGCAACTCATCGAAAAATGGCGCCGATTCGCTCAAAGCGGATCTTGCGACGAATAGTAGAGAATTGATTAACAGAAGATTATGATACGACAGACCGAATTTTCACTCAGCGCCAAGCGTAGAGGATCTCACCTTGTCACAAGAGAGATCATGGAGCATTTGCCCCATCCGCTTCCCCAAACCGGATTGCTGAATCTGTTTGTCAAACACACTTCATGCGCCCTCTCCATCAATGAGAATGCGGATCCCGATGTCCGGACCGATATGGAGAAGATCCTCAACCATTTGGTTCCGGAAGATCAACCCTATTACGACCACATATTGGAGGGCTCCGATGATATGCCCGCCCATGCCAAAAGTTCTCTCTTTGGTGTGAGCCTCAACATCCCCATCACGAATGGCAGACTCAACTTGGGTACTTGGCAGGGCATTTATCTCTGCGAATTCCGCGCAGCAGGGGGTGCAAGAAAAATTGTAGCCACTATTTATGAATAATAGCTATGAGAAAGATCACATACTATAGAATATTCAACTTCATCGCCTCGATCATCGTTATTATCCTTGCGCCATTGTTATTATATTTTGACGCTGCGGCAAAAAGGGTAAAGAGAAACTATTTCTCATACTTCTGGGATACCCGTTTGCGTAGATATGTGCGTAAATATAAACACTACAAAAAGGAGGGCGTCTATCTCTCCGTGATCATACGGCAAATCACGCAACTCAACCCCTCCGCCCGAGCGAATCAAGTAGATATTTTAAAAGAGACCTATAGCGACGACGCCATTCCCTTCTTGGACAATCCATCCTTGGATAAGAGTATGGCAGAAGCTTTCGCATATATCAGAAAACAAGAAACCGGAACATGGAAGAGTATAGTTACCCTATTCTTTAAGTTGGCAGCCACAGAAGACGGCATCAAAAATGATGAATGGAAGTTGTTGCAAACAATCATGAAAGGAGCCAATTTCAACGAACATTGGATCAACTATTTCAACCAACGTTTTCAGTCGTTGCGCACGGAGTTCGACTCCTACTCCTACCATACCGACCACCAAGAGAGAAGGAGCTACAGTAACTCCATCAACTACCTAAAGCCCTACTACAATTTGTTGGGCTTATCCGAGAACGCCTCTCCTGACGAGGTGAAGAGGGCTTATCACCAATTGGCGCTACAGCACCATCCTGACCTTCCGAAAAACGCCAACCGCAAAGAGGAATGCGAGGCGATGATGGCCAAGATCAACGAGGCGTACGCGAAGATTAGTGGTAATGTTTAAAAATGGACAACAATATAAATATCCTAAAGCAACTAAAAAAGCAAACTACTTTCGTACTATTTTTCCCATCTAATTCGATATATATAACCCACTTCAGGATTAATCAAATTATAACTGTAACTCTTACTTGCCTTGTCAAAAGATATAGACTCAACAATCTTATAATCAGAAGTTAATGGGGAACACTTGATTTTCCGTTTTTCTAAATACGCAACTTTGTCAAACGAATCCGATTTGTCCCTTAAGACAACCCTTAACCTTGCCAAATCAACGGGGAACTCAATCCTTTGACTTAATAGAGGTTTAGATTTGCCATCATAATCATCCAATTTAGCCTTTAAATGAATTGTCGTTGTTCCATTATATAAAATAGGATTCCTAATGCCTAAAATTACATTATCGTAGGCTTCCTCATCATTCAGAACATTTATTTTTTTTATATCCTGAAAATCTGAAGACAATTCAGGCTGATTTGTTCCTGTCCACTTAAATTGCTGTTTGACTGTTGTCAAGCAAGCCACCTTCGATTGAATAACCTTATAGACATTATATTCTGCCTTACTTTTGTCGAATGTTTCATAGGATGCAGATATAGTTACTATTTTAAAATCTTCAACATTCTCCTTCTTTGTAAATCTGAAGATTCCAACTATGATGACAACTAAAACAGCACTTAGAAAAATAACAACAAAAACCAACGCTAATAAGGCTTTGTCTTTATCAGCAAACAAAAGAAGAAGAATACTTGCAATAGAACACAAACTTGCTGAAATATTAAGCAAGTTTAACCAATACTTCTTTAACCACTCCATATTTCACTCAATCACCACCCATAATATTAATCTTATTACTAAATAACTTGTTTCACATTCACTATTTTAAACAAAGGTACGATTTCTTTTTTATTTTCAAATATTTCTAACGTAATTATTTGGCAACCGTACATTGCCGTAGGAAACATCCAATTGGCGCTACAGCACCATCCTGACCTTCCGAAAAACGCGAACCGTAAGGAGGAATGCGAGGCGATGATGGCCAAGATCAACGAAGCATACGCAAAGATTTCCGCCTAACGTCTCTTCACTAGACCTTCTTGATGTGGTCATCGGTACGATAGGTGAGATGGTCTATCCGAAAGATTCCCAACTCCTTCAGCCAAGCCTCGCTGGCCGCCACATCGTCCGCTGTATTGTACCCTGGGATTAAAGCATTCATGGTTTGCCATTGCCAATAGGAAAAGAAAAAAGGATTCCGTGGTGGAATCCTTTTTGTAGGAAATGATAATACTTGAGATCTACCCAATAGAGAAGTTCCAAAAGTCTATACCATCGGAAGGTATTTTTTCATCCAAGCTTCTCTGTAATCAAACTCGTCGATGTTATCGTCATTATAGTCATAATCCAATGTCAACTGACCATCATTCATTAAACGAATAGTAGCGCAAAACCACTTTTTCTCGTCATAATCAGGGTAAAAAGTCTGGTATATTTCATCGAAGCATTCCATGATTTCATCTTGTGAAATGCCATAATCATCTAGATCATAACAACTTATATACTTGCCATCCACCTTTACATAAAAGAATATTTCATACATGCTTTCATCGAACTGTGAATACATCACCACATCCTCCCACTCATCAGGAAGAACACTTGCTAATTGATTGGCTATACTATTAAACATATCTATATATAATTAAACATTAATACGCTCAAAGTGTCTATTGGAACTTGGCCTATAGGCATCAGCTTTATTCCCTATTGAATTGATTAAACCTACGATATTCTGCTCCATACCATAAACAACACACAATCATGGAGAGATACGCAACAAATCTAATCGATAATCAGTGGCAAACATAAAAAAAAAAATTTACTGTGCAAGAGCGAATGACAAGCACCCTCTCAGAAACATTGTAAACGCAATCAATTACCTTAAAACCCCAAAATATAATTGCCATCGTCTGCAATAAACGCTTTGACTGTGATTATATATCGAGGATTTTCGAAATCATTCAATTCTGTTGTTTTATCGCTCAGTTAATTCATACACTCTGCTTTTTTGTTGAACAGCTTCTAAATTACTAAGAGAAAAATACCCAGTCACTTCACAGCAACTGGGCATTCAAACTAACACGTATTAACTTAGGACATTATCTGTTTTCATGTTTCACAAACTTCACACCTTTTCTGTTTTGCGGAGTGACCGCAATATAGGCCTTGCCCAACTGCAAAGCTCCTCTGCTGACGCGCATACCCTCCATATCATAAAATTCGGCATCCGCCATGTTCTCTACATCTTCCCAGCCAAGGGTATTGATATCCTCCAGACCAGTAGGATCGTGAACCGTGAAAGCCAACCAATCCACATTGACATAGCTTCCCGCAATCTGAAGTTTCAAGATGTGTTGACCCTTTTCGATGCGGCTCTTCGCTACAGAGACCTCCTCATAGACGCTCCAATCGTCGCAAGTCTTGGGAATGGTATAGGATGTGGTCAACTCCTTCTCATCGAGGAACAACTTAAACCCCTCCACCTCGCCTCCATTGGAGACATTGGCTGTGATGTCATACTCGTTGGTTTCCGTCACATCAATGGTATATTCGGTCCATTCGCCCTTCTCGGTGTATCCGATTGCCATGCCTTCGCCAGCCTTCACGATATCTACCCCTTCGTTGGTACGGAACTTCGCGTCACCTTTGTTCTCATCGTCATTATCATAGAAAGAAAAACCTTGTCCGGCTACATCGAAGAGTTCCGCCTCCACACGACCTGGAATCGTAGCCATCTTGTCGTTGTAAGGGTTTTGAGGCACGTTGAGCGGTGTGATGTACACACGGTAACCATACAACTCGCTCTCGATTCTAACTGGAACGGTAAGCGTACCGCCATTGACCGTCATATCAGACTCAGAAACCAATTCCGTTCCGCTCACAGGGGTATTGATGCTCTTCCAAGTCACACGCTCCACCCTAACCCTAACTGTTCCGCTAAGGAAGTCTGGCATCTTTGAGATGACCACATCAGTTGTACCCAATGTCTTACCACCGACAACAATGCTTGCACAGTTGTGGGCTCTATCCACACACGCGAAACCATCCACACCATCGCTGTTATCGTTTGGAGGAGTCACCTTAGACATATATCCCTCCATATCGCCATACCACTTGTATAGCCACCAACCGCCGCCCTTTTGGCCATCGTCGGTCAACAAACTACCCAAACGGCCTGGGTGTGGCACGTGCCACCAAGAGATGGTCGCGCTCTCAATACCGTAACGCTCGAATTTCGCGATGAATGGTACGGAATATCCGGGACAACCCTCATACTTTTGGTTCTCCGCATCGGAACCCGCACAATACTCATTGATGCAATATGGACGCTCAGGAATTCCCAACTCAGCTTGCAGCTTACGGACACTGTTCACAGCGCCAGCCAATCCGCCGCTACCCCATTGGTGCCAGCAGATCATATCCGGCAAACAGTTGTTATCCTTGCAATACTTCAAGAAGTCCCTCATTCTTGACTCATTGTAGTAGGCGATACATGGACCCACGATAGGAGTCTTAGGATCCAATCGGCGAAGCAACTCGTAGGTTGGTTTCCAAACAGTCGATTTGATATCACCATTGTTATTGTTCCAAGTACCGTCTGGCTCATTCCAGATTACGTAACTATGGATATTATCGATTCCTTCGGAGAATCTTCTCTTCACTTGCTTCTCTACGGAACTCAACCAACTTTGGATGCCTGGCCACTTGTAAGGCCAGTTAGGCAAAAGGTCAGGTAAGGTGATTTGCACCGATGCGCCCGGAATATCCTTGATTCGCTTCGCCACGATGTAACCATCTCCATAAGGGTGTTGGTTGTAACTTTGTCCCTCTGGCGGTTGGCAGAACATGTGTGGTTTCAAAGGAGCCACCAGACCTTGAATATCCCTTGGCTCATTCTCCGTGATACCATAAAGGGATCCGGATGCGCAGTGCGTCACAGGACGAATGCTATCGCCCAACGCCACCTTCAGAGTAGCCGCGGAGGCAACATTCACCGCGGAGGAAAGCAACATGAAAGTTGTGATTGATTTAAAAAGTTTATTCATGGTATTTTGATTTGATTTGACGCAAAGGTAGAGCAGCCACACTCAAAAGCTCATAAATTTCTATTCATCAGTCATAAATTTCGCACCAATTTTTATGTGCATAGAGGTGCTACAAAATTCACAATAAAGGACGGAATACACTGATATTCCGCCCTTTATGAATATAAAAATACAATCAATTCCCCTTAGAGGATCGTATTTTTCTACCTACCATTCGTCAATATTTATTCCGCAAACTCCACTTTGTGGGCCTTTTTGCGTTGACGATCTACCAACACATAAACACCGGTTCTAATACCCTTTTTCCTCAATACGCTATCCACCACCAGTTGGTCCAAAGCGCAAGGGATTCGCACCTCACCTATGTAACCACCTATGATGGTATATAATTCATAGAGACCGCTCTCCGATGTCTCGCCCATCACATCACCCATGCCCGTGCTTTGCGAATCGCCCAATTGGATCCAATCCACATTGCCATAACTTCCGGTGAAGGAGATGGTCATTACATGCTTTCCCGCCGATAATGCGATCGGTTCCATGATGACCTCCGAATAGGTATCCCAATCCTCGCCCTTAGGAATCACGACGGAGGAGACCACTTTGCCATCCATCAAGATATCGAAGGATGCTCCTTCCAATCCACTGGCAACGTTGGCTGTCAAAGGATAAGTGCCATCCTTCTCCACTTGGAGCGTATATTTGAGCCACTCTCCCTTTGCGGTATAGCCGATGGCATATCCATTGTCGGTAGCGACAACATCCACGTCGTCGTCGCGGTAGGAACCTCCTTGATTCACCATATCATTGTCGTAAAAAGAGACGCCCATGCCACCCTCGTCATAATCCTCCGCTTGGATACGACCTGGAACGGTCAAATCCTTGAATGGAGTCTGCGTTGGAACCACATAGTCCAAGGTTGGATACTTCTCCGTCTGATCACTGGTCTGCAAATTCTTAAAACCAATATTCGCCAATGCGCAGAGATCATCCAACTTACCAAATAATGGAGTGATGCGGAATTTATGGGAATATTTGTTCTTGGAGAACAACATATAGTCATCCAACGGCTTAGAACCCCAACTATCGATACCGCCCAAGCCCATCTGTTGGTAATCCACACGAAGGGTGATATCGTTGTCACGCTTGAGATCCCATGGCAACTTCACATTGGTCAACTGCTCCGGAGTATAGTGTTGCGCACTGAATTCCATCACAGGAGAACCAACCACCATCAATCCGACACCCACGGAGTTGGTCAGAGTCGCCCATCTCACATCGGTACGTTGTCCAGTCTCGCCGATCTCCATATAAGGGATGGTCATCGAATCGGCATAGGTAGTATAGATACCCTCATAGGCGCTGGTACGTCTGCCCACATAGTTCTCGTGAGGGCCCCGGCCGAAATAGGTCACCTTCTCAAATCCGCCAGGAATGGTGAAGAGAGTACCTACATTCGGTAACTCTGATTTGGAGGCGTCAGGCGAGACATTGTATTCCACCACGACATCTCCACTCGCATAAACCGTATAATTCATCGACATGGATGAGCTGCCCGCCTCTGGCAATCCAATAGAGAAACTAACCTTGCTCTCCTTATCGGAAATCTTGGTAAGCGAGCAATTTCCCACACTGCGCTTCGCACCCGCATTACGCCAAACGGCACAACGCGACTCCATACGGTTTCCCTTGTCATTGTCAATAGGGGCGCGCCAGAAATTAGGCACAGGGCCATTCTTGATCAATTGTGTCGTACCGTTTATGGTATAATCAGTGATGATACCAGCCTTCTTGTCGATGGTCAATTCAAAACGTTCGCCACTGAATTTAATCTCACTGCTGCCATCCGTCACCTTCAAATCGCTTAGCTCTGAAAGATCCACCTTCGCAGGAAGTGCAGCCCCCAAAGACAATCGGAACTGCTCATGGGCGATGCTATGACCGGCGGTCGCCCAATTGGTAGTCTCTTTCAACTGAAAATCCAAATCCAGATGGTAAATTGCGCCCACCTTTAGATTAGGGCGGGTAAATGGAATGGTCACATCCCTGGATGTTAGAGGCGAGATGTCCAATGAAGGGAGCATTCCCTCTTGAATCACCTTGCCATTCTCCTTCAACTGCCACATGCAATCGGCCATTTGTCCTACGTTCACAAAATTGAATCGGCTCTCGATGGTGACAACACCCTTGGACAAATCCTTCGCCTTCACACGGATACTGCTGTATTGGTGCTTCACCTCATACAACTCAGGCTGCGGCGTGCGGTCTGGGAAGACCAAACCATTGGCACAGAAGTTATCATCGTTAGGATCTCCTGCTTTCCAAAGGCCACCGAAGTTGAAGTATTGGGTGTTGCCGCGGCGAAGTCCTTGGTCGATAAAGTCCCAAATGAAACCACCGAAAGAGCGTGGATTGGCATAGAAGGCATCCATATACTCCTTCAAATCACCCACACTGTTACCCATCGCATGCTCATACTCGCAAAGCATGATAGGCTTGTTATTGTTGTTGTATCCATAAATGGCACCCGGACCAAAATACATCCAGCTGCATACATCCGCATTGTTCCAATCTCCCTCATAATGAACTGGGCGGGTAGGATCGGCGGAGTGAGCTTGGTTCAACATGGAGGTGAAGACATTTCCACCGCCTGCCTCATTACCCAACGACCAGAGCACAACGCATGGATGGTTCTTATCACGCTGCACCATAGAGTTCATACGCTCCACACAAGCGGCGCGCCACTCGTCACGGCTCTTCGGAATATCATCGCGCACACCGTGTGTCTCGACATTGCACTCATCCAACACATAGATACCCAAACTATCGCAGATATCGTACAAACGAGGATCGTTCGGATAGTGGGAGGTACGTACCGCATTGATATTGAACTTCTTCATCAAGACAATATCTTGGTAAATACGCTCTGTAGATAAGACGCGGCCATGGTCGGGATCGATCTCATGACGGTCCACACCCCGAAACTTGATCGGCGAACCATTGATGCAATAACAGGTGATACCCTGCGCGTACTTCTTCAACTCCACCTTGCGGAATCCCACGTGAGCGCTCTCTGTCTCCGTAATATTTCCATCCGCATCACGGAGTACCATCACCACGGTATATAGATTAGGCGCCTCAGCCGACCATAAATCAGGCGCTGGGACATCAAACTTGAAGCTCACCTTTGCCTCTCCATTCACACTGATAGAGGCTACCTTCTCCGTCACCTCCTTCACCACTTTGGTCGAACCCTTCTTCATCAACTGTAACTGTAATGTATGTGGCTCAGAGGCCTTAGAATCGAAGTTATCCACCCAGACATTGGCGCTAAAATCACCATCCTTGTAGTTGTCCGCCAAAGAGGCGTTGATCTGAAAGTCCTGGATATGGGTTTTAGGGGAGGCGTACAAATAGACGTCACGGAAGATGCCGGAAAGGCGGATGAAATCTTGATCCTCCAACCAGCTTCCGTCGCACCAGCGGAATACCTGCACGGCAATATTATTCTCTCCCTTGCGCACCTTGTCGGTCACATCAAATTCATGGTCGGTAAAGGAGTTCTCGCTATAACCCACATATTGACCATTGATCCAAACGTAGTAAGCCGACTCCACACCCTCAAAATGGAGGCGGATACGCTTACCATCCCAATCGTCCGAGATCTGGAAAGTACGCTTGTAGTGGCCTACCGGGTTGAAATTGGTAGGAGCGTATGGCGCCTTCAAACCATAGTCGGTACCTACCCAAGGATAGGTGACATTGGTATAGATCGGACGGTCATACCCTTGCGTCTGCCAAGAGCCAGGAACGGCGATATTGTCCCACTTGGAGACATCGTAATTCTCCTTGTAAAAATCATTGTTACGTTGAGCGGGTTTCTCCACATGATAGAACTTCCAGGTACCCGTCAATGTCTGGTAACAATCGGAAGATCTCCTGTCACCTTTTTTCGCAGCTTCAATCGAACTGTAAGGCATAGAGGTGGCATGTGGTTTCAAAGTGTTCACACCAAAAACAGTGGGATTGCCTGTCCACTCATCCGCAGCCATCACATTCGTCGCGCAAAGCAACGGAACGGCTGCCATAGATAATAAGAATTGATGTAATGTTCTCATGGTAATTAAAAGTCTTTTACAATAGTCTATTTGAATATGTGTTTGATAAATCTATGATCTGGCCTTTGGATAAAATAGAGACCAGGGCGTAGCGCTATCGCCCTCATAGCTTCGTCTACGGAGATTCTGTTGAAGTATCCACTAACATGAATATAGGCAACCAATACGCCACTTATATGATAGACAGGAAGCTCCCAATCTCCATACATTACCGAAAGATTTTCAACATCTGTCGCCATCTCTTCCTCGCTTTTAGCGAATTTAATCCAGTTCAAATTAGCATAAGAACCAGTGATCGCCACCCGCAAGACATGTTCACCGGCTGTCATAGGGGCGATCAGTCTGCCATCAACGGTGGTATAAACATCCCAACTCTCGCCTTGCGGAATCTCAATGGTGTCAGAAATCGCCTTGCCATCCAAGAAGAGGCGGAACCCGGAATGTTCCAAACCAGAAGCGACGCTGGCCTTATAGAAGAATTGATCGTTCGACTCGATGTTCACCGTATATTCCAACCACTCTCCCTTGGCAGTGTATCCGATCGCATAATCCTCCGGATGGAGCGAATCCCCGATCGCTACCACGTCCACACCATCCTCTCGGTAATATTTCCCCTCATTGACAAAATCATTATCGTTGAAAGAGACACTCTGTCCGCCCAAATCATAATTTTCAAATTGGATGGTGCCAGGAATATTCATCGGTTCTCCCAAGAATGGAGCCTGTGCCACTATTTCGGAGAAATCGGGCAATATCACTACACTTTTAGTCAAAATCCCTTTATAGGGCGCTTGGATACCAGCCTTGTTCACGACATCTTGGTTGTACTTGTCATTATCATGGCAATAGTTTTGTCCCGCTTGGTTGGCGGCATTGCCGCTGGGCGCTCTTTGATAGACATTATATGCCACCTCGAAGCCACTCGAACCTTCATCCAAATAGATGGGAAGAACCCAATAATCCGCCCATTTCGAGGCTGAAATGTCGGTGATGTAGTTGTACTTAATCTCTCCGCTCTCGCCTTGATTAGAGAGCGTGTAGATAGGTCCACAGTCCGCCAACAGCTGCGACACATGGTGGATGTAGTTGCGGTTGATGTGGTTGTTGTTCATAGCGGTAGGACTCTTGGTCCATCCAAAGCCCACTGAGATGCCGGAATAATTCATATAGGCCAACTCATTATTCTCGATGACGATATCCCTAGGATAGCCCGCACCGATACCGACCGAACCTTGCGATTCTGTCGTGACATGGTGGATGTAATTATTCTTGATGGTATCGCGGGTGCAGATCTCATTCTTGTCAGAAGGATTGTAGGCCTCGTGGATCTCTGTCGCGTCGCTTGCGGAGAACTTACCGATCATAATACCCGCCGCACCACAATCTGTGAAGATGTTCCCTTGGATCATATCATCATTCGTACCGGAGACAAAGTCCAGACCGGTCATGGCCATCTGTGCGAAGACATTGCTCTCCACACGGATATGGTGGGCGTTCTCTACACGGAAGCCAGAGGCGGGACGCTTCAATAAGAACTTATTGCTGCTTAAAGGTTGGCCTGGATGTTCATCCAACACATCCAAGTGGTACATACCTGCCTGAAGATTCATAAAGCCCTTTTCACTAGGAAGGGTGAAATTGGTATGGGCGAAGGTAATCCCCTCAAAAGAGATATAACCTACCTTATTGGAGGTGCTCTCTCCCTGAATCACGATGAGGTTCTCCAAACGAGGTGCTACCACCAGGCTCTTGGTCATATCCTCGTCCTTACGAGCCTTGTAATACAAAACATTGGTGGATTCATCCAAATACCACTCTCCCTCTTGGTCGATGAATTCGTAGGCGTTCTCAAAATAGAAACATTGTTGTCTTGGCGGATTACTCATAAAGGCGGTACCCAGCATCGGATACTTCCTTCGCCAAATCATCGTATGCTCAGGATCTTGCACCTCGATCTTACTGATATTACCTCTATTGGAAATACTCTTCAAACGGAAAATAGATTCTGCCCAAGCGATCATCAAGTGCATCTCCACCTTCTCCAACTGTTTCCAGTTGCCTACCTGTTCGGTATAGACATCGAAACGCTTGCCAAAGGTATCCACCTTCGCCAAGCGGAAGAAATTGTGGCTTCCGTCGCTACCCAAGTTAGGATGACGCGCGCGGATCGCCTTTTTGCCATTCACATAGAGTTGGCGGAAACGGCCATCCACATCGGATGCTGCCCAGATATTATTCGCCGGATCGGCTATTTTCCAATCCTTGATAGGGATACAACCCGTTACAAGAGGTGTCTCACCCGGATAGGCTTTGTAACGTACATAATGGCCATTCTTACCTCCATCGGCATTCGTGAGTGTAATGGTTTTGGCCAACTGATAGGTTCCTCCTCTCAAAAATACAGTGATGTCTCCATCCATCTCGGGAATCAAGGTCCTTACCTGCTTCTGAGCCTGCTCAATTGTCTTGAACGGCGCCTCCTCTGTTCCCTCATTCGCATCATTTCCGGTAGGTGATACATAGAATTCATGCGATCCAGCCATACTGGCAAAAGAGAAGAACAAAGAAGCGATCAATACTTTCTCTCTTAGTTTTTTCATGGTATGCTTACAATATAGATGTGTTTTTACCCAAAATTGCTCTCCAAAGCATAATTGACAACATCGCAAAAATAGGATGGAAAGGCGATTTTTTAGTGGAGAATTGTCGCAATGAGTATGAAAATTGTGTTGAAATAAAGGAAGGGGACAGGTAGGGTCTGGCGTTTAATCAACGGAACAACAAATCAAGGTATTATTGTGGAAATTGTTAATGTAATAAATACACATAAAATATTTTTTCTATCTTTGCATCCAGAATCGCTTGTTTTGCAAGAGTTCTATCTATTTTGTTTAATCTTTAAATTCTTTTTTAACAATGGCTAAGTATATCGACTTACGCTGCGACTTCGGCTTCAAGTATTGTATGCAAGACGAGATCGTAATGAAATCTTTCCTGAATGCTATTCTGGAGGGCGAAACTGACAGAATAACGAATGTCAAATTTGAAAACGTCGAGGTTCCAAGAGAGAACGAACGACAGCGAGGTGTCACGTTCGACCTCCTATGCACGACAGAGAAGGGCGAGAAGATCCTGATCGAGATGCAGAACGCCTCGCAGACCTATTTCAAGACGCGCGCGACGTTCTACATCTATCAACTCATGAAGAACCTAATACCGAAAGGCTTCAAGTGGGAAAAGATGGAGCATGACATTCCTCGTATCTTCGGCATCTTCATCATGGGGCAACGTGATGCGTACCTTACTAAGGCAGTGACACGGACGAGCGTCTATGACCGTGACGAACTTACCGAGTTTTGGGACCGTAATCATAATTTTTATATATCTTTGCCTAAGTTCAAATTGGACAAGGAAAAGATAACGACCAAAGACATTTGGCTACACATGTTTAAAGAGATGGGTAATATGGAAAGGATAGACGAATCTGTATATGATAGAGCCGACGAAGGGCTTCTCCGCTTGATCGAGAAGGCCAAGGTCGCCGCACTCTCGGAAGAGGAGCAGAACCTCTACGACGCCAGCATGAAGCTCCTTGAGGATGAGATCGACATGGAGGAGCATGGATATAAGCGAGGGATGGTAAAGGGAATCCAGCAGGGAAGAGAAGAAGAACGAAAAAAACTCATTTCTAACCTGCGTTCATCCGGTTTCACCAATGAGCAAATCGCTGAACTGCTATCCATTACTCTTGAGGAAGTGGAGAAATAGAAAATTTTCACACAAATAATACTACCGCCATCACAGCAAATGTTGTGATGGCGGTGGTTGTTTAATCAATTATGCGAACCACCCGCGTGGGGGCGTATTGCATACGCCCCCACACCAACGGCACATTTTTCACCGCGGGCAACAACAAGGATTGCCGCTACGGCGCAAAACCCATCGATGTCGATTTTGATTTTATTGTATATTTTACACATTCAATAATTTTCATTATATTTGCATCGACAAAGAAAAATTCTATCTTGATTTTTCTGCCTGATTATTAACTTAACAACTTTAAGCCATGGGAGTATATATGGATTTACGCAGCGATTACGGATTCAAATTCTGCATGCAGGACGAGACTGTGATGAAATCTTTCCTGAACGCTATCTTGGAGGGCGAAACCGACAAGATAACAAGTGTACAATTCAAAAATATCGAGGTACCTCAACCTCAAAAAGACGAGAGAGGCGTCAACTTCGACCTACTCTGTTCGGCATCTTCATCATGGGTGGCCGCAACAAATGGCTGAACAAGCCCATCACCCGAACGAGCGTGTACGATCGGGACGAGCTGGAGGAGTTTTGGGACCGCAATCACAATTTTTTCTTATCTTTGCCTAATTTCAATTTGGACAAGGGAAACATCACGCCCAAGAACATTTGGATGCACTTTTTTAAGAAATTAGGAACAATGGATAGAATCGACCCATCAGTATATGAGCGAGCGGACGAAGGTCTGCTCAGACTATTGGAGAAAGCCAATGTGGCCAATCTCTCCGAAGAGGAGTATGCCCAGTACGAGGCCAGCATGAAAGCCCTCGAGGACGAGGTGGACATGGAGCAGTATGGGTATAGCAATGGTTATAGCAGAGGTGTGGAAGATGGCATGGAAAAGGGGATTCAGCAGGGGATTCAGCAGGGAATCCAACAAGGGGTCCAGCAAGGAATCCAACAGGGAGAATTAAAAGAACGGAAAAAACTCATTAACAATCTTCGAATTTCCGGCTTCAGCAATGAACAGATTGCCGAACTGCTATCCATTACCCTTGAGGAAGTGGAGAAATAGAAAATTTTCACACAAATAATACCACCCCCACCACAGCAGATGTTGTGATGGCGCTGGTGGTTTTATCGGGTGATGGATTCACCCGTAGAGACGCGATTAATCGCGTCTCTACACCAGCGTCCTTCCACCCTCCATCTGACGAAACACCAGCCACACGCCTGCGCAGGCGTATTCATTCTGCGTCTCTCCATTGGCGGGCACGATTTTCATATCTACATACTCCACGCCTGGTTGGGCAAGGATAGCATTGATGTCGTTCTGCAACTCGGGGGTGCAGGGGATAAAGAGGGTTTGGGTTAGCATGAGCTTACTACCATGAATTACAATGCAAATTAGAGGAAAGAGCCTCTTCAAAAAGAAGCACACTCTTTGGTTCCTTCGATCTTTCACTATTCAATATTTCCTTTACGGTTGGCATAGGACCTACTAATTTTTCTTATTTTTAAATCTATCGTAGAATTTCTTTTTTGATTTCACTGAACGAGCAATCAAATAAACAGAAACACTCAAAATCACTATTGGAAGTATCCCCCACCACGTCCAAACTTTATCTTCAACAGGGAAAATATTCAACAATATTTTAGAAACGTTCATCAGAACCACAAACACTTGCGAAAACAACAACATCTTAAAAAAAGCCTTATAGAACTCTGGCATGAATTCGGACTCATTCAAATTATTTGGATTTTCATATCCCGTATTTACATGATACAAATCACGGATATACTTATTTATTCTCTGATCTCTTCTTTCTATGTAACTAAACATAACACAAAGATAAGACAAGAAGTAAAGTATTCCAGAAACCATTGCCGACAATAGAAAATAATGATGCAGCGTGTATTCTCCATTTTCCACAACAACATTCCACGACCTTATAGACGAATGAGCATAGACATAACCTAAAGCAGTAAACACAACAAAAATCACTCCCAAAATTGAAACAAAAGCACCAACATGAGAGTTGAAGTTTTGCGCATACTGCTCATGCAACTGACTCTGCAATTGAAATTTTCTATCATTAAAATCCATTTTCATATTTTTTCCGCCTTCGGCGGATTAGTTATTTTAAAAATTTCTAAAACCCAGGGAGCCAGCCCTGCGGGACAGGCTCCCAATGATCTAATGACGCTCCTTCGTCGCTATAATTACTCCTGGACGAGGCGAACACTGTGACCGAGGTAGCGGCTGACGTCGCCGCTGGTGCTCACATTGCTGCTGTAGAAGCGGAAGTAGTACGCGTTGCTGCTGCCGTAGCACGTACTCGACCAATAGTAGCCGTCCGAGCCGACATCGTAGACCGTTGTACCATTGCGGCGGCCCGCAGCAGGCAAGAAGACAGCGCCAGAAGCCTCAATAATGTTCCACTCTTTCAACGACCAAGTATTGGTTCCATCATATTTAATATCAATAGCCACCCTATCGATAGTATGAGCAGAAGATTTCCAATTATCAGGGAAAAAGACATAACCTAACACACCATCAACTGTCGCAAACGCCCTTAATTTAGAAGCATTTGTTCTTCCACTATAAAGGTAGCTCCACTCCGACCGTGTCAAAGTGCGCCACAACCCTTTGATATTGGCACCATTGGAGATAGCGTTATATACACCCCAATCGTAATACGCATAGTTGCCAACTATATTAGCGCTAGGACCATAAGTAGAACTGGCTGTGGAAGTACTATAAGGAAGATATGAAGTGTTTTCTGTTAGCGTTTCATTATGGAATCCGCTGGTTGCCCATCCAAACAAATCAATCCACCCCGTATAGGTAGCTGAAATATTTTTGTTGTTCGCGCCAATTATATCATACTGATGTTCCGCAAAACGCCAAGTGTCAGTTGATGCCTGGTACTGAAGATTTCCTTTCGAGAACTTCACCTTTTTATCCGCACTCACAGAGAACTCCTCCGCAATGGCACCATCCTCCGTAAACACCACCTTAGGTATCTCAAAATACGCCGTCAAAGTAAGATCTCCAGACAAAGTAATATGTCTTTCAGGGTTGGTGTTTCCATCGCTCCACTTCACAAATCGATAACCTTCCGCAGGTATTGCCTGCACCGCACAAGAAGCGCCAGTAAGATAATTGCCTTCACCCACCACACTTCCGCCTGCCACAGGAGAAGCGGACAAATTAACCACACACTTCACATTCTTCTTTGCGAACTTCGCAACGTAATTCTTGTCTGCATTCATAGTGATAGAACGAGTGGCAGAGGTGTTGCCATCATCCCAGTAAAGGAACACGTATCCTTCAGCAGCTGTCGCAGAGATAGAGGCGCTCTTGCCCTCTCCGTAGCTACCCGCACCTGTCACAGTTCCACTTGCGGCAGGAGAGACATCCACCTTCATCACATAGGTCTGAGGAACCTTCTCGAAATTGGCGGTCAAAGAGATATCTCCCTCCACCTTCACAACACGCTTGGCAGTCTCTTGCTCATCACTCCAATTCACAAACTTGTATCCTGTAGCAGGAACTGCCTCAATCGTCACGTATGTACCACTCATATATGAACCCGCACCCGTCGGAGTTCCACCCATGACAGGGTATGATTTCAAAGTCAATGTATAAACGGTAGGATTAGCGATTTGAGAACGGAATGTCTCCAACTCCTTCTCGTATGCCTCTATCGTCTCATTCAAAGTTTTAAGTTTATCGTCCAAATTCAATTGTGTCAAGTATCCAGCATCATTAGTAAATGCAGAGACTTTGGTTGGAACAGTAGCAGCAGGGACATCAGCTGCGGTGATATAACCTGCATCATTGGTCAAATCAGAAACCTTAGTTGGAACGTCAGCGGAAGTCACATAGTTTGCATCGTTCACCAACTCACTCACATTGATGGTATTCAATGTGGTCGTAACATTAGCCTCTGTGATGTATCCTGCGTCGTTAGTAAAAGCGCTCAACTTGGTTGGAACACTAACGGCTGGAACATCAGCTGCGGTGATATAACCCGCATCATTGGTCAAATCAGAAACCTTAGTTGGAACGTCAGCGGAAGTCGCATAGTTCGCATCATTCACCAACTCGCTGACATTGATAGTGTTCAATGTAGTGGTGACATTAGCCTTTGTAATGTATCCCGCATCGTTTGTAAAGGCGCTCACCTTGGTTGGAACACTGACAGCAGGAACCTCCGCCGCAGTAATGTAACCCTTGTCGTTGGTCAATTGAGAAACCTTTGTAGGAACATCTGCGGTTGTCGCATAGTTTGCATCGTTCACCAACTCACTCACATTGATGGTATTCAAGGTGGTGGTGACATTAGCCTCAGTGATGTATCCTGCATCATTGGTAAATGCGCTCACTTTAGTTGGAACACTAACTGCTGGAACTTGTGCGGCTGTAATATACCCCGCATCATTCGTGAAAGCGCTCAACTTAGTTGGAACACTAACTGCAGGGACCTCTGCCGCAGTGATATAGCCTTTATCATTGGTCAGATCAGAAACCTTTGTAGGAACATCAGCGGAAGTCACATAGTTAGCATCGTTCACCAACTCACTCACATTGATGGTATTCAATGTAGTAGTAACATTAGCCTCTGTGATATATCCCGCATCGTTGGTCAACTGGCTCACTTTGGTAGGAACACTAACTGCAGGAACCTCTGCCGCAGTAATGTAACCCTTGTCGTTGGTCAATTGAGAAACCTTCGTAGGAACATTCACCGCAGGGACTTGTGCAGCTGTGATATAACCTGCGTCATTCGTAAAAGCACTTACCTTAGTTGGTACGCTTACAGCTGGCACTTGCGCAGCGGTAATATAGCCCGCATCGTTCGTCAACTGGCTTACCTTGCTAGGAACAGCAGGCGCTCCCTGAATCTCCGTATAGTTATAGACAGGCTTCTCCTCGCTCTGCGCCCAAGACGGCAACGCCTCCGGAGCGATGTTCTTCGCATAAAGCGCGTAAGGCACGCTGCTCATTTGTGAGGTGCTGCTGAGCGTATAGGAGTTGCCTCCATCTGGATCCATCTCACAACGGAGATAGTAGGTATTCTCGGCCCAAGCGATCTTGGAGAGGTCGTAACTGCTCACTGCGTTCACATCACCGATGGCGAAGGTCAGCAGACCATTGTTGTTGGTCGTGGCGGTACGGGTCTCGCTATAGACCACCTGGCCATCCTCGCTTCCCGAAAGGATGGTGATACGCACACCCACTGGTTTGTCGCGGTGTAGGCGCCCCACATTGTTTCTCACCACCGCTTGATAACTGATCGTTTGCGGTGCCTCCGCCCATACGGAGAGGGCCATCATGGCGGCCAAGACTGTCGTAAAGAATTTCTTCATATTATTTTTGTTTTATTTATTTTCGATTTATTGGTTCTTAATCACCTTAATGGTAGTGTAATCCTTCTTCCCTTCGCCGCACACGATCTTCAGCAAATAGGCACCCGGCGTCAGACTTTCGGTCGGGATGGTGGTGTACTCGCCATCGAGCGTTCCCTCGAAAAAGAGTTTGCCCGTCATATCGGTCAGATAGAAGGGATAGCGCACATCCTGCAGATCGGAAACCACCTGCAGATTGGCAACAGTAGGAATCGGGAACACCGTCAGCTCCACCCCATCGCAAGTGGAGTGCTCGACAAGGTTCTCGTCAACGGGTTGCTGAACGCCCGCCACCGAGCTGGCATACATCGAATGGCTGTACAGGTAATCCACCTGACCGATCGTGTACGACATACTGCCCGACTTCTCGTTTTGGTCGGAACCGCCCGCCACGGGTGTGGTGGACTGGGCACATAAAGAGACGGCCGAGAGGCTAAGCCCCACGGCGCAAAAAATTCGTTTTATCATATCGTGATAATTTGATTTCGGTTGTAAGGGCGTTTTGAAAACGCCCTGTTTGAAAACGATCGGGAGAACAACCGCACGATGCCCCCGTAGAGACGCGATTAATCGCGTCTCTACAAAATGCGTATCGTTGTATTTTATTGATTTATAGGAAGATTGTGTGTGTGTGTGTGTGTGTGTGTGTGTGTGTGTTTATACAAATATCTGACAATGCCAAATATTCGCCACAAAAACTATTATTTGATTTCACATACACCATAAATCCACATTCGTTTTGACAAAGATAGGCAAATTTATCGCCCAAGCAAATATTCGAATTGATTTTTTCAAATGCAACCAACCAGATTATTGTTGGCATCGCCTCCGATTAGCCAACGAATGCCCATCCCATAAGCGGAGTAGACCCATTCCCTACCTAATCACCGAAGCACCCGAATTGGCATCAACAGGAATATCCATCGTACCTCGGTAATTGGCTGGTTGCACATGGGAGGTATCCAAGAGATGGTAGAACTCACTTGGCGTCATAATAGGTTCCACCTGCGCGAACTCAGGCGCATTATACGATTTCAAGAATTCCAAATCATGAGCAGGATACTCATGAGGAAGTTGGAAAGGCTTGCTAAAATGGCCGGTTTCATCACAATAGGAGAAATAAACCCTACCATAATTGCCATCATCCCTACGGGAGGAGATTAGGATCCAACGTCCATTGCGACTCCATCCGCGACAGTAGTCCGAGGCATTTGGGGTATCCACCTCATTAACCAAACGATAGGTTCCTTGCTCCATATCCATGACATAGATGTCACAATCAGCATGGCGGTAGGGAGAACAACCATATTTGGAGACCGCGAACAACATAAATCTGCCATCCGGCGAGGGCTGAGGATAATTAGCGCTCAAAGCACGTTTAGCGAAATCGGTAAGCACCTGGGGCTCACCCCAAGACAAGGAGTCCGCATCAAAGGATATACGTGCCAAATCATATCTCAAACGCTGATAGACACTGGTGGTCAAAGCGGCGCTATCGGAGTAAGCAAAATAGAGAAACTTTCCGTCCGCCGACCAACAAGGGAAGGTCTCCAAACGATTTTTCGTCTTCGTTATATAGCTGATTTCATCTTTCTCTATATCATACAGAACCATGTCCGAACGATCGTCTATCACCTCTGTCTTGGTAGGATCCGAGACTGGGTAGGTCTGTCCTACCGCATTAATGGAGAAGGCAATCAAAGGCAAATAGGGGTGCCAAGCGGGATAGGTGGTGGAGGCGTACATATCACCCACCCTCGAATTAATAATCCGACTCTTCCCATTATAGGTCAACACCAAACCACCATGCTCTCCACGGTAGAAGAAGAGACTATTTCCAGAACCATTACGTTGTTGGGAATGACAATTCAGGCAACTCTGTCTGTTCACAGGAAAAGGCTCGTGACGTAACTTCTCATTTTCCGCGATGACACGGGATGTGTTATCTTCCAAGTTGTAAGAGACAAGGCTCAATGCGCCGTGGCCTCGGTAAGAGGGCTCGATCAGACGGCAGGTCATGATCGGATCGATGGAATCAGGCTTCACCACCCAAGAGAAACTATTATAATGCATCCACGACTTATCCTTCACATAGAGATCCACCGAGAGAGAATCATCGGCATGATTAACCATAAAGGACTTCCACTTTTTCAAAGGGAAACGGACATCTCCCTTGCCGTCCGCCTCGACCAATATCTCCTCTCCATTTCGAGCGGAGACGCATACCACACAACCGTTCAGAGGTTGCTCCACCCGAAAATTCAAGGGTGCGACGTTAGCGGGAATCACCACATTCTTATAATCAGGATATATCTGAGCCTCAACATTCACCTCCTCCGCCTCCTTGGGGAGCGAAGTTCCGCATGCGGGAAGAAGCAACAGAAGCCATATTACACGGGACAAAATCTTCATCATTTTTCCTTCAATTGGTTATTATTGGCGCCAAAGACATAGAAGTAACAGTAACTCTTGCCATACCTGGAGCGCAAATCGTTCCTCGCCTTCTCAAACTGGTCCTTCCGATATCTCTGCAAAGCCATAAAGAAGTTCTTCACATTCGTACGCGTCACATCATCCACTTCGGCCAATTTCATAACGGAAGGATTCGCTCCGTTCATCGCCGCGATCACCGACGCCTCCTTCACACAGGCAGGCACCTTCCCCGGCGTCAGACACGACCCAAGGTCGAATGTGAAGGCCTTCATATTGCGCTCCCACAAATCCGACATTAAACGAAACTCGAAACAGGCTTGCGGCAACGCATTGAAGCATAAGAAATACCTTGAAACAGAGGCACTTCCCACAAAGAGGGCATTCTCCACCGGCATACGTGTCGCCACGGTCATCCAATGGGGATGCTTTTGCATATAGGCGTTACCCTCCGACGCAAACCGATTGAGTTCATCCACGCAGTCGGACAAGACACTAGTCTGGTTCAACTGGTTAATATAGCGAAGTGCCAACTGTTTTTCTCCATTTATCAAAGCGCAGATGGCCAAATTACGGATTCTTCTATAACTGATACCCAACCTTTGCCATGCTTCGATCGAAACACGCGTGGAGGAGTTGATGAAACCCGCATTGAAGAAGAGCGCATCCTCAAAAAGGACGTGTTCGTTAGGCGTCATATCAGTCGCGACAAAAGTAAGGTCACGTTTAAAGAGCTGGGCAGAGAGCTTGCCTGTATTGGCCAAGGCGATGACACGATAGGCGTTCAATGTACGGCTGAGGGATTCCTCCTTGTCACAAACAGCCAACACCTTCTCCCATTGATAGGATTCAGTAAGACGAGAGGCCTTCAACTCCGAGAAATAGAGGCTGTTTTTGTATGATAGGGAAAAGATCGCCACAAGAGACAAAGCCACACCAGCTATTTGAGAAACGCCCGCCTTTTTCCAAACCCTTTCGTCATATCGTCTCAAAGAGGAAAGAATCGGAAGAGAGAAGATCGCGGAGATCTGTACCATACGCATCTTCATCGAAGAGGCAGGCAATACAGTCGATATGATTCCTTTCGCATAATCATCACCAAAGCACACCACATCAAACAGATATGGCAAGAGGATCAACGCCACAAGAAAGATGCCCGATGTATAGAGTACCAATCGTTTCGAATAGCAATTAGTAATCAGCAGCAACGTCAACGCCAGAAGGGAGAATCCGCCCAGCAAAGGATAGCAAAGCGCCGCGATCAAAGGCAATGAGAGAGATACCCAACGACACTGTCCAAACCTTTCGTTCACACAAGCGAAGAGAAGTGCGACGATAGATCCGACAATGGTTTGGAGGGCAAATGAAGTATCAATGCGCATGTATATCTGATAACCCACACCCGTATAGAGCGCCAAAAGCAAAACGGCGGGCAGGAAGGTGAACGCGAACAGATTCCGTTTTAGCGAACAACCACACGCTACCCCATAAGAGACAAGCGTCAGCAAGGCAGCAATCAGCAACGAACCCAAGGCTGGGTAATAGAGCAGTTGGTTTAAAAACTGTCCGGCATAGCGAAGCAGACCTCCCGCATGGGGAAGAATCGCATCGCGATACAGCTCATTGGTAGCGAAATAACCGTTCCAAAAGAGACGATTGACCACCTCTCCATAAAAGAAATAGAGTAGAATAAATGAGAGCGCAAAGAATATCGCGCGTGCCATCCAACAAGGTAAATCACGCAACTTAAACATAAAAAATCACTTTCCTCCGTTTTCCAAGAATTGGTACAAACCCTCGCAAGTATCCTCCAAGAGATCCATCACATGGGCAAACCCCGCCGCTCCACCATAATAGGGATCCGGCACGTAACGGTCGTGCATCTGTATCGCGAACTCTGTCATCTGGTGAATCTTTTTGCGGTGTGCCTCCGATTGCGCCTTAAAATGAAGGGACTCCACATTATCGTCATCCATTCCGACAATGATATCGAAGATATCGAAGTCATCCGTCTGAACCGGACGAGAGATGGAGGTCACCATATAGCCACGTTGCTGCGCCGCTTGGATCATTCTCGGATCGGCATACTCCCCTTCATGATAATTCAAAATGCCTGCGGAATCTATCAAATAGCGATCAGCCGCACCATGTTTCTCCACAAATGCCTTCATCACCGCCTCAGCAGCCGCCGAACGGCAAATATTGCCCAAACAGACAAAAAGAATACGGGTTTTACGATCCATCGTCAAATGATATTATTGGTTATTGGCAGGAGCCCCACCATTATGATTGCCTGGATTTTTAGGTTTTCTGGAATGCCAACGTCTGCGTGGACGGGATGTTCCCTCCTTACGTTGCGCACCATTTTCGGCTGAGACAGCCTCATTTTGCGGTTTGGGAGCCTCTTGGCCCTCCTGCTTAGGGCGATGCTGGCCATGTCCGTGGTGATTACGGCGGCCACCGCCATTCTGTCCATTATTTTGGCCACCGTTCTGTCCACCTCCATTGCGGGATGAACCTCGATGCGCGCCACCCTTCGATCTTCCTTTTCGAGGCTCGTAGGCTGGCCCCTCCCCTACACCCTCCGGCATAGGATATTTCTCGATCTCCTTTTGGAGGAATTTCTCGATACGGGAAAACTTATCTTGTTCCGCCTCCGATACGAACGTGATGCCCGCACCCTGGCGATTCGCCCTGGCGGTACGGCCAATTCGGTGGATGTAATCCTCCACATCATGAGGCACATCATAGTTCAACACGACATCCACATTCTCGATATCGATGCCACGGGAGATGATGTCGGTCGCCACCAAGATATTCACCTTGCCACTCTTGAAATCAAGCAAGGCCTGGTCACGCTCCGCCTGCTCCAAATCGGAGTGGATCTCCACGGCGCGGAGTCCGACACGGCGCAAGCTGCGGGTCACCTCCTTCACCTTCAGCTTGGAAGAGGAGAATACAATGATCTTCTCCTCCTTCTTATTGGAGAAGAGCGATTGGACAATGGCCAACTTTTGGGTTTCATAGCAGATGTAGGCACCTTGCGCCACACCCTCCGCTGGTTTGGAGATGGCGATGTTCACCATCACCGGATCACGGAGAATCGTCTCCGCCAACTTCTTTATCTTAGGCGGCATGGTAGCAGAGAACATAATTGTCTGCCTATCAGCCGGTAATTTCTTTACAATCTGGATGATATCATCATAGAAGCCCATATCCAACATACGATCCGCCTCGTCCAAGACGAAGTAGCTCACGCGGGAGAAATCCACGTTGTCCAAACCGATGTGGGAGAGCAGACGGCCTGGGGTAGCCACTACAAAATCGGCACCCAACTGCATCGCGCGCTTCTGTTGTTCCCAAGCGCTGGCGTCGTTGCCACCATAGACAGCCACGGAAGAGACAGGCAAGAAGTAGGAGAATCCCTCCAACTGTTGGTCGATTTGCTGAGCCAACTCACGGGTAGGTGACATGATGATAGCGTTCACCGCATCATCGGGATGGGGCTCCTTCAACATTTTATTCAAAAGCGGCAACAAAAAGGCGGCCGTCTTACCCGTACCAGTCTGCGCACAGGCGATCACATCCTTTCCATCCATGATAACGGGGATAGCCTGCTCCTGCACAGGAGTCATCTCACTGAAATTCATCACATTCAAGCCATCCATCAAACTCGGCTCGAGGTTCAATTCTTCAAACTTCATGATTTATCAATCCTAATTTTGCACAAAGGTAATCAAAAAATATGGAATGGGCTTAACATTCTCTTCACATCGCACTTTACATCGGATCCACATCTACCTGCACATAGACAGACTTAAAGGCTTGCTCCGCCAAGGTCATATTGGTCAATTCACGCAACATCGACTTCGCCTTATCCAAAGACGCACCCACCTCCACCTTCAACATAATCTTCAGAATAAAGAGGTTTTGGATACGAGCCACCAACGGTTTGTCCGGTCCAAAGACACGCTCTCCAAACGATTGCCGCATCAGCGCCGCCAGGTAGTTGGCCGCACCGTTCACCGCAGTGAAATCCTTTCCCTTGATATAGACATAGATCAGTCTGCTATAAGGTGGATATCTAAATTGATAACGCTCATTCATCTGAACGTTGAACATCTTGGTGAAATCATTGTTTCGCACCTGTTTGATCACAGGATGGTCCGGCTCAGAGGTCTGGATCACCACAATGCCCCTGTTGTTCTTTCTGCCCGCACGGCCGCTTACCTGCGCCATCATCTGATAGGACCGTTCCATGGCGCGGAAGTCAGGATAATTCAAGAGGGAATCCGCATCGAGGATACCCACAACCCGCACCCGTTCGAAATCCAAGCCCTTCGAAATGATCTGGGTTCCCACCAAGATATCGATAGCACCCTCCTCAAAATCCTTCAAAATCTTCTCATAACTCTTTCGGGAGCGAGCGACATCCAAATCAAGGCGCGCCACACGCACACCAGGGAAGAGTTCCGCCACCTCCTCCTCGATCTTCTCCGTTCCGAAGCCGCGGGGTTCCAATTCCGGGGTCTCGCAAGCGGGACAAAGGGTAGGTATATTCATCGTGTAGCCACAGTAGTGGCAAACCAACTGATGAGTACTTTTATGGAGGGTCAAACTAATATCGCAATTCTGGCAACGGGGAACGCAACCGCAGGTACGGCACATCATAAAGGGGGCGAAACCACGACGGTTTTGGAAGAGGATGATCTGTTCCTTCCGCTCCAAAGCCTTACGCATCTGTTCCACCAAAAGCGGGGTAAAAAGGTCACGGATCATACTCTTGGTACGGCGTGCCTCCTTGACATCGGCCACCATCACATCGGGCAGTTGGATGCCCTCGTGCCGCTGCATCAACTCCACCAAGCCAAACTTCCCCGACCGTGCCGCCTCATAGCTCTCCAACGAAGGGGTGGCCGAACCCAACAAGACTTTCGCCTGCGACATATTCGCCAAAATGATCGCCGCATTGCGGGCATGGTAACGAGGGGCTGGATCAAATTGCTTATAGGTGGTTTCGTGCTCCTCATCCACCACTACAAGACCTAAGTTCTTGAAAGGCAAAAAGACAGAGGAACGGACACCTAAAATCACCTTGTACCCCTTGTCATGCAATAGATTATTCCAGATTTCCACCCGCTCCGCATCGGTGAATTTGGAGTGATAGACGCCCAATTTCGAGCCGAATACTCGGCGCAGACGATTGGTGATTTGGGTAGTCAAAGCGATTTCAGGGAGGAGGAAGAGTACCTGACGTTCCCTTTTGAGCGCCTCTTCGATCAGGTGAATATAGATCTCCGTCTTGCCGCTGGATGTGACACCATGCAACAACACGACACTCTTTTCGTCAAATGAGGCTCGTATCTCTTCGTAAGCCGTTTGCTGCACAAGGGAGAGCGCATGGGTAGCCCCTTCCGTATAGAGGGAGTCGTCCAAACGATCGACATCCTTCTTGTAGATCTCCATAATCCCCTTCTCCGCCATCGCGTTCAAGGCGGCGGGAGAGGCATTCTTCTCCAACAGCTCCTTTTTCGAGACCTCCTTGCGATGTTGCGGTTGGAGGAAAGATGAGAGTTGCATATAGATCATCAGCAGTTCCACCTGCTTCTTCGCCTTGCCCAACGCATCGAAAAGGGCGGAGAGTTTCGCCTCATCGGTATATTCCGCGGCGAGCCGCACATAGGTTTCCTGCTTCGGTTTGTATTTGGATTTCAACTCTTCACTGACAGAGACGGCTCCCATCTCCATCATCCGCTTCACCAAAGGGAGGACATTCTTCATCCCCACCAACTTATTCAACTCGTTGACCGTGAGATCCTTCTCCTTTAAAACATCCAGCAAGAGCTGTTCACGCTCCTTCAAGGGGGCCTCCGCTTCAAACTCCTCCACCAATGAGATGGTGGTTTCGCTCTCCAACTTCAAGCCAGAGGGCACCGCCGCTTTGAATACCTCACCTAAAGTACACTGATAGTAGGAGGCGATCCACTCCCAAAACTTGATCTGCTGCGGACGGACAATAGGTTCGGTGTCAAGCACACCGATCACCTCCTTCAACTCCACGTTCTCAGGCGGCGTGAAACGGATGCCATAGACAAGGGCCGTATAGAATTTTGATCGGCCGAAAGGCACGATGACACGCATACCGACCTTCACCTCCCCCGCCATCTCTTCCGGCAAGATGTAGGTGAAAGTGCTTCCCAAAGGGAGGGGCAATATGGTCTCGATATAGGTGGTCATCTGTTTATTTTTTTCGTTTCGTTCAACACAATTAGTTTTATCCTTTACATGATTCCATATAAAGGGACATTCGTCATCCAATTCTCTTCTTTATAGGGCAACATCGATGTTCTGACCGCAGTTGAAGGAGTGAATTTTTCGCAAAATAGTTTGAAACTTTTCGCATGGACATTCGTCTCCGCTTTCACTTCAATAGGGACGATTTCTCCGGCCTTTTGAATGACAAAATCAACCTCAGCCGTACTTCGGTCGTTTGTCCAATAATAGACACCTTCGTACTTATTTTGAATTAGTTGTTGATGTACGAATTGCTCTGTCAGAGCGCCTTTAAATTCAGTAAAGATACGATTCCCATCAAGGACTATTTCCGGACGCAGATTACTTAATGCGGATAGCAACCCCACATCAACAAGATATAACTTAAATATATCCGGTTCTACATAATGGTTCAACGGCAATTCAGGCTTAACTATACGATTGTTTTTCAAAAGCAAACCCGCATCACAAATCCAATTGATAGCGAGTTCGTAATCCTTCGCTCGAGCGCCTTCCCTCAATAAACCGTAGATGAATTTCTTATTCTCCTTGGCCAATTGAAGAGGAATTGATTCCCAAACTTGTCGTATTCTAGGGAGTTCGTTTATAGGAGCATGTTTGGAAAAATCACGTTCATAAGAATCTAGTATCTCACGCTGAATTTCCTGAACAATCTTAAAATCCTTTCTTTCAACAAACTCATTTACGGCCTCCGGCATTCCCCCTACCACAAGATATTGCTTTAGTGTCTTACACAGTTCCTCGTGGAAAGGTTGGAGAATATCCCATCTTTGGGACACAAGAGCATTGGCCAATTGTTCTTTGCCTATCGCAATTAAAAATTCCACAAAAGACATTGGATGCATTTGGAGGAAATTCACCTTACCGACAGGAAAGGATTCTCCCGTATGCACACTCATGCCCAGAAGTGAACCTGCCGCAATGACATGGTACCCAGGCGCAACTTCATAAAAATATTTCAACGATGTTATTCCTGAAGGCGCTGCTTGTATTTCATCAAAGAAAATGAGCGTTTCGCCAGGAGTTATAGACTTACTGGCATATAATTGCAAAGCCTCGACAATCCTTTCCGGATTTAGATCTTGCTCAAATAGATTCTGTAATTTTTTTTCTTGCTCGAAATTAATGTAGACGCAGTCTTGGTAATGATTTTTGCCGAATTCCTTCACCAACCATGTTTTTCCAACTTGGCGAGCTCCTTCTATAATCAAAGGTTTTCTACGTGGACTATTTTTCCACTCTATGAGCTGTTTAAAACATTCTCTCTGCATAGATCCAAATTTTTGCAAAAATAGTCAAATATTCCCGTCAAAACACTTTTATCAAGATAAAAACGCGATAGAACTATACTTTTATCAAGATAAAAACGCGACAAAGCTACACTTTTAGCAAGACAAATAAAATCATGTTCATCTTAATCCCATCATTCATCTCCGCGAAGCTCTATCTTTGGGATTACATTTACAAGAGGGAGCCACTCCACCTTTTGCTTCTTCTCATCTGTGGAGAGCACGGAGTTACCTTGTCGATCGACGAGTCCCTTCTTGGAAAGGACACGGACAATGATGACAGGTCCCTTCACATCAATCGCATCATAGATGCACGGCACAACGATCTCGCCATTCCCATTCATCAAGCCCCACTTGTTCACAATCTTCACCGGCGTATAACGATCACTCTTCCGCGCAAAGGGTTTCACCTCGTCCAAATAAGTAGCGAAGGGAACGCCATCCTTGTAGACAGCATACTTACCATCCACCTTCTCCACTTGGATCTCCCGATGGACAGCCTCTCTTCTCACCTCCTCCTCTGTGATTTGCTCCACAAGGTTACCCTTTCCGTCTATATAGAGGTTTTTACCTTGCATCTGTACCTTGGCCTGACGTGTCACACTGCTGAAAGCGGAGGCGTCGTCGAAGACAAACTTGATGACGGTCTTGCCCGACAAGTCAACAAATCCGAACTTTCCCTCCTTAGAGACTGGGATAGGATCTCCCACCTTGGATTTGGCATAGGACCATCGTTCGTTATCATCAGAGAAGGAGTATTCGTATTTGAAAGGAATGATAATCTTACCCGTTTCGTTGATGAATCCCCAAGCACCTTTTCGTTTTACGGGGCAGACACCATTTTGGAAGGTCATCACATCATCAAATTCCGGCGTGAAGACCACCTTACCTGTCTTATCAATAAAGTTCCACACTTTCTTATCCTTCTTCGATACCTCCACAGCGGTCATGGCCGCATTGAAAGGGCGGGCGTCGCTGAATTGGCAAGGGACCACCTCTTTACCGGTGCCATCCACAAATCCGAAGAGGTCATCCCGCTCCACCAAAATATATTTCAGACCCTCATGTCCGATCATTTGATAAACGCAAGACAACAACTCCTTTCCGTCAATGGTGTAGGCGCCATACTTGCCGCTCTTCTCCACGACGAAGTAATCAACCGGGCCGCCGCAATAAGGGCCGGAGACATTGTCGAACTCACAAGGAATCACCTCCTGCGAATTGGTGACATTGTACAGAAGCACACCATATCGCTTCACATCCTTTTTCTTCATCACCATCAAGTAATTTCTCGCAAGATAGGAGATTTCGTCGTAGGGCGTGGCGGCCAACTCATAAGAGACACGTTGATTGATCCGTTCCGACATCTCCATCCAATAAGGGGAACTATCATATTTTTCTGCCATTAAAACGGAGACATCCGTATCTGACATATCCTCTCCCTGTTCATTGATCAAGAGACGACGTCCATCCAAATAGACGGAACAACTACTTGGATAGCCCTCAAATTTAGGGTCTTCCCTATTTTCGAACCTGCAAGGAATCACGAGTTCTCCCTTTTTATTTATAAAACCCAAAGAGTCATTCTCTCCCACAACCGCGGCCAATCCATGGGAGAAATCAACCACCCGTTTGTAGATGGCAGGGCACACCTTCGAGCCATCCGGATTCACAAAGCCCCAACGACCAGACTCCTTAACTTTGGCGCATCCATTTACGAAATCGCCAGCCGCCTCATATTGGCAAGGGATCACCTCCCTCAATTGGGTATCAATAAAACCGAACTTCCCCTCCTTCAAGACACGCATACGGTGATTCGAGAAGAAATAGTCCAACGCCTCCCGATCCTTGTTATAGGTCGGAGCCATTATCTCCTTGCCTTGCAAATCGACAAAGCCCAATTTGCCACCTGCGAAGACAGGCATACAACCATTTCCATCGGCAGACAAAGGCACTCCCACCTCCGCATAACGAAGAGTAGCGACACGAAGTCCCATACTCAAAGGAATTTCATCTCGGCCAACAGCCTGAAAACCACATGAAAGCAGAGCGGCAAGAAATGCCACAACGATATTTTTTCTCATCACAACTAGATAATAAGTTATTGTTTTTCAAATTATTAACAACAAGAAGACAGCTAAGAGCAATCACTTCTCCGGAATCTCCATCTCTCCGCAACGCTCCAACTTATCTTGCTTATCCTTCTCGATCTGATAATTATTCAAGATCGCGCCCGTCACCAAGTTCAAGAGCAGGAAGGCCGCTATGATGAACCAAACGACATGGAACATAGTGATCACGACAGATGAGGCATGGACCAACCCATAATCGCTGGCCGTCACCAGGTTGTAGCGCAAATCGGTCCAATCCTCTCCCGTCATCACACGGAAAAGGGTAAACATCGCCTCCCCCAATGTGCCATAGGGATCCCCGGAGTTGTTCGGGTTATTCGGAGCCACCTGCATAAAAGACTCATAGTTCGCCAACGCCTCTCCGCTCAACGTGGCCGGATCGGGCAATTTGAACAAGCCAACGCCAATAATGGCGAATAGGTATATGAAGACCAGGAAGAGCAGCATATTGTAGAACATCGCCGTCATAGACTTCAAAAGGACGGTCACAATCAACTTGATCTCCTTGGAGGCGCGCAAGAGACGGAGCACACGGAACACCCTCAAGATACGGATGGCGATCATCGCGGATGCGTTTGGAATGAAACGTTCCGGAATATAGGTAATCACCACCAAAGTGAAGTCAAAGATATTCCATCCACTTCGGAAAAAGGTCCGAAGGTTGGGTGCGGCAATGAGGCGAAGGATGATCTCCACCGTGAATATAAACAAAATAAAATCCTGCACTGCGGTAATGACAGGATGCTGCATATAAGTCTCAACGCCTATCAGAATAGAGTTGACCACAATCACTGCCGTGATGGCAAGTTCAAACCATCTACTGGTACATATCTCCCTAACTTTTTCTCTCCAAGGTGCCATAACAAATGGATTCACGTACTAAATTCAAGTGCGTAAAATTACGAAAAAAAGGGAATGGGAGAAACACCCCACGAAAAAATCATCTCTTCACCGGGCAAACCGCACGGATAGAGGCACCGTGAGACCGATCAACTTGAGCCATATATAGGTCGGAAGAGGAGAATACAAACGCCGCCGCCTCCATGTCCTCCACCGCAGTAGACCAATAACAACCATACTCTCCTTTATAAGCAGGCGTTCCCTTGCACATACCCGTAGCCGGCAAGAAAATCCATTCGCCATTCGCAGCAGAAAGCTTGTATCCCCAAGTCCCCTGATACTCGCACCATTCCGAAGTGCAATGGTCCAACAGTTCTGTCCAGTCACAAACCATCGGGATTCGCCAAGAGCCACCCAACTTCTGACGTGCGGCATCGTCCTCCATCTCCAAGGAAAATAATCCATCGGGACACATAGAGGGATAACCGGTCATGTACTTTGTCAAAACAAGATTTCCATTGTCATTCAGAATCCACTTATAATATTCCGAAGTATAGCGTTCCTTGACATCCAGTTCGCCCCACGCATAAAAGCCACCATCCTGCTCCGCCGAAGAGGCTTCCAAATTAGTCTTGGCCCACAAAATTCCGCTGGGCAGCCCTAAATCCACATATTCCACACCATTGACATCCCCAAAGGACTCTGACTTCTCATCACAACCTCGATAAAAATGGAAAGACTCTCGATAGAATGCCGTATCTCGCTGATAAAAACGATTTCCCGGAGAGAGCGACACATCCAAATCCTCCTTCGAGCAAGAGAAGGCAACGACACACACCACGATTGTCAAAAGGCTATATATAACATTTCTTTTCATAACTAAATCTTGATTAAATTACACACTTATCGTCTTTTTTTCACCGGAACGAACTGCAACTTTCGGGCAGTATATGTCACCACACATAACTCAGGTCCATCCCCCAATTTTCGTTCCTTCGCCGTAAGGATCAACTCATTTCCCGATGTGTAATATTCATAAGACAGCATAGCATAATGGGTGATCAAATAGACGTTCAAAGTATCTCCGACACGTTCTGACGCACGCCACGTCCAATCATCATACTGGCTAAACTCCTCCGCACGGAACGGCGTGCAAGTCGCGTACCATTCGACATACCACTTCGATTCACTTGGCGAGACACTGGCGAGTTCATTTTCCCAGAGGAAATTTGACTCAGGCAATTCATACCGCAACACCTCCGACTTTACCAGCTTCATGCTGCTGGGAGCAACCATCACAGCCTCATCGAAACCATCGTCATACAGCACAACGTGTTCACACGAGACAAACAGGGCGGACAAACATGTCGCCATCCATATAAACTTACTTTTCATAACTAAATCTTGATTAAATTACACACTCATCGTCTTTTTTTCACCGGAACGAACTGCAACTTTCGACCCGTATAACACTCCGTTTGTCCTTCCAACGCATCCTTCCATTCTCGTTTCTTCGCCGTAAGGATCAACTCATTTCCCACTGTATAATACTCATAAGAGAGCGTGACATTGGTAGAGGAAGATGAGGTGATCAAATAGACGTTCAAAGTATCTCCGACACGTTCTGACGCACGCCACGTCCAATCATCATACTGGCTAAACTCCTCCGCACGGAACGGCGTGCAAGTCGCGTACAATTCGACATACCGCATCGATCTACTTATCGAGATACTGGCGAGTTCATTTTCCCAGAGGAAATATAACTCAGGCAATTCATACCGCAACACCTCCGACTTTACCAGCTTCATGCTGCTGGGAGCAACCATCACAGCCTCATCGAAACCATCGTCATACAGCACATCGCGTTCACACGAGACAAACAGGGCGGACAAACATGTCGCCATCCATATAAACTTACTTTTCATACCGATTGTTTTAGAAACATTTACACCTATACGCTTACGCTTAGCAACGACACAAATGTAAGAAAAGATATTTTCTAGTACAACCATTCGTCTAAAAAAATAGAGATTTATGCCTTCTCATACATATATTCAACAAGGGTTAAAAACTAACGTGTTTTCATAATTCTGCAACTTAAAAGTTGCAAAATTCGTTTTTTTATATAATCTTGTGCCAAGATAAACCCAGAATTATGAAATTTGTACGCGCCATACCCGAATTGATATTTCTCTTTCAAGAGTATCGCAGAGATTGAACGCAAACTTGGTATATCATGCATGGAAGCAGTGAAGGCATAAACAATTATTGGGATAACCACGCAACAAACTGGCAACTCAGCCCAGGCAACGACATCTTAACTTAGATGTCTGATATACAATAAGTAATCCACATCCTTCATTTGAGTAACCCCGCACATCCAAACGGAGCGACGATATACTGGGGAGAGCGACGACGAGTGAGCAAGAGCGTCTGTAAGACGCCAAAGGGGAAGGCGAAGCCCATGCATCATATCACCCGCTTCGCCTTCAAATCCAAATATTTGTTGATGACATCCACGGTCAGATTCTCCGGCCTTGTCAAAATGGATTGAATACCATAGCGGCGGAGGTTCTTGACAATCATACGTTTCTCATACTCAATGTTGGCAGCGGAGACGTGCACAAAATAATCCTCCGTGGTAACGGGTTTCTTATCCACCAATTTGATCATCTCGTCATCCTGGAAGAAGACCACCAAGACGACGTGGCTGGAGGCCAACTTACGTAGGTAAGGCAACTGTCGCTCCATGCTGATATTGGTGTCGAAAGTCGTATAGATGACAAAAAGGCTTCGCTTGTTCACCTTTCTTCGGACAAGTTCATACAAGACAGAGTAGTCACTCTGGATGTAGGTGGTCTCCTCCTTGTGAAGGAGCTCCACGATCAACTCCAATTGGTTCGCCTTCGAAGAGGCGGGCACAAAGGAGTCCACCTTCTGCTCAAAGGTGATCAACCCCGCATGGTCACTGTGCTGAATCGTGAGGTAAGAGAGGGCCAACGAAGCGTTGATGGCATAATCCAACAGGCTCATCTTCTGGAAGGTATGCTGCATGCCACGCCCTTTGTCGATCACATTGAAGATCTGTTGCGACTGCTCGTCGGTATAGAGATTACACATGAGTTGATGCTTACGCGCGCTCGCCTTCCAGTTGATGGTACGGTAATCGTCGCCCGGCACATACTCCTTGATCTGGTCAAACTCGGTACTGCTACCGATTCGTCTCACCTGCTTGATACCACACACCTTCGCCTTGTTCTCCACAGAGAGAATCTCCATGTTTCGGATCAGCATGAAAGAGGGATAGACCTTGAAAGAGGATGGTTGTTCCACCGTGAAACGCCTCTCCAAGAGTCCCCAAAGGGAGGATACATAGATATGGATGTTCCCCATTTGGTAGGTTCCCCTTCGTTTAGGCGTGAGATCATAACGCAAATCCACCCTCTCCGACGGTGGCAGCAACGTCCTCAATTCAAACGTGCGATCCTGAAATTCCACAGGGATCTCATCAATAATCTTCACCGCGACCGGGCGTTTGTAGAAACTCTTCATGTGGAGCATGATAGGGTTGGGATCACCATTGGAGAAGCGGTTTTGCAACTCACGCTCACAAGCCACATCAGCCCCCTTCGAGTAAAGGGAGAAGAGATCTCGGAGGCAGGCCACCAAGAAAAGCAATATCCCCCCTACCCCGATCTTATAGCAGATGGGCCAGAGCATTCCCGTTGCGGTAAACGACAAAAGGGCCGTCAATATGATGAGAAACCTTTTGGTTAAAAACATACGTCAGTGAATGTTAGAAATTCAGTCGTTGTAAATAATCGTTGTGAAATCATTGTAAATAATCGTCGCCGACAGATCACTTAGGCGCCTCCACACGGGAGATCATCTCCTTGATGACAGAATCAACCGTTTGGCCCTCCATCTCCGCTTCGGCGGTCAAAATGATTCTATGGCACAAGATCGGATAGGCAAGTGTCTTGATATCATCAGGGATGACAAAGTTGCGGCCTTGGATCAGAGCGTATGCCTTCGCGGCGTGCAAGAAGGCGATGGAGGCACGCGGAGAGGCGCCGATGTAGATGGACTTGTTGGTGCGGGTCTCCTGGATCAACATCGCGATGTATTGGATCATCTTAGGGTCGATGAAGATTTGGTGCGACTTCTCGCGCAAGGCGATCAACTCCTCCTTGGAGATGACCGGCAAGACATTCTCCAACTTGGTGAACTTCTTATTGGCATTGTGGGATTCGATGATCTTCACCTCCTCCTCCAGTGTAGGATAACCGATCTTAATTTTAAAAAGGAAACGGTCCAACTGCGCCTCCGGCAAGCGGTAAGTACCCTCCTGCTCTATCGGGTTCTGGGTGGCGACGATGGTATAAACCTCGCCCATTCTATGGCACTCGCCGTCGATGGTGGTTTGTCGCTCCTCCATCAACTCGAAGAGGGCGGACTGCGTCTTCGCGGGGGCGCGGTTGATCTCGTCCACCAAGATGATATCGCCAAAGGCGGGACCCTTGTGGAATTCAAATCTATTGGTACTCATATTGAAGACGTTGGTACCTAAAACATCGGAAGGCATCAAGTCGGAGGTAAACTGCATGCGGGAGAAGTCCGCGCTGATCAGTTTCGCCATCAAGCGGGCCGTCAAGGTCTTAGCGACGCCCGGCACACCCTCGATCAAGGTATGGCCATCCGCCAATACCGCAGTCAAGAGCAAATCGAGCATCTTCTCCTGTCCCACAATCACAGAGGCCACCTGCTCTTTGAGTTTCAACACTTTATCGTGGTAGGTCACCTCGGAAACGAACTGTTCGCTTCCCGCATTGCTGCTTTGCATATTATTATCCATATTGTTTTCCATATCTGAAAATCTAAACTTTTGTATGATAATCTATTTTAATTTTTTGAGAATCGAATTCATCTTATCGATACTATCCGTCATCTCCTTCATCGAAACAATGATCGAATTTTGCTGGAGGAAGAACATCCGCCTAAAAAAGAGCAACAAAGGTTTCGGATTCTCGCCCAACAAACGGGCGAGATGGGTGACATTCGCCTCCAAGGTCTCATTATCCTCAAAATGGATATTGGTCCGTTCCCGGATCCAATCCAATAAGATGACAAACTTCCTACGCAACGCCTCTCTGGCCTCCGCCTTCCAGTAGTAGTTATTGCCTATCTGCTTGGCCAACTCCACCGTGCGGTTTTCCGGCTCCTTGATCACGGGGATAATGCGTTGGCGCCTTCGCGCATAAAGCAAAAGGAATCCGACAAATAGAGCGACGATCAACAAATCGATTAGTAGAGAACCTAATCCGGAAAAATCAAAACGTGGAGAGGATGCATGGATCTCTCTCCTTTTCCTCTCCGAAACATATAACAGATTCTTAGAGGACCGCACTTCAAAATAGCCACACCAAGTTCTGCTGAAAAGATCAGCATCCATCTCCTCACCGCCTTTGAAGGCCTCCTCCATAAGGTTCAGAATGAAACCAAAACTCTCCCGCTCATAGGTGACACCATAGTTCGTGAAGAGCAATGGCACGGAGACCAAGATGAGAGGCGCCTCATGAGGGGCCGTGTATCGAATCGCTATCGGTTCGTCATCAATGGTCGCGATCACCTCATGCGAAGTGTAGTGGCGCAAAAGCGGAATGGTCGAGTCGTGGTGGATTCGGGATTTGCACATCTCCGTAGGAAGATGGCACACCTTACCGGAAGAAAGTAGTTTCAGCTCCGAATCGCGGCACCCTTTATTCTCCGTCACCTCCCGAGCAAAGGCCTCGATATCGAAAGGCTGGCAATCCGCCTCATTCCAGAAATGCTCCTTCACGACAACCGTAGGGAGGAGCGCTTCGCTCCGGGCATGGATAACCCTATCGAAATATTGCGCCATATAGGGTTGGGTACCCACCCACAGCAACGCCGAATTGATCGTATCGACCGACTTTGAGAGATGGCCATTTTCAGGTGTACTCACATGATAATAATCTTCATGGAAACCCTCCTCCGAATCGATGCTATGGAAGTTATATCTAAGTTCTTCGCTGAGAATGTTCACATCAAAAGGATAACTGATAGAGTACTTCCGATCATCCGTAGAGACCCATCCATGCTCATCGAAGGTGACGCTCCAATCATTCACCTGAAGACCATCACTTTCACTATCACAAGCGCCCAATGCAAAAAGCGAAAAGAGGCCCCCGACCATATAGTAAACTATGTATTTCGCTCTCTTCATCTCTTCACGATTAAATTGGCACATTTTTGGGCTTGATCAAACATCGCTCGATCCACCTCAATCTTATCATATCGGGCCTCCAAGAAGATCCGCGTCAACTCCAAGAAAGGCGCCTTGCGGCTCTTCTCCGCCACCTCGTAATAATATTCGATAGGAGTCTTGGAACGCTCCCAACGAATCATCCCATTGTTGTTCAGCCAGGTTAGTGTCTGCACATAGAGGATGCGGACAGCCTCCTTGTAATCCTCCTTTCCAAGCATCCGTTCCAGATCGCCCCCCTCCAACTCCACCGTGGAGGCAAGCCCCTGTTGTTGGTACACACTCATCCTCTTTCTTTGATAGCCACTGATCGTGACCACCAAAACAACGACAACGAGGAAGATCACCATACCGGCCACCAGCCAGACAACGGCGTCGACATTCAATTCAAGATCATCAAACATCGGCTTTTTATCCTCGTATTTACGCAACGATCTTCCCGGACCATATTCGTTTCGATACCATACCCACTCCGCGATAGTATCCGAATTTGCGGAGGAGTACAAATCCGCAGAATCCAATTCGGTCAAGAGGGAATCACCCGTATAAGCACGAATCGAATCGGGAACATCGGGGAGATCGGACTCATCAACATCCATTCCACCCCAAGAAAATAGGCTTACGCAAAAAAGCGCAAGAAGCAAAAGCAGACGACGCGTCATAACGACTCCTCCTTTCTTATTTTATGAGGAAGAAGAATATAGTAAAAAATGATGAAGGCCAAAGAGCCTAATATAATCGTCAGTTTCACAAAGAGCGGGTACTCCGTGTGACGCGTGAGGAAACTCTCGAAAAAGGCAGCCAAGATGGTAAGCGGCAAGATGGAGAGTATTATTTTCACGCTTCTGAGGCCGCTTCGTTTCAACGCCTCCTTTCGGGAATAGGTTCCTGGGAATACCCAACCCAAACCCAAGGCGAACCCCGCGGCGCCGCCGATGATGATGGTGGAGATCTCAATGGTTCCGTGGATCCAGATGGCTGTCATGGATTGTAAACCCACACCATTCAGGAAGAAGAGTGACTGGAACTCCCCCAACATAATACCATTCTTCATCATGATATAGCCAGGCCCCAAGATCGGTATCACGCCATAAGAGTAGGTGATCAAATCCACCCGAAGATTGTTCAGTGCGATGAAGAGGAACATATCCGACTCGTTAGTTCGCCCATATACATCCGTCGGCACACCATTTTTAATGTTTTCAAGCGTCATCTCCACATAACCATATCCCAAGGTGTCGATTACATTCTCAATATCTTGATAAGCCAAAATCACCCCCACGAGGGTGAATGCGGCGAAGATGGCGAAAGACAATTTCAGTTCAAAATGGGCATCGGCCACATTTTTGGGGATGACATAGGTGAAGAAACGGACAATCTTCCGAATGTAATCCACCTTTTTGGGGGTATAGAGATAATCGTGGAGCGCCAATGCGAGATTGTTCAGATAGACCGTAACACGCGCCTTGGGAAAGAGGCTTTGCGAATAGGCGAGATCGGCCGTTATATCCTGGTACATATCAGACAAGCGCTTCGTGGGGATGGACTTCAAATCGCGCATCTCCCGCTCATATTGGAGCCATTTCCGCTTATTCTGACGTACAAAAATATATTCTTTCATTATTATAGAACCATAATAGTTGCAAAGATAAAAATAAACCATACTTTTGCAAAAAATTAAACAGGACATGAACGATCGTTTGGAGATAGTAAACGGCCAATATGTGAAGATGAACTACACCCTGGCACAACCAGAGACACGCCTTCTCGCCGTAATTATCGACCGTATCATCCAATATGTCGTCGGCATAGTTTTATCAATATGCATCATTGAGAACTTTGGCAAATCCGACACGATCATGTATTTAGTTATTTTCTTGGAGGTATTTATTTATCTGATAAACCTCATATTGGAATGTTGCTGGCAGGGGAAAACGTTAGGGAAAAAGATTCTGAAGATAAAGGTCATCACGGAGAATTGCCAACCACCCTCTTTCCAACAATGCTTTATGCGATGGGTGATCTACCCGATTGATTTCTGGATCATCGGATTTGTCATGATCACCAAACACGGGCAACGGTTCGGAGATATGGCCAGCGGGTGCTACGTGGTGAACGAATGGAAGAAGAAGATCGTCAGAGCCTCCGTAGAGGAGGAATACAGATATGTGGAACCGGACTACCGTCCCCACTACACCAATCTGGAACAGATGGGAGAAAAGGAGGTCCAACTCGCACTGAGGTCATTGTACGAGCCCAACTTCATCTCCCAGCAAGATGAGGTCGTTAAGACGTTGTGCAGGAAATTGCAAATCAATCAGGATGGCATGAGTAGCGAAGTATTTCTCAAACAGCTCTACAACGATTATCAATATGCCCTTATCAAACAAGAGAATAGCGATACGAATTAGATTCTATGTTTCACTAAATAACATTTATCACAATGGAATGGTTTATTAAATGTCTTAAAAACTATGCGAACTTCAATGGTCGCGCAAGAAGAAAAGAGTACTGGATGTTCATGTTGTTCTACATGTTGCTATATCTCCCAGTGTATGCAATCACCATGTTTGCAACCAGTCAAGAAATGCTGACTTTGGGTCTTATCGCCAGTCTACTAATGCTGGTCGTCAGTTTGGGATTGTTTTTACCAGCCTTGGCAGTCCAAGTACGTCGTCTCCACGACATCAACAAGAGCGGATGGTGGATTTTGCTGGGATTTGTTCCGCTCGCCAATTTCGCGCTTTTATACTTCACCCTCAAAGAGGGCGACAAGGGCGAGAACCTTTATGGTCCAGATCCTAAGTCATTGGAAGGAATGTTGTCATAAGGGAGACAATAAGCAATTGGTATAATCTACAAAAGAGAGAAGTCAGGAGGTTGGCTTCTCTCTTTTTCGTTCCTATCGGGCAGGAATCATCACCTGTTTTGAAGTTTTCCAATCAATTGGTCGCACTGGCTCGCTGTGAGTCCGCAATCGATAACATAATCGCGCGCAGCCTTTTGTAGGTCAACAGCAGATGGGTTGATATGCTCCCAATCAATTGTGTTGTAATCCTGCACTGAGTTGTAGTGAGCCAATAACCAAACCAACCTATCGACAGACATCTTCTGACGAACGTCATACTCCACGCTTCCTTTTTGGACAAGATAGAAGTTGGTGATCGTCACCATGTAGTCGTCCGCCACCTCTCTGTAAGATGCACCAGCCAAGGCTTCGAGAAGAAGAGAGACGAATCCGCATCTATCCTTTCCCTCGTTGCAATGCACAAGGTAGGGAGCGGGATGGTCAACCATGAACAGAAGTCCCTCTCCTAACTTCTTTTGAAATGTCTCAGTGAAAACAGAGGCATCAAGGCCGAGGCACACCGTGCTTCCCGCCTCAAACAAACCTGAGCAATAGGTAGCGGCGAAACCGTCATATTTCATATAGTCACCCACCTTCGCGTCGGTGTCGGCAAGATCTATCTCCGTCTGGATGCCTACCCTTTTCGCCAACTGATCGACGCATGCATACCTGACGGGGTTATCTTTCAGATTGAGCGGATTGCTTGAGCGATACAACACACCCTCCGCCATTCCGGTTGTACGCACCTCCCTGAAATTGGCGAATTGCTCGTCCGTTCCATACTTCGCTCTGTCGGTATCGTAAACAGAGTGCATGATCTTATATAGTTCGCTATAACCGCCCTTCTTACTCATACTAATGACAATAGGGTCGCCCACCTTACCGCCTACGAATTTCTGGAAATTACCGTGCAATTGTCCGAAGCCGAATGTGGTGCCTTTGGCGTTGTAGTCGCACAAGCAGACATCCATCACGCCTACTTCATTAAAACCGGTGACAAAGGGAACATCCCGCAAGAAGATATCGTCACCAATCTGCACGTTGATCAAATCGGCATAGTCGAAACCACATCTCTTCATATCCGCCACAGAGAATGAAGGCACCAGCATACCGTATTGGTCGAAACCAGATACATAACCGAGATTCACAGCGGTCAAAGAACCATTCTCCAACACATTCATCTGCGCTTCTTCCATCTCAAACTCTTCCATCAACTCATCTTTACAACCAGTGAGCGTACATGTGGCCAAAGCAACCATCGCCAACAAAGGGTACTTGCAATTCTTGTAATTCATATCTTTCATCTTTTAATGTTTATAAATAATTTTCATTTGTTATTTCAATATTTCCGAAGTCTTCAAGGGATTGTTCCTCCCCGTTGACAATGCAAAAGTAGGGTAAGATTCCGGGGTGCCGCGGACAGCTGATGAAAAGCGGACGGACAGGTTGTGAACTTCATATTTTGTACGTTTTCACAGATTGTACATTTTATTAAAACACTACATATCAGATAGATACAAGAAAAACAATGCAAAAAAAAGCGTCACATCAACGATGCGACGCCTTTCCTATGAGATTGGGCAGCTTATTATCACGCACTCTTTTGATACTGCAACGGTGTGCAACCATATCTCTCCTTGAAAAGTCTACGGAATGTATGGTCACTGTTGAAGCCGCTGATAAAGGCGACATCCGCAACCGTCTCCTTCCCCTCTTTCAGCAGTCGCTCAGCGTGATTCAGGCGCAAAGTGTTGACATATTCGTAGAAGGTGACATGCTTCACTTGATTGAGGTATTCAGAGACATAATGGCGGTTGGTACCCAACTTGCTCGAAATCCAATCGATGTTGACCTCCGTATCCAAATAGAATTTATCACCTTCCAACTTGTCAAGGGTCTCCGCAAAGTTCACGAATTTGGTCGCACCGGCTGAAGGCTTGCTCTCCGTTTCCTGGAAGGCTGCCGTTGGACTTTCCTTAACAACTGACTCCGCATTGGCAATCTCCGGTTCCGGCTCAACTGCTGTAGTTGGGTTCACAGGCGAAGGTTGCGCGAAATCCTCCTTAAACTCGTTGATATACCTATTCTCCTCAGGTTTCAACTCCTGAAGTTGCTCCTTGATCAGGTCGATGGTCATGTCATCCACCTTGTGCGAAAGGGCGCAACCCACAATACCAGAGAGGAAGATGAAGGTAAGGAAGTCATAGATCACCATATATTCGTCAACCTCAGAAAGCATATTGAGCGGGATGTAGAGCAACGTGAGCGCAACGAGCGGAACAAGGGTCCAGAACACCCATTTGGTGCTTCTCCTGTCGATATTCGAGCAATTCTCCACCAACTTCTTATCGAACCTTTTGATGAAATGTCCGTACCATGCCAACTGCGCCATGACGGTAAGAATAGTGGTGACATAGGCGAAGGTGTAGAGTTTGAACGGAAGGATGCCACATATATCGTTGGCGGCATAGAGAAGGTATGGGGTGATGATGGCGGCGCCCATCCACTTCTTAGGCATTCTACCCAATAGCACGGTGGAGCCAAACACCATGGAGAGTGGCAAGATCGCCAAATCCATGTATTCCATGAATGTATTATAGTTGGGATATACCCTGCCGATTTGGTAGTAACCGCAATTGGGTTGAAAGAGTTCGGGGACAATCCACATCGCATAGTTGATGAGATAGAAGAGCAGCAACCAGCCCAGCGATCTATGAATAGCAGCTGTCGCCTCGTTTCTTTTGGGTTGCAGTTTAGGCAAAACCCCAAATAGGAAGATGGTGTTAATCAAAAAATAGAAGACGTTTCCGCCCTGAATCATTATTCCAAGATACTCAAACGGTGAGATGTAAGTATTCATACCCAATTCGCTATTTTCTAATTCATAATTTCAGAGCGCGAATTTACGAATTTTATGTCGGATAAAAAAGGAAGAGGGCACAAATCCCGCGCAAATCGCCGTGAGAATCGACACTTTCATTTGAAACTAAAAATGGCCTAAAACGACAAAGCCAACATCAGTTCATCGCACCGATGTTGGCTTTGCTTCTATGCAAGCATAGAATTTAAAATAAAAGACAGAGCAATAAGATAACGGCCAAATAAAATGCGCCTATGATCAACATCATTTTACGAGTCTTAGGATCTTCGATTTCTTGTTGAGGGACATCCGCTAAATAGAATGGGAAATAAACGTCGTTCGTATGCATAACCTTAAAATTTAATTGTTAATAAATCAATTTTTCTCTGTCATTGGGATTGTCTTTCCTTCCCGTTGACAATGCAAAGGTATGGCACGATTCCGGGGTACCGCGGACAGCTTGTGAAAAGCGGACGGACAGGTTATGAACTTCACATTTTGTACGTTTTCACGGATTGTACATCGCATACACTCAACATTTTCTTTATATCCTCTCACTATTTTCCCTCATGACATTGAGTACAAACACTTTACTTATTTTCAATAAAAGAACCTCATACTTTTGGGGACTTAGCGATACCACAAAAAACATAGTTTATTTTTTAGGATCTTCTTCTGTCAATTGTGGTAAAATCATTATAGACGGTGATAGAAAAGTCGTTTTTAATGCAATGACAGGGGAACCTTTAGAGTTAATTTATGTTTGGTCTGATGTGTACTTATGGTATTTGAAAAAATATGAAACAGAGAATACAATAAGGTTTTAAATTGAGATGACAGAAGAGGATGCGAAGGAAATTCACGCTATCTTTGAATTTGTATCTGAATCCTAATATTATATACTAGTTCTATGAAGATTATAAATATAATACTATCACTTTTTGCATAAACCGCAGTGTCGTCCACCCATACTTTCTTTATTGTCATCATAGATACTACTTCTTAAAAAAAACATTCCACCTATAAAACAATCAGAGGCACCCTCATCAGACGACTCCAACTTATCATTCGACTTACTTAATTATTTCAAACATCATCATTTATCCGACAAATAAACGACCGAATCCTCTGCCATAGTATGTTCACATAATCGTGCTTGGGAGAACATTCCCTCAAAACTAAGGTCTTCATCTAATTGAGGCCAATGAATTCCAGAATAGGAAAGAAAGAAATCTTCTCGTTGGGACTGGGTAGCGTTGTTTAACGTTGGCCACTGAGAAAACAAATAACTAGCCATCTTACCGTCCTCTGTTTCCGCATAGACCGCATTATCATCCACCCATACTCTCTTTATTGTCATCATAGGCAATCCTTCTTAAAATAATTATTCCACCGATCAATAATAACCTCTCGATTCTCCTCAATGACAGATTCTATCAGTTTTAGCTCATGAACCTTAAATCCATGGTTGTATATCTGTTCAATCTTTTCAACATTATATTTTGCTTCATGAGCATCCTTAATCACATGAACATGAATTGGTTCATGATCATCAGAATAGAACATAAATCGCAAACCGAAAAATATAAAAATCGTAGGCATTTTTTCTATTGCTTAGTGTGATAAACATATAGTTTTACAAACACAAAAATAGTATTTTTCAAGACAATGTCAACCATCATTGACGGAGCATTTTATCCTTCTTATGCGCCCGCACCTCTGCCTCGGTTGCGAAACGCACTAACCAGCGACGATTCAATGCATGCTCCGCCTCACTTTGCGGATGCTCAATATAGGGCTTCCCCTTTCCAAATCCAATGGTCAATATCACTTTATCAGGATCCTTAAGTCTCTTTTTTATTTGCCAGCCAAAATAGTACGCCCCTGAATTTGACAACTTAAGGCAATACTGTTCAGAACCCCTTATGTCCGTGTGAGCTTCTACCACAAAAAAAGTATCAACCTTGTCTATAAAATCAACAAGTTCCCTGAATTGTGACTCCGTTTCAGGTTTCCAGAACGCCTCGGAATAGTACATGTCATAGATATCCCACTCGAAATCGTTCAACAACGTATCTCGCACATTTTGAGCAAATGACGGAAAGGTCATTGAGCAAAACAAGATCAATAGGGAAAAGATTCGTCGCATGAGTATTCTGATGTTTTCCACTACGTTAGTATTCATCCAATCACAAGTTGAATTATTCTCCCACAAATATAATCAAAAATACGACATCATAAAATAACATTAGAGGCACCCTCATCAGGTGCCTCCAATTCAAAATTCATATTTCAAAATTCTTAATTCGAACTACTCCCACTCAATGGTTCCCGGTGGCTTATGAGTCACATCGTACCACAAAGAGCCTGCGCCCTCTGCCACGAATCTGCCCCATAGTCCAGCCAACAACTTTTGGTCGATCTCCGCGAAGTTGGCAGTCATCGCCTCGGAACTATTTACCGGACGCATCACGATGCATGGTTTGTTCGCCACCGTCAAAGGCACTGAAACGACTGGCATCTGCCAAATAGACTCGTACAAATCGTTCTCCTGCAAAAACTCGGTACAGATATTATCGAACTTACGCAAGGTATCGAACTTATCCTTGGTAGCGTATTGAGCGATCAATTTAGGCTCCTCTTCTGAGGCTACACCCACTTGCCAAATCACACGGTTGATCACCTTGAAACGGTTCACCAACTCAGTGGAGAACTTCTCGCACTGCTTCCAAGTGAGGTTTTGTGTGGTCAACAAGAATGGCTGCGCATAGGTACGGCCATCGCCCTGCACACCCACACTCTTGATAGGAAGGACTCTTCCCTCGATCTTATTCTCTTTCAAGTACTCTGCCAAGCCAGGCACCTCCTCCGCTTTCGCGAATTCGCCCTTACCGTCGGTACAAAGCAAACGCACGCCCAAACCAGGACCTGGGAACGGATGTCTCCATACCAAGTTGTGAGGGATGCCGAGCTCCTCGCCCAACATACGAACCTCATCTTTGTAGAGGTCAGCCAATGGCTCGAGCAACAAACCTTGCTCCATCAAGTCCATCACCTCCTTCACACGGTTGTGGTGAGTCTTGATCAAGTCGGCGTTCTTGGTTCCTCCACTCTCGATGGTATCTGGGTAGATGGTTCCTTGCGCGATCATCCACTCCTTTGGATCCAAGTTCAACTTGGCCATCTCCTCATCCTTCACCACCAAGAAGGTAGCGCCGATGATCTTACGCTTCTGCTCAGGAGCGGTGATGCCCTCCAATCTGCTCAAGAAAGAGTTGGTAGCGTCCACCACGCGAAGGTTGTTCATTCCCTCCGCCTTCAAGAAGTCGATGATCTTAGCCGACTCATCCATACGCATCATTCCGTTGTCGATGTGCAAGCCCATCACACGGTCGGTACCCAACACGCGATTCAACAAGACGAACGCCACAGTACTATCCACACCGCCGGAGACAAGCAAGAAGACCTTGCGGTCGCCCACCTCACGCTTGATCTTCTCGGAGATCAAAGGCATGTAGCTCTTCATGTTCCAAGCACGCTCGCAGCCGCAGATATCGATGAAGTTATCCAAGATATTCATACCATACTTACTGTGCGTCACCTCTGGGTGGAACTGAATACCATAGATCTTGCGGCTGTCATTCGCCACAGCGGCGATCTCGCAGTCCTTGGTAGACGCGATGATCTTATAGCCCTCAGGCAACTTCTCCACCGCATCTCCGTGGCTCATCCACATAGGAGAAGAGGCAGGGATATTCTTCAACAATGGGTGTTGCGCCTCCTTCAACTGAAGATCCGCGATACCATACTCCTTCACCTTTCCTGGGCGAACACTACCACCCAACTGAGAGGCCATCAACTGGTGTCCGTAACATATTCCCAACTTAGGCACTGGGATATTCAAAATCTCGGGGTTATACTCAGGAGCATCCTCCGCATAAACACTGGAAGGTCCTCCACTGTAGATGATACCCTTCGCGCCAGCCAACTCCTCCACAGAGGCTGTTGGCGAGCATATTTCAGTGAAAACGCCCAAACGGCGCACTCTGTTCGCGATCAAGTGGGCATATTGTCCACCGAAATCCAATACGATAATTTTCTCCACCTTATTTTTTAATTAAGAGTTAAGAATTAAGAGTTAAGAGTTTTCCTAATCTTACTTCTATGCTATTTTCATTATTTACTTTAACAATTCGTCAAACAAGACATCCGACTCATCCATGGAGTCGATGACATGTTTCGCCTGCATATAAAAAGGTTCGCGTTTCGCCAAGGCCTCGCCAATAAAGGCAAGCAACTCATCGTCGCTCTTATCCTTTAGCAGCGGGCGTGTTGCCTTTCCGTCCTTCAAGAACTTGAACAACCCCTCTGGTGAGGCCTTCAAGTAAACAGTCTCGCCACTTTGGTTCATCAAGTCGATATTATCGAAGAAGCAAGCGGCGCCGCCACCCGTTGAGATAATCACATTCTCGAAGGCGCAGACCTCCTCCAACATGGCACGCTCCAACTTACGGAATCCCTCTTCTCCCCGCTCCTCGAAAATCTGGGGGATGGTCTTATGGAAACGGTTCTCGATATAGGCGTCCAAATCGATGAATTCCATGCCATATTTCTGGGAGAGACGGGTACCCGTGTGTGTCTTTCCGCAACCCATGTATCCAATTAGGAAAATTGATTTATTATTCATCACCAATCATCAAAATTATAATTTTCATCAAACTCTATGATATCCCCCTCTGGCTGGCGAGGCATCTTGTCTCTCATAAAATTCACAGGGACAATCAATGCGCACTTCACCCTGACACCCTTGTAGTCCGCCGGCTTGAACACCGGCAAACCATTCATGATGCGCATCGCCTCCTCATCATAAGCCTCGTTCACCGACTGGATGATCTCCTGACGGGTCGCCCTTCCGCAACGGTCTATCACAATCTGGACAGCCACCGTTCCCTTTGCCAATACAGGGTTGTTGAGGCTATCATACGACTCGACCACCTCCGGATAGGTAAGGTTCTCGTAGATGAAGCGGGTAAACTCCACATCTCCACCATTAGGAAACTCCGGCACATTCATCTCCGGAGGCCACGAACCGTAGGTTCCTCCGTAGATAGTGGACTCCTTTCCGTCCACACAACCCTCATAGAGCTTCTCGTATTTTTCGTACGGGTTTTGGCCCCATACGGAGAGGCATGCAATGAAGGTTATGATCAAAGACAATATGTGTTTCATATCCATCTCCATTTAGACTATACTAAAACAACGACAATTGAGGGTTCTCCGTATTCTCGTCCTCTCCATCGCCCTCCGGTTCCGAATCACCTTCCGGCAACTCCGTCTTCTCAGGGAAACGAACAGGCTCCAACTCCTCGATACGCTGAATCTCCCAAGTGTGGATTCGCTTACCCTTCGCCTTCATACCCTTCACACCGATAAACTCATCGGCATCGATCTCCATCGGAACACGATGCGCATCGGCGCCACCGAATACCACATTGAGTCGAGGATAGAAGGTATCGGTGATCAACAGCATCTGCGACTTAGGATTCTCGCCGATAAAGTTCTGACGCTTAGTGGTCACCTCGAAACGGAAGCGCTTCAAATATTTATATCCCTCGTTGGCGTCAAACAAAGCGACGGTCCAAACCTTCTCCGGATCAAACTTCTCAAAGACTTTGATATCCTCCTCGAAGTGGTTGGTATCCTCAAAGCCGGACAAATAGTATTCACCCTTGGAATTGACCACCAAAATCTTATCCTCAGACTGGAACTCACCCAAAAGTTCGCCCTGGCCGTTGTAGTTCAAGCGAAGGACATCACGGTCAAACCATACGGAACGGCCTCCCAAAGTGGAGGATCCCTTCGATTTAAGGGTAATCTTCTGCACCTCATTCTTGGTAAGGATATTACCCATCGCCTGACGTCCCTTGATATCGAGATCTCCGAAATTGCGGTCGAAAGATGGCACTTTCAAACGCAACCTTGGTTTCAAGACCACATGAATCGTCTCCGCCTCGGCATTGAAGTTAACGGAGAAGTAGAGGATTTTAGATCCTGGCGTACCCTGCGTGATATCATACTCCTTATCACGGGAGACACCCGTAATGGCAAAACGTTTCATATAGGTGAAACCACTCTTCCCATCGCGGTAGGCGACGTTATAAATGGTACGCTTATCATTCTTTCTGAAGACATAGACATGGAGCAGATCCTTGCCCACATACTTCTTGTCAGGCACCTTGATCACCTGGTATTTACCATCCTTATGGATGATGATGATATCGTCGATATCCGAACAGTTACAAACGAACTGATCCTTCTTCAAGGATGTTCCGACAAAGCCCTCCTCAAAGTTGACATACAACTTCTCGTTGGCCTCCACCACCTTCGAAGCCTCAATGGTCTCGAAGTTACGAATCTCGGTCATACGAGGATGCTTAGCGCCATACTTATTCTTCAAAGAGGTGTACCAAGCGATCGCATATTGAACCAAATGTTCCAAATTATAATCGACGCCGGCAATCTGCTCCTTCAAAGCGGCGATCATCTCATCCGACTTGTCTGAATTGAATTTGAGGATACGGGCCATCTTGATCTCCAAGAGGCGTTGAAGATCCTCTCTCGTGATCTCGCGGACGAACATCGGCTTGAATGGTTCCAAACGATTGGATATATGGTCCAAAGCGGCGTCTACGCTCTTACTCTCCTCAAACTTCTTATCCTTATAGATGCGCTCCTCGATGAATATCTTCTCCAACGAACAGAAGTGCAACTTCTCCAACAACTCAGCTCGTTGGATAAGCAACTCCTGACGCAACAACTCCTTGGTACGGTCCACCGACATACGAAGCATCGAAGAGACATTCGTGAAGATCGGCTTGCGGTCATTGATGACGCAACAACAAGGAGAGATGCTCACCTCGCAATCCGTGAAGGCGTACAATGCGTCTATCGTCTTATCGGAAGAGGTCTTGGACTCAAGATGAATGATGATCTCCGCATGGTCGGAGGTGTTATCCTCCACCTTACGCACATTGATCTTACCCTTCTCGTTGGCCTTCAAAATAGACTCGATCAATACATTCGTGGTCTTTCCGTAAGGGATATCATTGATGATCAAAGTCTTGTTGTCGAATTTGCTGATTTTGGCACGGACGCGCACCTTACCGCCACGCTCACCATCATTGTAATGGGAGACATCAATCAAACCACCGGTCTGGAAATCAGGATATAGTTCAAACTCCTCGCCATTCAAATAGGCAATGGCGGCGTCGATGATTTCATTGAAGTTATGTGGCAATATCTTTGAGGATAGACCTACAGCGATACCCTCAACGCCCTGCGCCAAGAGAAGCGGGAACTTCATCGGAAGCGTGATAGGCTCCTTCTTACGGCCATCGTACGAGGCCTTCCACTCCGTAATCTTAGGGCTGAAGACAACATCCAAAGCGAATTTAGACAGGCGAGCCTCGATATAACGAGGAGCCGCCGCGCTATCTCCCGTAAGAATGTTACCCCAGTTTCCTTGACAATCGATCAAAAGATCCTTCTGTCCTAACGTGACCAAAGCGCCACCAATAGAGGCATCACCGTGCGGGTGATACGACATGGTGTTACCCACGATGTTGGCGACCTTGTTGTAACGGCCATCATCCAACTCCTTCATGGAGTGTAGGATACGACGCTGAACGGGTTTCAAACCATCATCCAAGTGGGGAACCGCACGTTCAAGAATAACATAAGAGGCGTAATCCAAGAACCAACTCCTGTACATACCAGGAATATGGTGCAAAACATCCTCACCCTCCGACAGTTTCACATCGTAGGTGGAAGATGAAGTGATCGCACTCTCTTCATTCAAGGATTCATCCAATTCGGAGTTATTTTCATTCGTCTCTTCGACCATATTACATCAAATTATATAATTCACGGAGCGAATTTACAAAATAATTGGGAGATAGCGAAAAAAAAGAAAAGGTGGAAGATTATCAAACCTTCCACCTTTCTTAAAACCGGTGCGGATAAAGGGACTCGAACCCACACGCCTCGCGGCACCAGATCCTAAGTCTGGCGCGTCTACCAGTTTCGCCATATCCGCATGACTTTGGTACTGCAAAGATAGACAAAAGAATTGAAATGCAAAACAAATCACAAAAAAAGGGAGAGAATTTTCATTCCCTCCCCTCTTTTATCAAGTTTATCCTAGATTAGAAAGGATACTTAGATGCTGGAGTTGCTCCGTAGTACTTCGAGAATCGAACACCACCATTGTCCTCAGGAACAATACGGAAGTTATCGAATGCCACAAAGAACTTACCACCGAATTGAGGAGTAGTCTTGTCTTGACCACCGGTACCCTCAGCGTGCAACAACATGTTGTACATATCTCTCTTGGTCAACTGACCACAAGAAACCATTTGGCTATTAGTTACCAAGTTGTACATAGAGACATTGTATCTAAATTGAGCGCTTGTCAAAGGTACAGCGACTGTCAACCACTCGCCATCTGTGTGGAATGGATCCTTCACAGTTCCAGAAGGGCTATCAGCAGACTCGTCAACCGACAAAGTCACCATGTTCAACCAAGCAGCTGCAGTACCATCACCCTTACCTTCACATTGGAGAGTCTCCTCATTCCAGCTGTTAAGGTTGGTCATATCACGGCTGAAGTAACCACAGTTAACTGGCTTCTTATACTTATCAGTACACAAGTCATCCTCAGAACCGTAAGCGGAGAACACAATGTAGAACCATTGTGCCAAAGGAACCTCTTTTGGAACCAAAACCTCAAACTTCAATACCATCTTCTCGAGATCCATCTCGTTCTCCCATTGACCCAACAAAGACTTCTCCTCCATACCTTGAGAATAAGGAGTGAAATAAATCAACTCATCAGTGTTGAAGTTAAACTCTGTAGGAGTAGTGATAGCAGCGTAGTAACCGTCGCAACCCTCTGGCATACCACCCATAGCACTCTTCATAGCCTCGAACTTGTCGAACTTAGAAGAGCTCTTTACAAAGTCATTCCACTCTAAAGAGAATGTATCCAAGACTCCGTGAAGATCAGAAGCGATCACATTATCGAAATCCAAGAAGACATTTCTTCTATCACGGAACAACATTGGAGAATAGCACTCTCCGAATTGGTTAACAAGCTTAACTGGCTTTGAGTCAGCAACCCCTGCAGGAACATCCACCAACAACTCCTTGTTGTCGTTTCTTACCTCATAAGTTGCCTCGATCTCGTTGTCGTTCTCATCGAAGAAGTAAACCTTCAACTTGTCACCGCCTACTGACAAGAAGGCGCTACCTGCGATTCTTAAAACTCCACCCTCAGGGACGAACTCTGAACGGAACATCTTGATAGATGGAGAAGGCACTGGCTTAGCGATATCCACATAGCGGTCGCAACCACCAGCGTTTCTAACTACGAGTTGCTCGGTACGAAGGATATCAGCATCACTGTTCAAAGTAACGACGATAGCCTCATCGGTAACGAATGTAGGGTTCAACTCTACAGGGTACCAATCATCACCGTTTACCAAGAAAACACCAGTGGAAGTGCTGAGGCCACTACCGTGGATAATTACGGTAGCACCAGCAGACAACTCATTCAACGCAACACCTGTTGAATCTACATTATCAATGTAGTCAACTTGAAAAGCATCACAGTTACAGCTTACGCACTTATCCTCGCAAGAAGAGAAGAATGCGCCGAAAGCTGCTACAGATGCCGCAAAAAATCCATATTTCAGTTTCATTGCTTTTCAGACTTTAAAATTAGTATTGATACTTATTATCAACTACGCTTTGGTAAGCATCCAAAACACCTGCTTGCAAGTAAGTCTTTGCGGAAGTAGGGATAGGCAAGAACCATGCGTTGTTGCTTTCGAACGCAGCGAGGTCAACAGCCACCTCTGCATTACCAGCATTGTAACCATTCTCAGGATAAAGCTTAGCCAACTCAACGTTCAAATCATGAACAAGCTGACGACGAGCAAAACCTGCCTCGCTCTCGAACAATGCAGCATCCTCAACCTCAGGAGATTGAGAGAACTGGATAGCGCGGTCCATTTGCTCCATAAATTTCATAGCCATCTCCTTATCACGGTAGAACAAACGCTTCAAATCCAACCATGCTTGACCCTCCATAGCGAACTCCTTACGACGTTGTTGCATGAAGTCGTCACGAACCAAGTTGTGATACATTGGTTGAGTAGCCTTAACTGGCACATCAGCGGTAGTACCTTCGTCAACGGTAACTGAGAAGGTAACCTCATCACCTACCTTGATAGCGCGGCTCTCCATATCATCGAAATACTTGATAGCATCAATTTCTGGAGCACCATGAGCGGACAATACTTTATTGATATCACCAAGAACACCTCCATTGGTACACTTTGCAGTGACATCCTTGTCCAACATAGCCATGTTAGCCTCGGCACGCATCATGTAAACATCAGACAAACGGATGATGTCAAGACGACGGTCGATAGACATACCCTTCTCGTTCAAAGCGGTACCGTTAACACCCCAAACGAACTTCTTAACATTATTCAACACGCATTGACCACTGTTCAAGAACTCGGAACCAGATTTGGTATGAGCCCTATCGCCATACTCAGCATATCTTGGACCATAGTAACATACGGTACCATCAACAGTAGTATAAGCTTGATCCACGAAGAAGCACAACTCCTTCTTACGAGCATCATCCTTTGAGAAAGAGTTATAAAGGGTGTAAGAGATACCCTTACCACTTCCCCAACCAGAACCTGGGCTCCAAACCTCCTCAGGAGCCATTTGTGATTGGTAAGCGGAACCCTCACCATACTCACCCATAGGGAAATATAGTGCGAAGATGGTTTCTTTAGAAGGGTTTTGGCGGCCCGCTGCAGAGAAGATATTCGCATGGGTATCAAAATCAGCACCACTTTCTGTGATAACAGAAGTGGTCAAATCAACAACCTTTTTCATATACTCATCGCTCTCAGACTCAGAAACGGTGAATGGATATTGAGTTCCAGGGAGATCGCTCAAACATGAACCCATGGTCAAGTACAACTTAGCCAAAAGTGCCTTAGCAGAATATTCGTTTACTCTCCAAGTCTCAGCTGGTTTCTTAGGAAGATACTCTACAGCGAACTCCAAATCCTTCTCGATAGCAGCGTAAAGCGCCTTTCTCGAAACACGAGGAACCGTAACATTCTCAGCGATGTCCTTACCAGTATGCAATACCAATGGAGCCTCACCGAAGTACTCAGTCGCCAAGAAGTGAGCATACGCTCTGAACAACTTAGCCTCAGCGATCACTTGGTTCTTCTCATTATCCGACATAGAGGACTCCATACTCTCCACCTTTTCGATGATCTGGTTAGCCGTTGAGATGACACCAGAATACAAAGAGGTGTATCCCTCCTTCAAGATTGGGTTATCCTCACCAATAGAAAGCAAGAACAACGCACCCTCCTCTTGGTGAACATTGTAAAGGATACCAGGGATACCCTCATTCACACACCAAGCGAACTTTGACTCATACTGGGTCCATAGACGACCACCATACAACGCTCTGGTCATCAATTGACAGTCTGCGAAAGTCTTAACCGACTCCGTACTGTATTGGTCGTAAACGTCAACGTCGAGGAAATCCTTACATGACGTAGAGCAGAACGCCAACGCGCTCAAACCCCAAACCAATGATTTATATTTAAAATTTTTCATATTACTAAATCGCTAAACATTAGAAATTAAAGTTCAAACCTACAACATAAGATCTAGACAATGGGTAACCTCCCATATCGACACCTTGGTTGATTGCGTTGATGCTAGGCACCTCAGGGTTCAAACCAGAGTACTTAGTGAAGGTTGCAACATTTTGAACATTGAATGAAACGCTCATGCTGTTCAACTTGATCTTTTGGATGTACTTTTGAGGAACGTTGTAAGAGAGACCGATAGATTGGATACGCAAGTAAGATGCATCCTCAACATAACGATCAGAGATTACGTTAGCAGCGTTACCACCATCAGATACTGAGTTTGGACGTGGCATGTTAGTTGATGAGTTCTCGATATACTTGTGACCATCCTCGTCAACCATGACGCGGGCACAATCAAGAACAGTTCTCAATTGGTTTACACCACCACGGTCCATACCTTCCAATTTAGAACGCAACAAGTTATATACATCGTTGCCATAAGATCCAGAAAGGAAGATGTTCAATGACCAAGGACCCCAGTTCAAAGTATTTCCGAAACCGAAAGTGAACTTAGGGTTAGGGTTACCGATGAATGTCTTATCATCCTCATCGATTACACCATCAGAGTTTAGATCGACATAGTTGATATCACCAACATCTGTACTAGAAGCACGCTTGTAAAGACCCAATTGCTCCTCGTCTTGGATCAAACCGTCTGTCTTGAATCCCCAGAACATACCTGGAGCGTGACCTACCTTGCTGACGCAATAGGTACGAGTAGAAGTCTTAAATTGTCTCTTACCCTCCAATACAGCAGAGTCGCTTTGCAACTCAAGCACCTCGTTACGAACAACAGAGATGTTCAAATCAGAGTTCCAAGAGAAGTCATTACCACCCAAATCATCAACCTTCACGTTAGTAGTAGTCAAGTTAACATCGAAACCGACGTTCTTGATAGAACCTGCGTTGATATCAGGGATAGAGGTGTAAAGGTATGCGTCAGCTGTACTACCCAATGTTGGACCTGGCTCAGCACGAACGATCAAGTCGTTGTTTTGCTTGTAGAACGCATCGAATACCAAGTTGATACGGTTGTTAAGGAAGCTGACATCAACACCGGCGTTGATCTGCCAGTTTGTCTCCCAAACCAAATCAGGGTTCATCCAAGTACCTTGAACCATACCGAACTTATCGTCACGAGTTCTGAAAGGCTTGAAGTAACCTACGTGAGCCATGTTAGAACCTGCGTTACCAGTTTGACCCCAACCAGCACGAAGCTTCAATTGGTTAACCTTCTTAGTAGAGGTTGCCTTCTTCATGAAGTCCTCTTGTGCGATATTCCAAGCCAAAGAGAATGAAGGGAAGAAGTCCCAACGGTGATCAGGAGCCAATGTAGAAGAACCATCGACACGACCAGTAGCGGTTACCAAGTAACGATCCTTGAAGCTATAGTTGATACGGGCGAATGTAGACATCATAGAAGTCGCACCCTTGTAACCAGCGATAGGACCATCCTCACCAAGAGCAGTGTTTTGGTATTGCTTGTCAACGAATCTCATGTCATCCAAGTAGTTAGACTTAGCGACAGTAGTTCCTTCCCATGTAGCCTTCCAAGCCTCGTAACCCAACATTGCGTTCATTCTGTGGAACTTGTTAGTTGAAGTTCTAGAGTAGTTCAATGTTGAGCAGAAACGCCAGTATTGATTCTCACGGTCGATGAATTGTTGCTTGTTACCAGCTTGACCTTGAGATGGAGTAAAGCAGCTCTCGCTCTCGTTAGAGAAGTCGATACCGAACTCGTTTCTCCAGCTGAAGTCTTGTTGCTTATCCTTCAAGAAGGTGATGTTAGCGAATGTTTGACCAATGACGTTGCTTCTCTTCATATAGATTGGAGAGTAAGTCGCGTTACGCAATGGGTTCATCTTGATTTCTTGGTCCTCAGCACCCAACTCAACGAAGTTACCATCGTTGTCAACTGGAGCGGTAGCAGGGCTAGAGATCAAAGATTGGATGTATGGAGCCTCCTCTTGAGAGACGTTGCTGATACCAGACAACTTGTTATCATCCGCGAACTCGAAACCTTGTTGCTTAGTTTGAGTGATGTAAGTGTAAGACATGTTCATACCCAATCTCAACCAAGACTTTGTTTGGTTCTCCATGTTCAAACGACCGTTGAAACGTTGGAAGTCTGTGTTGATGAGGATACCGTCTTGGTTCATATAACCCATAGAGAAAGCGTATTGGGTCTTTTGTGAACCACCGTTCAATGACAATTGGTGGCTGTGGCTGATAGCAGTGTGGAACATCACATCTTGCCAGTCAGTACCAGCACCTCCGAATTGAGCGACTGCTTGCAACTTCTTATCAACCTCTTGGTTGTAGCAAGAAGAGATATATGGATCTGTGTAGTAAGAAGAGAACTCTTTCAAGTTCATCAAATCCAACTTGTCAGTTGCTGAAGAGACAGAGAATTGACCAGCGTAAGAAACGCTTACCTTCTCCTCTTTGTTAGCCTCACCCATAGCACCCTTCTTTGTGGTGATCATGATGACACCGTTTGCTGCACGTGAACCGTAGATCGCAGTAGCGGAAGCATCCTTCAAGACCTCCATAGACAAGATGTCGTTAGGGTTGATTGATGCCAATGGGTTAGCACCGGAACTTTGCTTACCACCACCGATTGGCATACCATCCACAACATACAATGGATCGTTGCTACCAGTCAAGGAGGAGACACCACGGATTTGCACGGTAGCGCTCTCACCTGGTTGACCAGAAGAAGAAGCGACACGCACACCAGATACCTTACCGGCCAATGCTTGGTCAACAGAAGCGGTATTCGCCTTTGCCAAAGCATCACCCTTTACAGATGCCAATGCACCTGTCACGTCAGACTTTCTCATCTTACCGTAACCGGCGTTGACCTCAATCTCGCCCAACTCCTCAGCGTCTTCCTCGAGGACGATGTTCAATTTTGATGTCTTAGCATCGATTTTCACTGTTTTGGTTTTGTATCCAGAGAATACAATTTCCAAAATGTCACCATTCTCAACAGAAATCTCGAAGTTACCTTCATCGTCAGTAACCTCATAGTTGTCTGGAGAATTTTTCACTACGACGTCTGCTCCAGGCAATGGACCATTAGCATCGGCAACACGACCAGAGATGTCGCGTCCCAAAAGGCCGCCAGCCGCACAAAGCATCGTCAAAGACAAAAATAATTTTCTCATCTTTTAAACTATTATTAATACAAATTGAAATATTCTTACATTTATTCACATTAAACAAAAAGCAAATGCAAATATAAGTTAAATATTATTACTTCCCACCTTTTTTTAGAAAAAATACCATAAAGAATGATTATTAACATTTCGCTATTGAAAATAAAGAAAAAGTCCGCGAGACACCCCGCGGACTTTCCATTTCAAGTATGTTTTTTACCACTGATTACTTCACAACCACCTTCTGGCTCTTGTTGTGGAAACGAACCACATAAACACCACTCTTTGCAACTGGAATAGCGTTTTCCGTGCCCATATAAACCACATTACCGAGGAGATCGAACACCTTAACAGGCAACGCTCCATTGTAGTTCACCAAGTGGATCGTCTTATCGGAAACATATACGGTAGCCTCAGCCGCCACAACATCGCCACATCCTGTCACCTGAGGAATTGGCTTCATCACAGCGACAAGCGCGAATCCCTTAGCTGGCATATTCGTAGGACACTCATTCTTCCATTCAGAGAAAGTGTAGCCCTCGAAGGTTGGCGTGCTGATCACAATCTCCTCGCCATACTCGAAGGTAAGACGCTCTGGCTTACCAAGCATCGCATTGTTTACGGAAGAGACCATCATCAAGGTAATCGAATAAGACAACTTAGTCCATTGAGCGGTCACCGTCACATCTCCCGCTGGCATAACAGCGTAAGTGGTATCCCAGCCCATAAACTTGTGGCCCTCCTTCGCAGGGGTAGTCAATGGCATGATTTCAGCGCCATACTCATATACAGTATCCACCAAGAGTGAAGTACCATCGGAAACCTTATAAGCATATTGCATCAAGCCCCACTCCGCGGACAAGGTCACATCCTCGGCAGGCATTGTCTCAGGCCAAGCGGCACCCCAACCCTTGAACGCGTAGCCAGTCTTCTCAGGGTCGGCAACCGCCTCAACCGCCTCGCCATAGTTATAGGCTTGGTTCTTGACAGTATCGCCATCCACGATAGCTACGAAATGGTAACTATTTACACTGTAAGTACCCTTTACAACCACATCTTCAGCAGGCATCACCTTAGGGAAGGTATCCAACCAAGAGAATGTGTAACCCACCTTCTCCGCAACAGTCGGAACTGTCACATCCGCGCCATAAGCATAAGCTTGTAGGGTGGAATCACCATCAACTACTGTGATCAAAAGGAATTGAGCCTCACTCCATACCGCCTGAGCGACAAAGTCTGAATCCGGCATCGTTGCAGGAATCTCAGGGTTCCATCCGTTGAATGTATAACCTGTCTTGGTCAAATCACCAAACTTCAACTCCGCGCCATAAGCGATCACGGAATCGGCAACCACATCCTCGCCATCCTTCAAAGTGAATTGGTATTGATTGGCCACCCACGAAGCGGACACCACTACATCCTCAGCAGGCATTATCTTAGGCAGCTCATCGTTAAACACAAGGGTGTGTCCCTTCTTCTCGTCATAAGCAGGCTCAATAACCGCTTGGTACTCAATCTTCTGAGAGAGGAGCGTATCTTCACCCACCATAACGATGAAGTCATAAGAGTTGACTTGCCACATTGCCTCCGCCACAAAGGCTGAATCCGGCATGGTAGCAGGAATCTCAGGGTTCCATCCGTTGAATGTATAACCGGTCTTAGTCAAATCATCGAACATCAAGTCCGCACCGTAAACGATCGCGGAATCGGCAACCACATCCTCGCCATCCTTCAAAGTGAATGGGTATGTATTGGCTACCCACGAAGCGGATACCACAACATCCTCGGCAGGCATTACCTTAGGCAATTCCACATCAAATACAAGGGTGTGGCCCTTCTTCTCCTCGTAAGCAGGCTCAATAGCCGCTTGGTACTCAACCTTCTGAGAGAGGAGCGTATCTTCACCCACCATGACGATGAAGTCATAAGAGTTGACTTGCCACATCGCCTCCGCCATAAAGGCGGTATCAGGCATCACCGCAGGAATCTCTGGATTCCATCCGTTGAATGTATAACCTGTCTTAGCCAAGTCATCGAACAGAAGCGAATCGCCAGGAACAATCAAAGAATCAACCACCACAACTTCGCCATCCTTCAAGACGAATGGGAAGAGATCCTTCTCCCAAGATGCGTTGATCACGACTGAATCAGCCGGCATAGTAGCAGGGAGTGGATTCTTGAAGACAAGGGTATAACCCTCCTCGCCAACGAAAGGAGGCAACTTGATCTCCGATTGGAAAGGAATCATCTCGTCATACAAAGTATCCTCCGCCGTCTTAACGATGAGCGAATAACTATTCACGCTCCACTCGGCGGCTGCGGCGAACGCGCTATCAGGCATGGTAGCAGGGATAGCAGGGTTCCAACCAACAAAGGTATGACCCTCTTTGTCCAAATCCGCGAACGACAACTCGGTGCCATAAGCGATCACGCTATCCACCATGATAGAATCACCATCCTTCAAAGTGAATGGGTATGTATTGGCCACCCACGAAACGGTAAGCACTACTGTATCGGCTGGCATTATGGCTGGCACAGCAGGATCGATGAGAAGCGTATGACCCTTCTTCGTCTCAATCGCAGGCAAACTGATGGAATCCTCGAAAGGCACCATCATCGAGAAGAGGGTATCACCCTCCGAAAGCGCGATCAAAGGATACTTGGTCCTACTCCATTGAGCCACTGTGGTAAAGTTAGAATCAGTCATTACCACCGGCACCTCAGGCAACCAACCGTCAAAAGTGAATCCAACACGATCCGCCAACACGACAGGATCAATCATATCACCTGGCTTGTAAACCGAATAAGCGACGGTATCACCTTCGCTGATAGCCGTGAAATATACCTTTTCAGGTTTCCAAGAACCATTGACTGCCATATCCGCGTCGGACATGACAACAGGCAACTCGGTATCCCATACCCAAAAATAGCCAACGCTATCTGGCGTTGCCGGATAAGCGATGGTATCTCCATATGCGTAGTTAGCGACGAAGAAGGTATCCTCACCCATCATCATCACCAACGGATAGTAGAGCTTCTCCCAAGTCAATTCCACATCAACAGCCTCGGCAGGCATGATAGCTGGGACTTTCGACCAATTATTCAAACCATATCCCCTCTTCACTGGTTGAGAGAGGACAACATTAGCGGCATAAGCCACCATACTATCCACATAGATGGAATCGGCATCATAGATCTTCAAACCGTAGTTCTGACGAACGAATGATCCCAAGAATGTCAAATCAGCCTCAGGCATTGTGGTCACATTCTCATTGGTCCACTCAAAGACAAAACCTGTTGTATCCGCAGGACGGTAAGTCTCGCGGTCGATGGTCTCACCTGCCAAGATGGAATCAGAAGCGATCTTCGTGCCATCCACTACCACATTGAGTGCGAAGACAGTCTGTTTGAACTGAGCGACAAAGGTCAAATCCTCGTCAGGCATTGCAGCGGGAACCTCTGGCAACCATCCGACAAATTCATATCCTTTTTTCACAGGTTCCGTAACAGATGGAATCACAGCCGCATAAGCGACGTTCACCTTATTGGTATCGGCATCCACCACAAAAGAGGCGGTGTGGATATTTCTTGTCCATTGCGCCACATAGGTCTCGCCCTCCATCTCAGCCACACCATTAGTTGGAAGAGCAGGCGTCCAACCCGTCAACGTGAAACCCTCCACCACAGGAGCCTCCACCACAACAGGTTCACCACACTCGAACACTTGCTCGCCATCCGTCAAAGCCAAGCCATTGGCAGGATCGGAGAACTGGATGTTAGCCGTATATTTGGCATTGTCATATAGCGCTGTGATTACGACATCCTCATTAGGCATCACCTCAGGCAAACTCTTGTCCCAACCCAAAAACGCGCCGCAACCGATGATAGGAGCAGTTGGTTCCTCTATCACAATCGCCTCGGAAGCTCTCAATGGTTCGGAAACATAGATCTCTTTTCCATAAGCCACATACTTCACATAATGGCAAGCGGTGACAGTAAAACCAGACACATATCCTGAATAGTTGAAATTTTCATGAAGTCTGATATAACGAGTCGATTTTGACAACTCGACATCAACCGTATTGCTTTTATCTCTCTTGCTCCATACAGTAGTCCATTCACTACCATCCGCACTCTCCTCCAAGGTCCAACCATTTCCCGTAGAGGCACCTGACGCGGAGGTGGAAAAACTCACTCTATCGGGAGCGTCCGCAATGTGAACGGTAAAATAATGGTCATCCCAGCAGAAGCCACAACCATCCGACAAAAGACCGGTCGAGTACATACGGATCCTCTCCTTCTCCCACACATGTTTATATTTTGTTCCCTTGTCCACATCACTACTATTGAATATGGACTCTGTCATGGTAAATGGGACTGCTACTTGGGCAGATGCTTGAAAAATAGAAGCGGTTGCCAGAACTGATGATAAAAATAAACTCTTAAAAAATTTCCTCATAAAACATTTATTAGGTAAAACCCGAACACTCGGCAAAAAGAAGGGAGATGTCCAAAGACATCTCCCTTATCACAATCTCCGAGACGTCAAAAACGCCGCAAAGTTAATAAAAATTTTCCAAACCAACTACTTTCGGGATTAATCCCACTTTGTATTACGCATATCGCCTGTCTGCTCGAAGGCCAAATGCATATTCAAAGCCTTTGAAAGCGTCATTGGCGTATGGCACTTGCCTGCTGACAACTTGAGATAATCCCACAAAAGCTCTTTGTAGTCTGGGTGAACACAGTTCTCGATGATAGCCTCAGCCTTTTGCATAGGCGATTTAGCGCGCAAATCGGCCACACCTTGCTCTGTGACGATCACCTTCACAGAGTGCTCGGAGCTATCGATGTGGCTCGCCATCGGAACGATCGCGGAGATTACGCCACCCTTAGCGACTGATGGGCAAGTGAAGATAGAGAGGAACGCGTTACGCGCGAAGTCGGCGGAACCACCCAAACCATTCATCATCTTTTGACCCAAGACATTGGTCGAGTTCACATTTCCGAAGATATCCAACTCCAAAGCGGTGTTGATCGCGATGACACCGAGACGGCGTACCACCTCAGGGTTGTTGGTCAACTCTTGCGGACGCAACATCAACTTATCCTTGAAGAACTCATAGTCACCATAAACATCCATCAAAACATCGTCAGACAAGGTCAACGAGCTACCGCTGGCGAATGTGATGCGACCCTTCTTCATCAAATCGATCACCGAATTTTGGATCACCTCGGTAAACATAGTGAAGGAAGGAATATCGTCGCAGTTACCCAAAGAGCCGAGCACCGCGTTGGCAATATTTCCCACACCGGATTGCAAAGGCAAGAACTCCTTAGGGATGATTCCCTTGTGAAGCTCGCTCAACAAGAAGTTAGCGACGTTCTCACCAATCTTAGCAGTCACCGCATCTACTGGGGTGAATGGTGCGATACCATCCTTCATATCTGTCTTAACGACACCGATCACCTTTGCTGGATCCACCTTCAAAGTAGCGGTACCGATACGGTCGGAAGAGGTGTAGATAGGAATTTCACGACGGTAAGGAGGATTGATTGGCTCATACAAGTCGTGCATACCATGGATCTTCGCGGGATGATGCGCGTTCAACTCGATGATGATGTGCTTAGCGCACTCCGTCAAAGTCGGGGTGATACCCACAGAGGTGGTCAAAACGATCTCACCCTTATCGGTGATGTCTGCCGCCTCGATCAACGCGTAATCCACAGGGCCGAGGAATCCATATCTCAAATCTTGAGCCACATGGGACAAGTGCATATCAAAATATTGCACCTCACATTTGTTGATCGCGTCACGCATGTACTTGCTGGATTGGAACGGAGTACGGAACTTAACCGCCTTCGCGCGGGAAAGCGCGCCATCGATCTCGTCACCAGTAGAACCACCAGTGATCATACCCACCTTGAACTCGTTTCCTTTCGCGTGCTCCTCCTCTGCCTTCTTGGCGAGAGCTGTGGTTACCGCCTTCACAGTTCCTACGGATGAGAAACCGCCAATACCAATCACATCGTTGTGCTTAATGTAAGATGCTGCCTCTTCGGCAGTGATAAACTTGTACGCCATTGTAACTTCTGTATTTTAATTCAATAACACTTTACTTTCCTAAATACAATGCAAAATTAAAACAAAAAAGAATATGACGCTATCTTTTCTCTGTTAAAATTGCATAAATATTTTAATTTCGACCAATATTAGCATATTTATGCAAGCCTTATGCTATAAAAAGAACCGTCTCCGCGGATTTCCACAGAGACGGTTTAAGTTTTTGGCGTTATAGATAAATTAGTCCCAAGCCAAAGCCGAAGCACCTAAAACAGCTGCGTCAGCGTCCTTCATTTCAGAGAACAAAACCTTTACCTTGCCCTTGAAAACAGCCATCAAATTGTCATCCATCGCCTTCTTGAGCGGATTGAGCAACAAATCGCCAGCCTTAGCCAAACCACCGAAGAGGACGAATGCCTCTGGGCTGCTGAACTTCACGAAATCAGCCAAAGCCTCACCCAAGATTTGTCCTGTGAAGGCGAAGATATCCTTTGCGATCGCGTCGCCAGCCATAGCCGCGTCAAAAACATCCTTTGAAGTGATCTTATCCAAGTCAATCTTGCGAAGAAGAGAATCCTCGCCCGCACGGTTTTGCAACATCTCCTTAGCGGTACGAGCCACACCAGTCGCGGAGGTATAGGTCTCCAAACAACCCTTATTACCACAACCGCAGGTACGTCCGTCGCGACGAACGATCACGTGGCCCAACTCACCTGCATTACCATCGTGTCCGTAAATCAATTGTCCGTTAGCGACAACGCCACTACCTACACCAGTACCCAAAGTGATCATGATGAAATCACGCATACCACGAGCGGCACCATACTTCATCTCACCAATAGCCGCCGCATTCGCGTCGTTGGTCAAAGTGACAGGAACACCCACCTTCTCGGAAAGCAACTTCGCGAATGGAACGATACCTTTCCAAGGCAAGTTAGCGGCGTGCTCGATGTTGCCGGTATAGTAGTTCGCGTTAGGTGCGCCCACTCCGATACCCTTGATCTTCTCGATACCGCCGTTCTTAGCGATCAAATCCAAAATACCATTACCCAGTGCATTGATATACTCCTCAAGGACAGGATAAGCCTGTGTCTTGATTGAATTGGACGCCAAGACATTACCTTGCGCATCAACAATTCCGAATACTGAATTGGTACCTCCAATATCGATACCAACCACATTAGGTTTCAATTCTGACTTCATAAAATTCTATTTTGAGTTAATTATTAATTATTCTTCTATTTATTCACAGCGGTATCTTCCGGACGCTTGATGCCACAACCGACAAAACCATACCACAATAGATATCCGTAGCAGACCATCGGAAGAGCGAACGCCACCTTCGGATCGGTGAGATCAGCGATCAATCCCTGCGCGAAAGGGACCAAAGCGCCTCCCAAGATCATCATCACCAAAAGAGAGGATCCTTGCGAAGTGTATTTGCCCAAACCGTCAATGGCCAGCGTCACAATATTCGGGAACATGATGGAGTTGAACAATCCAACCGCCAAGATAGACCACAAGGAGATATTTCCCGTAGTGGTCAACATCACCAATATCAAAACGATATTCACCAACGAGAAGAGTCCCAATGTTTTGGAAGGGACTGATTTCGCCAACAGGAAGACCACGAAATTCAGCAAAAGGAAGATAAGGAACATATAGACCTTTTCTGTCATAAAGAAATCGAGGAAGGAGTGGATATCCATCTTCGCCGCCTTAACCAACACGAAAAAGATCAACAGCAAGGAGACCACCGCCGTCAGCAACATCCAAACCATCTTCAACTGCGCCTTCATCTTACTCATGGAGATAGATCCCATGAAACGGCCGATCATCGCGCCTCCCCAATAGAAGGTCAAAAGGCGGCTCGCCTGCAAGTTCTCCAATCCGTGGCATTTATTCATATAATCGACCAAATTACTGCCGATAGCCACCTCAGCGCCCACATAGCAGAAGATACCGACCATACCGAACACCAGGTGAGGATATTTCAACGCACCCAACTTGTCCAACTCCATGTTGTCGTCTTGAATGTTGATAGAGGGGATATCCGCGAAGAATATCACACCGAAAAGAATCAGCAAAAGGCTTGCCAAGACCAAATATGGGATGCGCACAGAAGCGGCTCCTCCGCCATCTTGCAAGAAGTATTCAAAAATCAGCGTTCCACCAATCACAGGGGCCAAAGTAGTACCCAAAGAGTTGAACGCCTGCGACAAATTCAAACGGCTCGAAGCGGTGTCCGAACTTCCCAACGAAGCGACCAACGGATTGGCAGCGATCTGTAGGAAGGTGAAACCGGCACCCAAAAGGAATAGGGCCGAGAGGAATACCGCAAAGACCGGATTCTCATCACTCGCCTCGATGAAGAAGAGGAAACAAGCCACCGCCGACAGGAAAAGGCCCAACGCAATGGTGTTTTTGTAACCAATTTTCAGAATCGGGTCGCCATAGGTGGCCGAGACAACAAAGTAGATCAGCGAGACGACAAAGTAGGCCAAGAAAAAGGCCAACTGCACCAACGTGGCTTGCGACTGCTCCAACTCGAACACTCCCTTCAAATAGGGAATCAGGATGTCATTCAAGCAGGTGATAAATCCCCACATGAAAAAGAGCGTTGTCAGGGTGATCAACGGGAATAAATAGGTTTTCTTGTTTTCGTTCTCCATATCAACAATTTTTTACGGGGCACTCCCCCATTCTACTATGCTTTAAAAATCAATCGTCAACTTCAAATTCAGCAATCTACCCGTCAAATAGTTAGGCACCGAATAGGGCACCGTCACAGTTGGCACCCAATAGACGGAGCTCCAATTGCGGGTGCCAATTAGATTGAAGACATCGAAATTGACCGCGAAGGTCTTCATCCAAGAGAAGAACTTCCTCTCCATAACAGGATCCACTCCCTTACGCAAGTGGAAAGAGAGTCCGATATCCACACGTTTGTAACTCTTCATACGAAGGTCATAACGGTTCACGTACTCATCCATATAGGAGTATGGCAAACCATCTGACCATATAAACTTGATATTGAATTTCAACTTGTCGAAACCAGGCATATAATCCTGGAAGAACATCGAGACGTTGAAACGTTGGTCGGTAGGCCGCGGACAATACCCAGCCCCCGATCCATAGACATTCTCCTTGGCATTCATCAACGAGAGGGAGATCCAAGAATCGACTCCCGGCACAAACTCTCCAAAAATCTTCACATCACCACCAAAGACGTAACCATCGGCACAGTTCCTTCCCATGTAAATAACCTTCATGTTATCCATACGATAAGGGATGATACGGTCGATGTATTTGTAATACAATTCAGTAGTCAACTTGAATGGACGGCCCCACTTCCTGAAATAGTAATCGGAAGCGGCAATCACATGGACGGAACGAGGCGACTTCACATCACGGTTCAACGTCACCTCCACATTTCCATTATCCTGATGATCATAGACCATCATCTCCTTGAAGAATAGCGATTGGTGATAGATACCCGTGGCGAATCGGAATCCCCAATTGGTGTTTTTAGGGAACCACGCCAATGAGGCCCGAGGGCTTACAGTGAGTTGCTGGTTGAAACTCCAGTACGACATACGCAGACCGCCGACCGCCACCATCTTACAATTCGCGAAGTGATGGGTATAGGTGTTTTGCGCGAAGAACGAGAAACGGAACATATTCTCGTCCATCTCTCCGTTCAGATTCTCATAGAGTTGCATCACTTCCGGACGGGAAGGTGCCGAAAAACCAGCGGAATCGCGGTACTCCCACTCGTTGAGACTCTGACGCAACTGTTCAAATTGGACAGACGCGCCCCACTTCGTCTCATTCTTCCGAAGATGCAACGTATTATTGAAGCTGAGGTTGGAGACATTGGCGTCCAGATTATTTCTAGCATGCTGATGGAAGACGCCGGCACCCTCCTCTTTTCCCACCATGGCGCCCGTGGTCATATCCAAATCTCCGATACGGTAGGCACTGGTGATATCATAGGTAACATCCTCCGACGTGAAGAAGGAGGATCCGATGATGTCGAACGAATAACGATTCGTAGGTTTCACATTCAAGGTCAACGCGCCCATAAAGGTAGAGAAGAGATCCTTCTCCTGGCCACTGAAAGAGAAATCTATCTGCTTCGCCTGCGTCATCGTTCCGAAATTGGTCTTCTTGGAGAGGGGAACACTCCGATAATCATTGCGGGAGATATTACCCAAGAAGGAGAGACTACTCTTCGGAGAGAAACGATAGGTCAGATAGGTTTGGTAATCCAAGAACCTCGGCTTGTACTCCGCATCGGTTTGGAGCGAGTTCAAAACATAGGAGGAACTTTTGAAGCGGAATCCGTGCAACTGGGAAAACTTCGGAGAGGAACTTCCTATATAGGCGGTAGCGCCCAACAAACTAAGGGAGACAGATCCCTCAAACGCACTTGGCGTCTTATACTTGATATCCAAAACGGAAGACATCTTATCACCATACTCAGGGGTAAATCCACCCGAAGAGAAGGAGACAGATTCCACCATATCCGAATTAACGAAACTCAAACCCTCCTGCTCTCCCGTGCGGATCAAGAAGGGACGATAGACCTCAATGGAGTTGACATAGACGCAGTTCTCGTCGTAATTACCACCACGCACCGAATATTGTGAACTCAACTCATTGTTGGAGGCCACACCCGGCATGGTGGTCACGACACTGACAATACCGTCGCCACTCATGGAAGGAATGGTCCTGGAGACCTCCACATTCAACACCTCCACCGAGGTCTCCTGTTTCTTCTGCGCCACGACATCCACATCGCCCAACTCTATCGAATTCTCCTTCATGGTCACACGAAGATAGACGGAATCACGATCGGACAAGAAGGTGCGCTCCACATCGGAATAGCCGACCAAAGAGAAGAGTATGCGATACGACTTGACGGAATCGGAAGGGAGCGTGATCGAGAATCTACCATGAGGATCCGTATAGGTACCCTCGCCATACTCCTTCAACTCCACAGAGACCACATCCAACGGCACTCCGGCACTGTTGGTGACAACACCACAAACAGATTTCGCCTGCACCCACTGGAAGGAGAGGCAGGAGAGGAGTGTCAATATCGTCAGGAGTCTTCTCATCTGGTCAATCTACTTGGTGAAAATATCCTCTTTGCTGGCAGGTCGCAAATCCTCCCACCAGTTGAAATTATCCAATCGCTTCTCATCCTCCGGGATACGGGTTGGAGGGTAAAGAATTCCTTCTGAATCAGGCGTCATGACAATCTTCTCCACCGTTTTACTGCTCTTCATGTGGATGGTCATGGCTTCACCTTGGGCCTTGTTCACACCAATCAACGCATCCCGGTCATCCTTGGTGTAATAGATTGATTTAGCGCCACCCAACATCTCCACTCGCTTCAAGGAGTTATTTTTCAGATAGGCTTTCGACTCCCTGCCAGAGAGTTGGTTATACATATCCTCCGCCTCGAACTGGACGATCATAGCATTATTGATGATGTGGATATAATCAGGCTTCTGATTCTTGAAATAGATGTCTATCTTTTCTCCGCTCAATTGGCTCTCCTCGCTCCAAAGCAACGGTTTCGTGTACATCGAAAGGATAGAGTCGTTGGTGGAATAGACCAAAGAGTCGCAGACTCCCTGCATATCGTCACGGTAAAATTTCACATGATGGTAACCTCGGATTTCGCTGCGGGAAGAGTCCACCTCAAGGCCGAACAAGGTGTCCGCCGCCAAATAGAGGGAATCCGCCTCCGAGTAATCGATCACATAGGCGTGGTCGGTCATATAACCATGCGAAGGGAACTGGCGGTAAAACTCAGCATAATTGCCTCGACCAATCACCTTTTGGGTGGAGTCCTGCGCCTCAATATTGTGATAAGCCTTCGCCAATTTCTTATCCATATCATAATAAATGGAATCCGCCGTCAATCGCCTACCCTCCTTGGAGGTGATGACCGAATAATCGTACAGACGTCCCACTTGCGTTTTTCGGTTCATCTTCGCATTGGTGGTATAAATGGTGTAATCCTCCTCGTAGATGTAGGACGGTCCCACCAAGATCGTCTTTCCCGTCTCATTATTGAACTGCAACGAATCGCTTTTAATGGTATAATTCGGATGGTTGAGCACAACATTGTCCTTAAAGAAATAATCTTTGCTGGTGGTATAGTAATAGCCCTTATCGGAGGTAAGGGTCATATCCGCGTCGTGGATCGTTCCGCCACCAAAATAGTAGCCGAAATTACGATCCCTAAAAAAATCCAACGCGTTGGTATTCAGGGTAGTTCCGTCGTTATTTGCCACGACATTGCCACGGATCCTCATCAACTGTGTCTCCCCGTCGTAATGCATCTGATCCGCTGTCATCATAGTGGTTCCATCCACCACACGCACATTACTGAACGCATCAAAGGAGTCGTCGTCGTAGAAGTAGGCGCTATCGCAATACATCAAGGCGTTTTCATGACGGAAACGCACATTTCCCTTGAGCACCTGATACTCGGCTCCTTGGCTATTATCAAAAGACAAAAGGTCACACTGCTCCAAGATCACGTTCTTGGTCGCGCCCAAAACCGTCATCGAAAAACAGAGCAATATCAGCAGATAAAGTGACCGTCTCATCATCATCCCTTATTTAATCCAACCTGGATATTGGAACTCACAATTCTGCCACTTCGGATCTATCTTCACATAGATACTTTTCTGCTTCTCCACCACCCAGTTTCTTAGCAATTCGGCATTCTTCTGCTCCTGATAAGCCTCCTTGATCGCCATATAATCATCCTCCACATTCGCCTTATGGGCCTTCAACAAAGATTTAACCTTGGCCACGGCGAATACTTCATTACCCTTCGAGTCGATCATGGCGAATGGACGGGAGATCTCACCTACGCCCAAAGAGTAAACGGCTTTCGCCACCTCTTGCGGCAAGTCGCGGATTTCAAAACGGGAAGAGCCGTTCTTCGGATTGGTCAGAATACCACCGCTGTTACGGGTATTCTTGTCAACGGAATACAAAGAGACCGCCTCCTCGAAGGTGAGTTCCTTCTTATTGACAACGTTGATCACGCTATCCAATCTCGCGCGGGCCTGGAACTGCTCGTCCAAAGTCGATTTAGGCTTCATCAAGATATGGCGCACATTCACCTTGTCGCCACTCTTCTCCACCAATTGAATGATATGGTAACCGAACTCGGTCTCCACAACCTTGGAGACACGGTTGGCGTCGTGCAGTGCGAAAGCCACATCGGCGAATTCGTGCACCAACTGTCCCCTACCCATAAATCCCAACTCGCCACCACGCTTGGCGGACTCCTTGTCCTCGGAATAGAGAATAGCTAATGTGGAGAATTCAGTCTCTTTGTTATCGACACGCTCCTTGAACTCCCTCAACTTGGATTTGACATTCTCAATGGAAGAGGGGCTCACGATAGGAGCCACCGTAATCAACTGTACCTCGATCTGTGTCGGGATCTCAGGGATGCTATCCGCAGGCAAGGCGTTGAAGAACTTCTTCACCTCGGCAGGTGTCACCTTTGCCTCACCCACAATCTTACGTTGCATCTGTTGGATGATCTGTTGGTTGGATACCATATCGGTCAAATCCTCACGCAAAGAGGCCATGTCCTGATTGAAATACTCCTCCACCTTCTCCTTCGAACCCACCTGTCCGATCAAATAGTTGATACGCATCTCCACCTGATTGGAGACAGACTTGTCGTCCGCGAAGATACTGTCGATCTTCGCCTGGTCCAAATAGAGCTTCTGCAAAGCCAACTGCTCCGGAATATAGCAATAAGGATCACCCTCGATGGTGGAACCCTCATAACGCATTCTTTGACGGAACTCCTCGACATCCGACAGCAGAATCGCCTCGTCTCCCACCACCCATGCCACCTCATCGATCACATTGGCGCTCCATGAAGAGAAGAGTGAAGCGAACGCAGAAATTACTAACGAAAAAAATAATCTTTTACTCATAATCACATTAATAACATTTCACCGAGCCGCTTTGCAAACCCTTTTCGTACAGACTAGTCCTGTACGAACGCAAGAAATCCGCCTTCTTTTGCTCGGTCAATATGGATTGGATCCTACTCTTCGAGAACTCAAACGGTTGTTTGTCGCCCGCCAACTTACAAGCGTTGACGTACAAGAAAACCGTCCGGACGGAATCGGTCTCCTCGTAGAGTTTATTCTCTTTAAATTCATTTTCATGGATAGCCAACGGCAACTTCTTCACGACCTCAGACATCAAGGTCCAACTATCGTTGAAGTCCTCCATCTTCGCCGCACTCTTCACGCATAGCGTCTCGATGATCTCCATATTGGACTCATTGGGAGATTCCATCAACATCTTCAATGCGGGGAAATCAGACGAGTTGTTGAGTACCGTCAGGGTGATTCCCTTCAAAAGGGGCTCCTGAAGATAGAAAAGAGAGGCGTTATCGTTGTAATAGGCGAAAATCTGCTGATCCGTAATCTGGGAAGACAAACGCTCCTTGATCAACTGAAGTTCATACTCATACACATACAAAGATTGGCGGTAATTCTCCACCAAGGAGTCAATCTCCTTTCCGCTCTGGTCAGAGACATGCTCTTTGGCCAACTCATACATCAAATTGTTGGCGGCCCACTCCTTCATGTAAACCTCAATCGCAGCCGCGCTATCGGAAGAGCTCAGTCCCGTCAGATCAAGATTCCTGCGGATGTCCTCCTCAGTCAACGAGGCTCCGCCCGCCTTCACCAACACCTTTTCAGGATGGACAAGGGAGGAAACGAAATCACAAGAACTCATAGCGACGCAAAACAGCGTCCCTGCCAATAACAGATGAATCCAAGCGAATGTAGAACGAGAACTCCTCATATCTTTCACGTTGATATTTTACTCCTCGATTGAATTGATCACAGCCTGGTACTTCACAACTGGGTATCTGTTCACCAAATCCTCTACCCATTGCTCCTCCAAGTAAACCTGATAATCCGCAGTCAACGGACCTCGGACATCGTTATAATTCTCAGGCGCACTGATCAAACCACCCACTGTGGTAACGAAAGGGTACGGATTTTTAGTGTTAGACTCAGGTTTCTTTTCGCCAAAGGCCAACGCATCCACATCTGGATTCGAGCCTTTTGAGAAGAGCCCCTTGGTCACCTTCACCACCTTTTCGCCACCCTTATTGAACTCACGCTCCAAAACAACTTGGATAGAGTCATAAGGGATCGGTTGTGGTTGTACCTTCTTCTTGCCCTTAACGGCAGAAGCGGGAACGTAATTAGCGACAAATTTATTCACCGCATCCAAATCGGCTTGAGTTGCGCATCTAACCACAGCGCCCTTGAACTTAGGTTCCTTCCAGGTATATTTGGATCGGTTCTCCAAAAAGAACTTTTCAAGACCCTCACGATCCTTGGCAGCCTTTGTCCAAACCTTCTTGGAACTGATCTCGAACAACAGCAAACCATCCCTGTACTCGTTCAACAAGTGCTTATATTCCGGATTCTCTCTCTTGAGTCGAGCCAACTCGGTATCCCACACATAGTGTTGAATATAGTCGCTGAAGGCAAAATCGACCAACTTTTTAGCATCCTCATTTCTGTCCACATCCTTCTCCGGATAGTGGGTGTTCACCGCCTTCAGAAAATCAGGGAAGAATTCACTTTGAGCATGTACATTACCCGCATATTCGAAAAGCGGCTCGTTCAACAAACGGCGAATGGAGTCGCGGCTCGCCTTGGTCGCCTCACCACCCTTTTCATCCAAGGCGGCGTAATGGTAGAAGGGTTGGAAATTCTCCTGGTAAATCTTCAAGTTGTTTTGAACCTTCAAACGCGCGATGACGTCGTTCACACTATTCTCGCCTCGGTCCGAACGAGACATTTGGGTTCTCAAATCCTCTTTCACAGTCTCAAAATCAGGGATAGAGACAATTTCCGTCACCGTAACGACGAATGTTCCGAAAGCGCTCTTCACCACCTCATAAGTGCCCACCTTTCCAATGGCCCTTACCTTCATCACATAATCGGTAGGCATTGGACCCGCCTGGGACAAATACCCCAAATCACCACCGTTCTCTATAGACGAGATATCTGTGGAATACTTTCTCGCAGCATCGGCAAAGGACAATTTACCCTTCTTCAACTGCTTACAAATCTTCTCCGCCTGCTTATCGGCAGCCTCACTTGAAGGACCCAAAGCGATGTGGGAGAACTTAATATCTTTGATGACACGCTCACGGGAATTCACCTTGACAATGTGATAACCGAATCTTGTCCTAAATGGTGCGCTGAAGCTACCCACCGGCGTATTATAGGCCATCGTCTCAAATGGATAAACGGTATTGAATACCGTGATCTCACCGATATTTCCGCCATCCTTCTTGGATGGACAATCAGAATTGCTCTTCGCCAAATCCGCAAATGAGGCGCCAGATTTCAACTGCGCGTAAACATCGTTGATCTTGGCATAGGCGGCACTGGTATCCTGGGATTCAGGCTCTACGGAGATCAAGATATGCGAAGCGTTTACCTTGTAACCGCTACGGTCATAAGCCTCACGCAAAAGGTTCTCCGCAAGGAGGGAATCACGCAGATAAGGGAAGGTCAATTGGTTCTCATACTGCTCGTACTCTTTCAAGAAATTCTTGGAGTGGTCGTACCACAAATCCTTGGCTTGCGCCACCTTTAATTTGAACTTCACGAAAAGATCCACATACTCCTCCAAAGACTTCTTCTCGACCGCTTTGTTAGAATTATTTTTACGATAGATATACTCGAATTCCGACTTTGTAACCTCCTCACCATTAATCAAAAAAGCAACCGGATCGGAAGTTTGAGCGAATAATCCCTGAATAAGAGAGAACGACGCGATGGCCGTCAAGATGGTACGCTTCATATTGTATATATACGATTAATCGAATTTAAAACTAATATAGGGCAAATTTACATAAAATATCGGTTTATAAAACAAAAAAGAGAGACCTTTTGGGCCTCTCTTCTTTATAATTAGAATTTGTTTAGAATTACTTCTCCTTAGAGATTTGCTTTTCCTTAATTCTAGCCTTCTTACCAGTAAGATCACGCAAGTAGTACAACTTAGCACGACGAACCTTACCAACCTTGTTCACTGTGATGCTGTCGATGAATGGAGAATCCATAGGGAAAATTCTCTCAACACCTACACCGCCAGAGATCTTACGAACGGTGAAACGCTTCTTGTCTTGGTGACCACAGATACGGATAACATCACCGCGGAATTGTTGAACACGCTCCTTGTTACCCTCTACGATTCTGTAAGCTACAGTGATCGTATCACCACTCTTGAATTGAGGGAATTCCTTTCCAGCTCCGAAAGCACCCTCTGCAATTTTAATTAAATCCATTTTAGTTTTTAATACTTATTTTTAACAATAACGCAATGTAACGGATACCCAATGCTCCGACAGAGATTGCGCAAAAACTTCGCGAATGTAATCAAACATTTTCAACGAAACAAATTTCGCTCCGTTAAAAAACGATATTAACGATCTTACCTGGCACGACGATCACCTTCTTGGTTGGTTTGCCGTCTAAGATCTTCACCACAGTTTCGGAAGAGAGAACGCACTTCTCCACCTCGTCCTTTGGCATGTCGGCAGGCAACTCCATGGTTGACTTCACCTTACCGTTGAAAGAGATTGCATACTTGCAATTGGACTCCTTCAAGAACTTCTCGTCGAACTGAGGCCACTCGGCATCACATACGGTGCCATCATGTCCCAACATATGATACAACTCTTCGGCGATGTGCGGAGCGAATGGAGCCAAAAGCACACAAAGTGTCTCCAACGCCTCTCGTTTGTTGCACTTCAAAGAGGAGAGTTCGTTCAAACAGATCATAAAGGCTGCCACAGAGGTGTTGAATGAGAAGTTCTCCACATCGAATGTCACCTTCTTGATCAACTTATGGATCGACTTCAACTCCTCGGCAGACAAAGCCTCGTCGCTAACGCAGAATTCATCTTTTGAGAAGAACAAGCCCCAGAACTTCTTCAAGAATCTATGCACACCATCGATACCATTGGTATCCCAAGGCTTGGATTGCTCCAACGGACCGAGGAACATCTCGTACAAACGAAGCGTGTCTGCACCGTACTTCTCGACAATCACATCAGGATTTACCACATTAAACATAGACTTGGACATCTTCTCGACAGCCCATCCACAGATATACTTACCATCCTCCAAGATGAATTCAGCTGTTTTGTAGTCAGGCATCCAATTCTTGAAAGCCTCGATATCCAAGACATCATTGCTGACGATATTGACATCCACGTGAATTGGCGTAACATCGTATTGATCCTTCAGATTCAAAGAGACGAAGGTATTGGTATCCTTTATACGATATACAAAGTTGGAACGACCTTGGATCATACCTTGGTTAATCAACTTTTGGAATGGCTCATCCTTGCAAACGACACCTAGGTCATACAAGAACTTATTCCAGAAACGGCTATAGATCAAGTGACCTGTGGCATGCTCGGTACCACCTAAGTACAAATCCACATTTTGCCAGTAGTTGTTCGCCTCTGAACTAACCAAAGCATTATCGTTATGTGGATCCATATAACGCAAATAGTAAGCGGAAGATCCCGCAAAACCTGGCATGGTATTCAACTCGTAAGGGTATCCCTCCTTGGTACACCAATTCTTGGCATGGCCCAACGGCGGTTCACCGGAAGCGGTCGGATGGAAATTCTCGATCTCAGGAAGTTCCAAAGGAAGGGTATTCTCGTCCATCACCTTAGGCATACCATTCTGATAGTAAACAGGGAATGGCTCTCCCCAATAACGTTGACGGCTGAAAATCGCGTCTCTCAAACGATAATTCACCTTGACACGACCTAAGTTGTGCTCCTTCACGTATTGCTTCGTATAAGCGATCGCCTCCTTGACTGTTTTGCCATTCAAGAAGCCGGAATTGGTCATAACACCATCCTTCGCGTCAAAACTTTGCTCGCTCACATCACAGCCTTCGATAACTGGGATAATCGGCAAGTTAAAATGCTTAGCGAAAGCATAGTCACGGGAGTCATGCGCAGGGACCGCCATAATGGCACCCGTGCCGTAACCTGACAACACATAGTCGCTGATCCAGATAGGAATCTCCTTCTCGGTAACAGGGTTGATCGCATAAGCGCCAGTAAAGACACCAGTTACCTTGCGGTCGGCCAAACGCTCACGTTCTGTTCTTCGCTTCACAGCAGCGAGATACTCATCGACAGCCGCACGCTGAGCAGGAGTTGTAACCTTATCCACATAAATAGACTCAGGAGCCAAGACCATAAAAGTCACACCGAAAATTGTATCCGCGCGAGTGGTGAAGATCTCGAAATCAAGATCCATATCCTTGATCTTAAAACGCATCTCGGTTCCCTCGCTACGGCCAATCCAGTTACGTTGAGTCTCTTTCAGCGAATCGGTCCAATCAATTCGGTCGAGACCCTCCAACAGACGTTGCGCATATGCGGAAACGCGAAGGCTCCACTGTCTCATAACACGTTGCTCAACAGGATGGCCACCACGAATAGAGACTCCCTCACTGATCTCATCATTAGCCAACACACATCCCAAATTAGGACAGAAGTTAACCTTTGTATCAGCCAAGTAAGCGATACGATAGTTCATCAGAACACTATCTTTCTTCGCCTCATCCATGGATTTCCACTCAGAAGCGGTAAAAGAGAGTTCCTCGGAACAAGCTGCATTCACAGCAGCGGAACCGTTCGATTCAAACTTAGCGATCAAATCAGCGATAGGTAAAGCCTTGTTAGCATCGTTGTCGTAATAGTGGTTGAACATCTTTATGAAGGCCCACTGCGTCCACTTATAATAGTTAGGCTCACAGGTACGCACCTCACGAGACCAATCGTAACAAAAACCGATTTTGTCCAATTGCTCACGATAACGATTAATATTTTTAGCTGTAGTCACAGCAGGATGTTGTCCAGTTTGGATAGCATATTGCTCAGCAGGCAAACCGTATGAGTCATAACCCATCGGATGCAAAACATTGAAACCGCACAAACGTTTGTAACGGCTATAGATATCAGAAGCAATATAACCAAGAGGGTGACCCACGTGCAGACCAGCACCGGAAGGATAAGGGAACATATCCAAAACATAACACTTAGGTCTTGACTTGTCAACCTCTACTTTGTAAGTGGCGTGATCTTTCCAGTAACTTTGCCACTTCTGCTCTATTTCTCTAAAATTATAATCCATAGCTATGAAAAATTTACGCGAATTTAATGAAATAAATAGATGAGACAAAAGAATGGCAGGAACAAAAAAAGGGTGACGAATAATCGCCACCCTTAATTTATCAACTTGATAAGATTAATATTCCCACAAGTCGTTCTCAAAGTTGAGCAACAAGGTCTTAACCTTTGCTTGTTCCTTTCTAACATCCTCAGCTGAAGTGTTGTATTGAATCAAGTTTCGGTTGTAGATGTTTGACTCCTTGTAGATGTAGCTAGAGAAACGTCTCTTAACGAAGATATCATCAAGTGAAGGTCTTGCACCATTGTTCTTATCAGTGATAAGAATCTCTTGTTGAGCCAAGTATGGACGCAATGTCTCAAATGGCACCCAGAAAAGAGGGAAGGTCTTATTGATACCATCTACCTCTCTTGTCATGATTGGGCAGAATGCGATGATTCTTGCATTGAAAGTAGAAGTGATCTTGTCGAAATACCAAACCTCCTTAACATAGTACTTAAGGACCTTAGTGTTCCAAACGTCAGACTCTTGAACAACGATGATTGAGTCATTTGTCAATGAGTCAGCCTTCACCTCATACATGTACTCTTGCTTATCAAGGAACTCTCTAAAATTCTCCTCATACTCCTTTGTGAAGATCTCACGAGTATCAAGATATTGATATACCTTAATCTTACCTTCTTGAACAAGTCTAAAAATCAGAGTAAAGAAACTTTGTCTGTTGTCTACTGCAAGTTCAGGGTAATACAAAGGATAATTCATCTTCTCACGCAAGTCGATAGTCCTATAAACAACCTTTTGCCAATAAATATCGTCTGCACGAGGATTTACCAATTCGATAGGCTCAAGATTTTCTTTTGGACCACTTGTTGGCATGTTTGAAGCGACTTCCACAGAGACATCACCTGATTCGTCGAAGAAAGAATTCTCCTCGAACTGAGCGTAAACGGCGGAAGTTGAGAACGCCGCAAAACCAACAAACAATAATTTGAAAAAATTCTTACTCATAACTTTCAAACATTCTAAACTACTTACTTAATTTTAACCTCAAGAGGTGGCAAGTTACGCTTCATACCATCTTGTCCAAGGGCAACGATGTTATTCACGAACACAGACTTTCTGTTAGTCATCTCTCTAAAGATCTTCTTTTGCTTCTCGTTCAACTGATTTCCGGAAGTCTTCTCGATCAAAGTGTTACCCATTGAGTCGAAATAGTTCAAAGCGAACTCCAAAACCTTGTACTTAACGTCCAAGTCTGAATCGTTCAACTCAGCTACGATTTGTTGGCAAGTAACCAAACGCGACTTATCGATCGCCTTATCGAAGCTATAACCTCTATATCTGCTCTTGATACCTTGAGTATTGGTGTACTCGATCATACCCAATGGATCTGGCAACTTCTTAACACGGAATGTCTTAGTTGCGATGTGTTGAGACTTACCATCAACTACAGCACTTACAGAGATGTTACATGGAGTACCAACGACACTTGGAACGATGGTCCAACCTGTACCAGTCTTTGCAGATGACTTACAGTTAGATGGAGAGATTTGGATGCTGCTAGCAGGCACACCAGGAACAGAAACGCTGATTGGGTTCTTGAATCCGGCGTAGAGCACGTTCATCAAGTCAGCAGAAACTGTAGCGGTAGGCTCACCAACCATATACTCGCTAGAGAAAGGATACTCAACTGGCTCACCGTTCTTCTTAGTAAGGGTCATAGTACCAGAGTACTTACCAGGACCAACGTTACCGCAGACAAACTCGTAACGGTTCTTTTCCAATTGCTTACCATTGATAGTGATGACTGGCTTCTTTGTAGAGTCAGTCGCAGCCAAGATAATCTCAGCGGAATACTTACCACCCTTCATAATGTAGCTAGAGTTAGGAATTGCGTAAGCTTGGATCTTATTTACGATGAATGCGTCAGCATCCATTGCACCGATCAAAGCACCCAAAGCCTCACCTTGAGCTACCTTAACATCATTCTCGATCTTATCCAACACGGTCAAAGAAGCGATTGCAGGCATCTCAGCGAACACTGAAGTCTCCCACTTAACCTTACCTTCCTTAGATTGAATATCCTCTGTTGAGAATGTCTTATCCAAAGCGGCCCTCTTCGAAGAGTCAGCAATAGACTTCATGAACTCACGGTATTGATCCATGTGCTCCTTCAAAATTTGACCATTTGTCTTTCCATCGATCTTCTCAACCAAACCAACTTGGTGTACGATATTCAAGTCACCGATGTTGAATCCCTCTTGGTCAACACTCTCAAGAGTAGCGTTCTCATCGCCTGCTACCTTCTTGATGATGTTCAACTTCAAGCCATCGATATAATTGATGAAAGCATCAGATTGTGCGATAACGCTATCAATCTTAGATTTCATTCTCATAGCCTTAGTAGAGTCAGAGCTAGCCATCAAAGCAGCGAACTCGCTCTTTCTTTGCTCTACCTTACTATCACTCACCTTAGTATTTTGACGCATGGAAGAATCCACCGCCAAGTATCCATTCAAGATCTGGGCAGACACGTTCAATGCAAGCATTGCGGTCAACACCAAATACATCATGGATATCATCTTCTGTCTCGGGGTTTCCGGACAATTTTTAGCGCCACCCATAAGTAAACTTCTAAAATTTAATTAATCAAAAACTATCTAGAAAAAATTATTTAAGGGTCATTGCGTTAAGCATACCACCGTAGATAGAGTTCAAGCTCTTCATTTGAGATGCCAACAAAGAAACTTGCTTCTTGTACTCCTCTGCCTCTTGAGCTGAGCCATTCAAAGAAGACTCGATAGTCTTAACAGCAGCAGCCAAAGTCTTCATAGCCTCGTTTTGCTCGTTTACAGACTTAACTTGAAGCTCGAATACAGAGTTGATAGTAGAGATGTTCTTGTTGATACCGTCGATTTGATCAGCGAAGTTCTTAGAACCTTGAGAAGCTGAACCGATGCTAGCAGCGATGTTTTGGTAAGAAGATACCAATGAGTCAGAAGACTCCTTCAAGTTAGCTTGAGAGCTAGCGAATGCGCTTGCAGCGTTAGAAGCGGCACGCAAGTTGTTAGTGTACTCATTTGAAACAGCAGCTGCGCTTGACAAATCGTTCAATTGGCTAGCAGTAGCGTTCAAGTTGTGGATACCATTCTTCAAAGTGTCCAACTCTGCGTTAACAGTCTCGCGGATCTCTGCAAGAGCAAGAGCCTTCTCGTCTTGACCGTTGTTAGTGTTCATAAGACCAGTAGAAGTAGCGGCACCAACACCCTCTACACCTTCGTTCTCACCTACCAATTGTGGATAGATTCTATCCCAGTGATACTCTACGTGTGGCTTATCAAATGCTGACAAAGCGAAAAGGAATGCCTCAGTCAACATACCAGCAGTCAACACAACGCTCGCACCTGGCCAGTGCATGATCTTAAACAACGCACCGATAATAACGACAGATGCACCCAAACCATAAGCCAATCCAGTGAATTTCTGATAACCTGGAGATTTTTGTAATTCTGAAAAACTCATTTTTAAAATATTTTAAGGTTAATAATATTGATACAAAATTAAACTCTTATTTAAATTAAAATTATTCGCCAATGTAACTACGAACACATCTGAAACCTAAGAAAGAGCGGTTCTCATGTTGGTACTCGTAAGTACGAACACCACATTGCAAGAAGATACCAACATCCTTCCATGAACCACCACGGATTACCTTACGTCTCATTACGTCAGCATCAGAACTCTTAGCATTGTAATCGTAGCTTGGGTTCAAGTCGTGTACGAAAGAGTAGTTAGACTCGTGGTATGCGGAAGAAGTCCACTCAGCCACGTTTCCAGCCATATCATACAATCCGTAATCATTTGGTGGGTAAGATGCAACCTTAGAAGCTATCAAATAACCGTCATCGGTATAGTTACCTCTTTGAGGCTTAAAGTTAGCCAAGAAACAACCCTTAGCGGTACGGATGTAGTTACCTCCCCAAGGATACATAGACAAATCCTTACCACCACGTGCTGCGTACTCCCACTCAGCCTCGGTTGGGAGGCGATAGTCTTGTACTCTTACGCCCTTGTTAGCAACTTGATAAGAGTTGAACAAGTAAGTTCTCCAGTGGCAGAACGCTTGAGCTTGCTCCCAAGATACACCGACAACAGGATACTCACCATAGCCAGGGTGAGCGAAATACATCTTCATGTATGGCTCGTTGTAAGCGTAAGTGTAGTCACGGATCCAGCACAATGTATCTGGATAGATGTTAACACGCTTTACAGAAATAAAGTCTGAACGATGCTTCAACTCACGATATACAGTGATGTTTTGGATCTCACCATTCTCATTGTAGATAGTTGTATCCTTCTTAACCATTACGTCAGCACTATCCTTAGTCTTTCCAAGACCAGCGATGCTACGATTGTAACGGCCCAACAATGGATCAAACTTGTTCTCCTTCTTAGCAGCTTGGATGTAGTCAACCCAAGAGTACTTGTACATGTAGATAGCAGCGTTAGCCTCTGGTGCGAAGTCGATCTTATCAGCACCCAAGTAGTACATACTATCCAAGACAGCCTTTTGATCCTCAGTTTGCTTCTCCCAAGGAATTTTCTTCTTGTAATTCAAAATTGGAGTCTCTAACTCATTACCATTCTTGTCTTGGTAAATCTTGTAAGACTCATCCACGTCAGCCAACTTCTCTCTTGCGATTGAGTCGCGTACCCAATGCACGAACTGACGATACTCACCATTGGTGATCTCTGTCTCATCCATCCAGAAAGCATCCAAAGATACTGTACGAGATTGTGATGACATAGCCCAGTTTGCATCTTGGTCATTTTGACCCATCGTAAAGGAACCACGTCTGATGTACAGCATTCCGTAAGGAACTGGCTCCTTCCAAGACTTGTTGTAAACTCCCACCAATCCTCCATTTTCTCCACTGCAGGCAGCGAGAAGGACGGCGACTAATGAAATAATTAACAGCTTTTTCATGATATAAACTACTTTATTATTGTCTTTGTCATTTGTTATTATTTACTACTACAATATTCGATCACTCTTGTACTTGTTCTTTTTCGTGAACTGAGGTTTGAAGCTATAACGCAAATAGACTTCATGACTCCCCCCCGATCTAATCAACTTCGATGTGGGCAAATCATAAGAATAACCTAACCGGAGTCCACTTATCACATCCATTCCCAAAATGAATACGAAAGCGTCCCCGAAACGATAAGAAATTCCGCCTCTCACTCTTTTATTATATTCCAACAAACCTGAAACTTCCGCTTGCCAACTACAGAAATCTGTTTTTAACATCGCGGACGGTGTCAAAGTAACTAACGGATTCGAAGTCGTAAAATTGTATCCACCTGTCAAAAAAAATGTTCGAGGCACATACATCGTGTACGTTTCGTTTCCATAATCGATCGTTCCAGAGGTAAGATGCAACGCCGAAAGCCCTATATAATAGTTGTCCGTCGAGTACATCGCACCGAAAGAGACATCAAAAAGCACATCGCTCATTTGTCCATCCTCATTCTTTTCGGTCCAACCAGAAACAAATGGATCACTTTCTTTGTGGAAATCATCACCGCTCATCACCTTATTACTTTCTCCCGTAAAATCAACCTTATCCTTGTCAAAAGTGTTGTTGATAAAACCAACACCTAATCCAAGACTCAACCTTCCACTCCTAAGTTTCACCTTGTATGAATACTGTAAAAGAACGCTTTGGTTTCTAAACAAACCTATCTCGTCACTTGAAAAGACTATTCCAGCGCCATGCTTTGTACTCCCAGCCTTAAAAGGGGCGTTAAAGGAGGCAAATACATTTTGCGGTCCACCACTGAATCCTGCCCACTGTCTTCTAAAGACACCAAATACACTCATCATCTCATCCTCAGCCACCGCTGCGGGATTCGTGGTCGTTGGCATTTCCATGTACTGACTGAATTGTGGCACCTGCGCCATCGAATTCAACATTGAAATAGTCAGAAAAAAAACGATCGATATTAAATGCTTTTTTCTCATATTTCAACCACCAGTATCAAGAAAATCGACAACAATATTACTTCTTTTTACATTAATTCACAAATAAATGACTTCATTTTTTCAGTGGTCAAACGAGCACCGAAATACATATCATTTAAATTCAGTGAATTAGTGTTTTATTTTTTTCGGTTTAATATTCCTCCTCGTTAAAGAGAAAATCCTCTTTACTTGGATAATCGGGCCATATGTCCTCGATACTTTCATATATTTCTCCCTCGTCCTCCATCTCTTGAAGGTTTTCCAAAACCTCAAGCGGAGCACCTGAGCGAACCGCGAAATCTACCAACTCATCTTTGGTTGCTGGCCATGGCGCATCTTCCAACTTCGATGCTAATTCTAGTGTCCAATACATAACTAAAAAGAATTAATAGTTTTGCCTCATATTGAGGTTTGCAAAAATATACCTTTTTTCATTACGAACAACGATTTGAGCGAAAAAATTTCACTTCCAAGTAACAATATGTCACAGAAAACTGCACTTTAGAAATGTAGTTTTGGGAAATATCTTACATTATAATCCTCTTTCTGCAGTTTCTTGTCAAAAAACACGATTCCGGTATGGAACAAATCCACAGTGACGCGAACCTCCTCCAAAGCCTGCAACCGACGCCAAGCGGCGGTCATCGAAGCGTTTTCGTATATATGGTCGATCACGAAAATCGAATGGTCTCCCCTCTTCCGCAAACAAACCTCCATCCGTCGGTCCAGATCCTCTCCCGTCAAGCAATCATTCACATAAAGAAGTCCCAAAGTATCGACATCAGCCAATCTAGCGGACAAATCCTCCGCACTCCCCTTGATGACAAACACATTACCGAACCCAGTCTGCTTCATATAGCCGGAGACAAAGGAGGCAATAGATTCGCATTCGGAGAAGGTCACAACGGGAAGTTTCGAATTGGGGGCCGCCAAATACATGGTGGAAATGCCCATTCCCATCTTCGTCTCCACAACATTCGCTGGTTTATACTTATTCACCAAACGGAAAAGCAGTTGTCCGCAAGTAGAGGAGATCTCTCCGCGCGTAAGTTCAGAGACAGCGACAGTGTGTCCCTCCACCTCCAAACTCTTTTTCGAAGTCTGATAAAGCTTCCGGATTCTCTCCACAAGGCTATATTTATAATAAGGTAATTCCTCCCTGATCACATTGGTGACCAAGTCGAACGCAAATGGAGAATGCACCCCGTACCCACGCCAATGGCGGGAACAGAACAGATACCTTAAATAATTCTTTATATAATGGATTGTCATGCTGATAAAAAAGAAAGGAGATGAAGACAGAATGTCCCCATCTCCCTACACTATCCGATAAGATATTATGCCTTTACACGCTCGATGTATGAACCATCACGAGTATCAACCAAGATAGTCTCACCCTCGTTGATGAACAAAGGAACACGAACAGTAGCACCTGTCTCCACAGTAGCAGGCTTCAAAGTGTTAGTAGCGGTATCGCCCTTCAAACCTGGCTCTGTGTATGTGATCTTCAAAGGAGTCTTCACTGGCATTTCAGCAAAAAGAACTGACTCTGTAGAGGCGTCGAACACAACCTCAACGATATCGCTCTCCTTCATAAACTCAACACCTGTGATCAAGTCGTGAGCGATAGGAATTTGCTCGAAATTCTCTTGGTTCATAAAGATATAATCCTCACCCTCCTTGTACAAGTATTGGTGCTCGCGACGCTCAACACGAACGTCCTCCAATTTCTCACCGATGTTGAAACGCTTCTCAACAACGAGACCGTTAACAACGTTTTTCAACTTAGTACGCATGAAGGTATTTCCCTTACCTGGCTTTACGTGAAGGAACTCGATACAGAAATAGAGTTTGCCATCCATACGGATGCAAGTTCCATTCTTAATGTCTTGTGAATTAATCATATTGTTACTTAATTTATGAATATTCGGATAAAGATGCCACAAATTTAGTGCAAATCCGCAAATTACGCAATAAAAGAGCACAAAAAGAGATAAAGTAGCAGTTATAGGGAAAAGAATTATTACCTTTGCGTCCGCAAAAATTGTATCAAACAAAATAGAATATAATAAAATGAATTTCGTAGAAGAACTCAAATGGCGTGGGATGATCCAAGACATGACGCCTGGCACAGAAGAGCAATTGAAAAAAGAGATGACCTCGGCCTACTTGGGAATCGACCCGACCGCCGACTCTCTCCATATCGGACACTTGGTTGGTGTGATGATGTTGCGCCACTTCCAACGCAGCGGACACAAGCCAATCGCCTTGATCGGTGGTGCCACCGGTATGATCGGAGACCCTTCCGGAAAGTCTCAGGAGCGCGTCTTGATCGATGAGGAGAGACTTCGCCACAACCAAGAGTGCATCAAAAAACAATTGGAGAAGTTCTTGGATTTCAACAGCAATGCGGAAAACGCGGCGGAGCTCGTGAACAACTACGACTGGATGAAGGACTTCACCTTCCTCGATTTCATCAGAAACGTAGGTAAGCTCATCACGGTCAACTATATGATGTCCAAGGATTCCGTGAAGAGACGTTTCACCGGAGAGAACGGTGCGGACGGTATGTCTTTCACCGAGTTCTCATACCAACTGTTGCAAGGCTACGACTTCGTACACTTGAACAGCACCAAGAATTGCAAGTTGCAATTAGGTGGTGCGGATCAATGGGGTAACATCACGACCGGTACCGAGATGATCCGTAAAGTGACTGGCAACGAGGCATTCGCCCTCACCTGCCCACTCATCACCAAGGCGGACGGAAAGAAATTCGGAAAGACAGAATCCGGAAACGTCTGGTTGGATAAGAGGTACACCTCTCCTTACAAGTTCTACCAATTCTGGTTGAACGTTTCGGATGATGACGCGGAGAAGTACATCAAGATCTTCACCAGCCTTCCAAAGGATGAGATCGATGCCCTCATCGAAGAGCAAAAGGCTGCGCCTCACTTGCGCCCACTCCAAAAGAGATTGGCTCAAGAAATCACCGTCATGGTCCACTCGCAAGAGGATTACGATGCGGCGGTAGAGGCATCCAACATCCTCTTCGGCAACGCGACTTCAGAATCGCTCAAGAAATTGGACGAAGAGACACTCCTCTCCGTTTTCGAGGGTGTTCCTCAATTCGAGGTTTCGCTCGACGAAATCAAGCAAGGTGTCAAAATGGCCGATCTTTTCACCGACAAAGCCAGCGTATTCCCATCGAAGGGAGAGTTGAGGAAGTTGGTTCAAGGCGGCGGCGTCTCCATCAACAAAGAAAAAGTAGCGGACTACGATACGACGATCGATGGTTCCTACCTATTGAATAACAAGTACATACTTGTTCAAAAAGGCAAAAAGAACTACTTCTTAATCATCGCAAAGTAAAAAAAGCGGAAAAAATTTCGCCAAAACATTTGCAGGTTCGAAAATAAGTAGTACCTTTGCATCGCTTTCGAAAAGAAAAGCAACTGAGGATTGTCTCATGGTGTAATGGTAGCACTACAGTTTTTGGTACTGTCTGTCGAGGTTCGAATCCTCGTGAGACAACAATTCGACAAGTTAAAGCCCTGATTTTCAGGGCTTTTTTGTTTTGCATCTACCTCATTTATCATTTCATGGGTAAAAAAAACGCAATCCATACAAAAACCCCGAACAGAAGACAAAACGCCATTCTACCACAAACATGGTAGTTCATTGCCTATACGATGGTATTGTATGGTAGAGGATTTATTTGTTGATTTGCACAATAATAATCAGTAGGAAAATGGCGAAAAACATAGCAACAGACATCACAAAACTAATTGGCAGAACGCCAATGCTTTCGATGTCAAGGATAGAAGCCGATTTGAAACTCAAAGCCCACCTGTGGGTTAAGTTGGAGATGTTCAACCCAGCGGGTAGCGCCAAGGACCGTGTAGCATTGGCCATGATCGAGGATGCCGAGAGAAAACATTTGATAGACAAGGACTCAGTCATCATCGAACCCACTAGTGGCAACACAGGAATCGGATTGGCATACATCGCGGCAGTAAGAGGTTATAAGGTAATCATCACAATGCCAGACTCCATGAGCATGGAGCGTCGCTTACTCCTGACGCTATACGGTGCGAAGTTAGAATTGACTCCCGCCCATAAAGGCATGAACGGAGCCATAGAAAGAGCGAAGGAGTTAGCCCAAGAGATAATAGACAAAGCACCTCAAGGAAAAAAGGCGACAGCCGCATACATTCCTCAACAATTCAAAAATAATGCAAACTCTGACATTCATTATCTCACCACAGCCAAGGAGATATGGGAAGACACGGATGGCGAAGTGGATTATTTTGTAGCGGGAATCGGCACAGGAGGCACCATCACAGGTGTAAGTCATAAGTTAAAGGAACTGAATCCCCTAATCAAGGTGATAGGCGTTGAACCTGCAACTTCCGCGGTCCTATCCGGCGGAAGGCCTGGTCCTCATAAATTGCAAGGCATTGGAGCTGGCTTTATTCCTGATGTCTTAGACACAAAATCGTATGATGAAATCATCGCCGTCGGCAACAAGGACGCCATAGATAGGATGGGTTATTTAGCAAAGAAGGAAGGCGTATTGGCTGGCATATCCTCGGGTGCGGCATTACAGGCGGCCATAGAATTGGCCCAACGTCCAGAAGCGGAGGGAAAGAATATTGTGGTATTATTCCCAGACACGGGAGAGCGTTACCTCTCAGTGTTACCTTTCCTCCAGAGATAAGACAACAAATCATTAACTTAAAAATGGTTTAGTAGATGGCAACATTCATATTGGCAGACAACCAAGACCTTACACGTTATGGTTTTGTATATATCATCGACCATTTCTTCCCCAATCACTCAATCGTGCGTACAGAAGACCGCATCGAGTTGGAGGACGAGTTAAAGAAGGCGGACGAGTCCATCGTGTTGGTGGATCCGGAGCTGTTCGACATCGACACGCTGGAGGATTTGGAAGTTTTGGCCTCAAGATACATTCACTCTCAGTGGATACTCGTCAGCAACGATTTTGACGACACAACCATCCGTAATATGAGTGCTAGGCAAGAGGTGAGTATTCTCTTGAAAGAGAGCGGGAAGGAAGAGATCCGCAGTGCGATAAAGTGCGCCTTGAAACAGGACCGCTTTATCTGCCACCAGATTACCAACCGACTCCTCTCCATGCAAATCAGTTCGGACAGCGAATTGCTTACACCGACGGAGGTGGAGGTACTAAGACTGATTGCCCAAGGGAAGTCCGTGAAGGAGATCGCGTCCATCCGATTCTCCTCCTCCCACACCATCGTTTCGCACAAGAAGAACATATTCCGGAAAATCGGAGTGAACAGCGTGCATGAGGCAACCCGTTACGCATTGAAATCAGGATTGGTTGATATAGACTACTATATCTAACCTACGCCTTTCGCATAGACAACTCGCGGATCAACTGTTTCGCGAGTTTGTTCTCTATAAATCCTTTATCATGTGAATCGTCGTCGCCGCATGGCCCGAATTGCCCAAACGATGAGGCAGATACCGAAACCCTTCCTTCTCATACAACGTGACGGCTTTCGAGAACTCAGGGAAGGATTCTATGTAGAGTTGTTTATATCCCTCCTCCCGCGCCTTCTCCTCCACACGGCGAAGTAATTGCTTGCCCAATCCTTTTCCACGCAGATTGGGGGAGAAATAGAATTTCACCACCTCGGCAATGCCCTCTTCCAATCCCTCTGTCGGGTAAAAGCCACAACCACCCAAAACGGTTCCGTTCTCTTCGACGACAAAGTATGCCGCATCGTCTCTTCCCGCAAAGGTTTCATACATCTGATCAGTCCTGGGGTCGTCATAAACCGTATATACTAACGGAGCGTCCAATTCCACAAAGGCATTTCTGACAATGACGGCAATCATCCCATTATCCTGGGGTTCTATATTTCGTATCTTCATGCTATGTATAAAAAAAGACGCAGTTGCCTGCGCCTTTACTCTGCCTCTAAAGCCTGTTTGACATCTTCATATAGGTCATCTACATCTTCCAGTCCTATACTAAGTCGTATGGTAGTATCCTTCACATCCATCGCTCTTCGTTGAGAGCCTGAGAATGGTCCGAAAATGGTGGAAGCCGGATGGATGGCCAATGACTTATTATCGAACAGATTGGTTGCCCTTCGAATCAATTTCAGATGGTTGATGAAGTTAAAGCATGCCTGCTTATCCGCCAAGTCAATGGTAATCATTCCACCTGCGGTAGGGCCGAACTGCTTCAACGAAATCTCATGAAAAGGGTTGTCCTCCAAACCCGTATAATTCACATACGTGATCTGCGGCAATGATCGTAGCCGCTTCGCCAAATCCAAGGCATTTTGCGCCTGCACACGGTAACGTGCGTCCAGCGTCTCCAGTCCAACCGTCTGCATATAGGCCGCATGTGGGGTCATAATGGCACCCAAGTTACTGATCAGTTCATATCGGATTACGCGGTTCACATTGGGGAAGCGGCCATAGTCAATCACCAAACCGCCCAATGAAGTGGCACCTCCGGATATGTACTTGGTACTGGAAACCACTTCGATATCCACACCCAAATCCTTGGCACTGAACACCGTGAAAGGAATCATAGTCGTATCCACGGCAAGGGGGATATTATGCTCGTGGGCGATCTCAGCCAAACCGCGTAGATCCGCCACCTCCATCTGGGGATTGGTGATAATCTCTAGATAGATGCATGCTGTTTGCTCGTCCACCGAAGCCTTGACACGCTCCAAATCCAACAAATCGACACTTCTCGTCTCTAGTCCGAAACGCCCCAAGGTACCTTTCATCAAGGCCACCGTATTACCGAAAAGGTGGTTGGATGTAACCACATTTTTTCCTGCGGCAGTCACTGCCATCAGCGCATTGGTGATGGCAGCCATACCCGTATTGAAGGCAAAGACATTGGCTGCACCGGTCAATGCCTTCACCTTGTTTTCGAAATAGGTCACAGAGGGATTACCCAATCTGGAATAGTCGGGATCCTGCGTTCTGCCGCAAAAAGCGTCGGCCATGGCCTTGGCGTTAGGAAACTCATAGGCAGCCGTATGATAGACGGGGAAACCCAGAGCCCCGTAGGCATCCTCTCGTTGGAAGGATGTATGAATGGCTAAAGTTTGATTCTTCATCGATTATCTCAAATTAATCCTCTCCACAACTTCATTGTCCTTGATTCGGAACGCATTGAAAACCGGATACTTTCCGGCAAGCGACAAGATGGCGTAGAGCGCATTGGGGTCATAGGCCAATCGTTTGTCCTCCTCTGATGGACGGCTGGGAGATGCGGGGTGGCTATGCCAGTTACCCACTACCTTCAACCCATTTTTCTTCGCGTAATTGATCGCCGCGAACTGCTCTTTGGGATCAAAACTGAAATGCTCCTCGGAGTGGTCGATATTGGTCATCTTGTAGTTGAAAGAGACCGTCTCCTTGTCGGGACCCAAAAGGTAACCGCAGGATTCAACCGGAGCATCCTCCTGTGCCTGTCGCAGAATGGATTGATAAGCCTCTTCCGTTATTGTAAATGCCATAAGCGTATTATTTTTTATGGGAAGCCAAATCGCAAGTGGCTTGTTCGTAGTCAATCAAACTGGTCACAGTCGGGTGTGAACCGCAAATAGGACATGCGTCTGTCTTCTTCACATTGAACTTGCGGAAGTTCATCGTCTTGGCGTCGAAGGTGAGCAATTTATTGGTCAACAACTCGCCGACACCTGTGAAATACTTCAATGTCTCCGCAGCTTGGATGGTTCCTAGCATGCCTGCGATGGCACCCAGCACACCTGCCTGCGAACAAGTTGGAACAGCACCTGCGGGAGGTGGTGTCTTGAACATACAACGATAGCAAGCGGAACCTGGCACATGGGTAAATGTTTGTCCCTCAAAACGAAGGATACCACCATGAGAGAAGGGTTTCCCCGCCATGACACACGCATCGTTAATCAAAAACTTCACTGGGAAATTATCTGTACCATCCACCACGAAATCATACTCCTTAATGATGTCCAAAGCATTAGATGCCTCCAAAAACTCCTTGTAGGTCTTGACGTTTACGTGAGGATTGATCGCTTGGATCGTCTCCTTAGCGGATTCAGCTTTCCAACGATCCACATCCGCTGTGGTGTGAATAATCTGGCGTTGCAAATTGCTCACATCCACCACATCGCCATCCACGATTCCAATCGTTCCGATACCAGCCGCGGCAAGGTACATTCCCACAGGAGCGCCCAAACCACCGGCTCCAACGATCAACACCTTTGCATTACGGATCTTCTCCTGACCCTCCACACCCACATCCTGCAATAAGATGTGGCGTGAATATCTATTTAGCTCTTCTTCTGTAAAATCAAACATCTTAATTCACAATTCTTAATTCATAATTCTTAATTAACTCAGAATTGTCCTCCGCCCATGAAATAAAGGAAATCCACCTCATCATTCTCCTTTAGTTCAGTAGTAGCGAAATAATCTCTGTCCAAGAACTCTTCGTTCACTTGTACGCTCACCATCTCGGGTTGCGCGATATTGTTCAACTGTATCAATCCTGAAACTGTCAATGGAAGGGTTACCTCCTGTTTCTCTCCGTTCACTATTATCTGTGCCATGTCTCTTTATTTTTTAGTTAAACATTACTTATTTTCTTTTGTCAATGCAAAGGTAAACACGCATGCCCACAATAACCCACCAAACCAATAGGTAATTACATAAAGAAGTACATAAATACCAAATGTATGGTAGGTGGACATCCCCATTTCAACACCAAATATGGGAGATAATCCACTTGTCAAAGTGGTACACAAAAGGGGAAGCACCTCGCCGAATAGGGAGGTGTTTCCCAAACTTGCAAAAAACGTAAAATTTCTATTTGTTGTTCGCTATGATCTTCTTCACAGCCACAACGAGTTTGTCGATTTCTTCTCTTGTGTTGTAGAAGGAGAAGGTAGGTCGCACACTCATCTCATAACCTAACGAACGAAGTGCAGGTTGGGCGCAGTGGTGACCAGCACGCACTGCGATACCCTCTTTGTCAAGCAACTGGCCAGTTTCGGGAACCCCCAACTTGTCAATCACAAAGGAAACCACGCTAACCCTATTCTTGGGATTTCCCAATACCGTTACACCAGGTATCTGCTGCAACTGCGTGCGGGCATACTCCGTCAGCCGATGCTCATACTTCTCAATCGCCTCAATGCCAACACGTTGCACATACTTCAAAGCGGCTCCCAAACCAATGGCATCCGCCACATTAGGGGTACCCGCCTCAAAACGGGCAGGTGGTGCGTTGAATTGCGTTTCCTCGATAGTAACATCCTTAATCATGTTTCCTCCGCCTTGCCATGGTGGCAATAGTTCCAACCATCTTTTCTTGCCATAGACAGCGCCAATTCCGTTCGGTCCATAAATCTTATGGCCAGAGAAGACGAAGAAATCGGCATCGAGTGCTTGCACGTCAACCGGACTATGGGCGATGCTTTGAGCTCCATCGATCAAGACTGGCACATTGTAACGGTGGGCAATTTCTATGATCTGCTTCACGTCGTTGATGGTACCGAAGGTGTTATTGACATGTCCCACAGAAACGAATTTCGTATTGGGGCCAATCATACGGTCAAAATCGTCTAAAAGGAGGTCGCCATCTTTGCTCGCGGGAATGGCTTTGAGAATCGCGCCACGCTCCTTGCAGACTTGCTGCCAAGGAACAATATTCGCATGATGATCCAGCGTGGAGACAATTACCTCGTCTCCTGGATTCAAAAACTTTCTGCCGAATGTTTGCGCAATCAGGTTGATACCCTCCGTCGTTCCTCTCACGAAGACAATCTCTTCGGGACTTTGCGCATGAATGAAGTCCGCAATGGTCTGACGAGCCTCTTCGTATGCGTCCGTCGCCTCCGCCGCTAACGTATGGGCTCCTCTGTGAATATTACTATTGTAATTTGTGTAATAGTCCGTAAGCGCATCTATCACCACCTGTGGTTTTTGCGTAGTAGCACCATTATCGAACCACACCAAATCCTTTCCATTCACCTTGCGTTTCAGGATAGGGAAATCCTTTCGGATGGCTTGGACATTTAACGTGTCATTATCCACATAATGGAGCGACTGAATACTCTCTTTCTCTGGGCTACCGATACCAAATCCATCTTCGCTGACCACACCCGTTTGGAAAGAAGAAGGGACTTGGAAATCCCCTCTTCCGTATGGAATGTTAGAACTTGCGAAATTAGGATTGGAGGAGAGTACAGGAACGCCCCCGTTAGGGAAACCATTGTCTCCGCGAAGAATTCTCATGAACCCCTCCTTGATATCCTCCAAGTTGAGTTGATCAACTTCGTCTGGAACAAATTGAGAGACCTCTTGCTTAAGTTCCTCAGGACAAAAATTGCCAGCGGCTTGACGTAGGTACCCTATGTCACCGAGATTCGCACTGAAATTTGTATTATCTAAATCGGAAGTGATCATGATTCAATATTATTTTTCTACTGTATTACGGTGTTGATAATCGTGATAGAATCCGACCTCAACATTGTCTAACACGGCAATAGCGTCGTCCGTAAGAGGAGCAAGGCTAAAGTATTTGGTCAAAAGGTAAGATGCCACACCAAAGTGGTCAAGACCCATCAAACGAGCGGATAGGGATGGAGAAATCTCGCCTGGAATACCAGTTTGATGAAGGCCAACCACACCTTGATTCTTTTCGCCCACACGCACAAGGATGAAGCTGGTGGTACCCACACCACTGTTAGTCAAATATTGACCCTTCACCTCCACCTTATCGCTTGGGATGATTGGCACACCACGCCAAAGGATAATCTTTTGTCCATAAAGCTCTGTCGTGACAGGTGGCACACCACGCCAAGTACATTCACGTTCAAAAGCCGCGATGGCACGAGGGTTGGCGATAAAGAAAGATGGTTCCTTCCAGACAAGAGACAAAAGTTCATCCAAATCGTCTGGCGTAGGAGATCCATAACGCGTGGTGATGCGATATGCCGGATTCACGCTTGCCAACAAGCCAAAATATTTATTGTTGATCAACTCCCACTCCTGACGCTCCTTGATACTCTCGATACTTAGTCGCAACTGTTCCTCCAATTGGTTGAAAGGATTGTTGTACAAGTCGCTGACACGAGTATGGACACGAACCACGGTTTGGAGCGTATTCAAGGAGTACTCCTTGGGTTTCTCCTCATAGTCGATATATGTTTCAGGGATGATATTATCCTCCTCATGTCCACTGACCAAATCGATGTGGCGCTCTCCATGCTCATTGAGGGTAGCCTTTAGTCTCAACTGCTTGTCAACGGCCTGTTGGAATTGGCTGCGGAAATCAGGGATGTCCTTGATGATGCTTCCCAACTCACTGCTTTTTAGAACGAGGAACACGGAAGGAGTCACCGCTCTGACGGTAACAGAAGCGAGGTTGTCGCTCAAAAGATCCGCCTCACCGAAATACTCGCCGACACCGAGCAACGAGATACGAAGATCCTCACCATGAGGTCCCTTATGGCTCACCTCAGCCTGTCCATTGGCTACAATAAAGAATTTCTGCTCGTCATTTGCCTCCGTGATGAGTTCCGAGTTGATTCCCACCTCAACAGTTTCAAAAAGGCGGGCCAAACGTACCACAACCTCTTCATCGAAATGGGAGAACAATGGAATTTGTTTGAGGCTCTCAGCCTTAAAGCTTGGGACACCATTGAAATATTCAATGGCGATGCGTCCGCCTCTCTTCAACTCCACCTTTGTACTGTTCACCCTGAATGTTCCGCTATCGACTTGTACCCATGGCAGCAATTTGAGCAAAAGACGAGGCGAAATCGCACCCATCTGAGGGTTGGTCTTGGTGGTGTTAGCCAAATTTCTGGCCGATGCAGTGGTCACACTGCGTTGTGCATTGTCCAAAATGTTTTCTGACATAATCAAATATTTTTAGTTTATTTTTTAATTGTTACTTTATGAGTGGTGCCTTCCACATGCTCAATCGACAGCACTTCAAACCCCTGTTCTGTCGCACTTCTTGGCACATTATTAAGCGGTTCTCCTTCGCTGAGAAGAACTTCAAGAATCTCGCCCTTCTGTAATTTAGCCAACTCCAACTTCGTTTTCACAAAGGTCATTGGGCAATGTTCTTTTGTAATATCAAGTGTATGATTCATATTTTGAGTATTAATTTGTTAAATGAATAATGTCTGTCCGCCTTTGCTGATGTCCAAGAAGGTTGAAACGCCAAGAACATCCTTTAATTCATGAATAAAGTCACCCTTCTGCAGTCCGAGAATGTGCATGGCCATTTCACAAGCATAAATGTTGACATTCAAGGCGATGGCCGCATCCACGAGTTCCTCCAAAGTCGCCACGTTATTCTTTTTCATCAAGTAGCGAAAAATTTTAGGGCCGATTCCAAAGAAGTTGAAACGGCTATTAGGTGCCCTGGAAATGCCACCCATCATGAAACCGAAGATTTTAGTGAGCCAATTACCTCCAATGAAGCTACGTCCCTTCTTCTGTTTGATAGCATCAAGGCCCCAAAACGTGAAGAAGATGTTCACCTCGTAACCGACAGCGGCAGCACCTGTAGCAAGTGTGAAAACAGCTGTCAACTTGTCGAAATCGCCGCTAAAAGCAATCAACGACAATTTTTTTTGATTGTCCAAAGAATTTATTTCCGCCATATAATCGAATTTTATTATTTACTAATTAAATATTCCAGTAGATAGGTAACGTTCTCCCGTATCAGGGAAGATGGACACAATCAGTTTCCCTTCGTTCTCTGGTCTATTGGCCAATTGTATGGCTGAACAAAGCGCCGCGCCACTGGAAACACCAGCCAAGATTCCCTCCTTTTTAGCCAAGAGGCGAGTATAATGGATCGCCTGTTCGTTTTTCACCTTCACAATTTCGTCAATCACCGATAAATCAAGGATTTTAGGAATAAATCCAGCTCCAATTCCCTGTATGGAATGTGGTCCCGCAGATTCACCGGACAAGACGGCCGAGCCAAAAGGTTCCACGGCGACCACCTGCAACTTCTTTCTCTTTTTCAGTTCCCTTCCGATACCTGTGATGGTACCGCCGGTTCCGACCCCGGCCACTAGTACATCAATTTTACCATCCGTATCCTCCCATATTTCCTTTGCCGTGGAGACTTGATGAATCGCACTATTCGCATAATTGGTGAATTGTTGCGGAATGAAGGTATCTCCGATAGACATGGACAACTCCTTCGCCTTCTCAATAGCACCTCCCATACCCTCATGGGCAGGTGTAAGACATATCTTCGCACCCAAAGCCTTTAACATGGAACGACGCTCCACGCTCATACTATCTGGCATTGTCAAAATAAGATTATACCCCTTTACGGCAGCGGCTATCGCTAATCCAATACCTGTATTCCCGCTTGTAGGCTCTATGATGGTCGTACTCTTGTTCAGCAATCCCCTGCGTTCCGCATCCTCTATAAGTGCGAATCCCACACGATCCTTGACGCTTCTGCCTGGGTTCAGAAATTCCAGTTTGGCCACGACCTTCGCCTTCAGACCCAACTCCTGCTCCAAGTTGGTCAACTCCAACAAAGGGGTATTCCCCACAAGATCAATCACACTATTCGCTATTTTTGCCATATATAATCTCTCGTTTATTTACATACAAAATTAGACCTTGCGGGAACCTAATTCAATAGCGTTTGTGTGGCATTTTACGAAATGGTTGTACCACAATAATGGTAGGTGTATCAAACAAAAAAAGGGTCAGCCACAAATGGGCCTTTCCCCTTCAAAGACATGGTAACTTGAGATTCTTTTCTCTTTGTAGAATAGTTATTAAATACCAGCACCATCACTGAATGTAGTAGCGATGGCCTTTTGCTGCAACACTTTAGAATAGGGAGAAACACTATTCGTCAACCAAACATTACCACCAACAATGGTGTGATGACCTATTGTAATTCGACCTAAGATAGATGTGTTCGAATAAATGGTGACATGATCTTCTATGATAGGATGACGAGGTGTGTTCAACGGAACGCCATTATCATCAAAGGAGAAACTTTTGGCACCCAACGTAACGCCCTGATATAACGTCACATGATCCCCTATAATACAAGTTTCGCCAATCACCACACCCGTACCATGGTCAATAGAGAAATATTCTCCAATCTGCGCACCAGGATGTATATCAATGCCAGTTTTAGAATGAGCCATTTCAGTGATGATGCGAGGCAAGACAGGCACTCCCAACTTATGAAGCGCATGAGCTATCCGATAATGAATCATCACCTGCATGATCGGATAGCAAAAAATGATTTCGCCATAAGAAGTAACCGCAGGATCGGAATGAAACATAGCATCCACATCCGTATAGAGCACCCTTTTTATTTCAGGAAGTTCACAAAGAAATTTTGCGGAAAGTTCGTCAATGTCATCCACCAACATCTCAGTCTTCTTAAACGCCGAAAAACTCAAAAAAATCTGCTTTCTTAACAGATCATAAAGCTGATCCATACAGACGCCTATATAGTAACATCTGTTCTCATAGTTAATCTCGTCCGACGTAAAGTATTCGGGAAAAATCACCTGTTTAGAGAGTTCCACCATCTTCTGTACCATCTCTATTGAAGGAAGATTCCTAGTTCCCAACCGACTCTCAACATCTGACACTGCGGATAATTTCGACACATTTTCGGCTATTACCTGACTTCTATTCATATAAAACCTTTACTTATATAGCTCTATCAACTCCTTAATTTTCGCTTTAGTGACATCACCAAGCAACTTATCGATTACAGTTCCATTCTTCACAAAATAGATGGCAGGAATATTTCGGATGCCATATTGCGCCACCATTTTTTCCTCTTCATCCACATTGTACTTTCCAATGTTGACACTCTCTCCGTATTCCTCGAACAAAGTCTCTATAACCGGAGTTAGTCTTTTACAATGAGCACACCATGATGCCCAGAAATCTATAACCACCAATTTATCTTGTGAAAAATAAGTTTCTATATTACCGTCTGAAAATTTTAAAGCCATAGTACTTTACTAATTAGATAATTTCTATTTTTCTTTTGACAGCACAAAAATAAGAAGCCACCCAATATCTACCTATCAATTCAATAGGTAAATATCGTGTCACAACACAGAAATACCATATCTATGGTAGTCCACATACATTATGATACATTTTGTATGGGATAATTTTTCACACAAACCGACTTGTATCAGAATCCTAGTTTTACTACATTTGAATTACTCAGGATGCGGTAAAAAATGGGGGCAAGGTTGCCCCCTCTCATGATAGTCCGTGGGTTTTCTTGACATTTCATGACACTTCGTTTCTTGAAATATACCTAATAACCAAGTATTTAAGATTCATAAAATGTCATAGAAAGTCAAAAAACACTCCTCGTGAGACAACAAATCCACGAAAGGCTCTGAGTTTTCAGAGCCTTTTTTATTTTTCACTCCCCAATATGGGCAAAGCGAGTATGAGTTGGTAGTGGAGTTGCCCAACACATAGTCAACTCTTATTTTTTTGAGCAATACACGAACTGTCATTGCATACAGCTACGCTGTAACTCAAAGGCTAATCCATGATACTTTTCTTGAGAATCTGCTTTGAGTTTGTAAAGCATTGATAATCAACGCCCCACAAAAACGAAAACTACCAAAAGAAACAAACTGGAAACAAAAATTTCAAAAACCCCAAAATGAAAACATCTGCTTAACATCTGTTAACACGGAAAACAAGCGAAATTTTCATTTTCTGTCATTTGATGATGCGCTTCAAAAGGAGAAAAATGGTGTATGATAAACCACATTGTCGAATCAACAATCAGGTTGAAAAATGGCTTTGGGTGGAAAATTGGGCGCAAAAAGTGGACTTTTCAAGTGGCATTTAATAGTATTTTCAAGAAAATACTGTAGTATTTGTTAATTTCTGAATCAAGATGAAGGTTATTCCGTAAAAATTTTTATTACTGTCCGCTAAACGACAAAGAAAATTCTGTATGCATTGAAATACAACGAATACCGATTGATATTATTTGGACAAGCCCCGTTCAAGAAATCACAGGCCATCTAGGGGCTCTTTTATGGCCTCTGCCATGAGATTCTCCCAATCTTTTTCCGGATGCTCCAGGAACCCGTGTACGTCGATGTAGTACATGAGCATGATCCTAACGATGGTTGCCAGACCAGAGAAACTCCAAGCGCGTTTTGAACTTCTTTGGAGTAGAGAGAGAAGCAGGTTTGCAATAAGAGTCACCCAAATCTGTATTTTGATTGCGTTTGCACTCTCACCATAGAAGTAACGCAATGGGAAATTCTGTTTAATCTGTTTGAATAGGGATTCTATGGCCCACCTTTTCTTATAAATCTCGACGATTTCCTCATAATCGGAAACAAGGTCGTTGGTGAGCAGGCGTATCACCTTCTTTTTCTTCTCGTCAATATAAGTCACGATACGGGCTTTATGCTCTATTACGGCAGAAACCGCTTCTCCAGTCTCCTCGTTTCTAGATTTTAGCTCCTTCTTGAACACGACGAACTCTTCCCTCCATTGCATCAATCCGCTGTCATTCATGTGAAATGTGCTTTTGAGTGTTTCGTATTTGAGGTTCTGCTTCATCTTAGTCACGTATATCACGCCCCTTTGCGTCATCTGCTCGAATTTTCCGTAGTCTATGTATGCCCTGTCCATGGCAATGATGTCGCCTTGCGTGAGCTTGTCTGGGGAAAGCAGGAAATGATCATGTGTGGCGGCCGATGTGAACCTGATGTCGCAAGGGACGCCCTCGTTCCCGTGTATGATGGTGTGAACCTTCAGACCTCCTTTTTTCTTCCCCGTCTTCGGATTGCGCCCGACACCTTTGAAAATTAGATTGGAGAAGAGACTGACGGTGGTGGAATCGATGATCAGAAGCCTTTCTAACCATTTTGCCGCCTTCCCGTTTGGGCTGTCCGATAAAAGGCGCTCTTTGTTGGACGCATACAGGTCCGTATACACCTTTTCGAAGACTTCGCTTGGACGTCTCGCATTCGCATCGGAAAGGGTACTGCGTCTCGGAAGGGATGATATGCCTAAATGCGCCAGTTTGCGTGATTCCATCATAGTTGCGGAGGTTATCTCCCGAAGTGAGTCAAACCTCATAATGATGGCATAGAGCATCACTGTGAGGTGATTCCATGCATCAAAGCTCTTCACATAACGTTCACCTCCGGACTCTCTGCTTATTTGAAGAACTTTTTCCTTGTCAAAATGACTTAATAGCTGATTCAGTATCGGCTGTCCGATAAAATGTGTACTTTTGCCCATGGTTTATTCATTTTGTTTGTGGTGAACGGAAAGATAAACCAAAGGGCTGATTCCATCCAAGAAATCAGCCCTATTTTTTGGGGTTTACTATTTTTTTTAGCGGACAGTAATATTATCCAATAGTTACTTGCCTCAAATCTCCAAGCCAAGGCGGAGCGTTCCCGCACAGGCCCTGTCTCCAGACGAAGAATCCACCCTTTGATGGCCGAGAGATGACGTGATGATAACGTGTATGGCGGCTTGAACATAAAGGAGAGAATTCACTTGAAATTTACCTGTCAACTCTGTAGCCCACTCTCCCGCAACAGAAAAGCGCGCATAATCTGTGAAGAGTCCACATTCACATCTTTCCCATGAATATTTACCACCCACACCAACAAAGTCGGAACATTCACGTATGTGTCCAAAAGCATGCGAATAACCTGCAAGAATCGTCCAATGGTCAGTAACATTCCATTCCGAGTAGGTCCAAATAGTCGTGTGCAATCCTCTCCCCTCCATATCGTCAACAAAGCCATAACGACCGCACATGCCTAAAAACGAACTATTTTTCTTACCCCGATAGGCCACTTCGGCAAGACCAAAAAGACCATCGCTTTTCGGACAAAAACGAAACACGTTGTTCCTTCCAACAAACCGATTGTAACCACACCCGTTGTAGAGAGAGGCTTGAACTCCCACACGTTCTCTTTCGTAACGATAGTGCACCCCCACAGATGCCAATGGGTAATTCGCTATGGGATAGTTGGCGCTTATCGTAGGATAGACGCCACACGAACTATTGGTGAAAAAAGAGGTCGTCTCACTCACAAAATAATCTTCGTTCATATTTCGGATGCCGCAAAAGAGAGCGTGGCGCTCATTTATCGTCCAATTCACACCGCCAACAGCAAGCGCGAACGGAAGGTTATCCTCCTCGACATTCGAGAACACCTGTAGATCTTCTATCAAGCGCTCCTTTCTTGTCTTTGCGACGCTAATAGAAGCCAACTCAACCGAGACGGCATTGTTCAAGGGCAACTCGCCATGAAGATACAACATATTCACCCAGTTGCATTTCTTTAAATTCGTTTGCCACTCCGAAACATATTCCACACCCAAACGTTGCGCTTGGAGGGGGAGGCCGCCCATCATCAAAGCGACCCCCACAAAAAGATTCCTTAATGTCATTTCCCATCTTACTTTACAACCATTTACCAAATCTACGGATATACCACTGCTTAATTAACTGCGTGAGTACACAGTAACATAACAATGTGGCTGCCAGCCAAGGGAAGTAATCCAACGGCAACGGCATAAGGCCGATGTAACTACCAAACGATGTGAAAGGAATGGCTATTCCTATCGCCATAATGGTTAATGTCATCAACATAAGCGGCCACGCGGCGTTGCTCTGGAAGAACGGGATGCGACGGGTACGGATCATATGTACGATAAGCGTTTGCGAGAGAAGGCCTTCCACGAACCATCCGCTTTGGAAAAGGGTTTGGGTTTCAGGACTCTGACAGCCAAACACGAACCACATCAAAAGATAAGTAGTAATGTCGAATACGCTTGATATAGGGCCAATAAAGATCATAAACCGAGACAAATCCGAGCTATCCCAACGACGAGGTTTGAGCAAAAAGTCCTTGTCCATTTTGTCGAAAGGAATCGCTATTTGGGAAATATCATACAACAAGTTCTGGACAAGTAAATGGATAGACAACATAGGCAAGAAAGGAAGGAACGCTGACGCGGCAAGCACCGAGAACATATTTCCGAAATTGCTGGAAGCCGTCATCTTCACATACTTAATGATGTTGCCAAACGTTTCACGTCCCGCCAACACACCCTGTTCAAGTACCATAAGGTCTTTCTCCAAAAGAATGATATCAGCGCTCTCCTTTGCGATGTCCACAGCGGAATCCACAGATATACCAATATCTGACTGACGGAGCGCGGCGGCATCATTGATGCCATCTCCCAAGAATCCCACAGTATTTCCCTGTTCTTGCAAGAGTGCGATGATTTCCGTTTTCTGGTGTGGGGTGAGTTTCGCGAATACTTGACACTCCTTTACCGTATTGCGCTTTTCCGCATCCGTCATGGCTTCGAACACAACACCCGTAACACACAACCGCTCCCGCTTCTGACGCTTTGAACCATCCAAGACACCCACTTGTTCCGCAATGGTACTCACGACCGCATCGTTATCTCCACTCAGCACCTTCACCTCGATGCCGGCCTCGTGCAGTTGATGAATGGCCTCCGTCGCAGATTCTTTAGGAGGATCCAAGAAGGCGAGATAACCGATAAGGACCATATCCCGTTCATCCTCCACCTCAAACACGCCCGCTTTATCAAGATACGATTTATGAGCGACGGCCAACACACGCATGCCTTGATTATTCATTTTGTGGACAATATTCATCGCATTGGTATGCATATTGCCAGTCATTGGAATGACTTGTCCATTCAATTCACAGTGAGAACAGACACTGATCATCTCCTCTACCGCTCCCTTGGTAATGATCTGACGCTTGCCATCTTTCCCTTCAAGGACCACAGACATCCTACGACGGTTGAAATCGAATGGGATCTCATCAATTTTCTTATAATCCTCCGTCACCACATCCAAAGGCTTCCCCTTTTCGTTCACATGCTCCACAATCGCTTTGTCCATCAAATTCTTCAAACCTGTGGAAAAGAAACTATTGAAGAAGGCGTGACGCAAGATTCTGCGAGACTTATCTTCCGTGCCGTCCGCATTGATATACTTCACCAACTCCACCTTGTCACGCGTCAGCGTACCAGTTTTATCGGTACAAAGGATATTCATCGCACCAAAATTCTGAATCGCGTTAAGATCCTTTACAATCACCTTCTTCTTCGACATTCTCACCGCACCCTTGGCCAGGTTGGCCGTCACAATCATAGGCAACATTTCCGGTGTAAGACCTACGGCTACGCTGACAGCGAAAATGAAAGCCTCCAACCAATCGCCTTTGGTAAATCCATTCACCATAAAGACGAAAGGTACCATGATAACCATAAAACGAATAAGCAAGAGCGAAACTTTCGTAATGCCTTTATCAAAGGCCGTCTCCGCCCGATGTCCCGCGATACTTTTCGCTATACTGCCAAGATAGGTTTGGTTTCCTGTGGCATAAACAATACCGCGAGCCGTGCCGCTGATGACCGTAGAACCCATGAAAGCCAAATTATCAAGATCCACGACACTTCCCTCATCGGCATTACAAAGTGGCGTCTTTTCTATACTATCACTCTCGCCCGTCAACGAAGACTGACTCACGAAAAAATCCTTCGTCTCCACAATACGCATATCAGCGGGGATCATATCTCCCGCACTCATCAACACCACATCGCCAGGCACCAACTCCTCAACGGGAATCTCTCCGCTACCCTGATTGATCCGCTCAACATAGCAGGTATTCTTTACCATTTTCAACAACGCATCGCTCGAACGACCAGCCTTGAGCTCCTGAACGAAACGCAAGATAGCGGAAAAGACCACCATCGTACTGATAATGATAATGGTTGTCCAATCCTGTTCGCCAGGTTCCGCCAAAGCGACATCCAACACAAAGGAGATGATGACCAAGGCGGTTAGCACACCTATAAACGGATTGATAAACGCCTGTACCAACAACTTCACGGGATTCGTCCGCTCTTCGTGAACCACCAAGTTTCCCCCATATCTTCTACGTCGTTTTTCCACCTCGTGCTCTCCTAATCCCTTAGGGTAGGAAGAGAGCGCGTCATAAACATTTTCCAATGGCTGACGGGATGCGAAGCGGGCATACTCACTGTTGTACACACTTCGTTCCGATCCCCTCTTTTTGAAAAGTTTCCTCCACATAGCAATTCTCCTTTTCTCTCTAATAAATACGTTAAACAATCGGTTCAATAAATCGACCGCAAAAGTACAGAGCACCATTTCCAAACACCGTTAGAGAGCCATTAGAACGGAATTAGAATAGCATTAGGACCATTTTAATGAGATTCTAATAAGAGAGGCTACCTTATTTCGAATGAAAGTCCGTAACTTTACACTATGAATAGCATTCTCATCATAGAAGACGATCAGCGATTGGCCACTCTGCTACAAACTGGCATAGAAGAGGCTGGACATCACGTGTTAGTAGCATACGACGCGGAAATGGCTTTACGGCTAATGAAGAGCGAAGGAGAGAGAATTTGCCTCGTCATCAGCGACATTATCCTACCAGGGATGAGTGGTATTGAATTGTGCAAACGTATTCGATCCGAGCATGCGGGAATTCCATTGTTAATGCTTACCGCATTGGGCACCACCGACGATAAATTGGAGGGATTCGACGCTGGAGCGGATGACTATATGACCAAGCCTTTCGATTTCCGTGAACTTTTGGCACGTATCGGCGTTCTGTTAAGAAGAGTTTCATCTTCCACCCTCAATCAAGAGAGCAAAGAGTTGAAATACGCGGACCTCACGCTCGACCTCGACCGACACAAATGCATACGCAATGGAGAGACCATCCATCTCACCCCAAAAGAGTTCACCCTTTTGCAGTATTTAATGGAAAATGCCGGTCGCGTCGTGAGTCGTTCTGAGATACAAGAGAATGTTTGGCACACCCATTTCGACACTGGAACAAATTTCATCGATGTCTATATCAACTATTTACGCCGTAAAATCGATAAGGATTTTCCCTCCAAACTCATACGAACCAAATTAGGGATAGGTTTCATTCTATGCAATGATGAAGAACAATAGACTTTTCCTCACAATCAAGTACACACTCTTCATGTCTGTTGTACTCATAACTTCTTTAATCATCATCTATGTGGTTAGCGAGCAGGCCCGTCACGACTCTTTTCATGGAACACTCCGCTCGGAGGCCATCACAAAGGCCAATCTGTTTTTAGAGAAAAAAGTTGACGCCTCCACCATGCAACACATTTACCTCAACAACACACAATTCATCAACGAGGTGGAGGTGGCACTCTATACCAAGGATTTTCAGATGCTCTACCATGACGCTGCCGAGCATGACATCGTAAAAGAGTCCCAAGAGATGATCAACGCCATATATCAACAAGGGGAAATAGACATTCCCGTAGGGAAAGGATATCAAGCCATCGGAATCTTATACCAAGGGAATCTTATTGTCACAGCCGCCGCCCACGACGGATATGGAGAGGCGAATATGGCAACGCTGCGATCGACACTCCTTACCATTCTCCTGATCTCTATCATTCTCATGACAGTCGTCGGGTATATCCTGGCCACTCTCACCATACGCCCGATCGAACGTGCGCTTGCCAGCCAAAAAATGTTTGCCAGCAACGTCTCCCACGAACTCCGCACGCCGCTTGCCGCTATTATGGGCGAACTAGGATTGGCGCTTCAAAAAGAACGCACCGCGGCCGACTATCAAAGTCGCATCACCAGAGCCCTCAATGACGCCACCCGTATGTCCGACACCATCATCGGACTTTTAAATTTAGCCAGAGCGGAGTATGACGCGTCACAGATCAAAATGGAGGAGATCCGCATCGACGAACTGCTGATGGATGTCATGGAAGAACTGCTGCGGGCGAAACCCGAATATCACATCAATATTTCGTTTAAGGAGGCCCCAGAAATCAACGAAGAGATATTCATCACTGCCAACCGTTACCTTTTAGCTCTCGCCATCAGGAATCTCATAGAAAACAATTGTAAGTTTTCCGACGACCACACATGCCATATCGTCATCCACACCCAAGAGGGTTTATTTGTGACCTTCTCCGACAATGGAGAGGGTATGAGCGCAACGGAACAAAAGAATCTCTTTCTTCCCTTCTATCGAGGAAGAAACAACACTTCCGGCCACGGCATAGGCATGGCTCTTGTCCAACGCATCGTCAACCTCCACAAATTCGAAATTCAAGTTCAATCCAAAGAGGGACACGGAACAACATTCACGCTTAAATTGAGGAAATAGGACATCCGTGCAAAACCCATTCGAACGACTACCAATTCACTTTAAATTCCAATGAAACATAGGGTATCCCGAAAGAAATTCCTTCCACATCATATCAATAATAATTAAGCGTAAATATTACATATATTATTTTTTTTATATTATCTTTGCCACACTTCCAATTCGACGAAGCTGAGATTAACACCAAGAATATATGGTTGGAAATGTTTAAAAACTTAGGCAATATGGATAGAATTAGCCCATCAGTATATGAAAGAGCAGACGAAGGACTGCTGAAGAAAGCGGAGTCCGCCGCACTCTCAGATGAAGAGATCGATCTCTACGAAGCCTGTATGAAGAAATTAGAGGATGAGATCGACATGAAAGAGTATGGCTTTGAGATTGGAATGGCGAAGGGGCATGAAGAAGGCTTAGCGAAAGGTCTGGCCGAGGGCAAAGAAAAAGGATTGGCTGAGGGAAGGGCTGAAGGAAGAGCTGAGGGTAAAGCCGAAGCCATTCATCAAACAGTTCGAGCGATGAAAAAGAACGGATTATCCATCGATCTTATTGCCAACATCACCGGATTGACGCCGACGGAAATCAAATCCATATAGGGGAAGAAGAGGTGAAATCACCTCTTCTTCCTCTTCGTTTCCTTCTTCTGCACCGACCAACCGAATTTACCGATCAGTTCGCCCAATTTGTAGTAATGGCCATGGTTGTAGGCAATCAGCTTTGCGTCAGATAGTTTAAAGGCACCCGTTTCAGGATCCAAATACTTACGGTCGGCTTGCACATTCACCACCCTGGCCAAAAACATATCGTGGGAACCTAACGGAATGATTTGCTCCACCTTACACTCTATGGAGAGAGGCGACTCCTCTATGATCACACTGTTGATCACCTCTGTTTTAGCCGGTGTCAAATTCATCTCCTTGAACTTATTGAAATCCCTACCCGACTTCACGCCACACCAATCCGTGGCACGGGCCAAAGCCTCGTTGGTGAGGTTGATGACAAACTCTCCGTTTCGTTTGATGATATCGTATGAGTGACGACTAGGACGGATGGAGACATAGCACATCGGAGGATCCGTACAGACGGTTCCGGTCCAACTCGCCGTAAAGATGTTGTACTCCTCCTCGCGGCTACCACACGAGATCATGGCGGCCGGCACAGGGTATATCATTGTTCCGGGTTTGAATTGCTCTTTCATTCTCCTCTCCTCAAAATTTTGTTTGTTAAATTCCACAGTCCCAACCATATCAAAACATATTTAACTCTATCATTGAGTCTAACTTTATTATTAAATAAGACTCTCCAATTAATCTCTGAATAGGTATCTGCCCACAATTTACGATACACTCGATCTTGTCCAATCAAAGGAAGAAGATTATTCCTTTTATAGAACTTCATTCGATCCAACTCCTTTTCGTACCCATTCATTCCGTGTTGAGACAAAAACACCTCAATTAACTGAGCATTCGCAACACTGTCATAAAACCTTTTTAGACAATATTTCTTTGACTTTTGTTTCGTAATGGACGCAGGGTTTAGGTAACGGAAATAGAACGGCTCAGGAATTCTATGACATTTTTTTGTTCCATACAACAGCTGAAGCAGCAAAACTTGATCCTCGCCCATATCATGTTTTGGATACACACACACGCTCTCCAACAACGATCTACGGCACAATTTGTTACACAAACTGGAGAACATCTTTTTAGTGATCACATCACCAACCACATCAGATAGACAAGGGCTTAAATATTCAGGTTTAAGTTGAATGTTCTCTCCATCAGTATAACAAAAGTCACACATCACCACATCCCAATCGTTCTTCTTTGCCTCCTCATACATGCGTTCATACATATTAGGATCAACCCAATCATCAGGATCACAATGTATCACATATTCACCACAAGCATTCTTCATACCCCATTCACGAACCGCCGCCTGACCAGAGTTATGCTCCATCCGATGAATATGAACTTGATTTTCTCGATGGGGATACTCCATCAAAACTCGTTTCAACACGCCAATGCTATCATCCTTTGTGCAATCATCTATAAATAGATATTCCAAGTCATCCAGTGTTTGTTCGAATAATGAACGCGCACAACGTTCCATGAACATTTCAACACCATAGACAGGAACAATAACAGAAACTTGGGGCATACTATCTACAAGTAAAGAGATACAAAAAAAAGAGATTACTCATTCAACTCTATCACCTCCAAATCCCTGATATCCGCCCCATCAATGACAAAGCGCATCAAGGTCCGCACCTTATGGAATCCGAAAGTTCCCGCGGCGCCAGGATTCAAGCAGAGCATCTGTCTGGTCGGATCGAATTGTGCCTTGAGGATATGGGAATGTCCGCAGACAAACAATTTAGGATGAGTCTCGGCAAAGAGTTTCGTCATGCCAGGAGCATACTTGCCCGGATATCCGCCAATGTGCGTCATCAGAACATCCACTTCTTCACAACGGAAAGTCTCCACCTTCTTCAGAAAACGGCGAAGATCCTGTCCATCTATATTACCACAAACGGCACGCAACGTTTTGTCTAAACCCTCCAACTGTTCATAGAGAGGCAAACCACCGATGTCGCCAGCGTGCCAAATCTCGTCACACGCAGCGAAATACTTCGCATAACGATCGTCCCAACAAGCGTGGGTATCAGAGAGTAGGCCAATCTTCACCATCGGTAAAATCCACCACTTTTTTCTTCATCAACGCCTGCTTCACATAGTCGGAGAAGGGAACACCATAGAGTTTACCCAACAAATTACCCAATTTTACAATCTGGGCAACTGCCTGAAAGGTACTGGCGGAGACGAACGACTCGAACGTGCCATCTCTCTTGACAAACCGCAGGTCATAGATGTATTCATCCACATGCTTATTCAGCAAGCCGCCAAAGGTATAATCAATGTTCGTTTTATAGCGCTGGAACGAGAGGTAGGAGCACTCCTCCAACGAAAGCGGGCGCCACTCGCCCGCCCTAAACGAAAAGAGGCGCATGCCTCGCCTATACATCTTCGTAGCAGGATCGAAACATGTGATCTTGCGCATAAACATCAAGACCAGACCCACCACCGTCAGGAGGATCATCCAAGGAAGATCATCCGTAACGAACTCCATCAAAATCTTGGGCCAAGGTTTAAAGATATCCACCGTCAATACATAATGGAGTTTCACAAAAAATATGGCAAGCGCCCACACGATGCAGACAAATCCGATACCTACCACCGCAATAGGGAAGTAAGTACCCGTTTCAACCTCTATGATATCTTTGTTTTCCGCCATCACTTCACATCTTTGATTCTGTCGATCAACTCATTACCGAGCGCCTCCTTCACCTCGATATGCTTCAACACCTCCACGACAAAGGTATTCTTATCGAATGCGCCACGCACATTCTCGAAGTCCTTCTGGCGACGAAGATCGCCTCCATCCACACCGAAACCGGTCTGAACCGTAAGGGTGAACTCCTTCTTGGCATCCTCGTAAAGCGTCTTATCCAATGAGATGACCGCACTTTTCCACGCCTCCACCAAGGAGATGATATCTTGCACCGTGATCTCATCAATCGTCTTACCCAAACGCTTCTCGATCTTCTCGGCAGCCCACGTCCACTCCAAGGTGTAGTAGTTCTTATGCAACTCGATGAAATCCGCCAAGACATCATCCACAGTCTTGTACTGGTTGTTCTCCACACGATCCAAAATGTCGCCTACCATATGCTTCGGAGCGATCAGTCCCGATATATCCAACCATTCACCCAAACCATCCTTCAAGTCTGGTTTCAGGCGCTCTCGAATCTCGGCGATACTCTTAAACTTGGTCTCCTCCAACCGCTTGATGATAGAGTTACCCAAGAATTTCACAATAGCCGTATCGTATAGTTTGATACCCTTCAAAAGGGAGGTACGCTTGATTCTGGTATTGTGGTAATAGTAACGGTCGCACTCCTCGCCCGAGAGTTTCTGCAAGGTCTCCAAAACCTCGATACCATTCATCATCTTCTGAATGGTGTATGGGCTCAACAAGTTAAAATTGATCTGATCCAACTTGTTCGAATCCTTTCTGCGGTCACGCTTCGGCCACTTTTGGGCATCACGCACCGTTCCCACACTTCGCAAATTGGCGGCTGGCACCAGAAGCGTCTCATTGGAATTCTCGATCAAATAGGAGAATGGGAGATCGGTCGTATCTGGATGGCTGGTATGGCGACCCATGATCAATGAGAAGGCGCCGATCTTGGCTGGCCACAACACATAAGAGTCGCTGGTAGTCTTGGAACCCCTCTCCACAATACCTTGGTGGATAGGTCCCAACTTATACATATGGTTACTTTGGTTGCTACCGGATCCGGCGTTCATAAAGGAGAACATACCTGCAATCAACAAACTGGACTTGTGGTGCGTCACCGTGAATGGACCCGCGAAGACAGAAGCCGCTTCGCCGTGGAATCCTTGACAATTTGAGAAGAACAATGTGTCAGTCGCGGAGTACTGCTTGCCGATTTGGCACGCCTGGCCCACGAAACAACGGTCGATCATCGCCCCCTCATCGATTTCACTTCCGGAAGAGATGATAAAATCACGCGCCATCACGCGGACACCCAAACGGACAGGCGCCTCCTGGTTTCCGTTGACGCTACCGTTCAAAAGTTCGGCACACCCTTCCGCTACCGTATAGTCTCCAAACCTCACATTCCTGACCTTTCCGCAATTTCGGATAGAGACATGCTTTCCGACACGTCCCATCTCAGAGGCGTTCTTCTCCGCATAGTCGTTGATCAAATCACACAAGTTCTTTACCAACACAGGTCTATGGCGATACAAGGCAATCAAATAAGCCACCTGAGCCGAGAGGTGATCGTAGATCGGCACCTCACGTCCACCACCCTCATTCAAGACGGCCACCTGCGTGCCATTTCCGAAGGTGCTCTTACCCACCACGGTCATCACATCCACATTCTCGATGTATGAATCGTCGTCGATCTCGTAATTGGCGATATAGTTGGCCACACGTCCGATATAGACATTATCCCCTACCACACAATTATGCAGAGTGGCATGGGTGATTCCCGAATGACGAACTACCCCACCCTCTAAAGTGTGGGACTTTTCGAAACGACCCAAACGGATTTTACCAGAGAATATCGTCTCCCGTACCCTTTTCGGATCAAAGCCCTCCACGACCATCACATCATTCCAGTTCTCCGCATTGCAGCCCTGAGCAGCCATCGTTTCGATTTCGGATGCGGTCAAATTTCTATATTGTGCCATTGTATCTTCTGCTTATAAAATTTGTATTAGTATATAAAACACAAAAGAGATGGAGCATCACTCCACCTCTTCGGCATTATCATCGTACATCTGATAAATAAAGTCATTGTAAGGGAATCTTGTCACATGGATCTCCTTCACGCGCTTGTACAGCAACTCCTTCAACTCCTCGAAATTGGTCTTATCCTTTGCGGAGATGAATATGCAATTCTCCTGCATCTTCGACATCCACGTCTTTTTCAACTCATCGAGGCTGATATTCTCCCTCGTCATCGGCGTCAAGTCATCCTCCTCTTTCGGGGTATAGGTGAAGGCGTCGATTTTATTGAAGACGATGATGGTCGGCTTATCCGCCGAATTGATATCCTTCAAGGTCTTCTCCACCACGGCGATCTGATCTTCGAAGGTTGGATGCGAGATATCCACCACATGCACCAAAAGATCCGCCTCGCGCACCTCATCCAACGTTGATTTGAACGACTCCACTAAATCGTGCGGCAACTTACGGATGAATCCTACCGTATCGGTCAAAAGAAAGGGAAGGTTCTCTATGGTGACCTTCCGCACCGTGGTATCCAAGGTGGCGAAAAGTTTGTTTTCCGCAAATACGTCTGACTTGCTGATGGCATTCATAATGGTCGATTTACCCACATTGGTGTAACCCACCAAGGCGACACGCACCATCTTTCCGCGGTTCTTGCGTTGCGTCGTTTTTTGTTGATCAATATGGATCAACTCCTCTTTGAGCAAAGAGATTTTGGTAAGGATGATACGACGGTCCGTCTCGATCTGTGTCTCACCCGGACCACGCATACCGATACCGCCTCGTTGACGCTCCAAGTGGGTCCACATACCAGTCAATCGAGGCAAGAGGTACCTATACTGCGCCAACTCCACCTGCGTCTTCGCATGGGAGGTCTGCGCCCTCTTGGCGAAGATATCAAGAATCAGACTGGTTCGGTCCAGGACCTTCACACAGAGTTCCTTCTCGATATTACGGAGTTGTTTAGGCGACAACTCATCATCGAAGAGAACCAATCCGATAGGATGCTCGCTCTCCTCCTGTTCCTTGATGTAGTCGCGGATCTCCTCCAACTTACCTGGTCCGACAAAAGTATTGGAATTCGGGCCATCCACTTTTTGGAAAAAGGTTTTCACAGGATGAGCGCCGGCCGTCTCCGCAAGGAAGGCCAACTCATCCATATACTCTTTCGCCTTTTGCTCTTTTTGCGAAGGAGTGATCAGTCCCACAAGGACTGCCCACTCCTCGTATATTTCAGTCTTTACGATCTGTCCCATTTACTATGCATTGGCTTTTTTTGCCGCCTCACGCACCTTGACTTCGATCTCATCCGCCAACTCAGGATTGTCGCGAAGCAAATCCTTCGTAGCGTCGCGTCCTTGCGCCAACTTGGTCTCCCCATAGCTAAACCAAGAACCGCTCTTCTTGATGATACCGAACTCAACGCCCATGTCGATCAACTCACCGACCTTCGAGATTCCCTCTCCGAACATGATGTCGAACTCAGCTTTTCTGAATGGAGGCGCCACTTTGTTCTTAACAATTTTCACTCTCGTTTGGTTACCAATCACATTCTCGCCATCCTTCAATTGTCCAGTCTTTCGAATATCCAAACGGACTGACGCGTAGAACTTCAAGGCGTTACCACCAGTCGTCGTCTCCGGATTTCCGAACATGACTCCGATCTTCTCACGCAATTGGTTGATGAAGATACAGGTGGTATTGGTCTTGTTGATGGTACCTGTCAATTTTCTGAGCGCTTGGGACATCAAACGAGCCTGCAAGCCCATCTTCGAGTCTCCCATATCGCCCTCGATCTCCGCCTTTGGCGTCAAAGCCGCCACAGAGTCGATCACCACGATGTCCAAAGCCGAGGAGCGGATCAATTGATCGGCGATCTCCAAAGCTTGCTCACCATTGTCTGGTTGGGAAATCAAAAGGTTGTTGACATCCACGCCCAACTTCTCCGCATAGAAGCGGTCGAAAGCGTGCTCCGCATCAATGATTGCGGCGATACCGCCATTTCTCTGTGCTTGCGCGATCGCATGGATAGCGAGGGTGGTCTTTCCTGATGATTCCGGACCAAATATCTCAATGACTCTTCCCCTTGGGTATCCGCCGACGCCCAATGCGAGGTCCAAGCCAATAGAACCAGTTGAAATTACAGGTATTTCTTCCACTTTGCTGTCGCCCATCTTCATGATGGTGCCTTTTCCATGGTCTTTTTCAATCTTTTCCATCGCAAGTTGCAACGCTTTTAGCTTGTCACTGGATGGTTGAATTACTTCTGCCATTTTTCAATAAATATTTTAAAGTTAGATATTGGGACAAATTTAAAAAAAATTCCCGATTATTCACACTCCGTCCGTGATTTTTACACGTCCATATCATCAACAATCATGAATCCATCATCATTGAATGACAATGCAAAGGAAACACGAACCTGCGCCTATTTGTTGCATAGGTTTAGGATAATACAATCCTTAAATAAAATTTCAAAATTCATAATTCATAATTAATTTGTATCTTTGCACCCGATTTCGAAATTCAAAGGATAATTATGCAGAAAAATTTAGTTATTGTCGAGTCCCCCGCAAAGGCCAAAACCATAGAGAAGTTTTTAGGCAAGGATTACACCGTATTGTCCAGCTTCGGACACATACGCGATCTGAAGAAGAAGGGCATAGGCATAGACATCGAACATAACTTCGAACCAGACTACGAAATACCAACGGACAAGAAAGCGTTGGTGACCGAGTTGAAGAAGAAAGCGAAAGAATCTGAGATTGTTTGGCTCGCATCCGATGAGGACCGCGAGGGAGAGGCAATCGCTTGGCACCTATTCCAAGTGCTTGGTTTGCAAAAAAATAAGACCAGAAGAATTGTATTCCACGAGATCACGAAAGAGGCGATTCTCCACGCCATCGAGCATCCGCGCGACATCGACGACAACCTCGTCTGCGCGCAACAGGCCCGTCGCGTATTGGACCGCATCGTAGGTTTCGAGCTCTCCCCTATTTTGTGGAGAAAGGTGAAACCATCCCTCTCGGCGGGACGTGTACAATCCGTCACTGTAAGATTGATTGTCGACAGGGAGCGTGAAATCCAAAAATTCGAGGCGGAGGCCTCTTTCCGCGTACAAGCGGTCTTCACCGTTGTCGACACGGAGGGCAAAGAGGCGACACTTCACACCGAACTATCGGAAAGATTAAAGACAAAAGAGGAGACCGTCGCATTCTTGGAGCGTTGCAAAAACGCCCAGTTCTCCATCAAAAATATTGAGAAGAAACCGGCGAAGAAGAGTCCGGCACCTCCTTTCACCACCTCTACGCTCCAGCAAGAGGCATCCAGAAAGTTGGGCTTCTCCGTTTCGCAAACCATGATGGTAGCGCAACGTCTCTACGAGTCAGGAAAGATCACCTACATGCGTACCGACTCTGTCAACCTATCCAACTTGGCGCTCGGCACAGCTAAAGAGGAGATCATCAACATGGCGGGTGAGAACTACGTGAAGATCAGACAATACCAAACGAAGGCCAAGGGCGCCCAAGAGGCCCACGAGGCGATTCGTCCAACCTATATCAGCAACCACACCATCGAGGGTACCGCACAAGAGAAACGTTTGTACGAGCTCATCTGGAAGCGTACCATCGCCTCCCAAATGGCAGATGCGGAATTGGAAAAGACCATCGTCACCGTAGATGTTTCTGGAGAGAAGCGCCACTTCATGGCAGAGGGTGAGGTGTTGAAATTCGACGGATTCTTAAAGGTTTACATGGAGTCATCCGACGACGACGCCGACCAAGAGGAGGGCGCTTTGCTTCCAAGCTTGGCTGTCGGAGCGAAACTGCAATGCCAATCGGCCAAAGCGGTGGAACGTTTCACACAACGTCCACCTAGATACACCGAGGCAAGTCTCGTGAAGAAGATGGAGGAGTTGGGCATCGGTCGTCCATCCACCTATGCGACCACTGTCACCACCATTCAAAATAGAGGATATGTGGAGCGTGGAGACAAAGAGGGAACCTCCAGAAATTACGAAACCATCGTTCTACAAAACAATAAGATCACAGAGAAAACAGAGACGGAAGTTTACGGAACGGAACGCGCCAAGCTCTTCCCTACCGACACGGGTATCGTGGTAAACGACTTCCTGATCGAATATTTCCCAGACATCATGGAATACAACTTCACAGCCAACGTGGAGAAGGAGTTCGATGATGTGGCGGAGGGAAGCGTGGAGTGGACCTCCACCATCGACACCTTCTACAAGCACTTCCACCCAATGGTGGAGGATTCCAGCAAGATGTCGGAGAGAAAGGTGGGAGAACGCATCCTTGGAACAGACCCAGTTTCCGGCAAACCCGTTTCAGCCAAGATCGGACGTTTTGGTCCAGTGGTCCAAGTCGGCAGTGCGGAGGACGAGGAGAAGCCTCGTTTCGCCTCCCTCAGAAAGAACCAATCCATCGAGACCATCACTTTGGAGGAGGCGATGGAACTCTTCAAGTTACCACGCGATTTGGGCGAGTACGAATCTAAGATGATGAGTGTGGGCGTAGGACGATTCGGCGCATATGTGAAACATGACGGTAAATATTTCTCTTTGAAGAAGACAGACGACCCTATGGAGATCTCTCCAGAGCGGGCCATCGAACTGATCGAGGAGAAACGCGAGCAAGAGCGTAATAAGTTCATCAAGGTATTCGAGGCGGAGGGCATCGAGATCTGCAACGGCCGATTCGGTCCATACATCGCCTACAACGGAGCCAACTACAAGATACCAAAGACAGCGGTACCCGCTGAACTCACCGTAGAGGAGTGCAAGAAACTCATCGAAGAGCAGGGAGAGAAAAAGCCTGCAAGAAGAGCCAAGGCAGCCTCAACCGAAAGCGAGGGTTCAACCACCAAGAAGAGTACCACCAAAGCGAAGAGCTCGACCACCAAGGCCAAAACCTCTACCGCAAAGGCAAGTACGGCGAAGAAGGCGAAGAAAGCTTAAATAAGTCAATCACAGCAAACGATTTCTATAGTTTATGTCACAAGACGAGCTTCAGCAACAAATGGACGACATGCGTTCCTTTGACGAGCCAATGCCGCAGGTTGGTATATTTTGGTACGACCCGTCTGACAAGGCATTTTTCGGCGTACGGAAGCAAGAACTTACGCCGAAACAAGTGGAAGATGCCGCGGAAAAAGGATTGCCATTCATCAACTACCCTCAACTTCACCGTCAAGTTTGGGCAAAAGAGTATTTTCGGACACAAGCCACGGGCGAGGTTTCTAAATTTGTAGGGGATTACACCCAAATTCCACGAGGTCGAGTGGCTTGGAACATCAACAAATTCATTGTTTTCGTCGGACAATGGGCTAAGCCTATCGAATCAGAACTTTCAGAGATGATAGAAAAAGAATTCGCACTTCCCTATTTCGAATTCGTTTACGACATCCACTGGGACCTCGGTCATGGATGGTCCGGAGATCTCTAGAAGGCAACCATATAATAAAAAACGTCAGAATCGATTGGTTCTGACGTTTTTTTATTTGAGCAAGAAGCCGTCCTACCCGAATTACCGAATAAGGACCTGCCGAGAAATCATCCCCTCATTCCACTTCGCTAAAAGCACATAAAGACCAGCCGGCAAACGAGAAGGAAGCACAACATGATCCACATTAGAGACAAAAAATCGCTCCACGACAACTCCCGATGGATCAAAGAGTTCCAACTTGACCTCCGCAGGAAGTTGAGAAAGCTTAATGTCCTTCCCCTCAACAGAGAGGATAGGTGACACACGCCGCATCTCCTCCGATTCGAGCCAACCACTCTCCTGTGCGATGCTCTCCGCATAGATAGGAGCCAACGCCTCCGCCCAAAGATGGTGCATGGCTTGACCGCCTAAAGTCTGGCCATTCGGATGGACTCCGTCTGAAGCCAATTGTTCAGGATGGTTCAAGAAGTAGGTATAAAAGTCCGGGCCGGGATGCAAATGGTTTTGCTCGGTCAACTCATCGATCACAGTCAAAAACTTCGGATTGACTTGCCAACCTGCCACCTTTTCGTTGGTAGCGATGATGCGCGCCAAAATCGGCTCTATGCCATGTCCCTTCGCGGCATCGATGATGGTCTGCATGTTTTTCCGAAAGCTCTCCACATTCCAGTCTCCACCACCCCACGCGTCGTTGGTACCCATCTCGATGGCCCAATATTTCACATTACCCGCATATTGAAGGTAATCCGACAAATGGTTGACCACTTCGGTACTATTGATGCAGCCAATGCCACCTCGCAACATAGCGGGTGTATATTCCGGGAAACGAGCATGAATCAGATCAGCGGTGGTAGAATCGGTATCCTGTTGTTTCAGTCCCATTTGGCTGATACTGGTACCCATAAAGAACCAAGTATCGTTGGCGGCAACCGAGGCGTCGAAAATCTCCACCTCAAGCAGTTGGCCCACCTCCTCTTCGCTTACCAAACGGATCCACGACATTCCCTCGAAAGGGACAAATATTCCCCTTGACATCACCACATTGTCATTCACCTCCGCAGCCAAGTTCCAATCACCATCTTTACCATCCGTAGAGTTGGCGGAAGCATACACTTTGAAGTTGCGATAAGGCGTTCCGCTATGGCTGCAATTGGCGGTGAAGTCAGTCGCCCAAGCGCAATCACCATAGGATTCCCACATCAAAAAGAGACGGGAAGGTCCCTCTCCTACCTCAAAGGCGATCTCCTTGGCGGTGCACTGTTTCCAATTGGTCAGATCACCATCCGTGATATAGGTATTCACCCCTTCACTGGTATAGGCAGGAAGGCCTCGACTCAGCAGAGGATTGGGGGTAACCGCGCCCAATGCCGAGAGGCTCGACAGTGCGGCAACGCACATCGTAAACAATTCCTTTTTCATCATAGTTTTACTCTTAATAGTGTTTTTATGTTTTCATCTAATACAATGTAACAAAGATAGGAAATCTCTTCACACAAACAACCCCGTACATCCTATGACATACGGGGCTGGTCTATCGTCTATAAAAGACGTATAAGTTTTATGACATATTACATGTCGGGATTAGTCCATCACAGTCACCCAGTTGTGAACATCTGGCTCCTCACCATATTGGATGCCACGAAGCTTCTCATACAACTTCTTGCTGATTGGACCTGGCTTTCCATCCTTCGCGATCACATAAGACTTGTTCATCTCCAAGTCATCGATACGAGCGATAGGGCTGATTACGGCTGCTGTACCGCATGCGCCAGCCTCCTCCATCGTTTCCAACTCCTCGATAGGAATTTGGCGACGCTCCACCTTCAACCCGAGATCCTCAGCCAACTGCATCAAGCTTCTGTTGGTAATGGAAGGAAGGATAGAGGATGATTTAGGTGTGATATAGGTATTATTCTTGATACCGAAGAAGTTAGCGGCACCCGCCTCATCAATGTACTTCTTCTCCTTAGCATCCAAATAGAACTCGCAAGAGTAACCCAAATCGTGGGCCTTCTTGTTAGCCAAGAGGCTAGCGGCATAGTTACCACCCACCTTGTAGATACCAGTTCCGAGAGGAGCTGAACGGTCGTACTCACGAATGACCACATATGGATTGGCAGCGAAACCGCCCTTGAAATATGGACCTACTGGAGTCACAAAGATAATGAAAAGATACTCGTTAGCAGGGTGAACACCTACTTGAGCGCCCGTACCGATCAAAAGCGGACGGATATAAAGGGATGCACCACTCTCGTAAGGAGGCAAGAATCTCTCGTTAGCCTTCACTACTCTCTTGACCATCTCGCAGAACTTCTCGGTTGGAAGCTCTGGCATCAAGATACCGCGACAAGTAGATTGCATACGCTCCGCATTAGCCTCCATACGGAAGATACGGATCTTACCATCCTTGCAACGATAAGCCTTCAAACCCTCGAAAGCCTCTTGTCCATAGTGGAGACAAGTAGCTGCCATGTGAAGATTAATGGTCTCCTCAGAGCTCATCTCAATCTCTCCCCACGCACCATCTCTGTAGTAGCAACGAACATTGTAGTCGGTCTTCATGTATCCGAACTTTAGGTTCGCCCAATCCAAATTCAAATCTGACATAATCTATATTGTTTTGTTATTTCCAAAAATCTTTCAAAGATAGTAAATTTAAGGTCTAATTGTTCCAAGAAGAGGAAAAATCATCGCAAACTTCTCGTTCCAAGGATCAACCATTCGCATGATGCGCGAATTTAGGCCATAAACTCCACTCTTTCGACGACCATGCGTCCGACACCCATCCAAAGAGGTGGACCAACAGCATCACCACCCCCACGATAACCAAGAGACTCACGACAGAGATGATGTTGACGCGCTTCCGCATCTTCTCATCCCCCTCCACATACCCCTTTATCATCGTTCGGTTAATGTAATTGCCGCAAAAAACGACATCTAAGAGGGTACCAATGCCTGGCACCAAGCCCATCAGCAAATCCACAAAGGCGACACCCAGCACAGCGATCGTCAAACGCAACGAACGGACCACGAAGAGCGACAAATAGACATAGGTCAAGGCCAACAATCCGGAAAGCAAATCACCGACAGTCTCCAGGAATCCCAACACAGCATCGGCCACATCGAACCCGAAGGCACCCTTGATCAGCGTCTTGTAAAGGGAATTCCGTTCAATCTCCTCTCTGCGTAGCTGATCACGCTCACGTTCCTTCAAGGCACGTTGTTTCGCCCGCTCCTGCCGGCGTATCTGCCGCTCCGAGTCGAAACCGAACTGTTTCCTTGTCTGCTCTCGCCTCAAATTAGACATATCAAATCTCTATCTGTTTTTTTCCTGACAAAATATCGTCGAAATCCTGTGGTGTCAAACGAGCCTCCTCCATACCGGTCAAATCGATCAAGGCTTTGCGCAGATCCTCCTTATCGACCGCCACATTGGCACGTTTCATCACCTCCTGCAAAGCATCGCTTTGTTGGTTCAAATCCGCCATTACGGACTGGAATTCACGCTTCATACGCTCCATTTCCACACGATAGACCGCCTCACTCAACTGCGACTTCATATTATCAGTCTGCATATAACTCCAATTCTTCAAAAGTTCAGAGGCCTTATCCACCGTGGCAGCCATTTGACCAGACTCCTCGCCCGCCGACGACAATCCGAAATCCTGCATAATGGAGTGGGATATCTCACCACCACTATTTTTAATTTCCTCGGCAAGATCGCTCACAAAGCCACGCAAGCCGTTCTCTATCTCCTCCGTGAGCGGCGCAATGCTCTCCAATCGGGCAGGCACCACCACATCCAGCAACGAGTCGTCCAATCGGCTCTCGGCTATCTTCTTTCCCGCCTGCAACAATGTCACGATGTTTTTCAGATGCTTCAAAGCGACCATCTTCTGCGCTGGGGTACAGTTGATTTCCTCCCTAATCAAGCGATTCAACTCGGCCAAACGATCTTTGCAGGCGGCATACTCGCTTTTATCTCTCTCCAACTGCGCGGCATGTGCGTTTTTATCCTCCTTGTCCTCGGAAAGGTCCATCACAGCCTCTTCATAGCCATTGACCAAAGCACCGTCCTGCGCCTCCCACTCCAAGAGTCGGCGGCCATAATTCTTCTGCGCCACACCAAAGGTAAAGAAGCGTTTCAAAGCGCCCGGTTCAGCGGGTTTACGGGAAGAAGCCTGCGTGTATTTCTCCTTTTGGGCATCCAACATTCCCTGCAATTCAGTGATTTGATGATCGAACATCGCGATATTCTCATGGTGGTCGCAGACGCTCTGCTCCAAGGCTTTCATTCGCTTCAACAAGGCGTCACGCTCCTTCACCAGAGGTTCCACCTCGCCCGAATAGAGTGTATCCAGCAAGCCCTTCATATCTGCCGATATCACCTCGTCGCACCTTCTCGAGAAAGTTGCCGCACGAGGAATATAGAGATCGTTCATCACCTTATGGATCTTCATCAAACGCATCATATCGCCGTCCAACTGGTGGCGGTCACGCTTGACGCTCGCCTCAAACTTCACATACTCCTTCTTCATTTGGGTAGTCTTTTCCTGAGCGCTCAACCAATGGTTGAGATAGGAGACCACACCCATCGCCAACGAACCATACACGCCCCCCTTGACGCTTGCCGCACCTCTGCCCATCTTCAGCCACAAAGGCACCTGGCTCATCGTCGCACTGTAATGGGAGGCGATCTCGCCCAAAAGCAAGGTACAGTTTTGGGATAGTTTATCAAACTCCAGTTGGGCGCTCTGCTGCATGGAGGCGGCATCCAAATATTTCACGCCATCGAAATCAAACAATTGGGGCGCCACCACACGTATGGAGTCGCCAAACACATCCACCAACGCATTGGCATACTGCATAAAACGGGCGTTGACATCGCTACGCAACTCCACGAAATCGTGGATATCGCCACGCACACCACTCTCGGCCGCCTGATAGCACTCCACCATCTTCCCGTAATTCTGCATCAAAGCGGAGCTCTTCGTCTTCACCTCCTCTATACCCGAAGTACCCTGCAACCACTTGCTCAAAGCGGCGGCATCCTGCGCCAACTCCAACTTCAAGACATCAGAGATTTTTCGCTTAGCCTCGTCCAACCAATGGTCCGAATCGGAGAGATCCTTCTCCACAATGGCTACCGCCTGCTCCGTCTCACCCTTTCCTAAACGGATGTTCAACTCATATTGATCCACCACACTCTTCTCTCCCCCGTTGGTCGATATGGCCCAACGGATAGATTCGGGCTTCCCGGCGGCCTCATACGCACGATAGACCAATGCGCTGAGTTCCGCACCGTCCGCACACTCCACTTTATATTTTTCTTTGAGGATATAGGCGACATCCGCTCGGGAGATCATCTCCTTTTTCGCGAATTGTTCCTCCGCTATGGATTTCACATAACCATATACACGTTGTTCGTTTTCCATGATCATCAATATTAATGATTCAACCATAATTGCTGTTAACAAAGATAGGAAAAACAAGAAAACAGACAAGAGTTTGATAAGTTAAGGAAACAAAAAAAGGACGAGGTTGAAGCCTCGTCCCTTTCATTATCATCTCACGGCAAGATTATTTCTTTCCGTTGCTTTGGTACAAATAACGCTTGATGCTCTTCTTAGGAGTCTTCTCAAACTCATTAGGATAGAGACGAACCTCTGTGACTTGCTCGTAATTAGCCACCATTTGGTTGTAGTTTTTGCGATTCTCCTCCATGATCTCCATCACACGCTTCTCATCGACATGGTTCTCGTCCATCAACTTGAAGTCTGGGTAAACCAAGGCCATCAAGCCCTTCTCACCCTCGATCACCAAACACTCGGAAACGTATGGCATGTTGTTGATCTTCGCCTCCAATGCCTCTGGATAGATGTTTTGTCCGGAAGGACCCAAAATCATGGTCTTGCAACGTCCCTTGATGAACAAGTTGTTGTGCTTGTCCAAAGTGCCAAGGTCTCCCGTGTGCAACCAGCCATCCTTGTCGATCACATTGGCGGTAGTATCAGGATCTTTGTAGTAACCACCCATGACGTTTTGTCCCTTCACGAGGATCTCGCCAACGACATTCTCTTGATCTTCGGAATCAATTCTGACATCCAAGTTAGGAAGAGTGACACCTACTGACTTCGCAACGAAACGATCCAAATCCACAAAACTGATCAACGGAGAGCACTCTGTCATACCATATCCCACGCAGAATGGGAACTTGATCTTCTTAAGAGAAGCCTCAATATCTGCATTCAACGGTGCGCCACCGACAACCACTTGCTTGAATTGGCCACCAAACAACTGGATCAACTTCTCGCGAACCTCAGGATATACCTTTGTCTCTAACTGGTCTTGCGACATCTCAGCCTCAGCCTTAACAATGATCGGTTCTGCCACAGCGCGGAAAATCTTCTCTACCACCAAAGGCACCGTAAAGATTACACTTGGACGAATCTCGCTGAAGGCCTTGATCAAGACATTTGGAGCTGGAAGTTTATTGAGGAAGGTGATGTGTGCGCCATTGGAAACCTGCGAAAGGAAATCCAAAGTACAACCGTAAGTGTGCGCCAACGGCAAGAATGTCAAAATCTTGTTGCCCTTCTTCGACAAACCTACCTCCTCGATGAAACCGATGTTACCAGTGATATTGTCGATCAACTGCAACACACCCTTGCTGAAGCCTGTAGTACCAGAGGTATAGTTGATAGAGAACACCTCGCCCGGAGCCTTGTCGGCATAAACCACGTCGGCAGAAGTCATACCCTTAGGGTACTTCTTGTCCAACTCCGCGCGCAAAGATTGAGGCTCCAACGGGAAGGCATATTGCTCCCTTTTGAAAAGACAAGTCTTATCCGAATAGCAGAACACAGCCTTTACATTCTTGATGTTTTCTTCCAAGATTTGATCCTTGAAGTTATCGCTCACGAAGAGCAACGATGACTCGGAATGGTTCACAATGTGGTGAATATCATCCACAGGGAAGTTTTGGAGAATAGGCACGATGATCGCACCGTATGATACCGCTGAGAGGAATACGATACCCCACTCTGGCGTATTTTTTCCGACCAACGCTATCTTATCGTCTGGCTTGATGCCCATCTCGCGATAGAGGATGTGCATCTTCTCGATAGCAGCAGCTATATCTTTGTAATTGTACGTAAATCCTGATACATAATCCGTTAATGCGGGCTCCTCCCAATTCTCGCGAATCGAACGCTCCAACATCTGATTGAACCTTCCTTCGTAATGTTTCATTTTGAACTAATAATTAGCGGGGACTCCTTTTCTTTCCCCTTGTTTTATAAAAAAAAATACCACAAATACTATTTAAACAAAGGCACCTTAAACAATGACATTACGCCTTTTCGTAAAGATACCTTTTGATGGACTTCTTAGGTGTCTTCTCAAACTCTGTCGGATGAATGATGATTGCAGTCAAACGCTCGTAAGCGGCCAATTGCTCATTCAAACTTTTCCTATGAGTCTCCATCACGACATCCAAATCCTTCGTTTGGACACCCATCTCATCCATGGCGGCAGAATCCGGATAGACCAGAGCCACCAACTTTTCGTTTCGCATCATGACAATGCTTTCGGAGATGAATGGCAAATTATTCAATTTCGCCTCAATCTCCTCCGGATAGATATTTTGACCAGAAGGGCCTAAAATCATAGTTTTGGAACGCCCCTTGATGTATAGGAAGCCTTGCGCATCCATGACTCCAATATCTCCCGTTCTCATCCAGCCATCCGCCGTAAAGGTTTCAGCCGTAGCCTCCTCGTTTTTATAATAACCTTTCATCACATTTCTGCCCCTCACCTGAATCTCGCCAGGGACATTTTTCGGATCGGCGGAATCGATTCGCATCTCCATACCAGTGATCACACGACCTGTAGAATGGGGGGAGTAGGTATCACAACCCTCAAAACTGATGAGCGGACCGCACTCAGTCATGCCGTATCCCACCGAGAAAGGGAACTTTATCTTCAAGAGGAAATCCTCCACCTCACGGTTAATCGGCGCTCCGCCAATCACCATCTGGCAGAACTCGCCTCCAAACGTCTTCACCAATGTGTTGCGGATCTCCGCATATACCCGACCGGAAAGGATCGGAATATTGGTGATCAACCGCATAGAGGTCTTGTTCAACTTAGGTAATATATTGTTCTTATATATCTTCTCAATAATCAAAGGGACCGTAAAGATAGCGGTTGGCTTCACCTCCTCCATCGCCTTCAACAACACCTTCGGGCTAGGAATCTTCGTCAAGAAGGTGATGTGGGCGCCATAAGCGATCTGCGCCAAGAAATCAAAAGCGCATCCATAAGCGTGCGCCAATGGCAAGAAGGTCAAAATGCGATATCCTCTGCCCACCAAATTGGTCTCTCCCGCGAAATCCAGGTTGCCACAGAGATTCTCTCCCGTCAGCATCACGCCCTTGCTATACCCAGTCGTTCCAGAGGTATAGTTGAGAACCGCCAACTCCTCGTCATCCTTTTGGGCATATTTGACATCCTCCTTACGAAGGCCATTCGGATACCGCTCCGCATAGCAGGTCGGCAACTGTTTCATCATCGCCTGCACCGTCTCCCCTGGCGCTTGATAGACGCACCTGAAATCCGTAATGGAGAAGACACCTCGGATGTTCCGCATCTTCTCCTCTTCCAAGTTCTCCCACTGGTTGTCACTCAAGAACAAGAGTTTGGACTCCGAATGGTTGACGATGTGCATCACATCATTGGGGTGGAAATCCTGCAAAATAGGGACAATCACCGCTCCATAGGTGACTGTCGCCAGAAAAGTGATCGCCCATTGAGGCGTGTTCCTACCCACCAACGCCACTTTATCATTGGGCTGGATGTGCATCTGTTCAAAGAGAAGGTGGAGTTTAGCGATCTCCTCACCCACCTGCTGATAGGTGTATGAACTCTTCGAAACATAATCAGTCATGGCAGGCAACTCCCAAAATTCAGGGATCGCCTTCTCAAAGTAGTGGATAAAACCGTTGGCCATAATACTCACTTCTAATTGTTTTGTGCAAATATAAATACATTTTGCACAATCCACCAAATATTGTGCCGTAAAAATTGCACAAAACAGATAAAATTGTGAATTACAATATTTCAAACGCAACTAAACAGGCGCTCGCAAACAAAAAAACGGCTATGGTCACCCACAGCCGTCTCATCACGATCTTCAATATCCAATCAATAAACCCTTTCCCCGAATATATAGGTTCCAATGCGAACCATGGTACTACCCTCCTCCAAAGCGATGCGGTAATCTCCGGACATTCCCATGGAGAGTTCCCTGAACCAAGGGGCGTATTTCGCCTTCACCTCATCGTAAAGCGAGCGAAGAAGTTTGAATTCCGAACGGATAGCGGCCTCATCATCCACATGGGAAGCCATTCCCATGATACCCACCACTCGAACATGCTCATATCGACGGTCAATCCCCTCGGAGAAGAAGCGCAAGACATCTTCGGGAGAGAAGCCGAACTTACTCTCCTCACGCGCCACATGGACCTCTAAAAGGCAATCCACCGTGCGTCCGCACAGTGCGGCTTGCTTATCGATCTCCGCCAGCAGATGCTCCGTATCCACGCCATGAATCAGCGTGACAAACGGGACCAACTGTTTGACCTTATTGGTCTGAAGATGTCCGATAAAGTGCCACTCCACATCGGCAGGCAACTGATCCTTCTTGGCAGCCACCTCCTGCACCCTACTCTCTCCGAAAAGGCGCTGACCCGCATCATACGCCTCCCGAATAGCCTCAACAGGGTGAAACTTAGAGACGGCCAGCAAGCGAGCGCCAGCCGGCATGGAAGAGTTCAATTCTATGATACGATCCTTGATCATCAAGCAGGCACAGTATAATGCAAGATATCGGCGATAGCCGTCTCTGTCATACTGGTGATGTCGCAATCGGAAATAATATCGTTCAAGCCCTCTTTCAAGTTCTTGAAGGCCTCTTGCATATCATCGGCATGCACCAAATTGACGGTGGTTATCTTCTTCTCCTTAGCGGATACCTCATCAATAGAGGTATAGGTCACCTTGCACTTGAACCACTTTTCGCACTCCAAATCCTCGGCGAAGATATCAGCGATCTTCACGTGCTTGATTCCATCAATGGTAAAGACACCATTCTCAAACGTGGTAGCGAAAGGGGTGATCTCCTCGGTAACGCGCTTTTCCGCCTCGGTAAACGAGAGCGCATCCACCAAATAGATATCAGACACCTTTTTTATCTTGCCGGAATCATCTTGCTTATTATAGGAAACCTTGCATTCAAACCAATAATTCATAATTCAATTCTTTTATAATTATACGCCCATACGTGTTTGGAACATGTATGGGACGCATAATACTGTTTTTATCAATAAAAAGGGTTAGGCGATAACACCCAACTTCTTGCCAACCGCACCGATCTTCTCCAATGCGATGGCCACTTGATCCTCGGTATGGGTAGCCATCAACGAGAAGCGTACCAAAGTATCGTTAGAAGGAACCGCAGGGCTTACCACCGGATTGACGAATATTCCCTCCTCGAAGAGCAACTTGGTGAACAAGAAGGTCTTCTCATTATCACGGATGAAGAGTGGAATGATAGGAGTCTCGGTGTGTCCGATCTCGAATCCCAAGTTTCTGAAACCTTCCAAAGCCATCTTCGTGATTTTCCAGAGGTGTTCCATTCTCTCAGGCTCGCTCTTCATGATCTCAAGGGCTGCCAAAGCCGAAGCGGTAGCCGCTGGTGTGATACTAGCGCTGAAAATATAAGGTCTTGCATTGTGACGAAGGAAATTGATCACTGACTCGTCAGCGGCGCAGAAACCTCCGATAGAGGCAAGCGACTTACTGAAGGTACCCATGATGACATCCACCTCTTTGGAGAGTCCAAAGTGATCGCAGATACCACGTCCTTGCTTTCCGAAGACACCCAAGCTGTGGGCCTCGTCAACATAGACATTCGCGTTATATTTCTTGCACAACGCCACGATCTCCGGCAACTTTGTCACGTCACCTTCCATACTGAAGACACCATCCACAACGATCAACTTCACCTTGTCAGGCTCGCATTGTTGGAGTTTCTTCTCCAACGAATCCATGTCGTTGTGTTTAAACTTTAAGGTCTTTGAGAAAGACATTTGTTTGCCGGCCATAATAGAAGCATGGTCCAACTCATCAAAAATCAAATAGTCCTCACGACCTGTCAACATGGAAACCACACCCATGTTCACATTAAAACCTGCAGAGAAGATCAACGCGTCATCCTTTCCAACGAATTCAGCCAACTTTCTCTCCAACTCCACGTGGATGTCCAAAGTTCCGTTCAAAAAACGTGATCCGGCACAACCCGAACCATATTTCTTCGTCGCTTCGATGGCGGCCTCCTTGATCTTAGGATGGTTTGTCAATCCAAGGTAGCTATTAGAACCGAACATCAAGACCTTTTTGCCGTCGATGATCACTTCGGTATCTTGTTCGCTCTGAATCTCTCTGAAGTAAGGGTAAACACCAAGCGCTTTCACTTTTTGAGGCTCGGTGTACTTAGATAATTTCTCTTGTAATAAACCCATCTCTTTATTTTATACAAAATTTCGGCAAAGATAAACATTTTTTTACAATTACACCCTATTATGAAAGACAAGTGCAGAATATATATATTAAGATGAGATAATATTAGCATCCACAGATTTGGATGCGCGCAAAAAAGGGCAGTCAAATCGACCGCCCTTCTCCTTATTCTGATATTGGGAATAAGTTATTTCTTGTTCTTCAACATCACGTTGGTATAAACCTTGTCGCCCACTTGGATACGCAAAGCGTATTGACCAGTAGTCAAGGAAGTCGCATTGAAGTTATAAACATGTTGGCCGGCAGTCAACTCCTCACTCAAGAAGTTCTTCAACACACGGCCGTTCATATCCAACATATCAACGATCACCTTAGCGTCAGCGCCCATAGAGAACGCCAAATGGATGCTCTCCTTAAATGGATTTGGAGATGCCAAATAGTTGAACTCAGCATTGTACTCAAACTCGCCAGCCACAGGAGCCGCCTTTACAGCATCGTTCTCGTAAACGGCAGGAGTCTCCATATACATCTCACCGAACTTTCCGCCACACTTGCAGCCGCTGTCAGAGGCACTCTCGCTCTCCACAACGATAAGCACTGGATAGCGTGCTCCCTCAGCGAAATATTGGTAACGGGTGGTCTTGATCGTGTACTTGCTCTTTCCGAAGTTTTGGGTGTAGTTTTTAGAGACCTTCACACGCAAGACATTACGATAGGTGTTTCCATCCGGTAAAACCAAAGTTCCCCACGCGTCAGCGGTAGTGATATAGTTTCCATCAATGAACGAAACCTCACCATTGTTCGGTGTATATGTTCCAACCATTGCGCCCACCTTGGTATCTTGGTATGAGAATGGGAACATCAAGTCAACGATCGGCTCCTCAAACTCGATCTTCGAGTTAGGGGTAACCATACCGAAGTATCTCTTCTCAGACTTTGTGATCTCGAAAAGGGTATGCTTGGTCCCACCCTCATCGCAACTCAAACGATAACCCTCTTGTCCAACGGCGTTCATATCCTCTTGTTGGTCGATGTACATATCCTTGAGCACCTTAGCCTTCGAGAAGTCCCAATATTGATTAGCGCCAGCCTCACCTTGCGCTTGATATTCGATTTGCTTCATATTGCGGTAATCACCGATACGTAGCTGATTTGCCTTATACGACAAGGTGTATTGTGCGAAACAACCAGCCGCGAAAAGCATTGCTGCAGTCAATGTAAATAGTTTCTTCATTTCCGTAATATTTAATGTGTTAATAACGGGGTAAAATTAGTGATTTCTTCGGACATATGCCTACTAAATAATGTAAAAAAAAGCAAACAGGAGAATTTAAGCGATAACACGCTCATTTTCAACCATTAGAATCTCCCTCTTGTTCCTTTTTTATGTGGGGCAATCCAATCTGGTAACGCACCGCCACTATTCTCGTCATCGCGACGCTAAGGGCGCTCAGCAACTGTACAAAAATCATATCCAGACCGACCTTTGCGCAAACATAATAGACCAAACCACCTATCAAGCAGGCGACCGCATAGATCTCCTTCCTGAAGATTAGGGGAATCTCATTGATGAAGATATCACGGAACACACCGCCCGCCGCACCCGTGATGCCACCCATCACGATCGCCACCCAAAAATCGTAGCCTGCCGCCAAAGTCTTCTCGATGCCCACCACCGTGAAGAGCGCCAGACCAATGGTATCAAATATAAAGAAAGTAATATTCAGGCGGACCAGGTATTTGCGGAAAAGTATCACGAAGAGGAGCGCTGCTCCCGACCATATCAGATAATTGGCATTCTGCATCCAGAAAGGGGTGGCGTCGATACAAAGGTCGCGAATGGTTCCTCCGCCGATGGCGGTCACCAACCCTACCACATAGGCACCAAAAAGATCGAAATCCTTCTTCGCCGCCAAGCGGATTCCGCTAATGGCGAAGGCGAAGGTACCCACATACTCGATGACCTCTACCAACCCGACCATTGCTCATCCAAAGATATGGTGTGTTTCATCAATACGCCGACCTCCTTCTTCAGTTTTCCGACCTCCTCCTTCAGTGCTTCAAGTCGCTTCACCACCTCGTACTGGCGGTTCACCCGTTTCGGATCGACCAAAGCACATTTCGCACCCTTCACCGTCAGTCCCTTCTGCTTCAGGAGGAACTGGATTCTGCGGGCCTCCTCCACATCCTCGGCCGTGTATAACCGCTTGCCGCTGTTGTTCCGACGGGGAGACAGAGAGGAGAATTCCCCCTCCCAGTAACGCAGGGTGGAAGCCTCAACGCCCAACATCTCGGCCACTTCATTGATCTTATAATATCGTTTCTCTTCGCTCATAGGGCGCACAAGATTAGTCGAAGATGTTACCGTTGTTGGAGACGATTTGAATCATCTCGTCATACTGTTCCGGAGATAGGTCCATGTAGTAATAGTTACGTGGATCCACCACTTTGTCTTTATAACGCACCTCGTAATGAACGTGCGGACCAGTGGATTTTCCTGTGTTACCCATATAAGCGATCACCTCGCCCCTGGCCACATGGGTACCCACCTTAATTTTCTTGGCGAAATTATGCAAGTGGCCATACAGAGTCTTATAACCATAACCATGATCCACGATCACCGTGTTTCCGTAGCCCTGCATCCAGCCCCGGAACTCGATCACGCCCTTTCCTGTAGCGAAGATATCTGTCCCGACCTCACCGGAGAAGTCCATGCCGGCATGGAACTTAGGAGTCTTGTAGATAGGGTCGATACGGTAGCCGTAACCAGAGGCCATACGTTTCAGGTTTTTGTTCATCACGGGTTGAATGGCAGGGATGCAAAGGAGCATATCCTCCTTGTTACGGGCCAAATTCACCACCTCGTCGAAAGAGACGGACTGCGCATAGAGTTGTCTGCGGATTCGCTCCATCGTCATCGCCGTCTTGGCGGCGATCTCCGAGCTGGAACGCAACTCATTGTACTTCTCCTGATTGTCAGAGCCCATACGGATACTTCTCTCCACAGGGTCAGCCTGCACGATCAAGCGGTAAAGGTTATCGTCCCTTTGACGGATGTCGTCCAACACATTCTGCACATCCGCCAACTGCGCATTCAACAATTCATACTGGTCCTCCATCATCGCCAATTCACTCTTCAACCGCTTCTCTTTCGGAGAATCAAGGAAGAGAGCGAACACGACAAAGCACGCCAATCCAGCGAAAACGCTGGTGAACAGATGTGAGAGGGCCCACTTCGCCCAATGCCGGATGGTATTATCCACTCGCTCGAAAGAGAGTGTTTTAGGGTTAAACTGATATCTCGCTTTAGCCATATTATCTTATACTTATCGAACTTTTGGGAGAGCAAACTCCCCCTAAAACGATAATTTTAAAACTCACCTTAAATAAAATGCATTGGCAAAGATAGTTTTTTTGTTGGAAATGTGCTACTTTTGCACCATTGAATAATAATAGACAAGATGTTAACAGCTAAAGAAATCCGCAAATCGTTCACCGACTTCTTCGCTTCAAAGGGACATACCATCGTTCCTTCTGCGCCAATGGTGGTGAAAAACGACCCCACATTGATGTTCACCAATGCGGGTATGAATCAATTCAAAGATATTTTCTTAGGTAACGCACCCCGCAAATACCCTCGTGTCGCGGACTCGCAAAAGTGTCTCCGCGTCAGCGGAAAGCACAACGACTTGGAAGAGGTAGGTCTAGACACTTACCACCACACCATGTTCGAGATGTTGGGGAACTGGTCTTTCGGCGATTACTTCAAGAAAGAGGCGATTTCTTGGGCTTGGGAATATTTGGTGGATGTTTTGAAGCTTGATCCCAATCGTCTTTACGCTACCGTTTTCGAAGGAAGCAAAGAGGACAATCTCGGCAGAGACGATGAGGCGGCAGAGATCTGGGCGCAATTCTTGCCAAAAGAGCGCATCATCAACGGCAATAAGCACGACAACTTCTGGGAAATGGGTGACACAGGACCTTGTGGTCCATGTTCAGAGATCCATATCGACCTCCGCGACGACGACGAGCGCGCAAAAGTTCCTGGTGTGGAGTTGGTCAACAAAGACAATCCGCAAGTAATCGAGATCTGGAACAACGTATTCATGCAGTTCAACCGCAAGGCGGATGGCTCTTTGGAGTCTCTTCCCGCAAAACACGTGGATACAGGTATGGGATTCGAGCGTCTTTGCATGGCATTGCAAGGAAAGAAATCCAACTACGACACGGACGTATTCCAACCCATCATCAAGGAGATCGGTAAGATCTGCGGTTGCGAATATGGCAAGAAGAGAGAGACTGACATCGCGATGCGCGTAATCGCCGACCACATCAGAACCATCTCCTTCTCCATCACCGACGGACAACTTCCTTCCAACGCGAAGGCAGGTTACGTCATCCGTAGAATTTTGCGCCGTGCGGTCCGTTACGGTTATACCTTCCTCGGACAACGCGGAGCATTCATGTATAAATTGCTTCCTGCCCTTATCGACAGCATGGGCGAGGCTTACCCTGAATTGATCGCTCAACAATCATTGGTTGAGAAGGTGATCAAGGAGGAGGAGGAGTCATTCCTCCGCACTTTGGAGACTGGTATCCGTCTTTTGGACAAGGTCATGGCGGACACAAAGGCCGCAGGCAAGAGCGAAATCTCCGGCAAGGATGGTTTCACCTTGTACGACACCTTCGGTTTCCCATTGGACTTGACCGAGTTGATCCTCCGCGAGAATGGCATGAGCGTCAACGAAGAGGAGTTCAACCAAGAGATGCAAAAGCAAAAGGAGCGTGCCCGCAACGCCGCTGCCGTAGAGACAGGCGACTGGGTACAATTGAGCGAGGGAGAATCCGAGTTCGTCGGATACGACATCCTTTCATGCGACACCGAGATTCTCCGTTATAGAAAGATCAAACAAAAGAACGCGGAGTTCTACCAAATCGTTTTGAGCAGAACCCCATTCTATGCAGAGATGGGTGGTCAAGTAGGTGATTCAGGTATTTTGAAATCCGACGACGAGTGCATCGAGATCATCGACACCAAGAAGGAGAACAACTTGAGCGTACACATCGCTAAAAAGATGCCAGCCAACTTGAGCGCCACCTTCACCGCTGAGGTAAATGCGGAACGTCGCGAGCAAATTGCTTGCAACCACACCGCTACCCACTTGTTGGATTACGCTTTGCGCCAAGTATTGGGTACACACGTGGAGCAAAAGGGATCATACGTATCACCTGAGGCTTTGCGTTTCGACTTCTCCCACTTCCAAAAGGTGACCGACGAGGAGTTGAGAAAGGCTGAGAAGTTGGCCAACGCGATGGTTCGCCAAAACATCTCTTTGGAGGAACACAGAGAGATGCCTATCGAGGATGCTCGCAATATGGGCGCAATCGCTTTGTTCGGAGAGAAATACGGAGACGCGGTACGTGTCATCAAATATGGTCCATCCATCGAGCTTTGCGGTGGAACACACGTGAAGTCAACAGGTGAGATCGGTTTCATCCGCATTCTTTCAGAGTCATCCGTCTCCGCAGGTGTCCGTCGTATCGAGGCTGTATCTGGCGTGAAGGCAGAGGAGTACTTGGATTCATTGCAAGATACTTTACGCGATGTGAAGGCTCTCTTCAACAATGCGCCAAATTTGGCACAATCGATCAAGAAGTCATTGGACGAGAACGCTGCCATGAAGAAGCAAGTGGAGCAATTCATCCAAGAGAAGGTGATGATCCTCCGCGACAAGTTAATCGCTTCCGCCACCGAGAAGAACGGTAACAAAGTGATCATCCTTCAAGGCGAATTTGAGGCCGACATGGTTAGATCAGTGGCCTTCCAGATCCGCAATGTCGTAAGCAACAACCTCGTATTCATCGGCGCAACCGCTAATCAAGGTAAACCAGCCATCACATTGGCTTTGTCCGATGATTTGGTCGCAGGCGGATTGAACGCTACCCAATTGGTTCGCGACGCGGCCAAGGAGATCAAGGGAGGCGGCGGTGGTCAACCATTCTTCGCGCAAGCGGGTGGTAAGGACGCAGAAGGTTTGAACCGCGCGCTCGACTGTTTATTGAACAAATTCTAATATCACGATAAACACAACCTGTGGGAGGAGCAACGACCTGTTGCTCCTCTTTTTTTTATTTCCCCTAAAAAACGTACCTTTGCGTTATCAACAAAATAACATTCAATATGACAAATTATAATATTTTCGGTTCAAAGATAAAGCATACGGATTCCAACAACTTCTTCTTAATGTCAGGACCTTGCGTCATCGAAGGCGAAGAGATGGCATTCAGAATCGCGGAGCACCTTGTTTCACTATCCGACAAATACCAAATTCCCTATATTTTCAAGGGTTCTTACAAGAAGGCCAACCGTTCAAAAGTGGACTCGTTCACCGGAATCGGCAACGAGAAGGCGTTGGAGATCCTCCGCAAGGTGGGCGAGCATTTTGACATCCCCGTGGTAACGGATATCCACACCGAAGAGGAGGCGGAACTTGCCGCTCAATACGTGGATGTGCTTCAAATTCCGGCATTCCTTTGCCGCCAAACCGACCTTTTGGTGGCGGCGGGCAAAACCGGCAAGGTGGTGAACATCAAGAAGGGACAATTCCTATCCCCTGCGGCAATGTCTTTCGCTGCGGAGAAGGTGCGCAGCACCGGCAACGACAAGATCATCTTGACCGACCGCGGAACAAGCTTCGGCTATCAAGACCTTATCGTGGACTTCCGAGGCATTCCACAGATGCAACAATGTGGCTTCCCTGCCGTATTGGACGCCACCCACTCGCTTCAACAACCCAACCAAACCTGCGGCGTTTCAGGCGGAAACCCTGAGATGATCGAGACCATCGCCAAGGCGGGTATCGCAGTGGGTGCGGACGGCCTATTCATGGAGACGCACTTCGACCCTGCCCATGCGAAATCAGACGGTGCCAACATGCTCAACATCAACTTAATGGATGGCCTTTTGGCAAAATTAGTTCGTATCCGTCAAGCTATTCTATAAGCAGAGATATGGGAGGAGTGGCAAATATCATCGATTATTTCAAAGGGTATATCCCCTTTTATAAGCGTAATCTCAAACTGGCTGTACCCGTCATGTTGGCCCAATTAGGACAGGGAACCGTCCAACTGGCCGACACCATTATGGTCGGACAGCTCGGCAAAGTGGATTTGGCCGCCGTATCCTTTGGCGGTGCCTCTTTCTTTATCGGTTTCGCCGCTTCCCTCGGATTATCATTCGGATCCACCCCTTTGATCGGAGAGGCTTACGCGTCAGGAAACCACAAGAGAGTCTCCTCCCTATTCCAAAACTCGATCCTATTCAACCTTTTGGTCACCCTAGTCATGGGCGGATTGATGACCATCCTCTATATGAACTTGGCCAATTTAGGGCAACCCGAAGAGGTGGTGCCGATCGCGAAATCCTACTTTCTGATCCTACTCGAATCCCTCCCCTTCGTCTTGCTGTTCCAAGCCTTCCGTCAATTCATGGATGGCGTGGGGAACACGACCTACGCGATGATTGTGACGGTATCGGGCAATATGCTCAACATACTGCTCAACTACATACTCATCTTCGGCAAATGGGGCGCACCTCAATTAGGCGTGGATGGAGCGGCTTACGCCACGCTGATATCGAGAATCATCATGTGCGTCGCCTTTATCATACTGGTACGGTGTAAGCACCCTTACGCCTCCTACTTCCACGATTTCGGGTGGCGTAAATTCTCCATCAAGGAGTTGGGCAGTTTGATGAAAATCAGCACGCCTATTGGGCTACAGATGTTCTTGGAGACCTTCGGAATGAATGTGGCGGTAATGTTCGTGGGCATGTGCGGAACAGTCGCCTTGGCGAGCCACCAAATCGCCATTACCATATCCGCCATCACTTGGATGGTCAGCTGCGGCATCGCGTCAGCCACCACCATCCGCGTCAGCCATCAAATCGGAGCGAAAGATTTCGTCGCCATGAAAAAGGCGGGCATCGCCTCCATCCACTTGGTTCTCGCCTTTATGGGCGTATGTTCCATCCTCATCATTCTTTTTAGGACAGAGATCGCCATGATATTCTCCCACGAAGCGGACGTCATAGAGTTGGCCGCCGTTTTGCTAATCATGACAGGCGCCTATCAAGTGGCGGACGGATTGCAGACCGTCGTCATCGGATCGCTGCGTGGCATGCAAAATGTCATCACCCCCATGGTGGTGGCCTTCATCTGCTACATTGTCGTCACCATCTCCGTGAGTTATTTCTGCGGCATCTATTTGGGTTGGGGTGCGCCGGGTGTATGGTTCGCCTATATCATCGAGCTATATTTGGCTTCCCTGCTACTAATCATACGGTTTAGGAAGGATGTGCATAAATTCCTGGAGAAAGGGAAAGAGAATTCTTAACTCTTAATTCTTAACTCTTAATTCTTAATTATTTACTATCTTTGCACACAATTGAGAGCTTTAACGTATTTCCTCTAAAACTAAATACATTATGTCAAGAACTGAAAATGAATTGGAGGGGGTAACCCTATTAGGCGACAAAAAGACGGTTTATCCTACCGACTATGCGCCTCATGTATTGGAGACTTTCGTCAACAAGCATCCGGAGAACGATTACCTTGTGACCTTGAACTGTCCGGAGTTCACCAGTCTCTGTCCGAAGACCGGACAACCTGATTTTGCGAAAATCATCATCAACTACATTCCGAACGAAAGAATGGTGGAGAGTAAATCTTTGAAGCTCTACCTCTTCAGTTTCCGCAACCACGGTGACTTCCATGAGGATTGCATCAATATTATCATGAAAGATTTGGTGAAATTGATGGAACCAAGATATTTGGAGGTGGTTGGCATCTTCACGCCAAGAGGCGGTATCGCCATCTACCCATTCGCCAACTACGCGGATGAGGCGCACCAAGAGATGAAGCAGGCCCGTTTGGTGGCCCAAATGAACCATTGCATTTAACAATTCCCTCACATTTCAATCTTTAAGATATGAAAGATAGCGTTCTTATCCTATCAGGAGGGATGGATAGCACCACCCTACTCTACGAGTTCAAGGAGGATATCGCATTGGCCATCTCTTTCGACTACGGCAGCAACCACAACGACAAGGAGATTCCCTTCGCGAAGTATCATTGCGAGCAATTAGGCATCAAGCACATCACCATACCACTCTCCTTCATGAAGGAGTATTTCAAGAGTTCCCTTTTGGAGGGGGCTGAGGCAATCCCAGAGGGCAATTACGACGATGAGAACATGAAATCGACCGTCGTTCCTTTCCGCAACGGCATCATGTTGGCCATCGCGGCGGGTGTCGCGGAGAGCAATGGCTTGAGACATGTGATGATGGCCAATCACAGCGGAGACCACACTATTTACCCTGATTGTCGGCCTCAATTCGCCACAGCGATGAGCGATGCGATCGCGGCAGGCACCTATGATGGCATCACCCTTGTCACCCCCTATACCCACATCTCCAAAACCGATATCGTGAAGCGAGGCGCCGCTTTAGGTCTGGACTATACGCAGACATGGAGTTGCTACAAAGGCGGTGAGAAACACTGCGGCAAATGCGGTACCTGCATGGAGCGCAAAGAGGCGTTACGCGACGCGGGAGTAGCGGACAAAACAGCTTACGAAGATTAATTTCAGCATAATTAAGACAATATGTACTACATAACGAAGCGATTCGAGATTTCAGCGGCGCACAAGTTGAAACTCTCCTATGCCAGCAAATGCGAGAACTTGCATGGTCACAATTGGATTGTAACCGTCCACTGCAAAGCGAAGGAGCTCAACGCGGATGGCATGATTGTGGATTTCTCCCACATCAAGAAGGCGATCAAAGGCCAATTGGACCACAAAGTGCTCAACGATGTGTTAGGAGATCTCAACCCAACAGCTGAGAACCTGGCCTACTGGATTTGCCAACAAATCGACACCTGTTACAAGGTAACCGTACAAGAGTCTGAGGGTAACATAGCTACGTATGAAGAGGATTAACGAGATATTCATGAGCCTACAAGGCGAGGGATTCCATACAGGAACCTCCGCGGTCTTCGTGCGCTTTTCAGGCTGCAACCTGAAATGCCCCTTCTGCGACACAAAGCACGAGACTTTCGTCGAAATGAGTGAAGAAGAGATCGTGAAGATAGTGAGCGGATTTGCCTCCCCTTGGGTAATCCTCACAGGCGGAGAACCCAGCCTCCAAGCAACGGAGTCGTTGGTGGAGAGGTTGCACAACATAGGCAAAAAAGTGGCTATGGAGACCAACGGCACACACGAAGTGCCTCATAACTTAGATTGGGTCACCCTCTCTCCCAAAGAGGGCAAAGCACCCATCTTATCTACCGCCAACGAAGTGAAGGTGGTCTTCTCCGAACGTGCAGATGTAGAGCGTTGGCACAAGCAAATCAAAGCGGACCACTATTTCCTCCAACCTTGTTCCTGCAAAAACACCAAAGAGACAGTAGCGTACATCTTGGAGCATCCGCATTGGCGGTTATCGCTCCAGACGCATAAGTATATTGGGATTGAGTAGGGAGAGATGCACCCCCCTATTTAATCACCATACAACGACATAGGATCTGCAGCCATTTGAGCAATATTTGAGCATTGTAAATCCAAAGGATCTTCATACAACACGTGGGTGTTCTCCAGATAACTTATTAAGTCTGCAATTGCATACGGCCGGATTTTCTTTTGTCCTCTAGATTCATAAGCAATATAATCAATCTGCTTTTTACTATCTGGATAGATGGCAGGAGCCACGAAAATACACTGTGCTTCATGTTCTTTTCGCATGTCGTCAAGATGACGGTCGATAGGCCACACCTCCATCATCGTTTGTGTTCTACCCATCGCCATTGTTACCTCAACAAGAATTCCACGCTTCTGTTCAAAGCATTCAATGTCACCTTTGTTGCCTCCAGCCGTAGAAGTAGGCAACCCTGTATCATCACAACTGTAATTTGGGATAACACGCACATCTGGAAGTTTTGATTTAATAGCTAAAGCGGTAAGAAATTCCAGACGTGAAGGGGCAGCAAGTAGTTTCAACACATTGTCCGAACTTGCCTTCTTTGTAGATAGGTTATTAAGTTCTTTCTTGATACTTGCCCATGGATAAACCGCCAACCACTCAGTCAACAAGGTCTCGCTATTTGATGCATCAATTGGTTTTGACAGAATGCTGATGAGGTTAGGATCAAGTTTCGCCATATAATCGAAGTATGTTCGTTCATCAGTATAATGAGCATAATTGGCATAATGAGCAAGCACATAGTCAACTTTCGCCGCCTCATTCTTATTTTCATCAAGGAACCGACCAGCACCACGCATGGAAATCAATCCTGTCATTCGCATCTTGCGGATAAACTCATCTGGATATTCGTCCATAATAGATTTCTCCTTAAACTCTTTGAAATTACCATTCATTATCTCGCTGATACAAATGTCAACAATTACCTCATCACTCGGATTATAGCCATAATCCTCTCGCAATTCAACAATTCGTTCATACAGAGCATTCGCATCGTTGTCTTTCCAAAATATCAGTAACGGGAGCTCCCTGCGTGAGATTCCACAGCCATTCTGCGCCGGATCAGAATTAAGCAGGCGTATAACTTGAAGCAAAAGAATAAGAGGAATGTTATCGTTCAATACACGCACAAACGGGTTCTTTCTTTGTGATTTTGCTAAAGCTTGCAAGAATACTTGCTGCTCATACTCTGGATGCTCAATTTCTGCGGTAATGAAAGAATTACTCTCGTCCACTTCTACATTTATACTTTTCAGCAAATGTTTTCCCAAATCAGATACAACAATAGGTTGACCAGGCCAATAATAAGCCAACCCAAGTTCTTTGGTCAAATCATAGATTGTAGCAAAGCGAGATGGCCAACCTTTTGCAAACCCAGCCTCCTTGTGCGACTGAGGATTGAGCGTCAACATTGTTCGCACTTCTTCATCCGTAAGTTGATAGTCGCTGAATTCTCCTTGACTAGTTGATTGCCACTTTTGTTTTACAGAATCAATCTGTTTCATCGGGCGATATAAGCCATAACGGATCGTCTCACCACAAATCTTTGTAGCCAAGTTATCATTGAGAATTTTTCCTTCAAACTTCGACAAGACATAAAGCATAAACTTCAAACGTCCTGGGTTGCGCATTGTGGTTGTGTAGAGTAGCGGTTTATATTGTGGTGTAGCCATAATCCTAATAATTTGTCACAAGAACCTCTTTGAAGTTCTTTATCGTATTATCGTTAAAACTGATGTAATTACTTTTGATTGAATAGCATGTGTAACATGCTGACCATTCAAGAAAAACTTCGTTGATCTTCCCCTTGTAATGCGTCACATTAGAAATAGCAAAGCGAACACCTCTCTCGTTTAGTTCATCGAGCAGCATCAGCAAATCGTGTTCAGTTTCATCATTCCATAATTTGTTGTATTCGCTGAATGTTATCAGATATGGAGGGTCGAGATAAACGAGATCTCCTTTTTGATAATCTATTCCAACGAGGAACTCACGGAAATCCTGATTGTGCCATTCCACTTGCTTATTTGCCAACAAACGAAAATAATCGTCAAGGGCATCGCGGGTGTTCTGATTGAAATCCACGTCACCTACAGGAAGATTGAAATCGCCCTTACCATTGAAGCGAAGCATTCTGTTGAAGCCGTAAATGAGTAACATATAGAGGCGCATAAAATCCTCCTTACCACCATTGTTGAAATCACACTTCAGTCGGGTGTATGCTTCTTTGTTGTACTTTGCATAATAAGTCTTAGGAAACTCTCGTTTCATCTCTTCTGGGGCTGTACGCCCAGCATAAGACAAAGAAAGCCCATATTGTTTGACCATGGCGAAGAACTGATTGAAGAACTCTTCTTCATGGCCAATAAAGCCACACAACATTCGATGAATGGCAATGACGTAAGAGTCTATGTCATTTAGCAGATAGCCATCTGCTTCCACATTCAACATAACGCTACCGCCACCAACGAAAGGCTCAATCAATCGGTTAATTCCTTCGGGAAAGTGCGTCTTTATTTCGCGGATGAGTTTATATTTGTCACCCACGTAGAAGAGTGGAGAACGAGCGATTCCGTTTTTCATGGTCAACCTCCGTTATGAATAAATACTCTTTATGATCATCAAACTCAGTCTTACCGGCATTGAAAGCCTGATGTTTATGTGCGAATACTTTAGTTGTTCCACATTTGTTCAGCACCTCTTCAATCTGTTCTAGTTTGATTTTATTCTCTGACGACGTACTCTTTGATTTGTAAGTGTTATTGTAGGAAACAACAATGTATTTCGTGTCAACATGAGCAACAAGGTCAGTAAACGCACTCAACGCCGCAGTACGACAATAGTCACTGTTATTCTCCGTAAACTTCGGCTTTGCTGCATCAGAATAAAGCATAGGTTTGTCCCATTTCACAAGTACCTCATACACATGATAGAATCGGCTGTATTGACGTGAGTTATATGGAGGATCCATATAAACAATATCGGTATGAATTTCTCTAGCAAGTTGATTTGCATCCCTTTGGTGAATGTCAATATTCGGACATGTCTTAACGTCAATCAACCGAATTACAAGGTTTTGAGGAACAATCTTAACTTTGCGATAAGCCTCAAAATGACCAAGTGTATTTGCTATTCTGTCGATGCTGTAAATGAGTGAAGCAATAAGGACGCAATACTCCTTTTCTGTTAAGCTGCCTTTCCTCTCTTCAATAGAGTCACGAATGAACCCAATCTTCTTTGCGGCAAGCATATCGAAATATTTACCACCATAATTGTCTGAAAAATAATTGTCGGGAAGTATGCTTGCATCTATTTCATTGAACTCATTGACAATCTGTAACACTTTCTCTTCATCCCATTCGCCGTTACCAAAGAAAGCGTAATAGAGCACATGGTTAGAATAAAGGAAATCGTTGATTATCACACGCTCAAATAAATGTATAGCACGATTAGATACAGAACCTGTGCCCGCAAAAATGTCGCAGAAAGAATATACACCACGTGTTTCTTCCCGTATCAATTCAAAAATCCAATCCACAAGTTTCGCCTTACATCCGATGTACCTGCGACTTTCAAGATTGAACCTTGGTGTGTCTGTTTTTATGATTTCTGTTGCCATCTTCGTGATAAATCGTTGCCAAGCAACTAATGCATCGATCTACCACATGCGTAAACACACAAGAAGGGCATGAGCCTTCTTATGCGTTCTCCGAGGCAGCCTGGAATGAAACCTCATCGCTCTATAAGACATGCTCATGCCCAAAGGCACAAACATTGAACTCTTATAAAGAGCGATAAGGCACACTCCCTGCTATCACAGAGAATTGCCTAACCACTATTTTTTGTGTTCTTATTCCAATCTAAAGTTTCCAGGCTTTTCAGGAGAACGCAAATAATAGTCAATGCGTATATGTTAATATTTTAGTTACTTAATTTCTGTTTCGTTATTATTATTTTGTTATGATTTAACGGATGTCACTCCGTATTATTGCATTCTGAAATTCACCTCTGTTGTGAGTGTCCGCATACCTCCGCAACGGAGTTCCGGGGTATTGATTCGGATATCACAATCTACGACTGCCACTCCGCCCGATTTTGTCCGCAGTACATTCTCATCGTGCATGTCGCTCAGATAAATGTCAGGTGTTGCGTATGTCCAGTTGCGAAGATTGATGAGATTGAAGTCCATGAGTTTCATAAATTCAGCAATCTCCTCGTCTGTCATTCTTGTTCCTTCGATGAACTGCTGTTCAGCGATTATGCGGAACGTTCCTTCACCATCTCTGCCAAATCCCAGTACCGATAGTCGTGTTTCAGGGAAATAGGCATTGTGAAGGGAAATACGATCAAGGGCAAGGATGGGCTCGATATAGTAGTCAAGTCCAATAGACTTGACAAGGGTAGCTCCATGGTCATAGACATGGGCTTCACCGCCTTCGGCTATTTGCTCGCCCATGAGTCTGGTGAGCGTGTCTTCTATATCATCTGTCCAACAACCGGTCACCCTCGCCCATTGCTCTATAATGCAAGCTTGCGCCTCTCCGCGTTTGCACTGTCTTTTGAAGTCGTTTTCTCCTTCAGCGACTGAATCTGAGCCAACTTCTGCTCCCGCGAGCAGGGATGCAATGACATGCGCATGGCCTCCCTTTGCACAGCCATACTGTTCTGGCGGTGAAAAGCGTTTATAAAGTAGCTGTCCACATGTGAATTTGTCTGCATATTCATCAAGTTCTGCCAGACCTTCGGGAGTGAACCCTCCTAATATGATGGCTTTGATATGCTCCCAAAAATCTGAATTTGTCATTTTTATGATTTATTTCTAAATTAACACTCTTTATCTTTAACGCGAAATAATAGTCAATGCGTATATGTTACTATTTTAGTTTACTTAATTTCTGTTTTGTTTATTTCGTTTATGCCGACAACATCATTGTGATATAGTTGGCGTTTATATTTGGCTTATTTGTTTGGATTCAAGTGACCTATTTGTTCTTGAAAGAATTCCGAAGCATTCATTACTGGGATTGTAGCATAATTGAAATGCTTAGGATCACGAGTAATGATGTAATCGGCATTTATTGCTTCTGCTGAAAAATATTGGATTGCATCCTCCATATCAGGATTATCAGCAAGAAGTGCTTTATCAACCTCGATTTTAGTAATAGGTGATATTTGGATAACGCTGCATAATTGCTGTATTTTCTGTTTCATCACGTCCTTTGAAAAATCCTTACGCAGAATGTAGGTGATGTTTGCAACGGTCAATGGAGTCATGAAAAGAACCAACTTGCCTTCTAATGCCATTTGCATTAGATTGGCAGCAGGAAGGAACTCTGCACGCTTTGCCATAAAATCAATGACAAATATTTGTATCAAGAAATAATCTCTTCATTATACACCCTCTAATATCATTTCACGAGCTTTATCACCATTGAGGTCACTTTCATCTACATGGCAGATGCCACACAATTCCTGGAGTAAAGGATCCAGTTGGTTTAACGGCTTTAAATATGTCTCTTCCAACAATTGCTTTGTGGGACGATTGTCGGTTGTGCATTCTTCTGCCGTTGCAGATTGAGCATCAACAAGTTTTCTTGCAAATTCGTCAAGCTCACGTTTGAGAGCCTCAAATGTATATCCGCCCATTGTTGGCACAGTTACGGGAATAGTTATGCCATAATCAGATGTGGGTTCTTCCAGCATCTTTGCATCACTTTCGGGTATGTCATGTCTCTTATTTGCCATAGTCAATGCGAATATGTTATCAGTTAGTTCTATTTTTCCCTGCCCACAAATATACAAAAAAACATTTTAAAAGACGGTGACGGAGAGATTTTGGACCGCCTCATCATCTACTCCTTTTCTCCTTCCTTTTTTCCCGACGTTCGCGACGTTGCTCCTTGCGAGAGACTTTCGCACCCGTACTATCGACCACATCATTCCTTCCAAAGAGCCGTTTGAAGAATCCACGGACAGCGGACTCCTCCCCGTCACGCTCCTCCTCCAACTCCTCCTCGATCGCCTTGCAATCATAGTTGCGGTTGATCTTCTCCTTCGGCGCACCAAACCGGCCACCATATTTTTTCAGATCCTTGTCGTTCAAGACTTTCTCCAAGAAGGAGCCTACAATCGGTAAAGCGGAACGGCTACCCTGACCTAAATCACCATTGCGGAAATGGATGCTTCGGTATTCACCGCCCACCCATGCGCCGGTCACCAAGTTCGGGGTGATATTCATATACCAAGCATCAGAATAGTTGGCGGATGTACCTGTCTTTCCACCAAAATCGGTAGCTCCATGCATCTTATATTTCCACAACGCCTGCGAAGTTCCACGTTCATCCCGCAACCCCTCTTGCAACATGTCTCGCACCAAGAAGGCTGTCTCATAATCCAAGACACGCTCATTCTTTATCTTCGCGTCATAAATCACCTTGCCATTCTTATCCTCAATACGGGTCACCAATATCGGAGCATGCAACATACCTCCATCCGCAATCACAGAATAGGCCGTCGCCAACTCCACCAAAGAGACATCCTCCGTACCCAAACAAATGGAAGGGATCGGACGAACAGGGCTCTCAATACCCATCAAATGGGCCGTGGAGACAATCTTCTCAGGCGTAACCTCCTTCGCCACTTGCACCGCCACACTATTGACGGAGCGGGCCAAAGCAGTTTTCAAAGTCATCGGTTCATTCGAAAAGACGCCACTTGCATTTTGAGGAGCCCAAACCTTCATCTCACCATCCTCCTCCGTCATCCAAGTCACCGTACTATCCACCCTCGTGTCGCAGCTGCACATGCCTTGGCGCAAAGCCTCCGTATAGACAAAGAGTTTAAAGGTGGAGCCTGGCTGCCGTTTCGCCGTCACCTTGTCATACTGCCAATAGTGGAAATCCACATCTCCTACCCAAGCCTTTACCGCACCGGAATGAGGATCCATCGCGATGAATCCGCAATGGAGGAATTTCAAAATATGGGCCAACGAATCACGGGTACTCATCACCGTATCGGTAATACCTCGGTTATAATCGAAAATACGCATCTTATGAGGCTCATTCAACTCCTTGTAAATGGCAGTCTCGTCCTCCTTGTATCTCTTCTTCAATCCCTTATAAGCAGCGGTCTTCTTCAACATATCATCAATGAAACCCTTGATCTCGTGCTGCTTTTGGTCCCGCCAAGGGTTCTCTTTTCCCCAATGCTTATTGAATTGGTCTTGCAACTCACCCATCTGTTTCGCCACCGAAGCCTCCGCATACTTCTGCATTTTAGAGTTGACTGTCGTATAGATCTTCAATCCATCATGGAATAGATTCACATTATTGGCATCACACCAAGGTTGCAATTCATTGAATACCGCCTCTCTGAAATAGTGGGCATAACCACTGAGAATATCCTCCTTGTAAACATTCAAACCCAAATCAGTGGCACACAAAGAGTCACACTGCGCTGTGGAGATCGACGCATTATCCGCCAACAGATGAAGGATCAAATTTCTACGTTTCTTGTTATTCTCCGGATTCTTGATAGGATTGTAGTAGGTATTGGCCTTCAAGATACCAATGATGCAGGCAGCCTGCTCATAAGTCAGTTTGTCGGGAGTCGTGTTAAAGTAGGTCTTAGCCGCGGATTTGATACCATAGGTGTTGTTACCGAATGTCACCGTATTGAGGTACATGGTCAAAATCTCCTCCTTGCTATAATGCTTCTCGATACGGACCGCACCAATGCACTCCTTCACCTTGATGATCAAGGTCTTCACGCCAGGCACCCTGCACAATCCGCCCTTCGTATAGTCGGATCGCACCTTGAAGAGATTCTTCACCAACTGCTGGGTAATGGTGCTGGCGCCGCGGGCACGGCCACGCAAGGCATCCTTCACCGCCGAGAACATACCCTTGTAATCGATACCATTGTGTTCGTAAAAGCGTTGGTCTTCCGTAGCGATCAAGGTCTGGATCAATTCAGGAGAGATCTCCTCATAAGTGACGGAAGAGCGGTTCTCCACAAAGAATTTACCCATCAGATCTCCATCCTCGCTATAGATCTCAGAGGCCTCCATCTGGATTGGGTTTTTCAATTGGTCCAATGTCGGAGAGGCACCAAACCAACCGAAGGTGTTGGCATCCACACAATAGCAGAAGAGCACAGCCGACAAAGGGATCCCCAAGACAGTAAACAAGAAGAGGGCCAACAGTACCTTTCTCCAACGTTTTTTCGGCTTACGGGGCGACTCATTCTTCTCTTCCAAATCATCGCTTCCGCCATCGCCACCATTTCCGCCATCCCCTTCGTCAAGAGGATCAGGAGCGGCGATCTCCTCCTGTGGATCCTCTTTAGGAGCGTCTGGCACCTCTGGCGAGGGCTCCCCACTGAAAAAGCGTTGCGCCTGCGCCAATTCCCCTTCGCTACACTCGCTCTTGGGTATTTTGTTTTCGACACGGCTATGATAGAAGGCGGTAATAGCGGCACACAAGGCCTTTCCCTTCGACAAGAGCCAATTCCAAGCGTTCGTTCCCTTCTCGTTCGCGTCGTTGAGAAGCTTCTCGCCACGCTCTTTTGCCATCTGAGCCTTTTCTGGAATATTTTTCTCTGCCATATAGCGTCGGGCAGATGTCTCCGCCGCCTCGGACTTTTTCTTTACCACATCCCAAGTCTCCTTGGTTCGTTCCTGCGCTTTTTCGCCCCAACGGGCAGCATCCTCACGTAATTTCCGCGTCTTTTCGGGAAGTTGTTTCTCCTCCGCATATCGTTTAGCCTCTTCCATACGCTTGGAGGCGTTCCTCTTCGTCCAAGCAATAGCGGACTTGCACCATTCAACCACCAATACGGCCCAATGTGCGATTATATTTTTGATTTTCTCCACAAAATCTTTCATCTGAAATTATAGATATTTAAATATAAAAACGGACATTTTCCTATAATATTGCACTTTCCATGGTTATCGTCCGATATTACTACTGGGGCAAAGATAGAAAAAAACTCCGAGAAAATTTGGTTAATAGTTGAAACCTCAATATTTTTGCATCGGTTTGATATTTTTTCAATCTCAATAAAAATATAGTATTATTTCGAATCAAGCACCGCTTTTTTGAGGAAATAGCGGACAAAATTCAAAACTCAATAGAATGAAATTAGCGATTATCGGAGCCTCCACGGGCCAAATATCCCTTACTCTAAAAGCAAAAGAACTCGGACACACAGTGATCTCCTTCGCATGGGGAGAGGGTGCCGTATGCAAAGACATCGCAGACAAGTTTTACCCCATCTCTATCCTTGAGACGGAGAAGATCATCGAAATCTGCAAACAAGAGGGAGTGGAAGGCGTCGTATCCAATGCCTCAGACCTCACAGCGGAGATCTCCGCGGAGATAGCGACCGCATTGGGGCTCAACACCACGAACGTCGAAGCCATCAGACTCATCAAGAATAAGTTTGCTGTCCGCGAACGCACTAACGACATCCCAGGACTCTCGAAGGTGAAGAGTTTTTGCTACACAGGTGCGGAGGAGATTCCGGTTCCCTGCGTCATCAAACCAGCCACCGGAGCTGGCAAAGTGGGAGTCACTTTCGTCGGTCAGCCAAGCGATCTCCCCTTCGCGATGGACTATATCAAACAAGTTCCCGGCCACACCATCCAAGCGGAAGAATTTATCGGGGGAGTGGAATTTTCCGTGGAATCCATCTCCTACAAAGGGGAACATTATGTGCTACAAATCACAGACAAGGAGAACGACGGAGCGCCACACTTCGCAGAGCTCGGAAGTCACCAACCCTCCTTCCTACCTGAAGATGTGAAGGAGAGAATCCGCAAGGTCGTCCCTATCATCCTTTCCCGTATAGGATACACCGACGGTGCCTCACACATAGAGATGAAGTACTACAACGACAACCTCTACCTCATAGAGGTCAACCCAAGGGGCGGAGGCGGTCAAATCTCAGATCTCGTACCACTGAGCACCGGATACGACTACTTTAAGGGCATGATCGACGTCGCGTTGGGCATCTTTGAGATGAAGGAGCTTCCTCGCACTATCAAACACGCCGGCGTTTTCTACCTATGCGAGCAACGAATCAACCGACTCAAATATTTCCAAGAGAAGCAACCTTGGGAGGTTCAAAAATATTACAATCCATCCGCTCCGATCGCCCATACTCACACCAGCTACGACTTATCGGGTTGGATAACCTATTGTGCAGACAAAAGGATTGAGATAGACTGACACCAATCTACGAACCTGCAAACTCACACAGATAATCATACGCCTCCGTCAGGGACCTGAAACGGATAATAGCCTGCTCCCGCTCCTCGGAGGAGGCTTTACTTGATATCTTATCCGGGTGACAACTCTTCACCAACTGATGATAGGCGTGCTTCACATCGGCAATAGAGGCTTTGTCAGACAATCCAAGAACCATATAGGCCTGTCTGAGACGCTCATCCCGACTAAAGGAATAATTCACCGTCTCATAACCCATTTCATGTTTCCGGCATTCATACTTCTCCTCCAAAGAGGCAATATGCCAATTTCGCATCCTCAAATGAGCGGAGATCTCACGCAAAATCTGCAACTCCACCCTATTGATACCCGCACTGATATAGGCACACTCAAAGAGGAGATCCGCCAACTCTTGTCGAGCCCAATAATCAAGTTTGCCGCTCTCCACGATACGTCTGCAGTAGATCGTGTAATCCACCTGCCTCGCCGCCATAAAAGCATGAAAACGGGAAGCCACCGCACTCTTCTGGTCTGGCAAGGAACGGTAGTAATGCTCCCAAACATAGTCTATCACACGCTCCTGCGCCTCTTCGGAGATCTCTCCATCACTCTTGATAACCAATGCCGCCAATCGCATAATATTCGACGTCAAAGAGTTTACTTGGCCGCTCGTCTCCATCTGATCCCAAATCAAATGGGGGAAATTACTCCGGAAGAAGGTGGAAAAATCCTCTCCATCCTTCGTGCTCCCGACAGGTGGGGCTAATACCTCTCCACTATTGGCATAGAACTCCCATTGCGGAGCTCCCGCATCCATACCCGTTCTGACCACCTTTATCCACGATATATCACTAAAAAAGTAAGTATGTTTTTTGCCCTTCTTCTCACACTCTATCCGATCAGGGAGCAACCTCACAACTACATTTTTACGAGAAGTCACAAATAGATATAGGCTCCAAAACAATATTGCGAAAATTATACCAAAACCAGCTCCAAACAACATACCCACAGCCACCATGGCCCCCGATGATATAAAATTCGATACCAAAAACGTACCAGAACCAATATTAGTCCACTCCCAAGCCCCCGCTTTCAGAGTATACTTTTTTCTCTCAAAAAAGGTTGATATCCGTTCCTCTCTTGTCATAATCCCCATAATTAATCATTCCTTCATATTGGCCTTCAGGAACCAATAAGTATCCTTAATTGTTCGATAACGGATCTTCGCCTTCTCGCGATCAGCCACCGGAGTTTCCGCCGGTAGAAGAGCGGGATCCCACTTCTTAATCATAAACTCATAAACACGTTTCATCTCGGAGAGTGGCGCATCCTCCGCCACATTCAACTCTCTGCGGGCCTCCTGTAAGCAGGCTTCGTAACTTTGCAAGAAATTGCCAGTCTCCTTACCCAGTTCCTTCTTACCCAACTCATATTGATGCTCCAAACTGACGATGTGCCACTCCCGAAGCAACAAAAATTTGCCGATTCCTCGAAGAATCTCCAGTTCCTGACCATTGATACCATCGCTCTTGTAAGCGCAATCAAACAACCGATCCAGCAAATCGTATCGAGCGCCATAGTTCCATCTCTTTTGCTCCACAATATTGTTGCAATAGTATTGATAGTTTTGTTGGGTAGTCGCCAACAATCCGTTCAGACGTTCGGCAATCTTCCTGCGATGTACGCGGCCCGACTGAAAAAAGTGCCGCGTCACATCATCCACCGCCATATCCCGCGTCTCCTCCGTACCATTCCCGTCTGATTTCAAGACCAACGCATAAAGGTTGAGCACACTAAACGATATGGACTTCTCATCCATCTTCACCTCATTCTCGTCCCAAATCAAATCCAAGAAAGTGCTGCGCATAAAAACAGGGAAATCGGTTTGCGGAAGAGTCAATTCGGGCGGCACGGGGATCTGTACGCCCTTCACAGAATAGACAAACCACTTATCGTTTCCTCCCCAAGAGGAACGCACCTTGATACTTGAGATATCAGGAAGCAGAATCTTCCTCTCCTTCCCTAACGGAGGCCGATAAACCAACGCATCTTTGGAGAAGAACACACCCTTCGTCGCACGTTCTTTTTGAACCGCCTGATAGATCGTGAAGACAATATACAAAGTCATAAACGCCAGATAAATCATCACACCAACGACTGCTCCCTCTGGCGCCTTTAAAGAGAGAGGGATGTATAAAAAGAAACCGACAATCGCCATCACAAAAAATGTCGAAAAAATAGTCGCAAACCAGTTTTTCCACAACGCCCCACTCGCTGGCAAACGCCAAGCCCCATACTGGTCAAGCGCATCCTCTCGAATTTCCAAAAACTCGTCTATCTTCTCCTCTCTTGTCATTTCCGCAAGAAAAAAAGCAGAGCCAACTCTTGTACAAATTGGCTCTGCTCAACTTTACACTACAATCACTATTTCATCTCCAAAGGTTGACCGGTCGCCTCTACGACACTCCACCAGAACTCACCCTCCAAATTCACCTTCTTGCGTTGCGCGGTAGCCGCCTCTATTGGCAACAAGGTAAAGGAGCCATTCCAGTAACCAACCACAAAATCTGTACGTCCTGCCATAGCCGCATGCACTGCATTGTGCGTCAACTGCTCACAGAACTTACTATCGTTCGCATTGGCAGGGATACTACGGATGATATAGCTTGGGTCGATGTACTTCACGCAGATCGGAATATTTTTCTTGTTGAAATACTCTGTAATCTGATTCTTCATGTATACACCGATATCCTCATGCAACACATTACCTGAAGCATCCTTCTTGCGCTCACCCTTGAAGAATTGTTGTCCCGCACCCTCTGCCACGACAACCACAGCATGTTTCTTACGCTCCAAACGTTTTTCCAAAAGGTTCAAGAAGCCGTGTTGTGTCTCAGGATTGTCCAAATCGAAGTCCATTTCAGGGATCAAACAGAAATTCACATCAGGCACAGCCAAAGCCACATTCGCAGCGATGAAGCCAGAATCACGTCCCATCAACTTAACAAGCGCCACACCATTGATCGCACCCTTCGCCTCATAGTGGGCGTTAAGGATAATGCTTTGAGCAGCCGTGAAGGCAGACTCAAATCCGAATGATTTCTCGATCAAGTTGATATCGTTATCAATGGTCTTAGGCACACCCGCCACCACGATCTTCAAGCCACGGCGTTCGATCTCCTTGTGGATATGGTGAGCGCCCTTCAAAGTACCGTCACCACCGATGCAGAACAAGATATTGATGTTGTTTCTCTCCAACGAATCCACGATCAACTCGACAGGTTGCTCGCCACGGGAAGAGGCCAACATACTACCACCATCCTTATGGATATCATCCACCAAGTCTGGATTCAAATTGACGAACGGGATTTGGTTGTCTGGGTTCAAACCCGCATAACCATATTGAACACCGACAATATTATCCACGCCATAACGGTTGTACAAGTGGGTAACCAATCCACGGATCACATTATTGAGTCCTGGACAGAGACCTCCGCAAGTCACAATCGCCACCTTGGTCTTGGCAGGCTCAAAGTAGAGAAGTTCCTTAGGTCCTGGCTTTTCAAAAGAGACCAAATCCTCTCCATTTTTAACAGCGGTCATCACCTCATGCAAAGAAGAGGAGTATAGCACACGCTCACCATCTTCCACGAAGTCGTAAATACCGTCACCCTTTACCTTCGACAATTGTAGCGGAGATTTAATCTTACACTCTCCTAACGTTTTTACCGTGAAATCCATGTCCATAGATCATTAATCTTTAGTTTGGTACAAATTTAGTTTTTTTCATTATTTGTTTCGCAAAGATGCACATGAAAATATTATTAATTTTATAGAACTTACGGATTGAAAGTGTAGATGAGAAACGTTATCTTTGAGGAAACAAATCGCATGTATATGAAAAACTTGATAATCGGTGCCCTATTGTTGGCGGGACTTACGGCATCATACAGTTGCAACGGGAAGAGCAGAAGAGAGACCAAGGAGGCGAATAGCGACCCCAACATCGCAACGGTGCGTGGAGAGGTCCCAACGGTTAGTGACACAACACCAAGGGTAAAGTTCGTTCGGCAGGGCGGAGGAAACATAGAATATGTCATGGCGATCCAATCAGACAGCATAAAGGTACACGTCACCCAAAAACAGTTCAGGGAAGCGGATTACACCTTCAACATCGCATCAGACTCCACTACCCTAGCGACCTTACAAGGCATCGTTTCCGGGAAGATCAGTTGCGGCGAGGCGGACACAACAGCCAAGCCAGGAGCTATGATAATGGGAGGAACGTGGCAATACGCCTACCTAATAGAGGGAGACGGCACAGAGATGCCCATACACGACAAAGAATTAGTAGAGATAATCGCCACGACCGAGGATCCGGTGCGAGATGCGACCGAACAGATAGAAAACGAAAAAAGCGAAGAGTAACCTTCGCTTTTTTCGTATATAAGGACAATTATTTACGGATGAACATACGTGCCGATGTTCTCTCCTGCAACCACCTTTTTTAGATTACCGACCTTATCCATGTTAAACACGACGATAGGCAAATTGTTGTCTCGGCACATAACTGTTGCGGCCAAATCCATCACCTTCAAATTCTTATTCAAAATCTCGTCATAAGAGATATCATCGTACTTAGTGGCTGTAGGATCCTTCTCAGGATCAGCGGTATAGATTCCATCCACACGGGTACCCTTGAACATCGCATCCGCCTCGATCTCGATGCCACGGAGAGAAGAACCTGTATCAGTAGTAAAATATGGACAACCTGTACCTGCGGCGAAGATGGTGATATAACCCTGACTCAACAAATCAAGCGCTTTGTCTTTGGTATAAAACTCTCCAATAGGTTCCATACGGATAGCAGTAAGCACCTTGCACTTAGCGCCAATGGCATTCAAAGCGGAGCATAACGCCAAAGCGTTGATGGTAGTGGCGAGCATACCCATTTGGTCACCCTTCACACGGTCAAAGCCCTTCTTTGAGCCTGTCAAACCACGGAAAATATTACCGCCACCAATCACGATACCCAATTGGACACCCATAGCGGCGATCTCTTTGATTTGGTCAGCATACTCCCCTAACCTCTTCTCGTCGATACCATATCCCTTCTCGCCCATAAGAGACTCTCCACTGAGCTTCAATAAAATTCTTTTAAACTTAGCCATAAATAAACGGTATTAGATGGAACAAAAAAGCCGCATCAAATAGGTGATGCGGCTTTATATGAACTGGAATAAAAATTATTCAGCAGCGTTCTCAGCTGGAGCCTCGATTGCTGGAGCCTCTGCGCTCTCAACCTCAGCAGCAGCCTTCTTCTTAGAAGAACGACGAGTCTTGGTTGCCTTCTTAGGAGCAGCACCTGCCTTCATCATATTCTCGTTGAAGTCAACTAGCTCGATGAAACACATCTCAGCAGCGTCATTCAAACGGAAACCAGTCTTGATAATTCTAGTGTAACCACCAGCGCGGTTAGCAATCTTTGGAGCGATCACCTTGAACAACTCAGTAACAGCCTCCTTGTTTTGAAGGTAGCTAAATACTGTACGATAGTTGTTAGTAAGCTTAGCTGAATCAGTCTCCTTAGACTTAGTCATCAATGGCTCGATGTACTTTCTCAACTCTCTAGCCTTAGCGGTAGTAGTAGAGATTCTCTTGTGCTCAATCAAAGAAACAGCAAGATTAGCGAGCATAGACTCTCTGTGTCCCTTTTGTCTGCCAAGATGGTTGAATTTCTTATTATGTCTCATGTTAATTATTCTTTATCTAATTTATACTTAGAAATATCCATACCGAACGAAAGGTTCAAAGTATCCAACAATTGGTCAAGCTCTGTCAAAGACTTCTTACCAAAGTTTCTGAACTTTAATAAGTCATTCTTATTGAAAACAACCAACTCGCCCAAAGTCTCTACATCGGCAGCCTTCAAGCAGTTAAGCGCACGGACTGAAAGATCCATGTCGACCAACTTAGACTTGAGCAACTGACGCATATGAAGAACTTCCTCATCAAAATCATCATTGGAACCTTCATCTGTAGTGTCAAGAGAAATCTTCTCGTCAGAGAACAAAAGGAAGTGTTGAATCAAGATCTTTGCAGACTCCTTCAAAGCATCTTTTGGATGGATTGAACCGTCTGTGTCGATTTCGATAACCAACTTCTCGAAGTCGGTCTTTTGCTCAACACGGTAGTTCTCTACTGTGTACTTAACATTACGGATAGGAGTATAGATAGAGTCAATAGCAATTACTCCGATTTCTGCACCTGGGATCTTGTTCTCGTCGGCTGGAACATATCCACGACCCTTACCAATGGTCAACTCCATGGTGAAAGATGCGCTTGGATCCAAACGACAGATAACAAAATCTTTATTAAGAACGTCGAAACCAGTCAAACTCTTAGCTATATCTCCCGCTTTTAAAATCTCTGTACCTGAAACGTTGAGGGTAACCTTCTCATTCTCAATCTCAGAAACTTTTTGCTTAAAGCGTACTTGCTTAAGGTTGAGGATTACGTTTGTTACATCTTCAATAACGCCTGGGATGACAGAAAATTCATGATCTACACCATCTATCTTAATGGAAGTGATTGCAAAGCCCTCCAAAGAAGAAAGCAGTATGCGTCTTAGGGCATTACCGATAGTAATACCATAACCAGGCTCAAGAGGACGGAACTCAAACTTTCCATGAAAGTTGTCTGCCTCCAACATTATAACCTTATCAGGTTTTTGAAACGCTAATATAGCCATGAATCAATTATTATTTAGAGTAAAGTTCGACGATCAATTGTTCTTTGATATTCTCAGGGATATCGGCACGCTCAGGAAGGTGAAGGAACTTACCTGCAGAAGCAGCTGCGTCCCACTCGATCCAAGGATACTTGCTATGGTTAAAACCTGACAAAGAATTAACGATCGTTTCCAAAGACTTAGACTTCTCGCGAACGCCAACAACTTGACCTGGCTTAACAGAATATGAAGGGATGTTTAGAACCTCTCCGTCAACAACAATGTGCTTGTGAGAAACAAGCTGACGAGCTGCTGCACGAGTAGGAGCAATACCCAAACGGAATACGATGTTATCCAAACGAGTCTCGAGGAGTTGCAAAAGAACCTCACCGGTAATACCCTTAGCGCGGTTTGCCTTCTCGAACAAGTTACGGAATTGTCTCTCAAGGACACCGTAAGTGTACTTAGCCTTTTGCTTCTCAGCCAACTGAATTCCGTACTCAGATGACTTCTTTCTTCTGTTTACGCCGTGTTGTCCTGGTGGGAAATTTCTCTTAGCCAAAATCTTATCTGGACCGAAAATCGGTTCACCAAAACGACGCGCAATCTTAGTCTTAGGACCTGTGTATCTAGCCATTTTAATTACTGTTTATTTTCCAAACCTTGAATCGTGCAGCCGCAATTGCAGAGAGGTTTGATATGCAATTATCACAATGCGAGATTCGAAAGTTGTTAAAATACTTTTTTAAACTCTACGTTTTTTAGGTGGTCGACAACCGTTATGTGGTAGTGGTGTTACGTCGATAATTTCCGTAACCTCGATACCTGCACCATGTACAGTTCTAATCGCAGACTCACGGCCATTACCTGGACCCTTAACATAAGCCTTCACCTTTCTCAATCCCAAATCATATGCAACTTTAGCGCAATCTTGTGCTGCCATTTGAGCTGCGTATGGAGTGTTCTTCTTAGAACCTCTAAAGTTCATCTTTCCTGCTGAAGACCAAGAGATCACTTGACCCTCTGAGTTACACAAAGAAACGATGATGTTGTTGAAAGATGAATGAACATGCAATTGTCCATTAGCGTCAACTTTTACTACTCTTTTTTTGGTTGCTACTGCTTTTTTTGCCATATCTTTATTAATTAAATAGCGTTAGCTAACTATTACTTAGTCGCCTTTTTCTTGTTTGCAACTGTTTTCTTCTTACCCTTACGAGTACGCGCATTGTTCTTAGTACTTTGACCACGCAAAGGCAATCCCAAACGGTGACGGATACCACGGTAGCATCCGATATCCATCAATCTCTTGATGTTCAATTGCACCTCTGAGCGAAGATCTCCCTCTACCTTGAAGCTAGCACCAATAATCTCACGAATTTTGGCAGCTTGATCATCACTCCAATCCTTTACCTTGATGTTCTTGTCAACACCAGCTTGTGCTAAGATTTTGTTCGCACTACTACGACCTATACCGAAGATATAAGTCAAACCGATTTCGCCTCTTTTGTTCTGTGGCAAATCTACACCGACAATTCTTATAGCCATAAACTATTTTTTTTGCAAAAGTATAAAAAAATTATCCTTGACGTTGTTTATACTTAGGATTTTTTTTGTTAATAACATACAAACGTCCTTTTCTCCTGACAATTTTGCACTCTGGAGTACGTTTTTTCAAAGAAGCTCTAACTTTCATATCTCAATTATTTGTTTTATTTATATCTAAAAGCAATTCGTCCTTTGGACAAATCATATGGAGACATCTCAACTCTCACCTTATCACCTGGAAGAATCTTAATGTAGTGCATTCTCATCTTACCAGAAATATGAGCGGTGATCTCATGACCATTCTCCAACTCTACACGGAACATCGCATTTGATAATGCCTCTACAATTGTTCCGTCTTGTTCGATCGCAGCTTGTTTTGCCATCTAAACTTGTTATGCGTTAATACCTAAAATTTGTTCGACGTATTCAAACGAAGAAAGAATCTCTGGACCATTCGGTCCGACAGCTACCGTATGCTCAAAGTGAGCGGCTGGTAAACCATCTTCAGTACGGATTGTCCATCCATCCTTCTCCAAGTAAACGTTTCTCTTACCCATATTGATAATCGGCTCGATCGCGATTACTATACCTTCCCTAAAACGAAGCCCTGTGCGAGCTCTTCCATGATTAGGAACCAAAGGCTCCTCATGCATCTTTCTTCCAATACCATGACCCATCACCTCTCGGACAACCGAGTAACCGGATCCTTCGACTCTTTTTTGAACTGTAAAACCGACATCGCCCAGCCTATTATCAATTTTCGCTTGTGCGATACCCTCATAAAGGGCGGCCTTTGTAACATCCAAAAAATCTCTGATCTCTTGTTTGACCTCGCCTACACAAAAGGTGTAGCAAGAATCACCGTGAAATCCATTTATCTCAGCACCGCAATCAATCGAAACAATATCTCCTTCTCGCAGTTCGTAATTGGAAGGAATCCCATGGACAACTTGATCATTAACCGAAGTGCAGATCGAATTAGGGAATCCATTATATCCTAAGAAACTGGGAATAGCACCCTGAGCTCGGATAAAATCCTCTGCCAGAGAATCGAGTTTCAAAGTAGTTACGCCTGGTTTTACAGCCTTAGCCATTTCTCCTAACGTACGAGCAACAATATTGTTGCTCAACCTCATCAACTCAATATCCTCAGCAGTCTTAAGATATATCATATATTATTAGTCGTTAGTAGATATCTACACCAGAACGACTTCTAATACGACCAGAATCCAACAAACCGTCATAATGACGCATCAAGAGATGACTCTCAACTTGTTGTAAAGTATCAAGTACAACACCAACAACGATCAACAATGATGTTCCACCAAAGAATTGAGCGAATTGGTTAGTTATACCAAAGAAACGTGCAACAGCTGGCAACACTGCGATAGCGGCCAAGAAGAATGCACCAGGAAGAGTGATGCGAGACATGATAGTGTCAATATACTCTGCGGTAGGAGCTCCAGCCTTAACATCAGGGATGAAACCGTTGTTACGTTTCATATCCTCTGCCATTTGAGTAGGATTGATGATAATGGCCACATAGAAATATGTGAACAAAATGATCAAAGTCGCAAAGATGATATTATACACCAAACTGTTATTATCACGCCACATAGCGGAGAATGAGCTACCCGCATTGCTAGCATCCCATGAAGAGAATACCAACGGGATAAACATAATCGCCTGAGCGAAGATAATAGGCATCACATTAGCGGCGTTAACCTTCAAAGGAATGTATTGACGCGCGCCAGTAACCTCTTGTCCTTGAACCATACGTTTTGCATATTGTACAGGCACCTTTCTAACACCTTGAACCAAAAGGATCGCGGCGCAAGAAACAGCGAAGAGCGCAATAACCTCAAGAATCATCTTAATAAGACCACCACTCTCACCCATACATGCGACAAACTCAGCGAGAAGCGCATCAGGGAAACGAGCAATGATACCGACCAAAATGATGATGGAAATACCTTGTCCTACACCCTTGTCGGTGATACGCTCACCCAACCACATGACAAACATACTTCCCGCACAAAGAAGGATTACCGAATTGACTCTGAAGCCAATTCCATCTGGCACAATACCTCTCATTTGGAAAGACAAGTTCACCAAGTAGGAGAAACCTTGAACAATAAGAATGATGACAGTAAGATAACGGGTTATCTGTGTCATCTTCTTTCTACCGCTCTCTCCATCCTTCTGCATCTTTTGGAAATAAGGCACAGCAATCGTCAATAATTGAACGACGATGGATGCCGAAATGTAAGGCATGATACCCAATGCGAAGATAGAGGCATGAGAGAAGGCACCTCCGGAGAACATATCCAACAAGGCCATTAGACCTTCACGGGTTTGTCCTGAAAGTGCAGTCTCACCAGTAATCAACAAAGGATCAATACCTGGCAAAACGACAAAAGAGCCAAAACGATAAATTAAAACAAACAGAAAGGTCACAAGGATTCGATTACGCAAATCCTTGACCTCTCCAATATGTTTAATTGTTTCTAAGAATTTCATTTCTCAACAATTTCGATGGAACCACCTGCTGCCTCGATAGCTGCCTTAGCAGTCTCAGAGCATGCATTAGCCTTAACATTAACCTTGCTAGTAAAATTCTCCTTACCCTTAGCCAACACCTTGATGATGTCCTTTGAAGAAGCAAGTCCCGCAGATACCAAAACATTGATATCAACTGAATCAACATTCTTCTCAGTTGCAAGAGTTTGAAGATCGCAAAGGTTGATAACCTTGTACTCTACACGGTTGATGTTCTTAAAACCGAACTTAGGCAAACGACGTTGCAACGGCATTTGTCCACCTTCGAAACCTATCTTTTTTGAATAACCAGAGCGTGACTTAGCACCCTTGTGACCTCTTGTAGAAGTGCCACCCAAACCAGAACCTGGACCACGTCCAATTCTCTTTCTAGTCTTTACCGAGCCATTAGCTGGTTTCAAATTACTCAAATCCATTATGAAATAATTTAAAAGTTAAAAACTATTTTTCTACAATCACCAAGTGTTTAACACTCTCAACCATTCCTAAGATGCTAGGAGTAGCCTCGTGTTCTACAACAGCGTTAATTTTCTTCAAACCTAGAGCCTCAAGAGTTTGCTTTTGAACCTTAGGGCATCCGATCTTACTTCTAACTTGTTTAATCTTTATCTTAGCCATAATCCGAAAAATTAACCTTTAAACACTTTTTCCATTGATACACCACGGTTTTGAGCAACAGTGTAAGCATCACGCATCTCAGAAAGAGCGAGGATTGTAGCCTTTACCAAGTTGTGAGGGTTAGAAGAACCCTTAGACTTAGCCAAGACATCAGTCACGCCGACACTCTCAAGAACGGCACGCATGGCACCACCGGCCTTAACTCCGGTACCGTGAGAAGCTGGCTTCAACAAAACCTCAGCGCCACCGAACTTAGCCTCTTGCTCGTGAGGGATAGTACCCTTCAAAACAGGAACCTTAACCAAGTTCTTCTTAGCTGCTTCAACACCCTTTGCTATGGCTGCGGTAACCTCACTGGCTTTACCCAAACCGTATCCGACTACACCTTCCTCATTTCCTACAACAACGATTGCAGCGAAACTAAAGGTACGACCACCTTTGGTCACCTTAGTCACACGGTTAATTGCGACCAACCTATCTTTCAATTCCAAATCGTTGGTTGACTTAACTTTACTATTTTCTACAGCCATAACAATTAAAATTTAAGACCGCCCTTACGAGCAGCATCAGCCAATTCCTTAATTCTACCATGATACAAGTATCCGTTACGGTCGAATACAACCTCAGAAATACCTGCCTCTAAAGCCTTCTTAGCAACCAATTCGCCAACCTTAGCAGCTTGCTCCTTCTTAGCGACCTTCTCAGTCATCTTAAGTGAAGAGGCAGCAGTCAAAGTCTTACCGGCCATATCGTCAATCACTTGAGCGTATATTTGTTTGTTGCTTCTAAACACTGTCAAACGAGGACGAGCAGCAGATCCAGAGATCTTGCCTCTAATTCTCCTCTTAATCTTTAATCTTCTTTCAATTTTAGTCGTCATAATACTACTTTTTTAGTGTGATTATTTAGCACCAGCTGACTTACCAGCCTTACGACGAATCTGCTCGCCAACGAATTTAATACCTTTACCCTTGTAAGGCTCTGGCTTACGGAAAGTACGAATCTTAGCGCAAACTTGGCCTAACAATTGTTTGTCGCAACTCTCGAGGATAACCAATGGATTTTGGTTTCTCTCACTCTTAGTCTCGATCTTAATCTCCTGTGGCAATTGTAAGAAGATGTTATGGGTATAACCTACAGCGAACTCAAGCACTTGACCTTGGTTGGAAACACGATAACCGACACCGACAAGTTCAAGCTCTTTCTTGTAGCCCTGAGATACACCGATAACCATATTATTAATCAAAGCTCTGTACAATCCGTGCATAGAGCGGTGAGCTGCATCCTCAGAAGAACGGGTGAAAGTGATCTCACCGTCCTTGATCTCCATATTAATATCGGGATTGATAGTTTGTGACAATTCGCCCTTAGGACCCTTTACTGTCACTACGTTATCCTTAACAGAAACTGTAACTCCTGAAGGAATACTGATCGGTAATTTACCTATTCTAGACATAAAAAATCCTCCCTCATTAATAGATGTAACACAAAACCTCGCCGCCGATCTTCAAATCGCGAGCTTCCTTATCAGTCATAACTCCTTTTGATGTTGACACGATAGCGATACCCAAGCCATTCAATACCTTAGGCATATCTTTGTAGCCAACATACTTACGCAAACCTGGGGTAGAAACTCTCTTCAATCCCTTGATTGCATTCACTTTGTTGATAGGATCATACTTCAAGGCAATCTTAATTGAGCCTTGGTAACCCTCATCATTGAACTTGTAGTTCAAGATATAGCCCTTATCGAGCAATATCTTCGTAATCTCCTTTTTCAAATTTGACGCAGGAACTTCAAGCACTCTGTGTTTAGCTTGAATAGCGTTCCTCAATCTC
>JAZUDI010000036.1:0-5195 GCA_045639525.1 Paludibacteraceae bacterium | reverse complement strand
CATTCCTTTAATGTTTGGTACCTTTAAAGGTACGAAAATTTGTCCACTTATCAAACTGATAATCAATATTTTAAGTGAATTTTGAGAGATTTTTTTCAGGTCTCTCAAATTAGTTTTGAATTAAATTTAAACAGTTTCTTATTCTATTTTATCACTTCGATATAAACTGCGACGACCTTATCTCTCCGCTCTGACGCATCAGCAGCAAGTAAATGCCGGAAGGCCACTCTACAGGATGAGCGATAAGATTATCACCCTTTACAACCGTTGTTTCAAAGTGCATGACACGCACGCCATACATATTCAGAATTTCCAACGAGAGAGGGCCATCCACCTCGGATCGGTACCGCAAAGAGAGTTCATACTCCACCGGATTATCCATGTCAACCACGCCCACGCCTTCACAAGCAGTTTCTCTCAACGAGGTAACATCACCGTCCATCCCCATCAAGTAGCAGCAGGCATTGCGGATAATAGACAATCCATTCTCCGTAAGTTGTCCATAAGAACTGCTGTTCACGCCAATCTGAATATAACTTTCGCTCAACAAAGTACCCGCGATGACAGAACCCTTAGCCACCTCCAAAATGGAGACAGAACCATCCCCTTTGATTGACGCAAGCGGAACGATGTCGCCACTGGCATCCTTGAAGGATTGCGGATTCATATAAGTGAGCGCCTTGCTATCCACCATATGGAACATCTCCACCTCATTGCCATTGGAGAAAATCACATCCTTGAAGATCGGATGGTTCATTTGAGAGTTCTCCACCACAACTGCCGTCGCCGTCGTATTGTCGCCATAGCCAGTCGCAGCCCAGTCCCAAGCGCCTGTTGCGGATTTATATCCATGCACCTTCATACTCAACATAGGTTTAGGCAGCCCCTTCAATTCAGCCATAACAGGAGAGGTGGAAGGGGTGGTCTCGCTGATCAACACCATATCGAAGAGGGCATAATCATTTCCGGAGGATGACGCGTAGATCTCCCGTACATAAAACCGGCCATCATCCCGCAACATCTTTAAGACATGATCCCTATCCTTGCCATAATTGGCGCCATCGGGATCGGTGACATAGGCGACGCGTTTCAAGGAAGGATCCACCTTGTCGATGGTCACCGTCTGGACAATTTCATTCTCGCCACCCACCGTCTTCACCTGAATAGCTATAGGAGAGAGGACCTCGCCAGAAAGCGTAACGCTATTCTCGCCCCTTTTCACCTGTAAAGAGGCAGGCAGGTCAAGGAACACAACATCAGTGGCGGCGCCACCAAAAGTGAAGGTTATCGGAGAAAAGGACTCACCCGGCATCAACTCTTGATGCAAATTTCCCTCAAAAGACAAGAGCGCTTTCGTAGGAACGAAAGGTTCGGTGGGATGGCCTGGCGTATAGATGTCAGGCTGCTCCACCCCATCCAATCCATCACCGATATAGAATCCCAAATGAGGCGGCTGGTTATAGGCGGTGTTCTGCCATGCGACACCACAACGATAGACAGGATCATGCATCGGCGTAAAGAGTCGGTACTTCGACTCGATGGTTGTCGTATAGAGATAAATCTTATCCCCATCCTGCAAGATAACCTCTTCTCGCCAATCACCCAATATATCCGCAGAGAGACATGGTGTCGCCTTCGTGCCATTGCAAGAGTTGCCTTGAAACTGGATCAATTGGCTCACCCCATTACCATTCCACTTGGTACAGGTATTTCCATCCAACAATTCATCCTGCAAATCGCCATCCCAATAGATTCTGAAATTGACACTTGGTTTCTTGTCTGAGATTTTATTTCCCTTGCAATCGAAAACACCATCCGCGGAGCTCCACATCTCGAAGCCTCGGTACCGCGCATCTATATCCGCAGCAAGTCCACGTCCATTATCCTTGTCCATATCCATGCCAAAAAGAATTTTACCACTCTTCAAATCTCTCAACTCATATCCGTAAGGCAGTGTCTTCTCTTCATGCACGAACCAACCCTCCAAACCAGGGTTATCCGGGTTCAAGTCAGAGACATGCATCGCATCGCCATGGCCTAGTCCAGTACGATACATCAGGCTGCCGTCATGGTCAATCAGTGCGGAGCCATAAATGATCTCATCATAACCATCGCCATCGACATCGGCCACAGAGAGATTATGGAAGCCCTCGCCATATGCACCTTTCCCAGACGTTGGAGAATCATGGAACCAACGCTCCACCAACTTGCCATTTTTAAAATCGTAAGCGGTCAGTGTGGATCGGGTATAATAGCCGCGACACATCACGAAACTTGGGTGCTCGCCGTCAAGGAAGGCGGTGCAGGCCAAGAAACGGTCAACACGGTTCCCATACTTATCGCCCCAAGATGAAACGGTGCCACGAGCGGGTTTATAGGCGACGGTATTGATCTCCTCACCGGTCGCGCCCTTGAATATGGTAAGATACTCGGGGCCACTCAAAATATAACCATCGCTATTCCGATAGTCGGCGTTGGGGTTATCGCTTCCCATAACCACAAACTTTCCCTTTCCGTCCTTGGTGCCCGGCGCTGTCTTGCAGACCATTTCACACTTTCCGTCTCCGTCGTAGTCATAAACTTGGAACTGGGTATAATGCGCCCCCGCGCGAATATTGATTCCTAAATCAATCCGCCACAAGAATGTTCCGTCCAGACGGTAGCAATCGATATATACCTTATCGGTCACTCCCGACTTCGAATTATCCTGCGAATTACTAGGATCCCACTTCACAAACAGTTCGTACTGACCATCGCCATCCACATCACCCACACTCATATCGTTTGGCGAGTAGTTCGACCCAGGTCTTCTCAACGTAAGGGTTTTACACTGACTCTGCCAAGGAGTCACAGCGGGCGAGGCATCCAAAACGACGCCACTTCTCACACACTTCACCACATAAGAGGATGCGGATTGGCCCAAAGGATCCAAGTAGTTGGTTTTCGTGGAGATAGGCGTGTCATTCACTTTTACGCCATCACGGTAAAGGTCAAAAGAGACATCAGAATGGTCGGTACCCAAGTATCGCCAACTGACGAAGACCCCGTTGTTCACCTTAACGGCTACCAAGCCACGATCCAGGAACTCCATTTGACGAGCGGCATTTAATGTCGAGACGAAACCTATCGCCATCAAGAGATACAAAAAGAGACTTTTCAAGATTTTCATATATGCTTTCATGTTATTAGATTTCCACATTAGCAAATTAACAAAAACCCGAGAAATTCCGCATCGATTTTTAAGTCAATGATTTGCACTTTCGTCGCACAAATCCAAGAAACGCAGTAAACAAAAAAAATCCGCCGCGGTAAAACCACGACGGAAATGCACACATCAACACATAAATCTAATATTCCCAAGTTTATAGCGTCAACCCTCTTTCCCGTTTTCGGTAAAAGAGCGTTAGAATAGTCATCAAAACGGAGAGCAACCAAATGTAGAGGAAAGAGGCCCACATGGAATAGTGGTCACCAATAAATCCAATAACAAACGGGCCAAAAAGGAATCCTGTGCCACTGATGGTATTCACCATCGCGATGCCCATAGCGGGCGTCACATTCTCTTGCCTGCCAGCTAAGCTATAAATAACAGGCACCAAACAAGAAATGCCCAAACCAGCCACAAAGAGACCTGTCAAAGCAAAGTAGCAGGAATCGTCGAAAAGGATGATAAGGATACCTAAAAAGGCTAACTTACAGCAACCCAATAAAATGGTTGATCCACTGTATCTCGCACGAATACGATCGCAAAAGAACCTACCCAACGACATGAACGCGGAATAGATGACCAAACCCAACGGGGCCAGATAATCGGGTAGTTTCACAACCGACTCCATATACATCGTACTCCAATCGGAGATACTACCCTCCACGACTCTACCACACAAGGCGACAAAGGCCAAAGTCAACAAGATTCCCTTAGGGAACATGATTTTATGACCAGAGGCAACGGGCTTCCTTGTAATAGTCTCCTTCAAATAGAAACGTCGGATAATTGAAAAGAGAATCAACGAGAAGATAGAAACCGACAAGAAGTGGAGAGTCACGGGAACCGCGAAGTGCATAAACAGCAGACTCAAAGAGGCTCCTGTACAGACACCCACATAATAGAACGCATGGAAAAGGGAGATGATAGGTCGCTTATAAGCATTCTCGACAATGATGGAATTGCCGTTGATGGAGACATCCAGAAGGGTAACGAAAATACCATAGAAAGCGCTGACCAAATAGAGCGTAACCAAATTAGGCATCACCGTCAGGACGGGCAATAGCGCCATAAAAGCGAAACCTGCCACCGTCAATTTCTTACTTCCGAAACGGCCGACTAAATGGACACAAAGCGGCATGGTAAGCAGAGAGCCGATTGACATACTCAACAACACCATACTCAACTGCGACATATCCATGCCATACATTTCTTTAATGGCCGGGAAACGGGAGAGTAACGCGGAAAAGATAAATCCGCTAAGGAAATACTGCACAAGAAGAGCAATACGAGCTCTGCGCCTTGTAAGTGCGAACCAATTGGAAGTCATAAATTAACATTGTCAGAAAACAGTCGCGAAATTAGGAAGATTCTCACAAATAACAAACGCCCGTGACTATAAAAATCACGGGCGTCATATAATATAACTTACAAAGCGGTTTAGCGACAGAAGTGTTTCGTTACGCACCAAGTGTAACCCAACATCACCTCGTGACCTCCTCCGTTCTTACGTTGGAAATCGGTCAATCCAAGACGGTATCCGTAACCCAAGTGGAATCCCTTGTATCTTGCGCCTCCCAAGATGTAGAGGCACAAAGGAGATGGGTTATGTTCGTTCTTGTCCAATGTATGGCGGTATGATCCCTGCAACCAATAAGAGAAGTCCTTATTGTCTGGCAAGGTTTGCATAAACTTCAAATTGATATCCAACTGTCTGTTCTTCGCATTGTCGGCCTTGAACATCACGGCTGGCTCAATGGTGATGTTGTTCACCAAGTCGAAGTCATAACCTGCGAATCCGAAGAAGGAGAGCGGACGCTTTGGCTCGTCAAGTCCCAACTCGATCATCTCGGAAGGGATGATATCCTTAGCGGAGAATCCGGCGAAGAAGTTATCCCACAAGAAGTAAACACCGGCATTGGCGTTCAAATACATACCCTTGTTGGTTCCTCCGTTTCCGAAAACAGGATCATCCGAGGAGTATTTCTCG
>JAZUDI010000035.1:0-22036 GCA_045639525.1 Paludibacteraceae bacterium | reverse complement strand
ATCTCATGGCAGAGGCCATAAAAGAGCCCCTAGATGGCCTGTGATTTCTTGAACGGGGCTTGTCCAAATAATATCAATCGGTATTCGTTGTATTTCAATGCATACAGAATTTTCTTTGTCGTTTAGCGGACAGTAATAATTCTCTTTCTGTAAAAAAACGAAAGGTGCGTCATCATTGGCGCACCTTTCTCTTTTTAAATCAACTATAAAGAATTCATCTACTCTTAATTCTTACTAAGGTGGACATCCATTTGTGGGAATGGGATGTTTAGGCCATGCTTTGAGAAGGTCTTGTAAACCTGCTCATTCATATCGAAGAAGACATCCCAATAATCGGCAGACTTCACCCAAGCACGGACTACCAAATCCACAGAACTGCAATTCAAGGCATTCAATGCGATGAATGGCTTTGGATCCTTCAACACACGCTTATCAGCAGCCAACAACTCCTCAATCACAGATTTAGCCTTATCGTAATCGTCACCGTATGCTACGCTGAAAACCCAGTCCACACGACGATTCTCCTCCTTGGAGTAGTTGGTCACGATACCCGTGGACAAGCCACCATTCGGAACGATAACAGTCTTGTTATCCAAGGTATTGAACACCGTACAGAAGATTTGAATCTCCTTCACGGTTCCGATGATGCCTTGCGCTTCAACGAAATCACCCACCTTGAAAGGCTTGAACAAGAGAATCATCACACCACCGGCGAAGTTCTGCAAAGTACCGCTCAACGCCATACCGATAGCCACACCTGCGGAAGCGAACAAGGCCACAAAAGAAGAGGTCTCGATACCCAATACCCCAATGATCGTGATGATCAAGATAAAGTTCAAGACAATCTTCACCAAACTCTTCAAGAACGAAGCCAAGGAGACCTCAACCGCCTTCTTTTCCATCATCTTTCCGAAAAGGTCGTTCAACTTATTCACGATCCACTTTCCGACGAAGAAGATAACAAGCGCCAAAAGGATTCTGGATCCCAAATTCATCGCAAGATCCGCACCCTTCGCACACGCTGCATTAATAAACTCTTGTGCGGTTCCATTCGCCACCGCTTCCGGATTCAACACATTCGCCACTACGGAGTCCACCACAGAACTGTCTGGTGTCACCGACGCCAATTCATTTTCATTCATACACTTACTATAAATTATGGGTTAATAATACTATTCTTTCTGATCCTCCCCACCCTCATGGTAGTTGTTTATAAAGACCTTCACTCGTCCGATCATAATCTTTGCCTCCACCAAGACGGGAATCTCCCTATCATCATCCGAGATCCAAATATAGACGGGTTCCTTGGCGTCAAAGAGTGTCCCCTCCGGCGGCACGGTCATACATTTGATGCAGTCATAACTCGCCCCTTCGCGCGTCTTGATCTTCTCCCGGCCTAAAACAGTTCCATAGACAGGGAAGACCTTATCATCATAGAGCGGATAAAAGGGGATATCCTTACCGTCGTTTTGCGTGAGATCCACATTCCGGGCCACATAAATGGAATTGATGATATCTTGCGAATAGGGGTCACGGTGAAACATATGGTAGGAGCCCTCCGGTTTCTTATCCGACACCTTATTGCGCTCCACCATCAAATCTTCATTGTGATAGACATACTCCACCTCAGAATGGACACCATTCTCCGTCGTGACGGCACGATAGCCTGTGGGTTCCATGTTCCATCCAGCAGTCGCGGTATGGACAGTATGGAGCGAATAGACCTTGTCCCACTTAGGTAAATTATGGGCACTTACCGTGAACTTGTATCCCGCGCTATCCTGTTCAACCGTAAACTTCGCGTACCCCAACTTGATCCAAATGGGACCTAAATTGAAATAGGCGTCGTATTCCATCACCTCACCCGGCTTAAAGGCTCGGTTCACCTCAATTTTTTGCGAAAAGAGAGGCAACGGAAGAAGCATCAAAAAAATACCGAAAAGGAGAGTTTTCATATACGACTCACAGAGGGGAAACCTCTTTATCCATTGTCTTTACTCATTGTTATTACGCACATATACACTGACCGCACTTAGCTAAAACCGCAAGTCTGAGAATTTCTTCACCCCCCTCAAGAAGGACGCGAACACCAAACTCCGGTTCAACACCTCCGGAATCTCCTCCACTGTTTGAACTTCGAGATTGCCCTTACGAACCTCTTCATAGGAAGGTCGAAGCGTACGGAACTCCCGCCTTGCGCGCAGAATCGCCTTCGCATTAGAGAAGTCACCCTTCAAGCAATATTGCAATGCCGCAATATGGTCAAAAAAGAATCGCGCCACCATCACCTTTCGAAGGTACTTCTCCGGCACATTCTTATAGATCATCAAAAGATTATTTCTGAAATTCAAGAAGGTCTTTCTCGGATTCTCCACATTCAAGGTACCGCCTCCCACATGATAGACAACACTTTCAGGAATGCAGACGATACGTCGTCCTCGGCTACGTAATCTCCAACACAAGTCGATCTCCTCCATGTGTGCGAAGAACTTACCATCCAAACCGCCGGCCCACCAATAGAGATCCGATCGGATCATCATCGCGGCGCCAGTGGCCCAAAAGATATCCGCCACCGAATCATACTGTCCCCTATCCTCCTCCACATGGGCGAATATTCGTCCACGGCAGAAAGGGAAAGCGTACTTATCCAGAAAACCGCCACACGCCCCGGCATGCTCAAATGATTCTTTTTGATGAAAAGCCCTGATTTTAGGCTGGCACGCGGCCACGTCAGGATGCTCCTCCATATAGGCAAGCATCGGATCCAACCAATTCTCCGTCACCTCCACATCGGAGTTGAGCAAAAGGAAATATTCAGCATCCAACTGAGATAACGCGCGGTTATACCCTTCAGCGAATCCATAATTTTTGTCCAACACGACCAACTGTACCTCCGGATAATGCTCCTTCACGAAAGCGATTGAATCGTCGGTAGAGCCATTATCCGCCACCACCACGACCACATCTTCTCCGCGGGTAAAGCCACAGACGGAAGGGAGGAATTTCTCCAACATAGTCCTTCCATTCCAGTTCAATATTACGACCGCTATCTTTTTCATGCCTGCTCTACCCTTTTATGTTTCCATCTTTTATGAGACCACAACCAGTAGGATGGGTTTCTTCGGATGGTTTGCTCGAACAACTCCACGTATTTATCCGTGATCTCGTTCTCAGCTGTCTTTTTCGCATCGTCTGTAATGACTATCATATCACAGGCGTAATAGCCTCTTGACAATTTCTTGACATCAAAATAGATCACAGCATAGCCACCTGAACGGGCGATACGCTCCGGCCCCGTCAAGAATGGAGTATCCTGGTTGAGGAAAGTATGCCAATAATGGAGATTGTTCTTCGAAGGCGTCTGGTCGGCAATGAATCCCAAGGCGAATACCTTGTTCTCCCTACGGTACCCCACGATGGTACGGAGCGCGTCGTTCTTGGGAATATTGACGGTTCCGAATCTGGAACGTAACTTCAAGAAGAAACCATCAAAGAACTTATTCTTCAACGGTCGGTACAACTCACCGCCGATGAGACCATCGTAGTTGAGGTATAACGAAGGAATCCACTCCCAGTTGCCATAGTGGCCAAGGAGCAAAACCGCACTCTTCCCATTGTCGCAGAATTGATTGATCACCTCCGGATTGGTGAATACCATACGGCGCGCGATCTCGTCATCCGAGATATGCATCAACTTGATCGTCTCAACCGCCACATCGGCGAAATGGAGGTAATACCCCTTCTCTATCTTTACAATCTCCTCCAACGACTTCTCAGGGAAGGAGTTGAGCAAATTTTGACGCACCACCTTGCGGCGATACCTCACCACATAGTAGGACAACCCATAGATACCATACGAGAAGAGGTACAACACCTGCAAAGGCAAAAATGATATCAGCCAAACAAATGCGTAAAAAAGATAATATATAACGATCATTGCTCCGCTAATGATTGATTAATCGAATCTATATAATCCAACAACTCCTCTTTTCCCTGTCCAGTCTCCGAGGAGGTGATGAAGATAGGAGGCAACTCCTCCCACTGCTCCTCCAATTTGGTCTTGTATGCCTGGATATTCTCGGCCAACTTTCCCTTCGACAACTTATCCGCCTTGGTGAAGACCACTGAAAAAGGGACACCGTTCACCCCCAAAAACTCGAGGAAGTCAAGATCTATCTGCTGGGGATCCAAACGGGAATCGACCAAAACGAAAAGGTTCACCAACTCCTCCCGTTGAAGCACATAACTCTTGATCATCTTATCCAACTTGTCGCGTCCATCCTTGCTGATTTTCGCGAAGCCATAACCCGGCAGATCCACCAAGTACCAACTTTCGTTCATAAAGAAGTGGTTGATGCATAGCGTCTTTCCTGGCTTGGATGATGTTTTCGCGAGATCCTTATGGTTCGCCAGGCGGTTGATCAAAGAGGATTTTCCCACATTGGAACGACCAATGAAGGCGAATTCCGGCTTATTGTGTTTCGGACATTTTCTCCAATCCGAATTACTCTCAAGATATATCGCTTTCTTAATTTCCATAAGCACTATTTTGAGCACTATCTACCTATATAGATGACAGTATAGAAACCTGATCAAAAACAAACGGGTAGTACTGATCGATGATAAAATATATGATACTGATGACTGCGATGCACATCAGCAAAATTCCGGTACCTTTGTTGACGACATAGAGTCCACGCATATTGAAACGATCCCTGAAATGGCTGACCGTTCCCACCACAGCCGTCCACCAAAAGCAGGCGCCCATCAAGATGAACAGAATTCCCAGAATAGTCTCCGCAAAGGAGGTCACGCCTGTCAAATAGGAATATTTGGTGAAGAGGGCAATAAACAAGAAGATTACCAAAGGATTGGTCACCGTCAACAAGAACGAAGAGACAAAATCCTGAATGTAGTTTTGATTGCCGCCACGCATCTTCTTCAACTTAGTCACCGGGTTTGTGGCATAGGTATAAAAGCCAAAGAAAAATACGAAAATAGTTCCAATGATTTTAAGTATAAAACGGTGGGAATCAATAAAATCCACCACCATCGACATACTAAAGGCGGCAATAATCGCATACAGCAAATCCGACGCTGTCGCTCCTAAAGCCGTAGAAATGCCATGTCCCTTACCTCCATTCAGCGTTCTTTGAATGCAAAGAATTCCAATCGGACCCACTGGGGCGGAGACGATGACACCAATTAACAACCCTTTTAATATCATCGAAATCATAACTGCAAATATCTATATTTTTTAAAAATAAACCAAAAGAATTCATAAATATGATTACATTTGCATGCTTTATCAGAAATTCGTAACTAATATGAAAAAAATATTAATTGTAGAAGACGACTTAACATTCTGCCTCATGCTAAGGACTTGGCTTGGGAAGCAAGGATTCGCCGTAGAGAGCGCCCCTACCGTTGGTGACGCCAAGGTAAAAATGGCCGCAACGAAATATGATATCATATTATCCGACCTTCGTTTACCGGATGAGGACGGCATGAGTTTACTGAAATGGGCCAAAGAGCGGAAAATCGACACGCCATTCATCATTCTGACAGGCTACGCCGAGATCCAAAGCGCAGTGGAGTGTATGAAGATCGGCGCAAAGGATTACATTCCAAAACCTATCAAACCGGAGATCCTTTTCGAGAAGATGACCGCTGTCATGAAGGAGCAAGAGGCGGAGAGTTCCAAGAGTGCCAAAAAGGGGGCTGTTTACATCACAGGAAACAGTTTAGCATCCAAACGACTCATAGAGGTGATCAACAGGGTTGCCTCCACCGAGATGAGCACCCTCATCACAGGAGAGACGGGCACCGGAAAAAAACATGTCGCCAAACTGATCCACGAGAAGTGCGCGCGCAAGGACCGTCCGTTCATCACCGTCCACTGCAAAGAGATTCCAGAGGCTGACCTTCCGAAGAGACTCTTCGGCACCGTCAGCGCGCAAAAAGAGGAGCTCGGCTTGTTGTCCGACGCCATGGGAGGTGTCCTCTTCTTAGAGGATGTGGACGCGCTTCCTATCAATATCCAAGAACAATTGATGCTTGCGTTCAAAATCAAGAGGGTGAAACCCATCGGCAGCATGACCGAAAAGGAGGTCAATGTCCGTGTAATCGCCTCTTCCAGCGAGAATCTATACAAACTCATCCGCGAGAATAAATTCAGCGAGGAGTTCCACCGTTACCTCAACGAGGTATCGCTCCAAGTGCCAAGCCTACGGGAACGTGACGAGGACATCATCCTCTTCGCGGAGAATTTCCTTGAAGAGGCGAACGACGAATTGGAGAAGAAGATCATCGGTTTCGACGAAGATTGCATCGCCACATTAAAGAAGTGCCAATGGTCAGGTAACCTCCGTCAAATGAAGAGCGTCATCAAACGCGCCGCCATGCTATGCGAGGAGAAATACATCAAGACCAACCACTTGCCAGACGAAATCATCAGTGAGACCGGCAATATGAGCGACAACGCGGCCCTTCACAACGAGGAGTATGAGAAACGCAAGATTATGAAGGCGCTTGAGATGTGCAACAACAACAAGAGCAAGGCGGCCCTTATGCTTAAAATCGACCGCAAGACGCTCTACAACAAGATGAAACACTACAACATGGAGTAATTTTAACATGGCGTAATTCTCATGGTGAGGGATAAGGACAAATCAACCGTTTTAAAGGTAGCCATCAGTTACCTGATTCTTGTCGCCATCGGCGCGGGAAGCATCTATTTCGTCTATAAGAACACCAAATCCATTACCGACGAAATAGGCGAGCAGACCACCTACCAACAACAGGAGGAACTGGTCAATAGCATCCTTACGGAACTGCTTCACGCAGAGAACCACATCGGTCCTATGTTGGTGGACACGAACGATTTCAACCTCTACAAAGAGAAAGTGGAGGTGGCGGAGATTTTGATGGACACATTGAAAACCGTCCTTACCGACTCATTTCAGATCCAATCCTTGGACAGTGTGTCAGGCCTTCTGAAACAGAAGGAGGAGAACTTGGTGGAACTGACCAAATTGACCAACCGCGACAATTTGGAAAAGCTTTACAAAGCGAACATCAAGACAATGTTGGCTAACGACGACATGAAAAACTACGCCAACAAGAAAAACCTCACCTCCCAAAAACTGGACACGCTCATCCAAAAGAGACACGCGAAAAGAGGCAACTTTTTCCAACGCCTCGCGGAGGCCTTCTCCCGCAACGGATCAGGTCCGATAGACACCACCATCACCGCTTTGGGACTGGAGCAAAAATGGCTCGACTCACTGGCCTACTACTACAATCCAACCGATAGCGCGCAAAGTATTTTGGACGATATCAAGGTGAAAATCCGTAGCGAAAAGTACCGTACAGACAAGGCGATCCAAGCGCAAATCAACACGCTTCGGGAGAACAACAACAACATCACCAAACAGACGAAATCCATCCTCGGAAAGATCGAATTCGACAACCGAGTCACCATGCAACAGGCGAAGGCGCGTAAGAACCTCACTTTGGCTCAAACCGCAGAGACGCTTCGTTACTTCACGGTATTGGCAATTGTGCTTATCCTCCTTTTCTGCTGGATTTTATTCAACGACATCAGCAAAAGCAGGGAGTTAAGAAGATTGTTGGAAGAGAAAAACAGACAACAGGAGAAGATGATGATCAGTCTGACCCATGACATGAAGGCGCCTTTGGGTTCAGCCATAGGTTACATGGAGCTGATGGACAACACGCCTCTTTCGGAGAAGCAGCAATACTACATGTCCAGCATCCGGAAATCTTCCAACCAAACGCTCCAACTCATCACCAATATATTGGATTTCAACAAGTTGGAGTATTCAAAAATCGCCTTACAGCCTACCCTATTCTCTGTCAAGGAGATGATTGAAGAGACCTATATGAGTTTCAAACCTATCGCCGAGAAGAAGGGGTTGAAATTGAATCATAGCGTGAGTGGAACCCCTGATAAGATCAAGGGAGACGTGATCCGCATCCAACAAATCTGCAACAATTTGGTATCCAACGCTATCAAGTTCACGGAACTGGGCGAGGTTTCCATCTATGCGGATGTGGAGGAGAGCGACAACAGCTATAACCTCACCATTAAGGTAGCCGACACAGGTATCGGCATCAGCGAAGAGAACAAGGAGCAGATATTCGAGGAGTATGAGCGTATCGTCCGAGAAGACCACACCCAACAAGAGGGCTCAGGTTTAGGACTCAGCATTGTCCACAAACTGGTTTCCCTTCACGGAGGCGACATCCAAGTGGAGAGTGAATTGGAGAAGGGCACCACATTCATCGTTACCCTTCCGTTGGGAAAGAGTGCGGAGGAGGAACAGAATCTATCCGACCAAGCATCCACTCCGATCAACGTATTGGTTTTGGACGACGACGATACCCAATTGACACTCGTTTCCGAGGTGCTTAGCCACGAGTCGAACATCACCGTCTTCACCCAAAAGGATCCGATGGAGGCGTTGAAGACCATGGAGCGGGAGGAGATCAACATCATATTGACCGATATCCAAATGCCAAGCATCAACGGTTTCGAGTTCGTGAAGTTGATCAGACAATCACCACACATCAAGAATTCAGGCACACTGCCAATCCTCGCCCTTTCCGCAAGAGCCGATATCTCCGAGGAGAACATCAAAGAGCAAGGGTTCAACGGATTCATCTGCAAGCCATTCAGCGCACAACAACTTAGAGAGACCGTCCGTCTGCACGCCTTGGGCGAGAGGCAAGACGAAAAGAAGGAGTCTGCCGAAGTAACGACAGAACAACAAACGGAGGATCCGTTCAGCGGCCTTCTCGGCTACGCCTGCGGAGATAAGGAATCAGAGGCGATGATCCTCGACTCATTCATCCAGGAGAGCACCATGAACGTGGATCACCTCTTCAAGGCTTGGAAGGCAAACAAAATGGAGGATATCAAACACTATGCCCACAAGATGTTGCCGCTCTTCCGTACCCTACAACAAAAGGAGATTATCGAGAAACTCACCATTTTGGAGCGCGACGAACAATACAAAGAAAAGGTATCAAACAAAGAGTTCAATACCTTGAGGAACGCTATCGCCAAAGTCATCAGCGAAGCGAAAAAAATTCGTAAGAGTTACGATAACAAATAAAGGAACTTTTATTATCGTTTGATAGAAGATCTCTCAACGCTTTTCTACAAGGACCGTCGCATAAGCGGCGATTCCCTCCTTGCGTCCTACGAATCCCAAATGTTCGGTTGTGGTGGCCTTTACGGAGACACAATCAGCCTCTACCCCCATCACCTGCGCCAGACATTCAGACATCTGATCGATGTATGGGCTCAACTTAGGAGCCTGCGCACAAATAATGGAATCCACATTGACAATGGAATAGTTCTTCTCCGCCAACATCGCCACTACCCTCTTCAAAAGGATTTTACTGTCGATATTCTCATAAGAGGCGGATGTATCTGGAAAATGATAGCCGATATCACGCATATGCGCAGCGCCCAACAAAGCGTCACAGATCGCATGGATTAACACGTCCGCATCAGAGTGGCCCAACAGTCCCTTCTCACTCGGAATCAATATACCTCCCAACCACAATTCACGATTATCCGCGAATTGATGGACATCATAACCTTGTCCTACACGAATATTCATAATTAAATCGTTTTATCGTTTTCACAAAATTAAAAATTTTTTAAATTTGCCAAAGAGATTCTCGGGAAAAGAAGACAAAAAAAACGGAACACTAATTAAAAAACAATATGAAAAAAATTTTCTTATTCATGTTAATGGGTGCGATGTTCGCATCATGCGCCTCTAAAAAGACATTGAACCAAACTTTGAATGATTTGACAGCCAGTCAAAAGAGCAACAAGGAGTATGCGGAAAAATTAGACTTGGCGAACAAACATTTAGCCGCTCTATTGCGTGACTCTACCGCTTCCCATAAAAAGATCAACCAGATGGCGGAGGACTCCGTCGCAAGATCCAAAGCCCTTCACCAAATGAATTTGGAGAACAAGGACCTCAAGGCACTCAACAACCAACTCTCCGATCGTCTCACCAAGAACAGCGCATCCAGCGACAAGGAGATCAAATCTCTATTGGCAGACCTTCAAAAATCACAAGAGAAACTTCAAGCCCGCGAGGACGCTTTGACAAAATCAGAGAAGGTACTCAAAGAGAAAGAGAAGAACTTAGCTGAGTTGCAAAGCCTTGTCGACAAACAAGACAGTATGATGAAGGGGCTGAAGAACCGTGTTTCGGCAGCCTTGAAGGGATATGAAGGCAACGGAATCGAGGTAGTGAACAAGAACGGTAAGGTCTATGTGTCACTCGACGAAAAACTACTTTTTAAATCCGGAAAGTGGGATGTGGACGCCAAGGGCGCCAATGCACTGAACAAACTCTCCAACTTCATCGCGGAGAATAAGGATATCAACATCGTGATTGAGGGACACACCGACGACGTGCCATTAAAGCCCAACGCCAGCGTGGAGGACAACTGGGATTTGAGCGCTAAGCGCGCTACCGCGATTGTCCGTATCCTCATCGCCAACAAAAACGTGAGCCCTTCTCAAATCTCAGCCAGCGGCCGTGCCGAGTTCGTTCCTGTCGATCCCGCGAAAACACCAGAGGCCCGCGCGAAGAACAGACGTACCGAGATCATCCTCAGCCCTAACATGGATGAGTTGCTCAAGGCTATGTCAGGAGAGTAACAGAAGCGTAACTCATGCAGTTTAGCACACCGATCCATATAAAGCAAGAGGCGGACATCACTTACAAGAGTAAGATCATGATGTTCGGCTCTTGTTTTTCCGAGAACATCGGAAACAGGCTGGATGCGTTGAAATTCAGCGTTTCCAACAATCCGCTCGGCATACTCTTCAACCCATGCTCCATTCAAGCGAGCGTCAAAAGGATCGTCTCATTCAAACAATTCGACCATACGGATCTCTTCTGCAAAGAGGGCGTGTGGAACAGTTTCCACCTCCACAGCAAATTCGCCAGACTGAGCGAGGAGGATTTCCTCTTGAACGCCAACCAAGCGTTAGAGAGCGCACACCGCTTTATGCGTGAGGCCTCTCATATATTCATCACCTTAGGCACCGCATGGATCTATGAATTGGCGGATGGCGGCGTGGTGGCCAATTGCCACAAAGAACCCCAAGAGCGTTTCTCCAGAAGGAGAATCGATATGACGGAATGTGTGGAGAGCCTGAACGGGGCTATCCAACTGATCCGTAGCCTCAACCCAACCGCAAAAATCACCTTCACCGTGAGTCCTATCCGACACTGGAAGGATGGCGCGCACGAGAACCAATTGAGCAAATCCACCCTACTGCTGGCAACAGGCATCGTACAAGAGTCGCACAGGGATATCCAATATTTTCCCGCCTACGAGATCATGATGGACGAACTGAGGGATTACCGATTCTACGCCAACGACATGATCCACCCCAACGAATTGGCTATCCAGTACATTTGGGAGAAATTCACGGAGACTCGAATGACGCCTGAGACCATGGCGCAAATGAGCGCCATCCAAAAGTTACGGGAGGCGATCAACCATCGCCCATTCAACCCCGACTGCGATAGCCACAAACGATTTATCCAAAAGACAAAAGAAAACCTCGAAACCATAGCCCAGGCGATGCCTTGGATCGATTTCGAGGCTGAAAGAGAGGCGTTATCCGCCCAACTATGACTTACGATCTACAACTCATCCAAATCGGTATTATTGCGTTCCAAAATAGAGGCCGCCAAACCATCCGCCACCTGAATGATTGAAACCAACGGATAGAGTTTACGGGAGGTGTCGTAACAACGCTCATCCTCAAAACTATTCATGTTGATTCCCCATGCACCCATGTGCCAACGAATCGCCAACATCTCATCCTCAGTCAACTCCAACCCCGCACAAAGGATCTGGATAACAGACTTCTCCCCATGTCCCATCGGGAAATTCTTATAGGAAACCTTATATCCCTCCACATCTTCCCAGACGCCAATCGCATTCTTTTTCTTCTTCACGGAGCGGAAATAGATGTCTGTTTTGCAAACATCATGCAGCAAACTGGCAATGATCACATTGTCACGGCTCACCTCACTGGACAACGAGGGTTCCAACTTTTGCATTCCTTCCCACACAGCCAAAGCCGCATGACAGGTATTCAATGAGTGTTGCACCAAACCGCCCTCCACATTTAAGTGGTGGTTGGAAGAGGCAGGCGCCTCAAAAAAATTATTTTCATTCAACCACGCCAACATATCCTCCACACCATCACGCTGCGTCGAACGGAGCAGCTCTTCAAATTCAATTCTATTCTTTGCTTTGTCCATAGGAATAAACTATTAAATTCCAACAATCAAACTTCACCTCTTTAATCACAGGTCGTTGTATGGGCAAATATAGCAAACATTTCCAAATTAATAGCATAAGCGCACCACGTTCCCTTTTTTAAATTCGTTTCAGGGAGGGATATTCTTGGTTCAAAATCATAAAAAAAGGCGAATTCACCGCTCTCCATTTGTCTTTTTATGCCAAAAGGAAACACTTTTGTTCCAATCGACACAACGGGTGTAACACATAAAAACATTTCAAATATATTTGCATCGTGAACAGGATACGATTGTCAAGCATAAACCATATTATCATGAGAAAAACAAATGTAATCATAGCCTTACTCGCCTTCACACAACTTGGTGTGAATGCCAAGACACTGTATGATTTCGAAGACGGTAAATTTCCGACTGGTGGTTGGGGAACAGAGAAATCCATTGTCGAAAATCCCCACGCCTGCGGTAACACCAGTGAGCATTGTCTGAAAATGGAGATCACCAATTATGGTGGTGTCTCTTTCGCCTGTGGTTCTGAAATCGGTTCTCAACTATTGGCGGTGGATGTATTGTCGCCTGCGGACATTACGGTGAAAGCCTATTCCAACAAAGCGAAAGTGAATCTTTACCAACCTGCTAAGGGTAGCGTCTGGACCACTGTCTATTTTGACTTCACCGACCAAAATTTAAGCGAGGATGAGGTCTTGATCGCCTTGGGCGGCGAGAGCGGCATGATGTACATCGACAATATCCGTTTCGTATCCAACCAAAACGATGCGGTGGATTGCAATAAGACCATGCCCAAAGATCCATCTACTTATGTAGCTTACTCATACGGCAATTTGGCCATCGGTGGTGGCGGATTCGTATCTGGCATCATCGCCTCCGGCAAATCCAAATACGCGCGTACCGATGTGGGCGGAGCCTACAAGTGGAATGACGCGGATTGTTCATGGAAACCGATCACCAACTTCATCTCGGAAGATGACAAAGGTCTATTGAGCATCGAAGCCTTGGCCATCGACCCACAAAACGAGAACAACATCTATATGTTGGGCGGTTGCCAATATTTCAGCGCGCAAAAGACAGCGGTGATGTACTCCAAGGATGGTGGAAAAACTTTCAACACATCCGATGTGACCTCCCTCATCTTCGCGCATGGTAACGGACAAGGACGTAACTGCGGAGAGAGAATTGCGGTAGACCCTAATAACAGCGATATCATCTACTGCGGAGGACGCGCCAACAACCCGCTCATCAAGAGTGAAAACGGAGGAAAAAGCTGGAGCGCCGTCTCTTCGTTAAAAGGCGTATATACTTCCAGTGTCAATTGGCCTAGTTGGGAAAACAAACAATACGCCTCGACACCAGACCAAAACGGAACAACCGCCATCGTTTTTGATGGAAGCAAAAAATCTGGGGGCAAAACCCAAAGAATATTCGTCGGCATCTCCCGCACCAACGCATCCAATGTATATGTATCAGAGGATGGCGGTTCAAGTTGGAACGCAGTCGCTCAATTGCCAACCCAATATGTTCCTTGCCGAATGAAGATGGATCCCAACGGAAATTTGCTCATCGCCTACTCCAGCGCATGCGTTAGCGGAGCCAAAGGAGCCGTTTACCGATACAATCCTAATACCAAGAGTGCGGAGAACATCTCTCCAAGCGAACAATATGGATTAGGTGACGTGGCAGTATCTCCGAAGGATGCCAACAAATTGGTGGTTTCCACCAACAACACATGGGAACCACAAGCATGGGATAACGGTTCAAGCGCCAACGGAGATATCTACTGGACCTCTGAGGATGGCGGAAAAAGTTGGCGTTGTCTGAAGAACAATATGACCCTCACCAACAATGGTGTGACATGGATTCCTGGTTACGCGATCCACTGGAGCGGCAGCCTCTGCTTCGACCCAACGGACGACAACAAGATCTCCACCACTTCCGGAAACGGTATCTTCACTTGCAACAACATCTGGTGCAAAGGAAAGCCAACCTTCTACTTCGATGTGAACGGATTGGAGGAGACGGTAGCCTTGGATTTGGTCAGCGTCCCTGGCGGTGATCTCATGTCGGTGATCGGTGACTACACCGGATTCATCCACAAGGATATCCACGAGTTCGCCCCTATCCATAACCCAGCACCAGGAACATCCGGTGGTATCAACTACTACAGCAAGGACCCTAAGGTGATGATGCGTATGGCCAATACAGGTTTCTACTACACCTTGAGCGGCCACGACGGATGGAAAAAGTGTAGTGGCGGTACCGACTACAGCTACCGCAATCCATACTGCGACAACTGTGCGCCTATGTCTTCCAACGAAGGAAAATGCGCCATCGCCAAGGTGAATGGCAAGTACAGATTCTTCATCATCCCTGGCCCAGGCGAGTCTGGCATCTACTACTCTGACAACAACGGTTCCGCATGGACCAAGATCAGCGGTACAGACAAGGCTACCCACATCCAAGTGGATCCAGAGAACGACGCATACGTCTATGCAGGCGGTAAGGGCACCTTCTACAGAAGTACGGACTACGGTGTATCCTTCCAATCACAAGCTCTCAGCAACGGAGACTTCGGCCGTATCGCCATCGTGGCGGGCAAAGAGGGAGTGGTTTACGCACCAGGTAGCGGAAACGGTTTGTTCTTCTCGGACAACCACGGAGAGAGCTTTACAAAGGTAGCTGGCGTCAGCAACTGTACCGCAGTCGGTGTCGGCAAGGGAAAGGATAGCGACTATGCCATCTACATCTGGGGTGCTGCCAATAACGACGGAACAGGCCTTTACATCTCCAACGATTACGGAAAGAAGTGGTTAAGAATCAACGACGAGGAGCACCAATTCGGAGGTCCTGGTAACGGACAGTTCGTCATTGGAGACTGGAATACCTACGGACGCGTCTACATGAGTACCGTCGGATTGGGTATCATCTACGGAGAGAGAGCGGAGAACGCGACTTCCAGCTCATGGAAATGCTTCGTGGACAATACCGATTGCAAGATCGAGGGAACAGCGGTCGAGGAGGTAGAAATCTCCACCATCGCCCTCTACCCTAACCCATTCGAGGAGAGTTTCACTTTCACCGCGGAGGGAGAATATGAAGTGGTGAACACAATAGGCCAAACCATCGAAAGAGGCGAGGCTTACGGAACCACTACCCTTGGAGAGGCTTGGAAGGCTGGTCTCTATGTATTGAAGACAAATGGAAAAACGACAAAAATAATGAAGAAATAAACTCTGGAAAACAAACACTATTATGAATCTTGACAAGGGGAGGCAGTGATGTTTCCCCTTGTTGTTTATATATTTAGAGAAGATGACCACAATAAAATAATTGTAAAATATACACAATAAAAAATTATCATTACATTTGCCATCGAGTTCATCTACTTTAAAATTATTATTTATCTATTTGTTTTATGTATAGCAAAAGACCTGTATTTATTGACTTAAGAACCGATTTCGGATTTAAAAGATGTTTTAGCGACGAGAGAATTATGAAACGATTCCTTAATTTAATCATAGGAAAAGAGTATGGAACAATAGAAAGTCTCACCTTTGAGAATGTTGAACATTTGATGGAACGGGAGAAACAACACGGAGTGACATTCGATCTACACTGTAGGATGAAGAATGGAGACGAAGTAATTGTGGAGATGCAAAATTACGGCCATCGATATTTTAAAACACGAGCAAATTACTACCTTTGTCAGTTGATGGGAAGGCACATCGAGAAAGGTGTAGTATGGAGCAAAAGGAAGAGCGACATTCCCCGTCTCATAGGGGTCTTTATCCTTGGGGTGCCAATGAAAGAACTTACGGAAATCATTACGCAGACAGCGGAATGTAACCTCAAGACGAAAAAAATCTTTTGGGACAGAATGCGAAAATACTTCATCTCTCTCCCACATTTCAACCTTCAAAAGGGTGGTCGAAAACCTTCCATCAAAGATATTTGGCTAGACATTATCAAGAACTTGGGCAAAATGGAATATATCAATCCCGAAATATACGATCGAGCAGATGATGAATTGAAAGTTCTCATTGACAAAGCTCGTGTATCAGCGCTTTCCGACGAAGAGTACGCACGCTACGAAGCAGAACTGAAAATTCTCTCCGACGAAGGCACTGCGGAAACATACGGATATGACAGAGGCTTGGAAGAGGGAATGAAGAAGGGTATCAAGGAAGGTATCATCCTTACCGCCCAAGCCATGAAAAGTAACGGCATAGACATTGAGACTATCTCCCAAATCACCAAAATATCCATAGCGGAGATTAAGAACTTGTAAAACACAGCGAACAATCATGACGATCCACCCCGAAGCTCTCCAACTACCCGCCTACGCGATATCAGAGCGTGTGAGCCAACTGCTCAAGGAGAAGAACCGTCTCATCATCACAGCAGCGCCAGGAGCTGGTAAATCCACGCTTCTGCCTCTTACCATTCTCCAAGGATTAGGGAAAGAAGGGAAGATATTGATGTTGGAACCACGTCGTCTCGCCGCCAAACAAATCGCGGAGCGTATGGCTCACCTAATCGGTGAAGAGGTAGGGGCTACCATCGGCTACCGGGTACGATTTGAAACGAAGGTATCAGCAGAAACACGCATCGAAGTATTGACCGAAGGAATCCTCACCCGCATGTTGATCAACGACCCCATGTTGGAAGGGGTCTCCGCAGTTTTATTCGATGAATTCCACGAACGCAGCCTCAATTCGGATGTGGCGCTTGCCCTTACCAGGGAAATCCAGCAGATTATCCGCCCTGACCTACGCATTGCCATCATGTCCGCCACCATTGACGCGACAACCATCGGAAAAGAGTTAGAGGCATCCATCGTCGATTGCGAAGGCCGCATGTTCCCCGTGAATATCATCCATTCTGAAGAGGAGGCCACCCCTGAGAATGCGGCAGAACTTGTGGCACACTATGTACGCAAGGCTCATTCGGAACAAAAGGGGGACATACTAGCCTTTCTACCCGGGCAAGGAGAAATCCTCCGCTGCCAAGAATTATTGGGCAACGCATTAGGAGAGACTCACATCTACCCACTTTATGGATTACTCTCCCCGCAAGAGCAACAACGCGCCATCGCCCCTTCCCGGAATGGAGAGCGAAAGGTGGTGTTAGCCACCTCCATTGCGGAGACCTCACTGACCATAGAGGGTGTAAAAAACGTGGTGGACGCAGGATTGTGCCGTACCATGGTCTACGACCAACGGAACGGCTTGAGCCATCTTATCACCCAACGCATATCCCTGGATATGGCTACCCAACGCACCGGACGTGCCGGGCGCGTAAGCGAAGGAAATTGCTATCGACTATGGACCCTCGCCACCGAGCATCGGATGGAGAATACCAGAGAGGCTGAAATATTATCGGCGGACCTATCATCCACCCTGTTAAGCGTCGCCGTATGGGGTGAAAGCAATGCGGAGAGACTCCCTTGGCTGACACCTCCACCCGCAGGCAATGTCGCGCATGCCAGACACCTATTAACGCTTTTGGGGGCCATAGAAGAATCCGGCAAAGTCACTGAAATAGGGGAAAAGATGTCAGAATTACCTTGTCATCCACGCATCGCCAAGATGCTACTATCCTCCGTCCACCAAAATCTACAACCATTGGCCGCTGATATCGCCGCCTTGGTGGAGGAGAAAGATCCGATGGACCGGGAAAATGACGTGGACATCAATTCACGCATCATTCAATTGCGCAATAGCAGAAGGAGAAAGGAGAACGGCAAATGGAACCGCATCATCCAAGTTGCCCAAGAGTACAGAAAACACAGTCACGCCAAGGAAGATAACGAAACGCCCTACCCTCACGAGGTAGGTATGCTCATCGCGAACGCCTACCCGGAAAGAGTAGCCGTAGAGATGGATGGTTGCGGGAAATATAGGATGGCAAACGGCAGTACGGCTCGTATCTCCCAAAGCGATCCCCTCTCCTCCCACAAATGGTTGGCCATCGCCGCCATGAACGCCTCAAGCGGAAATGTATTCCTAGCCTCCCCTGTAGAAGCAAAGGACCTACAACCCATGCTACGCACCAAAGAGAATCTCTCTTGGGACAACAAACGAGGCATATTAGTGATGCAACAGGAGAAACGAATTGGCAATATCGTGGTGGAGAGTCAACCACTAGGAAACATTGAGAAAGAACGTATCTTCCAAAAGCTTTGCGAAATCGCTCCAAAAGAGGGACGAAGCATCTTCGATTTCAACGAGGAGGTGGAGCGGTTGCAAATCCGTATCGCCTCCGTCGCCGCTTGGCATCCTGAACTAGAGATCACCGATTTATCCACAGAGGCCTTCTTGAAGCGTGGAGAGGATTGGATTCCCTTTTTCGCCGAGAATAACGGCAAGGCGATGACCACCGCCAGTGAATTCAAGAAGATTGATCTGAAAGCAGCCATCTGGTCGCTACTCACCTATGAGCAACAATTAGAGATAGATCGATTAGCGCCTACCCATATCACGGTGCCTACAGGCAGTAAAATCCGTGTGGATTATCGTCTGGGAGCAGAAGTGCCCGTCCTTTCCGTCCGTCTGCAAGAGTGTTTCGGCCTCACTGACACGCCTTGCGTCAACGATGGAGCGCAACCCGTACTGATGGAACTCCTCTCCCCTGGCTTCAAACCCGTTCAACTCACCCAAGACCTACGCAGTTTTTGGCAAGGTACCTATTTCGAAGTAAAAAAGGAGTTGAAACGTAGATACCCGAAACATTATTGGCCAGAGAATCCGCTAGAGGCGGAAGCAGTCAGAGGTGTGAAGAGAATTAAGAGTTAAGAAGCGATAGTTCCATGTCGTCAGATAAGGGCATGAAACATAAGCCATTTCGGCGCACATCCGTCCGAAGAATCTGCCATTTTGTCACATCGCAAGCTTTGGCAAAGGTTTTGATATACATCTATCGTCAACAAAAAATATAAACGTTATGAACTTTAACAATTACACACTTAAAAGTCAAGAGGCGATTCAAGCCGCTGTCGACTGCGCGTCCAGCCATAGACAACAGCATATCGAGCCCGCCCACTTGTTAAAAGGTATTTTAAAAGTTGGCGAAAATGTAACCCGTTTCGTGTTCAACAAACTCAATGTGAACGCGGATCAACTCAACGCTGTGGCGGATAAGATGATCGAACGATTCCCGCAAGTGACCGGTGACACGCAAGACTCTTACCTCAGCAACAACTCCAACCTAGTTTTGAAAAAGGCGGAGGAGATTTCCAAAGAAGAGGGAGACCAGTACGTCTCCATCGAATGCATTCTACTGGCCTTGATAGCCGTGGAGAATCCAATATCCAGTGTATTGAAAGATGCAGGACTCCAATACGCCAAGACCAAAGAGGCTGTCGACGAACTTCGTCAAGGCAACAAAGTGACGGACAACGCAGCGGAACAAAAATACAACGCTTTGAAGAACTACGCCATCAACCTCAACGAGCGCGCCCAAGCCGGCAAGCTCGACCCTGTCATCGGAAGGGATGAGGAGATCCGTCGAGTTCTTCAGATCTTGAGCCGAAGAACCAAGAACAACCCGATCCTCATCGGAGAGCCAGGAACTGGTAAGACCGCTATCGCGGAGGGTTTGGCGCAACGTATCATGCGCGGTGACGTTCCTGAAAACCTAAAGAGCAAGCAGATCTACTCTTTGGATATGGGAGCCCTCGTCGCAGGTGCGAAATACAAGGGAGAGTTCGAGGAACGACTCAAATCAGTGGTCAACGAGGTGATCAAAGCCAATGGAGAGATCATTCTTTTCATCGATGAGATCCATACCTTGGTGGGAGCAGGAAAGGGTGACGGCGCCATGGATGCAGCCAACATCTTGAAACCAGCCCTCGCAAGAGGAGAGCTCCGTTCGGTAGGTGCCACCACTTTGGACGAGTACCAGAAGTATTTTGAAAAGGATAAAGCTTTGGAGCGTAGATTCCAAATCGTCATGGTCAACGAACCAGACGAGTTGAGTACCATCTCCATCCTCCGTGGACTGAAGGAGCGTTACGAAAACCACCATCAGGTGCGAATCAAGGACGATGCCCTCATCGCCGCAGTACGCCTATCCAACCGTTACATCACCGACCGTTTCTTGCCGGACAAGGCCATCGACTTGATCGATGAGGCGGCCGCCAAACTCCGCTTGGAGATCAACTCCGTACCAGAGGAGCTCGACAAACAACAGCGTGAAATCAAACAGTTGGAGATTGAGAGGGAGGCCATCAAAAGGGAGAACGACACCGCCAAGATGGACAAATTGGAGCGGGAGATCGCCGAACTCAAGGAGAAGGTGCAAGACACACTCGCCAAATGGAAGGCCGAGAAGGAGCAGATCAACATCATCCAACAGAGCAAGATACAAATCGAGCAGTTGCGTTTCGAAGCCGAGCAAGCCGAGCGTGACGGCGACTACGGGAAGGTAGCGGAGATCCGTTACGGCAGAATCAAGGAGGCGGAGGATACCATCGCCAAGGCGCAAGAGGAGTTGGGCAAGATCCAAAGCGACGCCCCACTCGTCGATGAGGAGGTGGATGAAGAGGATATCGCGGAGGTTGTCTCCAAATGGACAGGCATCCCTGTCAACAAGATGATGCAGAGCGAGAAGGAGAAGTTGATGCATTTGGAGGAGGTACTCCACAAACGTGTTGTCGGCCAAGAGGAGGCGATCACAGCGGTAGCGGATGCGGTGCGTCGTAGCCGCGCGGGATTGCAGGATCCTAAAAAACCTATCGGTTCATTCATCTTCTTGGGTACCACCGGCGTAGGTAAGACCGAGTTGGCCAAGGCACTTGCGGAGTTGTTGTTCGACGACGAGAACATGATGACACGTATCGACATGTCTGAGTACCAAGAGAAATTCGCCGCCACCCGACTCATCGGAGCTCCTCCGGGATATGTAGGCTATGACGAGGGCGGTCAACTGACCGAGGCCATCCGTAGGAAACCGTACTCTGTCGTACTATTCGACGAGATCGAAAAGGCACACCCGGATGTGTTCAACGTCTTGTTACAAGTCTTGGATGACGGACGTCTGACCGACAACAAGGGACGTTTGGTGAACTTCAAGAACACCATCATCATTATGACCTCTAACCTAGGTTCCGCACTGATCAACGAGAAGTTCGAGAAGTTGAACGAGAGCAACAAGGAGGAGGTTTTCGCAGAGGCGAAAGAGGAGGTTTTGAACCTTTTGAAGGAGACCATCCGTCCAGAGTTCTTGAACCGTATCGACGAAACCATCATGTTCGCGCCTCTTACCAAGGAGAATACCCGAGAAATCGTGGATATCCAAATCGGTAGCTTGTACAAGCAACTCAAAGAGAATGATATTGAACTGAATGTTACCGATGACGCAAGAAACTTGATCTCGGAAGAGGGTTACGACCCACAGTTCGGTGCCCGTCCTATCAAGAGAACTTTGCAAAGATTGCTCCTCAACGAGCTCTCCAAGGCGTTGATCTCCCAAAGTGTGGACCGCAACCAACCGATCATTGTCGATCGCGACGGAGAACAATTAAAATTCACAAATTAAATGTTGAGGGTGTATCAAAACTAATAAAGTTGCGATACACCCTCTTTTTAACTCGTTGAGAATTGGATGGATTTTTAGGAGTGTAAAAATTCAGGATTGTCGCAAATATTCGATTCTCACGAACTGAAATTTTCATAAAAACAAAA